>PBYS01000058.1 GCA_002729725.1 Puniceicoccaceae bacterium
CTCACGCACCCTATGAAAAACTCAAGCGGGCAGAAGTACAAGCTCTAAAAACGATTTTGACCCGATTAAGGAAAATTGACCTGAGTAGTTACCTTGTTATTATAATAACGGACTTTCAGTTCATCCTCGTGTTCGATGTAGTGGGCAAAGAAGTCGTCAAAGTGAAGATAGCTGATGCGCAGCGATGACTTCCAAAAACGGGGGTAGCACCGTTTTCAGTTTAGCGGGGCCGA
Source organism: Puniceicoccaceae bacterium (assembly GCA_002729725.1). GTDB lineage: Bacteria > Verrucomicrobiota > Verrucomicrobiia > Opitutales > Coraliomargaritaceae > Thalassobacterium > Thalassobacterium maritimum. Next base: position 234 of record PBYS01000058.1, read on the forward strand.
TGCCGCGGATCTTGATCGCTTCGCGCTCGCTGCTGGGTTTGAGGTTGGCAAGCTCGACCAATACAAAGTTGGGGAATACGGTATAGGCAGGCTTGCCGCTGGCAGCGGCCATCTCGCTGCGCTTCGCAGCCAGCTTTTGATAGAGTGCGTTGTCTAAAATGCCTTCGGGTGCCTGTCCTTTTTTCAGCTTTTTGGCCGTGGTGACCTTGCCAGCGCTCCCGGCTGTGCGCTCGGGCAGTGCCAGGGCCGGTTGAGCGAGGCCGCGCATGACTTGCGAGCCGAGTTCGGTGAGCTTTAAGAGGGGGAAACCTTCTTCGGTCACGACTTGTACCAGTCCCGCCTGCTCGAAACTTTCGAAGAGTGCATCCACAAAAGCGCTGCCTTCGCGCTTGAGTATGCCATAGGTGGAGAGTGCGTCCAGTCCCGCATCGAGGATGGGGGCCGATTGGCTGCCGAGTAGGCATTGAATGATTTTACGCTTCCCGAAGCGGGGCGTCCATTCGTCGGGAGCGCGACGGTTGCTCATGCGAGCAACGCCACTGAGCGCCATCTTCACCAAGGTCCACTCATCGGCCTTAACCTCGCGATTGGCCAGTTGCTTGCGTTGCCGGCAACCGTCGCAGCGACCGCAGGGCTGGCTGTTGCGTTCGCCAAAGTAGTTGAGAATCCACTGCTGGCGGCAGCCGGAGGCGTAAGCGAAGTCAATGACTGCCTTTAAGCGGGCCTCGTCGCGTTGAGCTTTGATGGCCAGAGCTTGTCCGTCCAGTGGTAGGTCGCGACCGCTTTGGCCAAGTTTGAGAATGCGGGTGCCTTTGAGTCGTCGCCCGGGCACCTCGAAACGTTCGATCCATTTATGGCGTGAGAGTGTGGATATGGCGGTGCTGACAGCCATCGGGTTGACCTTGCGGCCGTTTCGATCGTTGAGGCGATCACAGAGGTCGTCCACAGGCAGCCGCACTTCGTGGTTTTCGTCACTTTCGGCGCATAGCATGTCAAATACTTGGGCGATCAGCTCCTTGCCAGGGTTGGCACCTTCGATGAAAAAGTCCTGCACCCGCTTGTCCGCGTAGGAGAAGAGCATTTCGCAGACCGAGGGCGCCCCGTCGCGGCCCGCCCGGCCGCCTTCTTGATAGTAGGCCTCCACGCTGCCCGGCATTTCGTAGTGGCAGACGAAGCGAATGTCTGAGCGGTCGATGCCCATGCCAAAGGCATTGGTGGCGACCACCACATCGGACTTGCGCTGCATGAAAATTTCCTGTGCTTGGGTGCGCTCCGAGTCAGAGAGTCCGCCATGGTAGCGGATCACCGAGCCCGCCAGCGGTTCGATCGCCGCAGCCACTTTGTCCACCGACTTGCGGGTGGCACAATAGACGATGCCCGTCTTGTGCTGTTTGATCAGGCGCAGTAGAGCCTCCTGCTTATCGGCGTTGGAGCCGATTTTACGCACCTTAAAACTTAGGTTCTCTCGGGCAAAGCCTGCCACGAATTCCGCAGGTTCACGCATTTCCAGCACCTGCATGATGTCGCCCTGCACATCCGGAGTGGCCGTGGCGGTTAGTGCGATGCAGGGTGGGGAGCCCAGTGCTTTGCGCGCTTCACCCAGTCGCATGTAATCGGGCCGGAAATCGTGCCCCCACTGGGAGAGGCAGTGCGCTTCGTCAATGGCGAACAAGCTGATGGCGTCTTTCGGCAGCGCATTGAGGAAACTTTGCGGGCGAAAACGTTCCGGAGCGACGTAGACCAGCTTGAGCGTGCGTTGGCGGATAGCGTCCAATGTGGCCCGCTGCTCTTCCAGCGTCTGCGAGCTGTTGAGCAGCCCCGCAGGCAGGCCGCGTGCTTGCAGCGCGTCCACTTGATCCTTCATCAGCGCAATCAGCGGTGAGACCACCAGTGTCACCCCCGGTAGCAGTAGCGCGGGCAATTGAAAGCAGAGGCTTTTACCGCCCCCCGTCGGCATCACCACTAAAGTATCTTTTTTCTCTAGTACAGCTTCGATAATCGCTTGCTGCGGCTGCCGGAAGGAGGGCATGCCAAAGTATTTTTGCAGAGCGGATTCAGGAGTCATAATCTATGACTGTGCAAATGTTCATGCGATTGCCAAGCCTAACTCGCCGACTAGATTAATCCGAAGTGTCGGCAGCCCTCTAATACGCCGCTGGTTGCCCGGTGTTCTGCTAAATATAGCCGTTCTTCTAAGGAGCGTTTTGCCAGGGCCGCTTGTACTTTATCGACCAGTCCTTCGCTAGCATTTGCCACAATGATGGCACGGAAACCACTGACGAGTGCGGCGTAATCATTTCCTGAGTCGCCGGAGTAGATGACTTCGTCGGGGCGAAAGTTGGCATGGGTGCTCAACCAAAGTAAGGCGTAGGCTTTAGACACGCCACGTGGCATGACATCTATCAGACCGCAATTTAGGAACGGATCCAGACTTCCCATACAGTCGTAGGGCAGCTGGGCTTGTTTGAGGCGTTGGCCGATGTCATCGACTAATCGAGTCACCGTGTCCGCTGCAGATTGATAGCTGATCTTAAAGCGTTGTTGATGGTCGGGCGGTTGTAATTCCAGCCCTTCGACTGTGGATAGAGCCTCTTCGACAGCTTGGCGGTCGACGCCTCCGGAGCTTTGTTCTAGATGTGCTTCGTAAGCTGTGAATACTTCGAAGCGCTCGCCTATGCGTTGATAGATTGCGCTGCCTACATCGCAAATAATCCATTCGGGAGAGGGTAGGTCGTATTGCTGCATGGCTTCGACCACCGATTCATAGTGTCGTCCGGTCGCAAACACCAGCTTGGCCTTTGACTTGGATAGTGCCCGCTTGAGAGCTTTTAAGTCGCTGGGATGCTCAGGGCTGTCGGGCAAGGGAATGAGCGTGCCATCGAGATCCGTCGCGAGCACGGTCGGGGCGATTCTGGCTTCTGGGTTGAAATGATTCATCAGATAATATTGTGTGTGGATGCGGCGCAGCAGCGGGCCAATGTGCTGGAGCTGTAGCGCTCATCATGAAATTTAACATACATGATCTTAAGTGAATCTCTAGCCGGAATTGTGACGAAAATCAAATTTGACTCAAGCTAGCACGCATCTCATGCAAGTGAATACGGCTTTGAAGTCTGCAATTTTCGGCATGCAGCCTGCATAGATGAGTGATAGGCGCTTATATGACTCATTTCGTGCAGAACGCCATGCGCTCTGCTGCGAAACTTTGCAAAATGCAACATGGCGCCGCCTTAATATAGAATTCTAGCAATCAATAATCATGGTTAAAGAAAAAGGAATCCGTATCGCATTGATCAGCCTGCATGGTTTGATTCGAGGTGATGAACTTGAACTCGGTCGCGATGAAGACACTGGGGGCCAGACGCGCTATGTGCTTGAGTTGGCTCGTGCGCTGTCGGAGCGCGACGATGTGACACGGGTGGATTTAATCACGCGTCAGGTGGTGGACGACAAGGTTTCCGATGATTATGCCAAACTCGAAGAGCAGATCGCCGACAAATCTTACATTGTACGTATTCCCTTTGGCCCCAAGCGCTATTTGAGTAAGACAAAGCTGTGGCCCTATATGGAGATGTTTGTCGATCAGTGCCTCAATCATTTTCAGCGCACGCGTACAGTGCCGGATGTCATACATGGCCACTATGCCGATGCTGGTTACGGCGGTGGGCAGTTAGCTCGACTCTTAGGCATCCCCTTTATTTTTACTGGACATTCACTCGGTCGTGTCAAACGCCAACGCTTAGAAGATTCGGGACTAAGTAAGGAGAAAATTGAATCACGCTACGCAATTTCCAATCGTATTGAGGCCGAAGAGTTTGCTTTAGAGACTTGCTCGTTGATTTGCACCAGCACGCGTCAGGAAGTGAAGGAGCAGTATGAGCAATACGAGAATTACATTCCTGAGCGGATGGAAGTGATCCCTCCTGGAGTGGACTTGAGCAACTTCCGTGCGCCCCGTGAGGAAGATGTGAGTTCACAGCTAGTGCAGGACGTGCGTAGCTTTTTACATCAGCCAGATAAGCCTATGTTGGTTGCGATGGCACGTCCCGATGAGCGCAAGAATTTGGAGATGCTTGTGAAGACCTACGGGGAGTCTCCGCAATTACAGCGCGAGGCTAATCTGGTTTTAGTCATGGGGACGCGTGATGATTTACGGCAGATGCCTGCAGGGCAGCGTGCGGTACTGCTCAATGTGCTCACGCTGATCGATGTATATGATCTATATGGCAAGGTCGCTTATCCCAAGAGTCATAAGGCCGATGATGTCGCGACGCTCTATCGTGAGATTACTAAGTCGCGTGGCGTCTTCGTGAACGCTGCGATGACGGAGCCCTTTGGCTTGACGCTACTCGAAGCCGCAGCGAGTGGAGCGCCAATTGTCGCGACTAACGATGGGGGGCCCAACGACATCATTGCAAATTGTAACAATGGCGTATTGGTCGACCCCTTCGATCCTAAGTCGATTGAGAAGGCGCTGCTGCATGCCCTGTTAGAGCCTGCGCAGTGGGATGAATGGTCACGGGCGGGCTTGGAAAACGTCAATAAATACTACTCTTGGCAGCGGCACGTCACACGCTATTTACGCGATGTCAAGGAAGTGCTGAAAGATGCCGATGCCCCCGCGCCGATTGCCCGCGGCCGCAAGAGCCGGCGTTTGCCGCAGGTTGATCGTCTAATTATTGCCGATATCGATAATACCCTCACGGGGAATGATGAGGCGATGGAGGATTTCTTCCGCTTAATTAGCGAGGCCGAGGATAATATTGGTTTCGGCATTGCGACCGGTCGTCGTTACGAGGATGTGTTGCCACTGATGGAATCTTTAAACATTCCCAACCCCGAAGTACTCATTACCTCGGTCGGTACCGAGATTTATTACGGCAAAAACTACACCTTGGACACGAGCTGGCGTAAGCATATTGACTTCCGTTGGGCGCCCCAGCGTATCCACGAGGTGCTCGATCCCGTCGATGGTTTATACCTGCAGGAAGAAAGCGAGCAGTCCACTTTTAAGGTGAGTTATAAGGTCGATTTTTCCGTTGCTCCGAAGTTAGCGCATATCAAACGTATCCTGCGGGAGCATGGTGTGCGTGCGAAGTGTATTCTGTCCTTGGGCATGTTCTTGGACATCATCCCTTGTCGTGCTGGAAGTGGTCTTAGTATTCGCCACATGGCATTCAAGTGGGGGTATCCGCTGGAGCACATTCTAGTGGCGGGTGATTCAGGTAACGACGCTGGTATGCTCGCTGGTAACACGCTCGGTGTTGTGGTGGGCAATTACAGCCGCGAGCTCGAAAAGCTGCGCAAGTATCCGCGCGTTTATTTTGCCGAACAAGAGCATGCTGCCGGTATTATTGAAGGCATCCAGTATTATAACTTCTTGGATCAAATTACGATCCCGAATGAGAAATTGACAGCCAGTGAGGATGACTGATTTGGATTTATTATATGAAGCCTCTCGCACCTTAGGCCGTGTGCGTCCTAAGATTTTAGAAAAGATTGAAGCCAGTTCACTTAGTTATGATAGCTGTGCTCTGAATATAGAGACGATCGATGCTCGCCTAGAGGAGCATTGGCCGCGTCTTTTCGAGCTCTTGTATCGGCTCTACGGGCAGCATTACGATTTTTATTATTACCTGGAGCGCATTTTACTCACCGCCGTGGATTGTTGGCTCAGTCGTCCTGAGGACTTGTGTCAACTCGACGTGCGTCGCGAGAACGATCCTAATTGGTACCTCTCCGAGCGTATGGTCGGTGGTTCGCTTTATGTGGATCTGTTTAGTGGCGACTTGAATCAACTGCGTGATAAGATCCCTTATCTAAAAGACTTGGGTCTGACTTATGTGCACCTAATGCCCTTGTTCAAGGACCGTGAAGGCAATAGCGATGGTGGCTACGCTATTAGTGACTACCGCAGTGTGAATCCTGACCTCGGCACGATGGAGGATTTGCGCGCTTTGGCGCACGATTTTCGAGCGGTTGGCATTTCCTTAGTGATCGATTTTGTCTTTAATCATACTTCCGATGACCACGAGTGGGCGGTCCGTGCGCAAGAGGGCGAGCGCGAATACCTCGACTATTTTCACGTATATCCCGATCGTAGCATTCCCGATCAATATGAACGCAGCTTGCGCGAAATATTCCCCACGATACGTCGCGGCAATTTTACCTGGCAGGAAGGCATGCAGAGCTGGGTGTGGACCACCTTTAATAGTTTCCAGTGGGATCTCAAGTATGCCAACCCCGAAGTGTTCCGTGCCATGGTGGAAGAAATGCTTTTCCTCGCCAATACCGGTGTCGAAATATTACGGCTGGATGCGGTTGCCTTCATTTGGAAACAGATGGGGACCAATTGTGAGAATTTGCCCGAGGCACATTTATTGATCCAGGCATTTAATGCCGTGTGTCGCATCGCGGCACCTGGGCTCGCTTTCAAGTCTGAGGCGATTGTGCATCCCGATGAAGTTGTCAAATACATCAGCCCCGAGGAGTGTCCTATTTCGTATAATCCGACATTGATGGCATTGCTCTGGGAGGCGGTTGCGACCCGCGAAACCAAGTTGCTCAAGCAATCGGTCGGCCATCGTCAGCATCTGTTGCCTGGCACTGTATGGGTGAACTATTTGCGTGGGCATGACGACATCGGCTGGTCTTTTGACAATGGAGATGCCTGGGCCGTCGGCATTAACCCCGACGACCATCGCAACTTCTTGAACAGCTTTTACACGGGCGCATTTAAAGGTTCCTTTGCTGCAGGCGTGCCTTTTCAACATAATACAGATACAGGAGACATGCGCGTTTCGGGCACTATGGCTTCACTTGCGGGGTTGGAGCAGGCGCTTGTGAGTGGAGAGCCCAAGCTGATCGAGATGGCGGTGCGTCGCATACGGATGCTTTATGGCGTCTTGTGTAGCATTGGTGGCATACCACTCATCTTCCTTGGCGAGGAATGGGGAATGCTCAACGATTACGATTATCTGGCAGACAAAGAGAAGAAAGACGACAGTCGCTGGGTACATCGGCCTATGATGGACTGGAGTCTCGTCGGTGAGCTCAAGAAAAAGAATTCTGTGCGGGCACGTATTTTTCGAGAGCTGCAGGAGTTGTTTGAAACACGTAAGGCATGCCCGGCTTTTACTGGCAGCCAGATGCGCTTATTAGAACCGGAGAATGGACACGTGATCAGCTATCTGCGTTGGAGCGAAGGCCACTTGCTCGTAGTGATTGCCAATTTCTCCGATGCCCCCCAAACTGTTAATATGCGCCGTCTACGTACCGAAGGACTCGCACATTTTTTCAAAGATACGCTGAGTCAGCGAACTTTATCCACTCATGACATTCTGGAATTAGAGCCCTATGAGCTGTTATGGTTGGTAGAAGACTAAGATTTTCGATCAAAAGCCTTTACCTAATTAAAAAAGAGCGTTCGGTAGACCTGCGCGCACCCCTAAGTTTAAGGGATTTAGCTACTGTTACTATCTTACTTGTCCAAGAAGGTGCGTTTGAAACTATCGAATGAATTGCGAGGTTCGTTGGCATTTGGAATACGCCTGTGGCTAACTCGGGGCTTATTTCCGAAAAGAATCGACCGATAAAGTTTTGAGGCCTTAATTCGTGAACATCCGGCGAGGTCGCCGCATTCTGCTTATTATGTCCAAACTTACGCTTTCTCAGCTGTCTAGTCTTTTGTTTCGTGCCTGCGATGACCTTCGTGGGAATATGGATGCTTCGGAGTATAAGGAGTATATCTTCGGTATGCTGTTCTTGAAGCGCTTGTCCGACCTGTTTGATCAGGAGCGGGTGAAGCTGGAGCAGGAGCTGCGGGACCGAGGCATGCCGGAGGGCGCGATTGCGACGCAGCTGAAAAACCCGGACAAATATACCTTCTTCGTCCCGGAGGATTCCCACTGGTCGACTATCCGACACTTAAAGACAAATGTAGGCTCTGGCCTGAACAAGGCGCTGGAGCGGCTGGAGGAGGAGAATATCGATGCGCTGGAGGACGTGCTGAAGCATATCAATTTCAACCGTAAGATCGGCTCCACCGTTTTGACTGACGATACGCTGGTCGATTTTATTCAGAATTTTGAGAAGATCCCGCTCAAAGATGATAATTTCGAGTTTCCGGACCTGCTGGGGGCCGCCTATGAATACTTGATCAAATTCTTTGCCGACTCGGCGGGCAAGAAGGCGGGCGAGTTCTACACCCCTGCCGAGGTGGTGCGTGTGATGGTTGAAATCACCGAACCACAGGCGGGCATGAGCGTGTATGACCCGACCTGTGGCTCGGGCGGTATGCTGATCCAGACCCGCGACTATATCCGCGAGTGCGGGGGCAACCCGCTGGACCTCTCGTTGGCGGGGCAGGACAAGATTGGCACGACTTGGTCGATCTGTAAGATGAATATGCTGCTGCATGGCATCCCGCATGCGGACATCCGCCAAGAGGACACCTTACTCCACCCTCAGCATAAGAAAGACGGTGAACTGCAGCGCTTCGACCGCGTGTTGGCGAACCCTCCGTTCAGCCTGAATTATAGTAAGAAGAACATCGATTTCCCGGGGCGCTTTGCGGTGTGGATGCCGGAAAAGGGCAAGAAGGCGGACTTGATGTTTGTGCAGCACATGATCGCAGTGTTGAAGAGCGATGGCAAGCTGGCGACGGTCATGCCACACGGCGTGCTCTTCCGTGGTGGTGAGGAAGCGGAGGCGCGGAAGCACTTCATATCAAAGGGCTGGTTGGAAGCGGTCATCGGGCTGCCTTCGGGGCTGTTCTACGGCACAGGGATTCCGGCCTCGATTCTGGTCTTCAATAAGGAGGGCGCTCAGGAGCGGGAGCATGTGGTCTTTATCAATGCGGATCGTGACTATGAGGAAGGCAAGGCGCAGAACTTCCTGCGGGCTGAGGATATTTCACGCATTGTGCATGCCTACCGCAGCTTAACGGTCGCAGGGGCTCCGGAGATCCCTGCTTATGGTCGCCGGGTGCCGATTGCGGAAATCGCCGACGAGGGCTACAACTGTAACATCCGTCGCTATGTGGACAATGCTCCACCACCCGAGCCGCATGATGTGCGGGCGCACTTGCATGGTGGGGTACCGGTGTCGGAAGTGGATGCCCTGCAAGCGGTCTTTTGGTCGAACTACGGCGGACTGCGGGAGCGTTGCTTCGTGCCTCGCCCGGTGAACGCTGCCGTGCCCGTCGAAGCAGACGCGCTGCAAGCCGCTGAAGCGCAGGCTCCCTACTCAGGTTTCAGGTCTCAGTCCTCAGCCCTCGGCGTTGCCTACCTCGACTTTGCGTCTGAAATTGAGGATCGGCGTCAATTGGCGGGCATAGTCGAGAGCGACGAGAGTGTGCGTATCGCGCATAAGGATTTCATGGATCAGCTCGAAGGCTGGTGGCAGGCGAACTTGCCCCATGTGGAAGCGCTGGCTCCAGTGGGCGACAACAAGGGCAATGTCTATGAGCTACGCCGTCTCTTGCTCGGCTCGATTGAAGACGCCCTGAAGGATCAGATGCTGCTCTCCCCGCATCAGGTGCGCGGTGGGCTGGCACGCTACTTTGAACTGTTTAAGCCTGAGTTTAAATCGATCGCCTTCAGTGGTTGGAATGCGGAGCTGATCCCCGACGAGGATATTTTACAGAGTCAGTTCCCGGAACTACTCAAGGAGATGGACGAAAAACGCGGTCGGATCGCGGAGCTGGATGCGCTGTTCACTGCGGCCAGCGAAGAAGACTTCGAAGACGAAGAGGATACCGGCGTGCTACCCGCAGAGGATGTGAAAACTCTGAAAGACGAGCTAAAGACATTCACTGCCACTTACAAACAAGCCTTCAAGGAATTGAAGTCATTGGTGGCGGATCTCTTTACCGAGTTGAACGCGGCCGATCAGATCCCGGCCGGGAAGAAAAAGAAGGACTACGCGGTCAAAGGCACGGCGGGCGCACCGGACTTTTCGAGTGCTCAAGCGATCCTTGATCTGGTCGACTCGACTCAGTTTCAGAGTGACTTCGTTACCGAAATTAAGATGCGGATGACACTGGGACAGGATTCTTATACCGAAGCACAGAAGATTGATGCCAAGCTGACGCGCCACAAAGCACTCGAAGACGAGAGCAAGCTACTCAAGGCCGATATCCGCGCCACGGAGAAGAAGCGCGATGAACTCGTCACAGCCGCCCGCGCTAAGATCGATAGCGATGAAGCCAAGCGTGTGATCCTAGAGCGCCTGCACCGTATTCTCTTGGCAACGTATCAACGCTTTTTGCGTGCGCATCAACGCGAGTGCCTAAAGGCACTGGAAAGCTTGCATGCGAAATATTCGATCACAGCGACCGAGATTGAGCAGCAACGCGATGCCGCGACTGCAAAGCTCAAAGGTTTCTTGGAGGAGTTGGGATATGAGTGATTGGAATAAATGGGCTCCAACGCCTTTTGGTTCACTTGTTGAGCGACTTGTTAACGGTGGAACTCCACCTACAGAGGTGTCTCGCTATTGGTCCGGAGATATTCCTTGGATTACGGGGGCAGATTTCAGAGAGAATGGGCTCACTGAGTTCCGGAGATATGTTTCTGGAGAAGCAGTTCGAGAAACCTCTACAAATGTCATAACTGAACGCAAGCTGTTGATTGTGACTCGGACTGGTGTTGGCAAGTTAGCGATCGCGCCATGCGATGTTGCGATTAGCCAAGATATCACTGGCGTCTATCCTAGTTCAGAAAAAGTAGACACTGGCTTCTTGTATCATCGGATGAAGGTGGGGCTTGAAGAACTTAAGAAGCTGAATCAAGGCACTAGCATTAATGGAATCATACGTAGTGACCTAATTTCGTATGAAATCAATCTCCCACCCCTCCCGCAACAACGCCGAATCGCCGAGATCCTCTCGACGGTGGACGATGCGATTGAGGCGACGGAAGCGTTGATTGCGAAGCAACAGCAGATCAAGCTGGGGCTCATGCATGACCTCTTCACCCGAGGCGTCTGGACGGCGGAGTCCATCGTCCGCGCTCGGGAAGCTGGTTTAACCGCCGCAGTATCCGCGAAGCCGGGACAACTCCGCCCATCCCGCGGAACCGCTCCCGAACTTTACAAGGAATCCCCGCTGGGCTGGATTCCGAAGGATTGGGAGATGAAGGAGTTGGGCACTATGTCGGAAATCGTTTCAGGTGTTACTTTAAATGCCTCTTCAGATTCAGGCGTTCGAATTGTGCCTTATTTGCGCGTTGCGAACGTTCAGGATGGATACCTAGATCTTTCGGAAGTTAAGACTGTCTGCGTGTCTGAGGCGCAGTTTGTCAAGTTGCAGCTGCGACAGGGGGACGTTCTCATGAATGAAGGCGGAGACTTTGATAAGCTTGGACGTGGCACGGTTTGGAATTGTGAAGTCGAGCCATGCGTCCATCAGAATCACGTCTTTCGCGTGCGACCAAAGACCGAGCAATTAGACTCTCATTATCTGGCATTTTGGTCTCAGTCTCATTTTGGAAAGAAGTATTTCGTGCTGAACTCAAAGCAGTCGACAAACCTGGCTTCGATTAACTCTACGCAGCTGAATAAATTCCCGGTGTTTTGCCCATCGTTTGTAGAGCAAAAAGAGATCGTTCGACTGTTAGGTAGTGTTGTGAAAAAAGTGGGTGCATTGACGGCTGAAACAGCAAAACTCCAAAAACAAAAACAAGGCCTCATGCAGGATCTGCTGACGGGGCGGGTGTCGGTGAGCTAATGTCAAACAAGATGTGCGTAACGTAGCTTAAATTAAAGATGCCAAAGTATATAAAAAGCAATGTAACCGCAAAAGACGGGGTGAATTATGTGCGAGGCATTGTGGAGCACCAAGGGTGCATCTTTCACAAAATTGAGTTGGAGAACGATCTTGGGATTGATGCCAATATCGAGTTAATCCGTGACGAAACGCCTTTGCATCAACAAGTCGCCGTTCAGATCAAATCTGGAACGAGTTATTACAGCGAGACGAAGGATGAATGCTTGATTCCAATCAAAAGCCACCGGGATTATTGGAAGAATCATCCTTTGCCTGTCGTCGGGATTGTTTATGTCCCGGTTCATGACAAAGCCTACTGGATCGACATTAAGGCATATCTGGAGAGAGAACCGAACTCGACTGTAATTCGCTTTCAGATGGCAAAGATCAACACATTTAGTGAGCGCACATTTTCGTCATTATTTGTGCCCCTAGTCCTGAATGAAACGCCTACGATACCGTATGACGAAGCGGTGTCGTTCCTACAGTCTGAACGTTCAAATGAAGTCGAACTGGGCGTTCAGGTTTTGTTTCGTCGTTATCCAAATGTGACGGACACTTGGGATCATCTAATCAACTTATTCGAAAAAGCTGAATTAGATGCCATCCCATTGAATCTAATTTATTTCTTCGCTCACGTGCCATGGCACAGAGACATTTGGAGCCGTGGAAAGGGGCTCACCAAAGAGACTCGGAGCTACGTTCGTGAAAAGCATTTTGCTAAATTCGGAGTGCCGGAAGTTGTCAAATTACTCGGTTTCATTGACGAAGAGTCGATGATTAGCCGAGGCACGATCGGGCAATCCGTTGAGGCCATTGTTTCTTCATTGCCGATGCGGTCTGTTTGCCTGCGCGAAATACTTTCGCAGCAAAGCTATCCGATTGAAATCAGGGAGAAGGCTGCTACCATTTTTGCGATGAATGAGCCTCAGGAGTCACTTCCATTCCTAAAGCAACTCGCAGAGGAAGGCTCAGAGTGGATGGGGGACTTGCTGGAGCATGTCCGGGAATTCGGTGGCTTTAATCCTTATGCTTGAGTGCTGGCGGACATATTCACTTAATCACAGTAATGCTCATCACCACGACAGAATATACGCTAGGCTCAGCCCCCGTGACGGGCGAGGGTTTAGCTGTGTCTGATCACAGTTTAGACGAATCATTGGCTGGGCCAGTATCGGCAGCAGTTTTTGATGATGAAGGCCATAGTGCGATTGAGGCCCTTCTTGAGGGAGTTGCGGACACGGAATTTGCGCAGGACACGCTTTCCGCTCTTCTCGGTGATGCACGTGAGCCGGAAGCTTGGCGAGTTGGCGAAGCTTTAGCGGAGACTTACCTTTCGATACATCAAAACTGCAATTTTCCTTGGCCAGATGGTCGCGATGAGCGGAAGCGTAGCTCCAGTCTGCCTGGGGCGGACTTGGTCGGGTTTCAGCGTGAAGGTGAGCAGGAACGCTTTGCCTTTGGAGAGGTGAAAACTTCGGGAGAACAATCATACCCGCCAGGTGCGGTCTACGGGCGACATGGTCTTAAGCAGCAATTGGAGGATCTTAAGGATTGTCGGGCAATTCGTGATGATCTGGTCAAATATCTCGGTCATCGTGCAGTTTCGGCTACATGGCGGGGGCGCTATCAAGCTGCAGCTTCGGTGTATTTACGTGATCCCAGCGAGGTTAGGATTTTTGGCATTTTGGTGCGTGATGTAGCCCCACATGAAGATGACCTTCGCGCACGCGTGTCTTCACTGGAGAAAGATTGTCCGCCTGCAACCGCAATCGGGTTGTTTGCACTCTATCTGCCAATTGGGCGCATCGCGAACTTGGGACGTCAAGTTATGCAGTATCGAGAGTTGGGGGGTGACTCGTGAGCCTACTCAAAGAACATCTTGATCAAGTTGATAATCACTGGTCAGTGCTTGCCATCGGCAGTGCAGAGCGAGACCGTGGGTTGACTCTGGCCGATGCTCGACTAGTGAGAAAGTCAATTGGCCGACAGATGCACCTCTCTACTGACGCGCATCCCGGCGACGATGATTTGCTGCAACGACTCGCAATGGCCTACGAAATGGCGGCGATTGAAGGCTTATCTGCGTTCGTCACACTTTCTTCCGTAGAAGATTCACTTCGTAATCAATGCGTGGCCGGAGCCTCACGGACCTTTGAGCTGAGACGCTTATTTGAGGTGCCTGAACGAGTTGAGGAACGGCTTTTCCATGTATTACATTTATCAGCCTTGGCTTATTGCGGGGACCGCTGGTCGGATATTCGACGCTGGTATGCTGAGAACCCCAATGCTCTGGTTGAGCCCTCGGCGGCAGATCAACCATGGCACTATCGCTTGCTTTTCCGACTTTTCGATTGCTGGGTGCGCCTATTTCGCAAGCAAGGTTGGGATGATCTAGACCGTATTCGCGAAATCATCGCTGGATTGCGTGAAGATCAGCGGGAGTTTGAGAAAACTTCGCTTGCAAGCGGCTCAAATGCACAAAACCGGGCGATGGCTTTGCGTTTAATTGCCTTTTATAATTGGGCGAAAGCAACTGAATTACTGGCGAAGTATGTCCTGCAAGGGGAGCCGAGAGGTATCAATGCCTTGCTCGACAAGTATTTTGAGGCGGCTATTGATGCTGCGATAACTGCTGGCGATGCACAATTGGAAGTGCTGGTTCGCTGGTTGCATGCTGCCGCGAGACAAATGGTGGCTGGTTCGCTCTGGTGGGTGGCGCATTCGATTAATTCGCGGGTTACACGTTTTGTCGGCTCTACCACGAAGCATCAGGCGATGTTTGAGCTGCTTCCACCGCAGCGTGCAGCTCTACAAGAGCAGGGATTACTAGATCAGGCAGCTACAGCTGTTGTGATTGACTTACCCACGTCTGGCGGGAAGACCTTGCTGGCACAGTTTCGCATTTTGCAGGCACTGAATCAATTTGCTGATGACGGCGGCTGGATTGCTTACGTGGTGCCGACTCGTGCTCTCAGTGCGCAAATTACTCGTCGGTTGAGACGTGATTTCTCCCCCATTGGTGTGCGAGTGGAACAGCTGACCGGCGCAGTGGAGATCGATGCGATCGAAGAAGAAATGCTCTCTTCAACTGCCGAGGGGGCGTCTCGTAGTTTTGATGTGCTGGTGGCGACACCAGAAAAATTGCAATTGATCATTCGCAATAAGAAAGTGCCGCGCCCCTTGGCTTTACTCGTAATGGACGAGGCCCACAACATGGAAAGTGAACGCCGGGGCATGCGGATCGAACTCTTGCTGGCTACTGTCAAACAAGAGAGTGCTCAGGCGAACTTTCTACTGTTGATGCCGTTCGTGGAACGTGCGGAGGTTTTAGCCCGCTGGCTGGCGAATGATGTCGGTGGTGGACGCTCGGTTAGTCTCGGCACAAGTGCTTGGAAACCAAATGAGCGCATCGTGGGTATGTTCCGAGCGGAAGCCGACGATAGTGAGCGGGCGGGCTGGCGACTAAATTACCAGACGCTGGTTACGACGCCAAAAACGATTCACCTCGCTGGGATGCATCCCGTCGGGAAAATTAAACCGCTCGACATCCCTAAATCGAAATTAATCGGTGCGAATGGTGAGCAGAAGGGCTTTGCGCTACAAGCTGCGGCAATGGCTACGGTCTTCTCGGCTCGGGGCACAAGCATTGCGGTGGGGGCGACGATTCCATCTGTCTGGTCAATGGCTAGGGAGGCGGCGAGAAAGCTACCGCCCCATGAGAATCCCTCGGACCGGATTCGGCTAGTGCAGAAATTTCTAGCGACTGAAATTAGTCCTAACTTTGAATTGATCGATATGTTGGAACGTGGGGTGGCAGTGCATCATGCCGCTCTCCCTGACGAGGTGCGAACCTTGGTCGAATGGTTAGCTGAAGAGGGAGATCTAAGCGTGCTTTGTGCGACTACAACGATTGCTCAAGGCATTAACTTCCCAGTATCGTCGGTCTTTATGGCGACAAATCAGAAGAAACAAAGGAGCTACCCTTTCTCTGTTGAGATGTCGCCACGCGAGTTCTGGAACTTGGCGGGACGAGCCGGTCGTATGAATCAAGACAGCGTGGGAGTTGTCGGAATTGCTGAAGCGAACCGTCCCACAGACATTGTTGAATACGTGAAGAAAGCCACGGGCGAATTAGTATCACGGCTAGTGACTGTGGTCGCCGAATTGGATGCTGCTAATTCGTCGGACGAACTCGCTGCCGTCATTCAAAGTGAGCAATGGGAGGACTTTCGCTGTTACGTGAACCACCTCGTTCGGGAAATTGGTAATCTGGATCAGGTCCTCTCCAGTGCGGAGTTATCTTTACGAAACACATTTGGCTACCGAGTTTTGCAGGAAAGCCCAGAGGGGCAGGCTCGTGCGAGAAAGCTGCTCGAAGCGACTAAACTCTATGCTCGTAAGATTTCCTCTGATCCCGGGCAAGTGGCTATGGCGGATATGACTGGCTTCTCGTTTGAAGGAGTGGGCAGTGCGTTGCATGGTATTCGTTCTTTAGAACGCGATGTGGCAGTCGAGGATTTTTCCGCTGAGAAGCTGTTTGGCAACGCTGGCGGTATGGCTGACTTTTACGGGATCATGTTGCGGATACCACAGTTAGCCAGAAACTTAAATGATCTCACCACTTCTGGGACGAATAAGCGCCAACTCGCGCAGATCACTCAGGCATGGGTGGATGGGCAGAGTATCGAGGAAATTGCCACCGCTTATTTCAAAGCAGAAGACGGGGCTACTCACGCCATCACCGATGCGTGCCGTGCAATCTATCGTAACCTGGTGAATAATGGCACATGGGGATTGTCGGCGCTGAGTCGGCTATCTGGTATCGACTTCGAATCACTTTCATCAGAGCAAAAACGGCAGATCGATCTATTGCCTGCAATGATCTATCATGGCGTCAAAACGGAAGAAGCCGTTTTGATGCGTATGAACGGTGTGCCACGCTCGATCGCTGGACAACTAGGTGAAAGCTTTAATGCCAGTTCTGCTTCATCTGGCGAGGGCTCAGGGATTCAGAAAGTGCGTTCATTCCTAGAGCATGCGAGTATGGATACTTGGAACCGAGCACGTCCCTCCAATGGGCAATTGTCTGGGCGTGAATATCAAGAGGTCTGGAAGATACTTGGAGGTGAAGCTCGGTGACGCAGGCTCTAGTCGAAGAAAGAGAAGTTGGTAAGTGCGAGGGCCTGCGCAACTTTGCCGCCTCGACCGTCGTATTGTTTCGTTTTTCTTTTTCTCTTCTTCACTGTAATTATTCATTACACTGAAATTGCATTTACGGGAGAATGTGGCGCTAGGCCCTATTTTATGGGCACTCATTTACCATGCGATCCTCAGTTTTACTATATGTTGTAGTTTTACTGGCCAGTAAAAGCTTGGTTTTTAGTAAAACTTAGACAGATTGAAGTTCAAATGAGTGCCTTGGATAATAGTGAAGTGAAGCGATCTGCACTGGAAGATGCATTGAACCTAGAGTCGTTGCATCCGACTTCGTTGCGTGTGGGGACGCGTGCGAACGGTGCACTGGAGGTGCGGGTGGACGTCTTCGGCGGACAGAAAAAGATCTTTCCAGTGCTGTGGACGGATTCTCCGGCTCGTAAAACTTTTGCTGAGCGGGAAGAGCATGTGGCTCCAGATGGATCGTTTCAGGGGCTGGAGTTTGATCAGCTATATGTGGCTGCGGACATTGCAAAGCCTTTGGCGGCAGATTTACGAAAATGGCGGGTGAATCATGCGGACTTGAACGGGCGCTTGTTTTTGGCGGGTGATGGTTACTATATCGCTCGTGAGCCTTTGATTGCGAAGCACCGCAACCCGGTGGCTGAGCCTAGTCTCTTTACTGCGAAGGCGTCGCGGATTGTGCGGTTTATATTGTCTTGGCGCTCTACCCTATGGACTCAGGATGAGTTGATCGCCTGCACACAAACATCACGTGGTTACGTATCGCGAATTCTGGGCACGCTCATTGATGGGGGGTATGTGGAGAAAACTCGTTATTCCGGGCGTCAGGCTTCCTATCGGCTGATCGACTTTGACCGCCTGCTGGATGCTTGGGTGCGTGAAGATAATTTTCCGAAGCGCGTGAAGCGGTTGGAATACTCGGTGCTGGCGTCGGACCCGATGGAAATCGCGTCGCAAGTTCGGGATGCTTTGGAGGGCTCCCCTTTCTATTTCACCCAGTGGATCGCTGCTTGGCTGAGGAAACCCTATACGACACCTCCGATTGTATCACTCTATGTGCCTGAGGACGTGGCTTCTCGCTTCGAGTTGGGCCGTAAAATTTCGAACGGTGGGAACTTGTGGCTGTTGGTGCCGGAGGACATCGGGGTCTTTCAAGGGAATCAAATTGTGGATGATTTCCCGTTGGTGAGTGATCCGCAAATATATCTAGACCTAATCGGTTCCGGGTTGCGTGGTCCTGAGGCAGCAGATGCACTGAGGAAATGGAAAGGCTTTGCTAAGCAATGAGTAAATTTGAAAATTATAAGGATTATTCGCCTGCGCGGTTGGCGATGGCAGAGAAGGCTTTGCTCACGGCTTGGGATAGCCTGAGCTCGTTTAGTGGCGATCTGGTTTTGGTAGGTGGCTTAGCGACTAAGTATCTGGCGAAACCGCTCAAGGCAGGCGCTTATCACCCCGTTACCATTGATGTGGATTTTGGTGTGACGATTGGGGTTTCGAGTAGCTGGTATCCTTCGATTCAGTCTAATCTGTCGTCGCACGGTTTTCATTGGAATGGTCAGCGCTTTCACAAGGACGTGGAAGGCATGGATCTGTATATCGATTTGCTGACTGATGATGGGCAGAGTGATCGCGGGACGGTCGCTGTGGATGATGGTCTGGCCCTGAGTGTGATCCCTGGGATTAAGCGGGCATTGGAGAGTAATCGGCTGATTCGTATCAAAGGGCAAAATATGATCGGCGCTGAAGTGGAGCAACTGGTGCGGGTGGCAGAAGTGGGCCCGATGCTGGCGCTGAAACTGAATGCGTTTGGTGGCCCGGAAGGGCGTAAAGCTGGTAAGGATGTGCATGATGTGATGCACCTAGCGATGGACTATTTAGATGGCACGACTGCTGCAATTGAGGGCTTCAGGGAAGAGTTGCGTGCTGAGAATCGTGGGGCGCGTTTGGCGCTTGAGTGCTTGCGGCAGTATTTCGATGGGCCGGATGCATTGGGGCCGATGGCTTGCGCAGCCTTTCGGATGAATCAGGAACATCGTTTGCCTGAACGTGCAGAAGAATCCTTGATGCTGCGGCAGCAATGCGTAACGCTTGCGGCTGAGTTAATGAGCGATGTCTGAATACCTCCATGTCGAAAAGCCGTTTCTGGATCAGCTGAGTGCGCTGGGGTGGATGGTTGTGAATCAAGGCAATGGTGGGATTCCAACGGACCCGGCGAAGAGCTTGCGGGCGAACTTCCGTGAGTGGATCTTGCCGGAGGTCTTTCGGGAATCGGTGCGGGCGCTGAATCAGACGGATGAGGGGGAGTCCTGGCTGACCGATCGACAACTGGCGGATTTGCGCGATCAGCTGCTGCGTCAGCCGAATCTCAGCCTATTGGAAGCGAACGAAGCGGTGCAGCATTTGCTCTTCAAGGCGCAAGTGGATGTGAATGAGCTGACGGGTGAGGATGATCCGGTGGTGCAGCTCATCGACTTTAAGCACCCGGAGCGTAATCAGTTTCACGCGATCAATCAGTTTAAGGTCGATACTCCCGGGTGCGTGAAGCAGTGCATCATTCCTGACATTGTGCTGTTTGTGAATGGTCTGCCACTGGTGGTGATCGAGGCCAAGATCGGTGATGAGAATACCGCGAATCCGATGCATGCGGCCTTTGAGCAACTCTTGCGCTATCGGAATGGACGCGAAGCGACCTTAGCGGCGGGACTGCGCGAAGGTGAGGCGAAACTTTTTTATACCAATCTGCTGGTGATCCGCACTTGCGGGGAGAAAGCGGAGTTCGGGACGATCAGCTCGGGGCATGAGAATTTCTATGCGTGGAAGGACATCTGGCCGGAAGCGAATCAGGACTACGTAAAACCGCTGGGGGTAGAGCGTGAACAGGAGCGGATGATTCAAGGCTTACTCTGCCCGGAGACGCTACTTCGTGTTTTGCGAACCTGCACGGTGTTTAAGGATACGGATGCCGGGAAGCGGATAAAGGTGACGTGTCGCTACCAGCAATATCGGGCGGCTTGTAAGATCATGGAGCGCTTGAGGACTGGAACGACCGCAGACGAGCGCTCTGGAGTGGTCTGGCATACGCAGGGCTCTGGCAAGTCGCTGACGATGGTCTTCCTCGGGCGGATGCTGCGGGCCTCCGAAGATCTGAATGATTATAAAGTCCTGTTGGTGAATGACCGCATCGATCTGGAAGATCAGTTGGCGGGCACTGCGAAATTGATTGGTGGTAAGGTGAATGTGATCGAGAGCACGGAGCAGCTGCGGGAGCATCTGAGCACGCAGGCATCGGATCTGAACATGGTGATGATTCATAAGTTCTCGGATCGGGTAGAGCGCGTCCCGGACTCAGTCGCTGAGGCATTGAAAGTTGTGCGCTTTGGTGGCGACAGTTCCGAATTGAAGGCGGCGGAAGCGCAGGCCAAATATAATGCGAAGCCCTTGCCTTCGACGGAGACTTTTGGAGTGGTGAATCGCTCGGACCGTATTTTACTTTGCATCGACGAAGCCCACCGCACCCAAGGTTCGGACATGGGGGATAATTTATTTGAGGCATTCACGAATGCGGCGCGGGTGGCCTTTACGGGCACACCGTTGATCACGGAGCAGCATGGTGCCAAGCGCACGGTGAAGCGCTTCGGTGAATACATTGATACCTACAAGCTGATGGATGCGGTGCATGATGGTGCGACGCTGCAAATCCTTTACGAGGGTCGCACCGCAGATACTGCGATCCGGGATAAGCACGGCTTCGATACGAAGTTTGAGGATCTCTTTCGTGCACGCACCGATGAGGAGATACTTGCCATTAAAAAGAAGTATGGCGCGACGGGGGACATTCTCGAAGCGGAAAAGCGTATCGAGGCGATTGCCCGGGATCTAGTGGATCACTATGTGGATAATGTCCTGCCTGATGGGTTTAAGGCACAGGTCGTGTGTCACTCGAAGTTGGCGGCGACTCGTTATCAACAAGCGATCAAAGAGGCACTGGCGACGCGTGTCTTACGTGAGCAGTCCGTTGAGAAGCCGGATGTAGTTTTAATTGAGCGTATCAAGTTTCTGAAAGCCGTGGTGGTGGTGTCGGCTGATCCGACCAATGAGCCCGCAGCGATTACGGCGGTGCGCAAGGAAGCCAAGCGCCTGAACGCGGTTGAGAATTTTTGTAAGCCCTTTGACTTCGAGGACCCAGATAAGGCTGATACTGGCATCGCGTTCTTGATCGTCTGCGATATGCTACTGACTGGCTTTGATGCGCCGGTCGAGCAGGTGATGTATATTGATAAGCGCTTGCGTGAGCATAACTTGCTGCAAGCCATTGCCCGCGTGAATCGAGTGGCGAAGAACAAGCACCGTGGCTTCATCGTGGATTACATTGGCCTCGCTAATAACCTCAGTGAGGCGTTATCGATCTACTCCGAAGAGGATCGGCAGGATCTGGAGAACGGGCTGAAAGATGCCTTGAGTGAATTGCCGATATTGGAAGAGCGCTACCATCGTCTGTTGCAGCACTTTCAGTCGTGTGGCATTGCGGAAATTGAGGGCTTTGTGAACGGACGGCTATCGAGCCCCGAAGCTGAAGTCGAAGTGTTGAACCGTGCGGTGGGCGCACTGCAAAAGATCCAGCCGCGTGCGGATTTCGAGGTCTACTTTAAAAAGTTCCTGCACAGCTTAAATTTGATTCTACCGAGTGCGGCAGCGCACAAGTATCGCGGTCCCGCTCGGCGCTTTGGTTACATCCTTCGTATGGTGAAGGAGCGCTACAAAGATGACTCGTTGGATATTGCGGATGCAGGCGCGAAGGTGAAGCAGTTGATCAATGAGCATTTGATCGAGTTGGGCATTAACCCGAAGATCCCGCCAGTGGAATTGCTGTCGGATGACTTTCTCGCGCATGTGAGTCAGCACGCACAGGGGAATGCCGAAGCCAAGGCCAGTGAGATGGAGCATGCGATCCGCAAGCACTGCACGGTGCACTTTGACGAAGACCCTGCGTTCTATGCCCGGATGAGCGAGAAGCTGGAGCGATTGATTCAGGAGCATGGTAAAAACTGGCAGGTGCTGGCGAATGAATATCAGAAGCTGCGCGACGAGGCAGCTGCCGGGCGTGTGGATGCTAAGGATGGGCTGACGAAAGAAGAGACCACGTTCTATGATTTTGTGACTCAACTGGTGTATCCTGATGGAGTGATTCCATTGGAGGATCATGAGATACTGAAGAAACTGTTGCAGCAGATCGTGGCGCTCTTGCAGCAGACGATTGGAGTGATTGATTTCTGGGATAAGGCGATCGAGGTGAAAAAGCTTCGAGGTAATTTAGATACTGAAATCCTGATCGCGAATATCCCGGCTCTGGTTGAGAAACATGAGCGCGTTGCGATTGAAATCATCAAGCTTGCGGAGAAGCGGCATAAGGAGCTAACAGCATGAATGCGGTGGAAGAAGAACGTCCTGAATATGAGGTCGTGCGCTCGAAGCGTGCAACGGCTGACATTGTGCTGGAGCGTGATGGTCGCATCGTCGTGCGTGCGCCAGAATCGGCTGCCGACGAGCAAATCGAAAAGATCGTGGATTCGAAGCTCCATTGGATCTATCGGAATTTAGCAGAGTGGCGGGATCTGAATTCGACTCGTATTCTGAGAGAATATAAGAGCGGGGAAGGCTTTCTCTATCTCGGGCGTTCGTATCGTTTAAAGCTCGTTGCGGAGCAGGCAGAGCCATTGCTACTGAAGAATGGTCGCTTCACCCTGCGGCGGGATCTGGTCGAGTCAGGGGACGTTGAGTTGGCGAAGGCGGCCTTCCGGGAGTATTACGTGGCCCGCGGCTACGAGCGGATTTCGAAGCGCGTTGAGTATTTCGCCCCCAAGGTCGATGCGAAGCCGCGAGGCGTGGATGTGAAAGAACTCGGGCATCGCTGGGCGTCCTGCTCACCACTAGGGAAGCTGAGTTTTCACTGGAAGTGCATGATGGCCCCGCAAACGATTATCGATTACATCATCGTCCACGAGCTGTGTCACTTCCACCACCTAGATCATACAGATGCATTCTGGAACGAGGTCGATAAGGTGATGCCGAACTACCGCGAACGTAAAGAGTGGTTGAAGGTCAATGGTGCTGGGTTGGATGTGTGAGGGAAATCATAGACGTATGAGCTACTTCCGATGCACTTTCGCCGGATCGTTTAAATGCTAATATTGCGTTCTCGGTTGACGGAAGCGCTGCTATGGCCAGAAAAGTAGTATAGAACATGAGCGAACGAAGTAGAATTAGTGGTAAACTATTAAGTTTTACTTTGTAAGTCATTCTTTACAGCGGTCCCCTTAGTTTAACGGATAAAACTACTGTTTCCTAAATAGTCGATCTGGGTTCGATTCCCAGAGGGGGCACCAGGCTTCGTCCGAAACTCGTTTCGGCTAACGAAGCCGGACTGCTGGGGGGCGGAAGAAGACTACGCCTGGGCAGGCCAGGCTCCGTCCGAAACTCGTTTTTAACAAGCTGAGGCGATTTGGCGCAATGCAATTAAGCCGGACTGCTGGGGCGGAAGATTCTATGGGGTGTTATTTTGTTCACCTTATTTGCTTGACACTAGCCTTGCCTTTATGCGATAGAGGAAGGCGTTCTTTATTTTGGAGGACATCGAAAACGATTCATTCGTAGCAAGCTAAATTAACGTAACTGAAAGGAAATATTATGAATCAGACAATCATCAGCGGACACCTCACAGCCGACATCGAAACTCGCGAAATCAAAGCTCGCGAAAAAGCCAACGGCGTTCAGCACCTGAGTAAATTCACGCTCGCCTGTAATGATGGGGAGCGTGTGGTCTTCATGCCTGTCGAGGCGTGGAATATGCCACATTTGGCCGAGCACTTGTTTAAGGGCTCCAAAGCATTGCTTGCGGGCAGTCTTAAACAAGAGCACTGGGAGACGGATGCGGGTGATAAGCGTAGCCGCATCGTATTGACTGCGCACAAGGTGGACTTTCTAGACCCCGCGCCAAGCCGTGAATCGCATTCGCATCCGGAAAGAGGCCTGCAAAGAGGCCCGCAAAGAGGCCAGGACACGCGGCGCACTCGCTCACAAGATCGACCTTCGCGCTCGGCGGCTTGATTCACTGCTTGCCCTGGGGCAGTTTGCGCTCGGATAAGATTGATTTGTCGCGTCCGATGCGGTGACTTACTTTTGTGCCGACATTTCCTCCAACACTGTGCTTCGCCCATCCGTGGCGCGATTATCAAGCGCGAGCCTTGGCGGAGATGGAGGCGCACTTGGACGATGCCCGTCTACATGTTGTCGCGCCGCCGGGGTCTGGTAAGACGGTTCTTGGGCTGGAGTTTATGCGTCGTTTGGCGGGCCCGAGCTTGGTGGTCGCGCCGACTCGCACCATTCAGTCGCAATGGGCGGAGCGTTTGCGCCAAGATTTTGCCGCGGGCGCTGCGGATTGGATCAGCCTCGACTTGCGCCAGCCTGGTTTAGTGACGATCACGACCTATCAGATGGTCGATCAGGTTATGTCGCAGCCCGGGGCGGAGCCAGTCTTGGCCGCCCTGCGTACGCTTGGGGTCCAAACTTTGCTTCTGGATGAGGCACACCACCTCAAGCAGGCTTGGTGGCAGTCGATTATTGATCTGCGCAAACGTATTGAGGGGGTGCATACTATTTCGCTGACTGCGACACCTCCTTACGACTCGTCGGCTGCAGAGTGGGAGCGCTATATTCAGCTTTGTGGCGAGATCGATATGGAGATTCCAGTGCCGGAGCTGGTGCTGAATGGCGATTTGTGCCCACATGTAGACCTGCTCTATTTTGAGTTCGCCAGTCCCGAAGATCTGCAACAACGCGCAAGCTTTCAAAGCCAGATCAACGAGTTGGTGGCTGACTTGCTGCATCGGGACTCGCTCGCTGAGCAAATCAATAAGCATCCATGGTTGCTGGACCCCGAGGCGCACGAAGCCGATATTTATGCCGAAGTGGAATGGTTTTCGTCGCTGCTTATTTATCTCCACACCAGAGGAGCGCGGTTGCAGCCAGAGCTACTCGAATTGTTAGATGCGGAGGCGGGCGAATTGCCCTGTTTCGATACCGAGTGGGCGCAGGTCTTACTGCGCGGCATTGTCTCTAAAAAGCAGCGTTCGTTATGGCCGCAGGACTTTGTGAGACAGATCGAAGCTTTGCTGAAGCAGCACGGTGCGATTGAGCGAGGGCATGTGCATTTACTTCCGAGCCATGCGCGGAATCGCCGCCTGATGCGTAGTGCCACCAAGTTGCGCTCGATTGAAGCGATCGTGCGCGTGGAACGTGAGACCCATGGCGCGGACTTGAGATTGTTGGTGCTGTCGGACTACATTTATCCCGAATTTCTGGGCACACATTGTGAGCGGAGCCGTAATGCAAAATCTTTGAAACTGGGAGCGGTGCCCATCTTTGAGAGACTACGTCAGCTGGGTGACGAGCGGGTCGGTCTGCTCACAGGTTCCTTGGTCATCATTCCTGCAAGCGCGGCGCCTACGCTGTTGGATGTTTGCTGCGAGCGGGGACTCTCACCGGCGGATTTGCGCTTAGAAGTGCTCGAGGCATTGCCTGACTATCGAGCGCTCACCTTACTGCGCGGTGCTTCGAGGCAACTGGTGCCCGTGATGACCGAGACCTTTGCGCGGGGCGCGATTCATATACTTTCAGGCACGCAAGCCTTGCTGGGCGAAGGTTGGGATGCGCCCTGTATCAACAGCTTAATCATTGCCTCCAATGTCGGCTCCTTCGTGTCGTCCAACCAAATTCGGGGCCGAGCCATTCGCACCAATCCGTCGAGTCCGCTGAAAGTATCTAAGATCTGGCACCTCGTCACACTCACGGGGGTGCCCCATGACGAGCCCGATTTGGACTGCGTGCGGCGCCGGCTCAAAACCTTTGTCGGTCCGAATCACCGCGAAGCGGCGATTCAATCGGGATACGAGCGCTTGGGCATTCCCGCCAGTATTTTGACTCCACAGCAATGCGCGCAGGTAAATGATGAAATGCAGGCGCTCTCTGCCAATGCCAGCTGGATTCGTCAGGCATGGCTCGGGCCTGCCAATGCTCCCGATTGGAAAGGATTGTTTTATCGAAGCATTCAAGTCAAAGGGCGCAAGTTGATGCATTACGCTTATCTGTGGAGGAGCGTAGAAGCGGTCTTGTATGGCGCCGCGTTATCGATTCTTGGCGTGGGGTTTGATGCCTTTCGACACATGCTCTCCGGCGGTCGCGGTCTCGCGGTATGGGGAATGTTGCTACTGATGCTCTTGATCGGACTGCTGCGAATCGCTCCCGATCTTTGGCGGGCCCTGCGGCTCTATCGTCAATATGGGCTCACGGGAGTAACTGCAGACCGAGTCGGGCGCTCCCTGTTTCGCACAATGCATGCGCTCGGGAAGTTTGACGAAGACATGCCGGAGCAAGCTCTCACGGTGGACCGATTTATGGGCCAGGTTTCTGTCTCACTCAAAGGTGGTAATCGTATGGACCGTCATCATTTTGCCACAGCCTTTTTAGAAATGATGGGGCCCATTCGCTCGCCGCACTATTTGATTTCATCGGTTACCAGCGCTCGCAGTACTTATTTCCCTTTTCCAGAATTACTGCGTGGCAGCGAAGCAGAGCGAGCTGAATTGTTGCGACAAGCGAAGCGACTGATGGGGAATGTGCGCTTGGTGAACTGTAGAAGTCGCGAAGGCCGCCGGGTTTTACTCCAGGCGCGCGCCTGTTCTATTTTTAACGAATGGGAAGATGCCGGCGAAAGCCTGTCACGCTGGGAGTAGTGCTGCCACCATTGTCCGCTCAGAGCTGCTTCGAGGGGAGTCTGCTGTGTCTGAATTGAAAGTAGTTAGTTGACTGATTTTGGTTTTGTTCGATGATCGAGCCGACACTCGCCACGTGCGTCCACCGTATCAACCATTTGTCCTATGAAATTTTTAGAGAAACTATTTAGTCAAGAGTCTCGCTCCACCCCTGAGTCCGAATTGCAGCAAGCAGAGCGCGAAGCGATTATTGATCTGCTACTGATGGCGATCTATGTGGATCAACATTTATCATTGGCAGAGACCAAAGAGTTTGACCATGCCGCTGATTCGCTCGGTTGGGATTCCAGCACGGGGTCCTCGGTCTACATTTGCAATGCGACCGACCGCGCGAGAACCGCTCGTATCAGCGAAGAGCTGACCGCAGATTTTATCGCCCCACTTATTTGTGTGGAGGAAATTTGCTTAGGCTCGGCTCGGGCGCTAAAGCAACCCGACTACTTTATGATCGAAATCTGCTGCGCAAGTTGCCGCGCGAAGGGTTTGGCCATCTCTCAAATGGGCTGCTGCGTTTGATCATGTCGCATAGATGGAGAGCAGGCGTTACGACGTATGCTATCGCGGAGTTTGTGTAGGCTCGCGGTTGACGAATCCGAATGACTGAAACAAAAAAGACAGATGCCGACATTTACCGCGATCGATTTTGAGACAGCCCAGCCGAAGCGTTGGAGTATTTGCCAAGTGGGCTTGGTGCGGGTGGAGGCGGGCGTCGTCACCCAGGAACTCTCGCTTTTGGTGCGGCCGCCGGAGGATATGTATTCGGGTTTCAATACGGCGGTGCATGGGCTGACGGCGCGCGATACGATGACGGCGCCGGGCTTTGATGCGATTTGGCCGCAGATCGCTAACTTCATCCAAGGCCAGACGGTGGTGGCGCACAATATGGCTTTCGACGGCTCCTGCCTGAAGCAGGCCTTGGAGTTTTACGGGCTGGCGCAGCCTCAATTCGAAAAGCAGTGTACCTATAAGCTGTTTAAGAAAAAGCTGGATGATTGCTGCGAGGAGTTCGATATCCCACTGAATCACCACGATGCGCTGTCGGATGCGCGTGCCTGTGCGGCACTGTATTTGCGCTCCTTGCGCGGGTGAGTGCACTTTGTGTTTCTAGGCTTCGTGCCTGGTTGCTTTTTGCTGCTCTGAATTGCTGATTTACGGTTTTATTAAGCGGTAGAATGCACTATCGGATTCGGATGTATCTATCTCAATAGACATTTCAAAGCCGTTGTCGACGGGGCTTAAACTGGATGTTTCCCAATTGTCGGTCTCTAAGTTGACTAGTTCTTGTAATATCCAGCCTTTGGATGGTGAAGGCCAAGTGATATGCAGGGCGTTGTCTTCATTGTTGAAGGCATTCAATTGCAGCTCCACTGATTCTGGTGTCATTCCGGTGGCGATTAATTCATAGTTGCCACTAGAGTCGGCGTCGGATTCGCGAATGACTATCGTGTAGCGTCCTTCTGCGGATGCTTCAAAATCTAGGCTTGCGTGGTCACTGCCGGATGCCACTGCGACTAAGATGGCGTTTGGGCCAAAAATTGCAATGAAGGGGTTAAAACCAGAGCCATTGGTCTCGGTTAGCTGAATATTGATCTGATCGCCTTGACTCGCATGAAAGCCCCATTGATCGATGTCGCCAAGCGTCAGTGTGCCTGAGACTGCCTGATCACTAGCTAGGCCGCCCCCTTCGTCTTGCGAGAGTGGATAAAATGGCTGAGCGCTGGCTGCTAAATGTAGGCGGTAACTGCCACTCGAATCTGTATCTAATTCTCTAATGATGGCTCGATAGGTCCCGCTGGTGGGGGCTTTAAAGAATACACTGGCCGAATTAGAACCTGTGTCGCTTATGACTGTGGCACCGCTTTCGTCATATACGGTGAGATGAGGATTAAAGCCTGAGCCGCTCAATTCGCCTAGCTGTAACCAAACTGGAGTGTTTTGCTCGACTGAGAATTGCCAAATATCGATGTCTCCTAGCGTGATGTTGCCCTCCTCGTTTGAGCCATTGATGACGCTGCCTCCTTCATCGTCGGCGGGGATTGTAAACGCGTCAATGCCACTGGCCAGATGTAGGCGGTAGCTGCCACTCGAATCTGTATCCGCCTCTCTAATGATGGCCCGATAGGTCCCGCTGGTGGGAGCTTTGAAGAATACGCCAGCTGAATCGGAACCCGTATCGCTTGTGACTTTGGCACC
>PBYS01000059.1 GCA_002729725.1 Puniceicoccaceae bacterium
CCGTCGGCGATCCTGAAGGCCAATGCCTTGAAAATTACGGGGCGCCAATGAAAACCAAGCACGCCGACTTGCGGATACAATTATCTCACGGATTCAGGAAACCACTCTAATACATGAAACAAGTCATGGCTTTTACGCTCAAAATAACTAGCGGGCGCCCATTGCGTGCAAGCGATACCGATCAATAGAACAAACAAAAAGCCAAGCGGCACTTGGATCCACCACTGCCAATTACGCTTCGGTTGCGCAAAGTATCGAGCGATTCGTGAGAACATGAGTGTCAGCTACAGGCAGCAAGAAGCAGGTGGATACTTTACGGTGCTACTTCCTGGATGGAGAGTCGACCGAATATTTGCCCCGAACTGCGAATGTTAGCCGCCCAGGTCTCCGTGCTGCCGTCCTCTGCAGAAAGCGTCAAAGATTGCGTCGTCCATTCGACCGGAATGGTGGATAGATTGCTCGTCGTCTCCAGTGTGTAAATCAACTCTTTACGATCGAGGGGGATCGTCAGCTCGAAGGTCGAAATGGAGCTGGCCGCATCGTGCGTAAGCGCCAGAACGGAACTGAGGTCAGGAGTCTCAGGGTCGAGGTCGAGGGCAAACTCAAGCAAATTGAGCTGACCATCCTCATCAGGGTCAGCATCGCCCAAGGCATCGTCCCCGCTTAAAGAAGAGTGAAGCAAGACCCAGTCGGCGTAGCTCAGGTCGCTGGCAGCGTAGCTCAGCGTCACGGTCTGACTGTCTGTAAATTCAATGGGCTCGCCCTTGTCATCGACGGGAGCCCCTTCGGTGGTGCTGGAATCGATCGAAATCTCTCGCGGATAGCTCAATGAGGGATTGGGGCTAGCCTCGAAGTTGCCGTCCGCATCGATGCTCAGTCCATCCGCTGGCGCCGCATCTTCGGAGACC
Organism: Puniceicoccaceae bacterium; assembly: GCA_002729725.1. Lineage (GTDB taxonomy): Bacteria > Verrucomicrobiota > Verrucomicrobiia > Opitutales > Coraliomargaritaceae > Thalassobacterium > Thalassobacterium maritimum. The sequence continues at coordinate 909 of PBYS01000059.1, forward strand.
GACCAGTCCACCACATTCATGGTATAGACTTCGTTGAGCCCTGTGCCAGTATTATAAAAATCGCCCTCTAAGAAGAAGGGGAACGTCGCACGTAACTCCATACCAGTCGGCCCTTGGGTATCGGTATCGGTTAAGATCAACTGTGGGTCGCCACTGGCCTCACGCGATGGGGTCGGCACCCCGTCGCTAAAAGTGGAGCCGCCAGAACTGCCACGACTCGTCGTGGAATATGAACTCATGGAAGAATATGCTGCAAAAGACTGAGTCGATGCTGGCCGACTCTCCTCAGCGACCAGACTCGATCTCGCGAGGCTCTGCACATTGAACAGCCCTCCCCAAATGCCGCCGATGATATCAATCACACCATCGACCACACCACTAGTCAGATCAAGTGCCTCCGTAATGCCAGGAATGCCAGGATCCAGCAAAGTACCATCGTCGAGCAGATAAATGCCAAGCGAGCGCGGGAAAATACCATTGGGCGACCAGTCCGGATCCGCCCACAGGCTGTTCACGATTTTCTTATATTTAAGCACCGACTCTCCCTGCCTGAATTCTTCGTAGAGGCTGACGCTCTCCACTGGTTGCGAAAGCACCTTGACGATGTCTGCACTCACACTCAAAGCAGCCATGCCCTCACCATCGCCGGGTAATAAACTCGAGGGAATTTCCCAATCTGGCAAATTGGTATCTTCAAAACGTAAAAACAGTCGGTCCGAGGCCTGTTGCGAGCTGTTGCCGAGCCTGAACTTAAACTCCCACTGCTCCTTACTATTGATTTCGACCCGCGTATCGACCATGTAAAGCAAAGGCCCAAAATTGGGAGCCAATGCCACCGAAGAATCGCTCGCACGCATCAGATTGACTTGGGTGCGTTGCTTGCCGAGTCGATAGTTTCCCCCGCCAATCGGACGCTTGAGCAGCAGGTCCGTGCGCTGGCGAAACCGATCAACCGTGTCAGCACTCACTTCGACGTATTTCTCAGAGCTTTCGCCCGCGGCCCAGGACAACTCATGTGTGGGCTTATTGTTCAATCGGAGCTGCTCCTCCCCGCCCGAAAGCGCCTGACTAAAGGTGCTCAAACTCACAATGGCCCCATATTCACCGATGACGATCAGTGCCTCTGCTGCCTGCCCCGAACCCGATACGATCGGGAGAATGGAATAGAGAGCAGAGGCACGATGGATCGAACGACGCAGCGTAAAGCTACCGCCACTTTCAGCCGCCGTGACCGTGCCCGCTGCCCCACACGCGACCAAATAATTTGTGGTTTCACCCGTGCTGGAGTCGACCTCTAACTGCACGCTTTGCATCGAAAAAAGAGTCTGCGAGGTGCCAGATTCAATCTTCTCAAAGCCAGCGACTAAATTGTCGCAGTAAAGCATGGTACCAAATTGCCCCACAATATAATACCCGCCCCCCAGACTCGCAGGCGAAAAGTAAACTGCATACAGATCGAAAGCTGTCGGGCTACTATGGCTCTCCCAGTTCTTTGCCAGGTCTCGAGTGCTCAGAATGTGGCCACCGGCCCCGACCGCGACGTAATTCTGCCCATCAAAAGTAACCGAAAACAGGCCGACAGTGCTCAGCCCCGAAGAAGATGACTGCCACGTATCGCTGGAATTTTTATACAAAATATTGCCGTTCTCGCCGAGCGCAAGCAGTGCGGGCAGCCCCTGAGCAGCCGCTGCTGGCAGGTAGACGATACGCGTGAGGCTCGGCGCGCTGCCCGAGGGTGCATATTTCAACGACCAATCGAGGCCAGTTTCCGATTTATAAATCCGTCCCTGCGTGGAACATGCCCAAAAGTCCGTTCCGTCATATACGACATCACTCAACTCTAAGTTCGTCTGTGGCTCCCCATTCGTATACTTCACGAGCCAGCCCTTAGAACTGCCCTTTAACAGTTTACCTGTATCGGGGCTCACGGCGATCGCATATCCCGCTGCAGGTGAATACGCGATCCCAGTTAAATCTGCGTAGAACCCCTCTGCTGCTTGATTTTCCCATGCATTGAGAGGCTCGACGACATTCGTACTTTCGACTTCCACACTGGCAGTGCCCGCATTACCGTATAGACGTCTCACAGGAACGGTAATCTTCCCATCATTCTCACCTAGGTGGTAGGCATCTGACATAAACTCAATCACCCCAGGACTAGGCAAAACAAGAAATTCGCACCACTCCAAAATCGCCAGGCAGTAATGCCCCATTGAGCCAAGCTGGCAGCAATAGGCACACAAACAGTATATGCATGTATGCTCTCATGTTTTTTCTAAATTAAAATGCGTGAATCAATCTGTTTAAAATTAGGGCAAATACCCAGCACTCCTAGTATAAACACTCCTAAATGCAAGAATAAGTAACAGAGCATGCTCTGAGCCAAAACTTGTTGAGAAGGACCAATACAGGTGAGAGTTTGCTATCAAAAATTAGAAAAGCGCACATTGACTTCTGTCAAAATCCTCCGAGCGTATGGCTGCTTAATAATTTACCTGCAGCGATCTTGAGCCCACCACCAACAGTCCCAGCGCGATTGCGCCCCGATACACGAAGCACATGCAACTACCAGGATTGTTAGAATGCTGGGACTACGCGGGAACTTTTGTCTTTTGCGTATCCGGGGCGATTGCAGGTCGTCAACAAGAGATGGACTGGTTCGGCATGTTCATCATTGCACTGGTCACTGGCACGGGCGGCGGCCTGCTGCGCAGTGTCATGCTAGGCGACCTACCGCCCATTTTCCTAAAAGATCCCGTCTATTTCATCTTAGCTATCTGTGCGGTGCTGGTAGCTCTACATGGCATTAATAGCTGGCAGAAGATTACTCGCATCATCTCGGTATTGGACGCACTGGGGCTGGGAATCTTTTTAGTCACAGGCATGCGTATCGCTCAAGCCTATGGCCTGCCCGGATGGGCGGCACTGGCGATTGGCGTGGTCAGTGCCACCTTTGGTGGGCTGTTGCGCGATGTGTTACGCAACGAAGTCCCCCTGGTATTGCGCAAAGAGATCTACGCAACCGCCTGCCTAATCGGTGGCTTGGCCCTGCTCTGCTTCGACTACGCCAATTTAAACGAGCTCTCCTCGCTCTTATTAACCAGCTTACTGGTGGTGGTCATACGACTCACCGCCATTCACTATTCAATCCATCACTCGCAAGGCTAGATCACTTTAGCGATAGAGCACACAATATCTACCCGACGACTGTGGCACAGGATGCCACCGCCACCAGCTCCTGTGCTATCGCAACGCTTTGAGCAAATTCCGGCAGCCGTCCTCAATCAGATCCATCACATAGTCAAACCCACGATCGCCCCCATAATAGGGGTCGGGCACCTCGCGCACATCGTGCTCTGTACAGTATTCGCAGAACAACTTGATCCGATGCCAATACTCACCACCCGGATCCAGACGGCGCGCACCCTCCAGATTATCCTGATCCATAGCCAAAATCAGATCGTAATACTCAAGATCTGCCGCTTGCAACTGACGCGAGTGCCCGATCACTGGAATACCCCGCTCACGCATAACCTGCTGCATGCGCGCATCCGGCAACGCGCCCACATGAAAGCCAGTGGTGCCAGCCGATTCAATCTCGAAGACATCCGACAGCCCGGCCTCATCCACTAAATGCTGCAAAACACAATGCCCCGCAGGCGATCGGCAAATATTGCCCATACATAAAAAGAGAATACGATTCATAACAAATTTGAAAAATTGAGAGTGCACTCTGGGCGCGCAAAGACTAATCCATCAACAAATTAGAATTAGCTGCACTTATCAATAAGTTTGCTTCTCCTAAATCATAAAGATTACTTATCCACGAATCATTGACAGCCTGAGCATGAGCTGCAAAACAACAAGCTTGTTGTCTAATTATTCGACTGCGCACGCAGGTGAAGGCAACAATTTCATCTCACATAGAAACCATATCGCTTTTACTATGAGCACTATCATTACAGATATCCGCGCCCGCGAAATCATCGATTCTCGTGGCAACCCAACTGTCGAAGTCGACGTCGAACTCGAGTCAGGCATCATCGGCCGCGCCGCAGTTCCATCCGGAGCCAGCACCGGTGAACACGAAGCGGTCGAGCTTCGCGATGGCGACAAGGCTCGCTACCTCGGCAAGGGCGTTCTGAAAGCAGTCGACAACGTCGACAATGTAATCGCCCCAGAGCTCGTAGGCCTGGATGCTTGTGATCAAATCACAATCGACAAGGCAATGCTTGAGCTCGATGGCACAGCCAACAAGGGCAAGCTTGGCGCCAATGCCATGCTCGGTGTCTCGCTTGCAGTCGCACACGCCGCAGCGGACGCGCTCGGACTTCCACTTTACAAGTACATCGGTGGCCCCAATGCCAAGGTATTGCCAGTGCCGATGATGAACGTCATCAACGGCGGCTCACACTCCGACGCACCGATCGCATTCCAAGAGTTCATGATTCGCCCAATCGGCGCAGCCACTTTCAGCGAAGCCATCCGCATGGGTGCTGAGTGTTTCCACAGCCTCAAGAAGGTGCTCCACGACCGTGGCCTCAGCACAGCTGTCGGCGACGAAGGTGGTTTCGCTCCTAAGTTCGAAGGCACTGAAGATGCACTCGACACATTGAGCAAGGCAGTTGAAGCCGCTGGCTACAAGGTCGGCAGCGACATCACATTCGCACTCGACTGTGCCTCATCTGAATTCTTTGAAGGTGGCGTGTATGACTACACCAAGTTTGAAGGTGAAGGCGGCGCAAAGCGCAACTCCGAAGAGCAAGCTGCTTACTTAAAGGAGCTCACCGAGAAATACCCCATCGATTCGATCGAAGACGGCTGTGACGAAAACGACTGGGACGGCTGGAAGGCACTCACCGACGCAATCGGCGACAAAGTCCAACTTGTTGGTGACGACCTTTTCGTCACCAACGTGAAATTCCTGCAAAAGGGCATCGATCTTGGCGTTGCCAACTCGATCTTGGTGAAGGTTAATCAAATCGGCACACTGACTGAAACCCTCGAAGCCATCGAGCTCGGCAAGGTCAACGGCTACAACTCCGTGATCTCTCACCGTTCGGGCGAAACCGAAGACGTCACCATCGCTGACATCGCAGTTGCGACCAACGCGGGCCAAATCAAGACTGGTTCCATGAGCCGCTCCGACCGTATCGCGAAATACAACCAACTACTTCGCATCGAAGAAGAATTGGGTGACAACGCGATCTACGCCGGCACACTCAAGTAGTCGCAGTCCTTTCGACACTATTGAAGCAAAGCCCTGCCGCATCCACGGCAGGGCTTTTTTGTGTAAGACAGGCGCCCTCGCCGGCCTCTCAGCGCGACAAAAACGACAGACAGGAGTGTCTGTCTTACATAACCCTCTTATTTTTGACTTCTAAATTCCTCTGGCTAGCTTCTAACTCTGAGACGCTATGAATTTAGAAGAAAAGAAAAACGCACTGGTCGAAGAGATCACCCTCATTCCTGATCCCTACGAACGACTGGGCTACATCGTGGACCGTGGCAAGAAGGCCAAAGGTCTGCCGGAAGACTTGCGAATCGATAGCTTTAAAATCGAAGGCTGCATGTCTCAACTCTGGGTAGTTCCTTGCTATCAAAACGGACTGTGTGATTTTCAATCGGAGTCGGACTCTGCTATCGTTAAGGGCATCGCCAGCCTACTCTGTGATTTCTACAGCGATGCGAAACCTGAGGAAATCGTGGAAACGGACGCCGACTTCCTGGGCGACGTGGGCATCACGCAACACCTCTCCCCCAACCGCCGCAATGGTCTCAGCCGTATCGTCGAATCGATCCAGCGTTTCGCTCAATCTTGTTTAGCGGAGTCATAATAGGTCGGGGCTTCACTTGCGAAGACCGCATCAGGCTGCAATGAAACTTTACGACGCACATTGCCATCTGTCCGGAGCAGCCTGTCATACGGTCGTCCTCAATGGAACCTGCCCCGCAGATTGGCTGAAGGTTGTCGGATTCGCCGAAAAGGACCCAGCACATATCTTCCCGGCGATTGGCTTGCATCCATGGCGAGTGCCAGACGCACCCAGCGATTGGCAGACCAGCTTTCTGCAACAAATCGACGCAGCTAAAGCGGTCGGCGAAATCGGCCTCGATCAGCGGATCGAGGGCTACGACATTGAGCGTCAGCAAGCCGCCTTTCGCTGGCAATTAGAACAAGCGGCCCAGCGTAATTTGCCCGTTTCAATCCACTGCCTAAAAGCCAGCGATTCTTTACTTCACATTTTAAAGACGCAGCCCTGTCCCAAACGTGGCATACATCTACACGCGTATAGCGGCTCCGCCGAGCAAGTTTCGCATTTCGCGCAATGGAATACCTATTTTTCATTTCACGCAGGACAACTGGGCGGCCGAGCCAAGAAAGCGCCCGCGGCCCTTCAGGCAGTGCCCATTGATCGGCTCTTGATAGAAAGCGACGCGCCCGACACAATCCCAGCCTGTGAAGACCATGCCAGCTTTCTACTTCGCGGCTACCAAAGGGCCGCCGAACTGCGTGGCCTGACAGTGGAAGCACTCGCGGAACAAGTGGCCGCCAATTTCAAACGCTATTTTCTATATGATTGACCCCAGCCTCAGCCCGCTCCCGAAAGTGAGCCACAGCGATATCGTGCGCCGTGGCCTGCGTTGTCAGTGTCCCAACTGCGGACGATCCAAGCTCTTTCGCTCATTTCTGAAAATTCATCATCGTTGTCCCTGCTGCGGCATGACGCTGGAGCGTGGCGATGGCTACTACCTCGGACCGCTCTGTATTAATTACGGCATCGCAGTCTTCGGTGCGGTCGCGCCGCTCTTACTCGCAGGCTTTGCAGGCTGGATACCTCAGCGCCCCGCAATGATAGCAGCTGGAATCGCCGCACTACTGCTCCCGCTCATGCTCTATCGCATCTCTTGGAGCCTATGGCTGATGACCTATTACTTCTGCCTGCCCGACGAATTACACGCCAACCGCCCCGAAGACAGCGATGAATTATCGTTCGAAGAAGAACAGAGGCACGGGACGAACGTCGAACATTGAACGTCCAAGATCCAATGGTGAATTGGAGATACGCGGGGCTGCATACACGACACGAGGGAGAATGGGGCGAACACTTGATTTTGAATTATTGATCATTCGACCTTCGCCTATGACGTAACCGAGCGCTTCAGCCTCGGTTCGAGCGTTCGACTCGCCGCTGCCAGCCCAGAGCCAACGGGGTCTAAAGTCCCCCGCCACAAGTTCACATTCAAAATTGGACGTTCGACCCTCTAAACTTCGTTGGCCCAGATGTCTGCTAACTGTTGACGACGACGGATCAGGCGCGGCTCACCGTCGGCCTGGAGCATCACTTCCGCAGCTTCGGGATACGAGTTATAGTGCTTAGGCGTCATCGCTGAAGCATAGGCCCCGGAACCATCGATCACGCAGTAGTCACCAATCGTAGCCTCGGGCAACTCACGCGTCGCCAACAGTTCTGGATCGCCTGGCGCAGGTGTCAAAATATCTCCAGACTCGCAGCAGTGACCGACCACCACATATTCTTTAGTGCTGGCGGCCTCTTCGCTTTGCAAGAGACTGATCGGATGTTGCGCTCCGTAAATGGAGGGACGTAGCAATTCCGTCATGCCAGTGTTGAGCTTAATAAAATCGTATCCCGCCTCACCGGTAGAGACGACATCTTGCACCTTGGACAGCAAGGCACAGGCATTGGCGACCAAGAAAGTGCCTGGCTCCACTTCGAGGCGGATCTGGCGACCGGTCTCGGCCGCGAACTCCTCAAACTTTTCCTTGATCGGCTGGCCCACCACTTGCAGGTCGGTCGACTTCTCGTCCGGCATACGCCCGACTTTGAAGCCGCCTCCGAGGTTGAGCGTCACCACATCAGGAAACTGACGCACCATTTCAAAATTCATCTTCGACACCTTGAGCCAGACCTCGGGATCGCTGCCGGAGCCAATATGTGTATGGATGCGCACCGCAGTGAGCGAATATTTAGCCAATAGCTCTTTGATCTGAGGGATCCACTCGTACCAGATACCAAAGCTGGAAGACGGGCCGCCCACATTGGTACGGTTATTACCGCCCGAGCCGGCTCCGGGGTTGATGCGAATGCCCACAGCACCACCGGGCTTGAGTTGCCCGAAACGTTCCAGCTGTGCCAGCGAGCACGCATTCAGCTGGATACCTGCCTCCAAGAGCTCGCCCAAATCCTCTGGCAACTCTTGCGCACTGAGACTGATTTTCTCAGCGGCAATGCCCGCTGCCATCGCACGGTGCACCTCATGCCCCGACGACGCATCGATATGCAACCCTGCTTGGGCAAAAATCTTTAAGATCGCCGCATTGGGCGAAGCCTTCATCGCATAGCGAGCCGTCAAACCGAAGGCATTAGGAAAAGCCAACACAGCGGCTGCATTGGCCTCCAATGTCTTTTGATCGTAGACATAGACGGGCGTGCCGAAGTTTTGAGCGACTGCATGAGCGCTCGTGTAATCTAGGAAGCGTGGCTGTATTTTCTGCACCATGCGAGAGAGCAAATGCGCTTCATCCGCTCAGGCAAGCGCGAAACCATACAGCTCTTAAACTTCCCCCGTACCTCTTTTAATTTTCCTCCGCGGCTCTGCACGCTCACAGCCATAGCTCTCCAACATTTCCGCGACCAGAGCAGGCAAATAGGTCAGGTTGGCTCCAGCCCCCGCCGCTTCGCCTGCACAGCAAACATAACCGAGCTCCTCCTCGAGCGACATCTCGAGTCCACGTGCATCCAACCAAGCGCGCACCGTGCGCAAAGATTCTACCCATTGACGCAGGGAAAATGCACTCTCGTCACTCAACTCCAAGAGTTGCCGTCGGGCGTCGGCCTGCTCTGCGCCCGCGAAATTAGCCTCTAAAAATGAGAGTAATTGCGGCGAATCTCCAAACTCAGCCTTGATGGGCTCGGCCCCGAAACTATCTACAATATCTACCATGGCTCATGCTATTGACACAAGCTGCAGTAAACCGCAAGTGACTCGCACAATCGCAACACAAATTTCACAGAAGCCGCGTTGAGTCTTGCCCCTGCGTCAATCTCCTTTTGGCTGTCAATTCTGACTATGCGCCATATTCGAACAGCGGCACGCGCCCTCATCATTTTGAATCAAAAAGTCCTCGCCATCAAAATGCGCGACCGCTCGGGCGTGTTCTACATTCTACCTGGAGGCGGCCAGCGCCACGGCGAGACCTTGCGCCAAGGGCTCAAGCGTGAATGCCTGGAGGAAATCGGAACCGAAGTCGAAATCGGCGAACTGCTCTATGTGCGCGAATACATCGGAAAAAATCACGAATTTCGCAAATCGCACCACTCCTTCCATCAAGTTGAAAACGTCTTTAGCTGCTCCTTGCCGGATCCCGACAGCATCGGCCCCGGCACCGAACACGATAAAAAACAGGTCGGCGTCGAATGGATCCCGCTCACAGACTTGCACAATCGGCGCTTTTTACCTGAAGTGATCAAGCCCTTCTTCAAGGATGGCGTCTTCAGCCCCCCCAGCAATTATCTCGGAGACATCAACTGATCGGTATTGTTAAAACTGAGAACTGCAGAACACTCATAGACTGCATTCCATATCCGTAAGTCCATATCCACGTGTCCGTCTACCGTCGAATATTTAGTAAGAAATATCAGAACCTGATGCACCCAGGGGAGCGACTTCGTTTCGACATCGTGAATCCACTCTGCATACTCGTACTCTGCCTAGTGGGGCTGATGTTCATCTATTCGGCGCAAATTTCCTATCAAGGCGGCCACTGGAAACGACAGCTTTTCTGGATCGTCATAGGCATAGGGACCTACACCGGCATTTCGGCCATTAACTACAAGTATATCCTGCAATACGCACACATCGCCTACATTGCGGGCATTTGCGGGCTCTTACTCACCACCAAATTTAGCCCGATTAGCTTCGAAGATATGGGGGCCCGTCGCTGGATCGACCTGGGGGTCACCCGAGTGCAACCCACCGAAGGGGCCAAGATCGGCACCCTGATTATGGCGGCCAGTATTCTAGCCCGATCCGAGATCGGAACAGTCAAAGATTCACTGCTCGTGCTCACCAGAGTCGCCGGTGTCTTTTTACTTCCAATGTTGTTGATTTTCCTGCAACCCGACCTAGGTTCATCGCTTGTCTTTCCACCAATGATTTTCGCTCTGCTATATGTTTCTCGATTATCCGAGAAATTTTTCCTGAGTGCGTTCGCAGCTTTCGCGATCGCACTGGCTGCGCTTGGGGTCGACCTATACGGCTACAGCCAGCACCTGGAAGCTGAACGTGAAGCGAAAAGCTCGGATCAAATAGAGGCAGTCGGCGACTACCAGTCGCTGCTCCCCATTCGCAATTATCAAAGAAATCGGATTCTCACCTTCGTCGCCCCCGACGTGGTGGACCCGACCGGCACCGGCGCGAGCTGGAATGCCAATCAAGCAAAAATTTCTGCCGCAACTGGTGGATTGTCGGGCAAAGGGTACCTCAAAGGTACCCAAGCACAGCTCGGCTATCTCCCACAAGCGGTGGCACACAACGACTTTATTTTCTCCGTGATTGCGGAGGAAACAGGCTTTCTTGGAAGCGCGTTCGTCGTCGGGCTATTTTGCCTGATGGTCGCCAACGGCATACGTATTGCCGGACTCGCAAGAGATCGATTTGGAATGCAACTGGCCATCGGTGTCAGTATTCTATTCCTCGTCCACTTCTTCATCAACATTGGCATGACTATCGGCATTACCCCGATTACTGGACTCCCGCTTCCGTTTTTAAGTTACGGAGGCTCCTTTGTTTTGAGCTGTTTTATTCTACAAGGTCTTGTGCAAAGTGTATACCGGTATCGAAAGGATTTCTCATGATACGGATACACCCACGCACCTACAGATTACAGAGAGAAAACAGACAAAACTTGGGATCCCCACCTCACCCACGGGAAACCAAGACCAATGAACGACGAATCAAGCACTCACAAAAATTCTAATAACGACGTAAATAACGACGCAAAAAGCGAACACGACGAAAATAGCGACAATCAATACACCAAAGAACTGATCTCCGCTCCCAAGGAAAAAAAAGCGGAGCGTATCGACACCCGTGCGCTCAAAGACGACGCGGCCAAGCGCGAAAAGAAACAACCGCTCATCACTCGCATCGTCAAAGCCATCAAAGCCGAGAAGAAGTCTTACACCGAGCTGATTATCAACTCGGAGCCACTCGAAAAACGCGTCGCCTTATTACAAGACGGCGTGCTCGAAAAGTTCGAAGTCGAACGCAGCGGTGAAGCACGCGAAGTCGGCGCTATTTTCAAGGGACGCATTCAAAACTTGGAGCCTGGCCTCAAGGCAGCCTTCGTCGACATCGGCGAAGAAAAAAATGCCTTCCTGCACTACTGGGACATTCTGCCAGCCGCCAAAGACAACAGCATCGAGGTGGTCCGCGACAATAAATCTGAAAAGCAACGCAAGCGCGAAGCAGAAAAGATCACCGTTAAAGACATCCCGCGCCTCTACCCGATCGGCAGCGAAATCGTGCTACAAATCACCAAGGGCCAAATCGGCACCAAGGGCCCACGCACCACCACCAACATCGCCCTGCCCGGTCGCTTTCTGGTGCTGATGCCTTACACCGGCACACTCGGTATTTCCCGCAAGATTGAGGACAAAAAAGAGCGCTCTCGCCTGAAGGGCATCTTGCGCGATCTCACCCTGCCTGAAGGCATGGGCATCATCGTCCGCACTGCGGGCGAAGGTAAAAAAGCCCGCTATTTTATCCGCGACCTCCACATCCTACTCAAGCGCTGGGAGGTGATCAACCAGCGCATGGAATCCACTAAGAAGCCGGCCTGCCTCTATGTAGAGCCCGACATCGTCGGCCGCACAGTGCGTGACTTCCTCACCGAAGAAATCGACCGCGTGATGGTCGACAAGAAGGAGGACTATGACAATGTCATGGAGGAGGTCATGAAGATCTCGCCTCGCTCCAAGTCCAAGATTCACATCTTTAAAGACGACATCCCGGTCTTCGAACGCTTCAATATCGAACGCCAAATCGAGCAGACCTATATGCGCTGCGTGCCCCTGCCAGGCGGCGGCGAAATCGTGATCGAAGAAACCGAAGCGCTGATCTCGATCGACGTAAACACCGGCTCGCACAAGAATAAGAACAAGGATGGCAAAGACTTCATCCTACAGGTCAATCTGGAAGCCGCCACCGAGATCTGTCGCCAAGTGCGGCTGCGCAATATTGGCGGCCTCATCATTCTCGACTTCATCGACATGAAGGCGAAAAAAGACCGCAACGCCGTACTCGCTCGCATGCGTCGCGAAATGGCCAACGACAAGGCCAAGAATCACATCCTACCGATCTCGACGCTCGGCATCATGCAAATGACGCGCCAGCGCCACTCGGAGAGTCACTCCAGCGGCATCTACACCGACTGCCCGTATTGCCACGGCCGCGGCTCGGTCAAGAGTTCCCGCACCATGAGCGTGGAAGTGCAACGTCGCCTAATCAGTGTCATCCGCCACATCCGTGCACGTGATGGCCACGATAAGGAGATCGCACTACGCGTATTGCTCCACCCGACCAACCTCGAACGCCTGCGCCAAGAGGATGAGGATCTGCTACTGGAAATCGAGCAATCCTACGGCGCACGCCTCTCCTTCCGTGCCGATCCGATCTATCACGTCGAGAATTTCAAGATCATCGACATCGAGAGCGGACAAGAACAGCGCTAAGCGGATAGGCCGAAACGAGCCATACGACACATTCTTCAATGGATCTAGGTGCAGGCCACCTAGGTCCATTTTTTTTTAATGGGTATAAGCGGAAAAAATCACAATTCGCGCGCATAAGGCTGCTGCAAGGCATACCCCTCGCCGTCTTCCAACTTGCCCGGCCAATCGATCAAATTATATCCGGCCAATTTCGCGGCGCGAAGCACCACCGCATTGAGAAAGCGCTCGTAATAAAAAATCGCATAAGGCTCCGGCACCGGCGATTGGATGATCACGGGCGGGTTCACTCGCTCCAATAAAGGACGCAAGCGCGCCACCAGATCCAGTGCCGCCGGCTGCTCACTGGTAAAAATCCAACGATGCCCCGGCTGCGCGCGTTCGGCTTGAAAGGGACCATGCGAATAATCAAGCAAATCTCGAATACGTGGCGGTGCACAAAACACGGTCTCCAGCACCTTGGCCGCTAAATTTTGCGCATAGAGCGAGCTGCAATCACTAAAATAAAAATCAACACCCGTCAAAAGCTCGTGAGCGCAGCGCTCCAGCAGCTCGGTGTCGGGCAAGTCGACCGCCCAGACGGCATCCAGCATATCGGAGATCCTGGCCTGAGCTGCAGTAGACTGAGCCTCCGCAACTGAGGCCGCGACCTTCCACGCCGCCAATAAAGCACAGACAGGCCCGATGATACGCGGCAAAATTTCAAATTCATCCTCCATCGGGTGCGTCACAATGGAAGCGCCCTCGGCTTCCAAATCCTGCAAGAGCTGCGCACGGTCAGTCTTGCCGGCTTGGCGCTGTCCCTCCAAGGTGGACGAAGTCACCAGCGTCAAACCCGCAAACTGTGATCGCCTCGCCAGCACGATCTGCGCGTTGGGCGAGAGCCCTTGGGTAAAAACGACCAAATGCTTACGCGCGCTGGCGGCCGGCAGCTCGCCATAAAATGCACAGGTCGGCAAAAATTCCGCATGTTGCTGCGGGATACGATTCAGTTGCGCCTGCAAATACTTGGCGGCCGCCTCCGAACTCCCAATCCCAGTAGTGATCACCTCGCGGGCCGCACCGGCAAAGACAGGCGTCGGCAATGACGGAGCCAAAGTTTGCCGTAAACACTCCGGAACTTGTTCAATCCGTTGTGCCAAAATATCAAGTCCGCGTTGCAAGCTCATAGCTTCAAGTCTCAGACTCTAGAAAGATCCAATCAACTACATTTAAACCACTACGGTGCAGCGCCTGTGCGTACTCGTTTTTCTCTATCAAACTATTGGGTGAGTTCATGACCATCTGAATGTTCATGCTCGGGAGATGGCTTTTCAAAATTTGAAAGACACACTCGTAGTCACGCTGATCAAAAGGAACGCCGAGCTTACGGTAGGACTCGCGAGTATCATAGCTACGATTTTGCTCGCGAAACATACGATCCAGCGAGAAAGCACCGAAACCTGCCCCTCGCCCATCCTGATACACCAGCACCACCGCACCACTACCATAACGCACGATATGTTGAATCGCGCGGTTATACTTCGCCTTATTCTCGTCCACTTTTACAGGAAAACGATTCAGGATAGACTCACTCTGAATGCGTACAATCGGCCGATCATAAGACTTGGGGTTACCATGGGTCAGCACCACAAAGTCATCGCCACTCACGATATCATAATACACATGCACGCGAAACCAATAAGGCTCAAAGAGCAGACGCGCGAATGGGTTTTCTTTGGGGTCCTTGCCCTTGGCTTCGATCGCTTTGGCATCAATTTTCAAACTCAAGCGATTCCCGCGAATTGATTTAAATTCGCGAATCATCGGCTCGTCCCCCAGGGTATACGGCTCCAGCTCCTCATCGCCTAAGATCTCACGCACCAGATCGTAAGACACCACGATCTCGTCGTCGATAGGACGAATCGGCAGCAGATAACTCGCCATATATATAAAGCGCTCCGCTTGCTCTAAGCGCACAGGCTTAAACGGCACCACCGCTTCCGGCAGGCGAATGTCCGCCAGCGGCAGCTCATTGGGCCGCGAGAGCACATGCCCGGCCTCCTGCTTCGATTTCAAATAAAATAAATTAAAAGGCCCCGGCTCATACTCAATCGATTCGGTGCGCTCGACCGTCAATCCATTGCGCTGCATCGCCTCCACTTTGTCGGGATTATTCGTCAACACCACCCACTTGGCATCAATGTCCAAAATGTGCACGATATCGGCGATGTTGAGATACTGACGATAATCCTTCTTCAGCCCCAAAGTCTTATAAGCATCAAAGGTCGATAAGGTGTCGCCACTCGCCTGCACCAACATCCGGTCGCGTGCCTTCGCCGAGTAACCAACGCCGCGCCCCTCTTGTAATAAATAGAATAAGACGCCATGCCCACTCTGAGCAATCTTCTCCATCGCGCCCTCAAGCTGCTGCACACAATCGCAATCGCAGCCACCGAGCGTTTCACTCGTCACACAGCTCGAATGCATACGTGTGTGTAATAGCTCCGCGTTTTTAATGTCCCCATACGTCAGTGCAATGATATAGCCCTTGTGAATGATATCTTGAAAGATACATGCACGAAAATCACCGAAGCGAGTGGGCACCTGCGTATCTGCGAGATACACAGTGGTACCATGTACCGGATGGCGATCGATCTCTGCCTCATCCAATACCGAAGCCTCAACAGAGTATTTGCGCAACCAATCTGGAAGATGATGAATATCCAGATGTGCCGGTGTAGAGGCAGTGGACGGTTCGACGGTGGACGTAGGTTCGCTAGTACTCATAAATATAATTTCCTTTTTTTCATATGTATTAGCATGCTTCATGCCAGCTATCCGCGAAAAAGAAGCGACTGCAACTAGCGAAAATTCAAATTTGCCGCGATCAATGTTGGACCTTCGCGACTCGACGTTCATATTAGGTGCCTATGCATATCCTAGCCGCCTTCGATAAGTTCAAAGATTCCATGCCTGCAGATCGCGCTTGTGAAGCCGCGCTCAAAGGAGCTCAGCTCGCACTCGGTGAGTCACACATTTACACCGCCGCGCCGCTCACCGATGGCGGCGAAGGCTTTTGTCCCATCTTAACCCAGTCAGTCGACGGATATATTGAATTTCACAAGGTCTGTGGACCTCTGGGTGAGGAGCTCGAAGCGCCGCTGGGTTGGGTCGAGATCGCAAACATTCCTAAAGCCGCACGCCAATTTCTAGGCGTGAACAAGGGCAAAATGGCGATCATCGAAATGGCCTCCGTAGCAGGCTTGGAACAAGTGCCCGCAGCACAACGCCACCCCGGCCATTGCACCACGCGCGGCGTGGGGGAGCTGATCCGCATCGCCGTGGCGGAAGAGGCCAGTGCCATACTATTAGGCATCGGTGGCAGTGCTACCAGCGACCTGGGCCTTGGCGCACTGGAAGCCTTGGGCCTGAACTTCTGCCCCAGTGGGCAAATCACCCCCGCACAGTGGGACCAAGTGCACACGATCACAGGCAGTATCGAGGTTGAAGTGCCCCCCATCTATATCGCCTGCGACGTAGAAAATCCACTACTCGGACCACAAGGTGCCGCCGCCATATACGGCCCACAAAAAGGCCTAGCACCCGACGAAATTACTGCCTTTGATGATGCCTCCGAGCGTGTGGCCAAACAATTGTGCCAATTTTTCGGAAAAGAAGATGCACGCCTCAAAGTGCTCGGCAGCGGCGCCGCCGGCGGACTCGGCTTCGGACTCAACGTCGCCAGCGAAGCTAGCTATGTGCCTGGCTTCGAACTAGTCACCGCTTGGCTGGATCTCGCCAGCAAAATAAAACACGCAGACCTAGTCTTAACAGGCGAAGGTAAATTCGACAACAGCTCACTCGCAGGCAAGGGCCCCTACGCTCTACTCGCAGCCGCCTACTCCAGCGATACCAACGCCATCCTCTTTGCCGGCTACGCCGAAGAGACGGCCGCACAAACCGTGAGCGATCGATTCCCCGGCACCGCAGCCTATAGCATTTCCCCCGAAGGTATTCCGCTGGCTCAAGCACTCAAAGGAGCTCCAGAGTTTTTAACACAAAAGGTAGCCGAAGTCTTGCAGAGCCGAACCACGCATGACCGCTGAGGAATCAGAGTTCAACAAGACCAAGCGGCGACGTATCCGACGGGTCAAAAAGTGGCTGCGCCCCCTCCCCCGACGCACGAATATACACCGCTACCCGATTCTCAAGTTTTTCGCCGAATCCGCTCGTAAACGCGTTTACATATGGAGTTTCCGAGTCGAGCATGCCGTGCCCGCAATCCAAGCAGGCAGCATACTGACGCTCATGCCTCTCTACGGAATACAAGTACCGCTTGCATTTCTACTCGCACTGATATTACGCGCCAATCTCCCAATAATCGCGGGACTACAAATTGTCTCCAACCCACTCACGGTATTGCCGATCTGGTATGCCGGCTACCAAACAGGACGCATTTTTTTAAATCTGATTGGCGTCGAAGTCGCACCACTACACCACGAAGAAGTCCGCCTGCTGCTCGACAACTTCATTCATGGCGCCTGGGGCAATAAATTTGACAATCTAGCCACAGTTTTTGGAGTCACCAACCTAGGCGCCGTCATAATGGGCACCTTCTTCGGCTTAATTGGCAGCGTCACCTACCGCATCGTCGCCAACCGCACCGCCGCCAGCTACGCATTACTCCGCAGTAAAATCAACGACCGTAAATTGAAGTCAGATTCACCCCCAGATAACCAAGACTCCAAACATGATTAAACCGCTCCGTCGCCTACTATTCTTACTACTGTTATGCACAGGGCTCGCCCATGCGGCACCCATTTACCTCGGCATCGACGTGCTAGAGCAAAGTGGCTTTCGCGCCATCGCGGGTAAACGCGTCGGCCTACTCACGCACCCTGCGGGCATCAACCGCCGCGGCGAGAGTAGCATCGATGTGCTCCGCCGCGCATCCAATGCTCGACTCGTCGCACTCTTCGGGCCCGAACATGGCATCTATGGCGACGAAAAAGCCAACGTGCCCGTCGATGATAAAATCGACCCGCGCACAGGACTACCCGTTTATTCGCTTTACGGCCAATACCGCAAGCCTACCCCCAAGATGCTGGCTGGGCTCGACGCACTCGTGATCGACTTACAAGACGTCGGCGTGCGCTCTTACACCTATGTCAGCTGCATGCGCTACACTATGGAAGCCTGCTTTGAAAACGGAATCGAAGTCATCATTCTCGATCGACCCAATCCACTCGGCGGGCTCAAAGTCGACGGCCCCCCACTCGACCGCGAATGGCGTAGCTACGTCGGCGCATTTCATGTACCTTACGTGCACGGCCTCACCATTGCCGAGCTGGCACGTATCGCCAAACACAGCCCTGGCTGGATGGAGACCCCCAATGCCACCCGCGAGCAAGGCAAGCTCAGCATCGTACCCATGCAAGGCTGGAGCCGTAACATGCTCTGGACACAGACTGGACTGCGCTGGGTGCCAACCTCCCCTTACATCCCCGACCTCTCGGCCGTGCTCGGTTACGCAATGACAGGACTCGGCGCGCAAGAAGGCGGCTTCAGCCACGGCATCGGCACCCCCTACCCCTTTAGACTCCTGCGCTACACCGGCAAATCCCCCGCCGCAATCAAAGCGGCGCTCGAGGCAAAAAACATTCCCGGTCTAAGCTACCGCATCGTAGAAACCCAAAGTGCCGCCGGCGCTCCCGTCACTGGCGTCTATGTCAGCGTCATCGATTGGGCTCGCGTCCGCCCCACCGAGCTAAGTTTCCATATGATGCAACTCGCCGCTGCATGGTCTTCCAACAATCCCTTTGCCGCCTCTAAAAACCCCACACTCTTCAACAAACACGTAGGCAGCACCCAATGGTGGAACGAAATCAAGCAACGCGGCGCCCAAGCTCGCGTCAACGCATTCGTCAACCAATGGGCACAACAAGCACAAAACTTCCAAAACGAAGCCAAACGATTCTGGCTCTACGACTAAAATTCGCCCTGTCGACCCCACCTAAAAAACAGCGACTAAACCCCGACTAACACGACTTCAAATGACAAGCTCTCAACGCCTCAACGGTCTACAGATCGACCGAGTGACCTCAGAATCTGGAAAAACTGAATTGCGCCTCTGCCCCAGCACAACTGCAGATCAACGCGTCGAAGCACGCAGCTTGATCACGGACCGGCCTGAGTGTAAAAAGCTGAATCCCGTAACCTTCGTGCCTGACAGCATGGTGCAACTCAAGCTGGAAGACGACATCAGCTCCGGCGGCTTTATCGCAGGCATGAGCATGCAGAACAGCAGCAGCATTGACTACTTAGAGCAGCGCGAAGCAGTTTCCACAGATGACTCTAAAATCGTCACGACCTTTTACGACCCACGCCATCAATTAGTCGTCGAGCAACACCTCGAAGCCACCGAAGTCGAAGGCACCCTACGCGCCTGGACAACGATCACCAACAACGGCGATCAACCCGTTGCACTAGAATTACTCACCAGTTTTGTGCTCTCTGGCATCACCCCTTTTGTCGACAACGACGCCCCCGGAAGACTCAAAGTGCACCGCTTCCGCTCTTGGTGGAGCAACGAAGGGCGTCTCTGCACAGAGTCGTTAGAAGACTTGCACCTAGAGCGTAATTGGTGCGGTTTTAACACTGTGTCCGAACGCTTCGGGCAAGTCGGCACCATGCCAGTACGCAAATTCTTTCCGTTCGTCGCAATCGAAGACTGCCAGACTGGAGTAATTTGGGGCGCTCAATTGGCACACCCAGGCTCTTGGCAAATGGAAATCACTCGCCGCGGCGACAGTGTTTCGATCTCTGGCGGCCTAGCTGACTTTGAGTTTGGCCATTGGAAAAAAGCGCTGGCTCCCGGCGAAAGTTTGACGACTCCCGTCGCTCACCTAGCTTGCGTGCAAGGCGAGCTGAGCGACCTGACTGGCCAACTAGTTCGCTTGCAAGAATCGCAGCTCGAAAACCTCCCAGAATCGGAGCAATCGTTGCCTGTCATGTTCAATGAATGGTGCACCAACTGGGGCTCTCCCAGTCATGAAAAGACGATGGCACTCGCCAAACGTCTGCTCGGCACAGGTATCCGCTACCTTGTCATCGACGATGGCTGGGCCAAGCGCCCCCCCGAGGCCACCATGCAATCCAACGGTGACTGGGAAGTTGACAGCGAGAAGTTCCCTTCAGGTATCGGCGCAGTTTGCCAAGAACTCCGCGAACTCGGCTATATCCCCGGCATTTGGTTTGAGTTCGAGGTTTGCAACCCTGGATCCAAGGCATGGGAACAAGCCGAACATCACCTGCAACGTAACGGCAAGCCTCTGCAAGTCGGCAGCCGTCGTTTTTGGAATCTGAATGATCCATGGGTGCACGACTATCTCGGCGAGAAGCTGATTGATTTTCTAAACGACAATCAGCTCGGCTACCTGAAAGTCGATTATAACGACACCATCGGCATCGGCTGTGATCACCCAGATTCCTTAGGTGAAGGGCTGCGCCAGCAAGTCAGCGGCATTCAATCGACTTTCAAGCGTATCCGTGAATCGGTTACAGACCTCGTCATCGAGAACTGTTCCTCAGGAGGACACCGCCTCGAACCCTCCATGATCGGACTCACCTCCATGAGCTCCTTTTCCGATGCGCATGAGTCTTGGAACATCCCGATCATCGCGCGCCAATTGCACTATTTAATGCCGCCCCGCCAATCACAGATCTGGGCGGTGCTCTACCCCGACGACTCGAAAGAACGTTTCTACTATTCGCTGACTTCGACACTTTATGGCCGCATGTGCCTATCGGGCCCCGTCCATGACTTGAGCGACGAGCAAATGGCCATCGTCAAAGACGCCGTCAGCTTTTACGAACAAGCGGCCCCCATCATCAAGAGCGGGCACAGTCGTTTCTTCGGCCCCGGCGCGAATAACTGGAACCACCCCACTGCTTGGCAAGGCCTATGGCGAGAAAGCCACGACGGCAGCCAAGCGCTACTAGTGATTCATACCTTCGCTGGACTCCCAGACGAAGACCTCGTCATCAAGCTGCCAGCCAGCGAGTGTCGCAATTTAGTGACTAGCCTAGTCGACAGCAGCACAGAAGCCCCACTCTTCGACGGTGAAACGCTCACCCTCCCCAAGGGAGCCGACTTCCGAGGCTACGCACTGATATTTAAGAAATAGTGCCTCCCTATGGAGATCGGGCGTCCCGCCCGATGCAAAGCAAACGCATCAAGGCGGGACGCCTTGCCTCCAAAGCCTCCAAAGGGATTAGCCTTCTTTAATCAAATACGGCCCCCAGCCTTTTTCAAAGAACTCGCGTTTAACTTCGGGCCTCAAATCCACGGGTAAGGCGTGCACTGAAACACCGTCACCCTCGCGACTGACGATCAACTTTTCTTCGCGGTCTTTGGCTTGTTCTTCAACAAAGCGAAAACGACTCAAATCCTCCTGACTCGCATCAGGGCAACGCGTGCCCTCATCTGCGCAAATCGCACGTGCCCCACGGCTACCGCCGCCGTTTTGAATATAGTGATCCAGCGCGGTCAACACCGCCTCCGAGACCCAAACCATATGACGCCAGCGAAATGCTTGCCCCACCAAAGCAGGCGAGCCGACTCGAAGTCCATGGCTCTCAACCTCCCGCCGCAGCGCTTGGGCATCTGACAAAGCTTGAGCCACGCCCTGCTGAGTGCAAATAATACCAGCCGAATCACTCATACGAGCCTGCACTTCAGTCTTCACTTCCTTGGGTGTGCAAACATCACTATTTGCGACGAAGCTATTCGCGTCCGCCAAAGTTTCCTGTATCTGTTGCGTGATCGTAGCCTGATCAGGAGTGAAATCGGCTTTGTTTAAATGTGCCCGCTTAATCGCTACAGCCACACGCTTACCAAAGACTTGGCCGGAATTGAGCGCAGCCCCTCCAGGGCGCGTCACGCCGTGACTCCCTGCAGCTTCGCCAATAGCATAGCAGCCTGACAAGCTCGTTTGTCCCCAGTCGTTGATCAGAATACCTCCGTTCATATGCTGATTATTCATCGCAAACTCCAAAGGCTGCTCGCACAAGTCAGTTCCATGCATTCGATAGAGCTCAATCGCAAGTGGATTCATCCGGCGCAAGCGGTCGATCGGTAGATCATACAATGCCTCGTTGTTTTCAAGATAAGCCCGCACGTCTGGATCGAGATCTTCGAGACTAAAGCGTTCCCCCTCATTCACCGGTTCTGGGTTACGTAAGAAGTCGAGATAGACCTTACGCCCCGCTTGACATTCGAGATACACCGCAAGATCGAAGAGGCTAGAGCCATAATCCAGCATCCGAGTGGAGTGGAAGGGCCATTGATAGCCCTTACGGAAAGTATTGGATACCATCTCACGTGTCGTGCGATAATAACGCTTCAAAAAGTGAATTTCATTCCCCTCCGCATCGACGGAATAGACACGCGGCATCACTTGCACATAGGTGCCCGATAAATTCCAAGGAAAAGTCGTGCGCGGCGTGCCAATACCGAATTGGCTTTCCGTGACATTACATAACTCAATCCCGGCCTCCAAAGCGAGCCCCAAGCCACCATGACAATGATGTGGATACACACTATCTCGATACAGCTCGCCGGGGCCGCCAGTTGCAATGATTAGATCCTGGCATTGGATAAAGATGAGACCGTATTCGTTGCGCGACTCCTCCCGGTGTAAGGCCACCACACCACATACACGCTCTTCACCATCGACTGTTTCCTTCACGATACGGATACCGCTAGTGCTGGGCAGAATGCGCACACCAAGAGTTAGCGCTTCTTCAAAAAGCACCTTAACCATCAGCTTTGAAGTGCGCGGACCACAACTGGTGGCACGACCTGCTTCGTCGTGGTCGGTTTGATAACGCAAGATGGCGCCTTGATCATCGTGCGGTAGCGGTAAGCCCATGAATTGAAGACCACCAACCGCATCATTGGATCCCACAGCTTCAACATAGGCTGTCGAGAAGTCCATCGCACCGCCCGAACATAGACTTTCTGCATATTTGATAAAGTTGTCACCCTTATAGTCCGTACTGGAAGTATACAAAGTCTGCTTATCAGAGCCTGAACATGCAGAGGTGCCCGCAAAGAGCCCCGTGCTGGCCACCAGCACATCGACACCGCGGCGGTGTAGCTCTACCGTCGCTCGCATGCCCGCGGCGCCACTACCAAGCACCAAGGCTTCGCATTGATACACGGGCACAGAAACACCGCCCAAATCTAGGCATGTATCCGAAGCGTCGATACCGCGCACCGCGGGCATATCAACGCGTGTGAGGCGATCTAGAATCTCTTGTGGGATGGAGGCAATACCATCCGAGGCGGGGCTTTCAATAGTGGCAGTCATGGTCAATTGTTTAGAGCTTATACTTTTGTGTTTAAATTAGTGTGTAGCATGTGGCGTGTTAAGCGAGGCGCTCGGCGGTTTCACGCGTCAAAGGAGTCACCTGCGGCTCTCCATTCAAATAGCGGCGACACTCTTCCACAGCAAGGGCCCCCATTCGGTGGCACTCATGGCCCTGCGAGCCCGCAACATGGGGCGTCATAAATACATTCGGCAGCGCGGTAATTGGATTGCTGTGATAGGTCTTCTCATTCTGCAATAAATCCAGAACTGCAAAGAGATCGGGGCGGGCCTGCAATGCCTTCAACATGCCAGGCTCGTCAACAATCGCTCCACGCGATGTATTGATGAAAGTACCACGATCAGGCAACGACTCCAGCATCGCCCCGGTCACCAAATTCTCAGTTTGAGGCAACCAGGGAGCGTGCAAGCTCACCACATCGCACATCGGAAAAAGGTCCTCTAAGCGCTCCACTCGAGTTACATTTAAGGATTCAAACAAATCATCGCCAGCAAAGGGATCGTATGCAAACACGTCCAAATCAAGATTCGTAAGTCGTTCACAAACAAGTTGGCCAATCGCGCCTAATGAAATAACGCCCACTTTGGAGCCATGATACACGCCTTGCACTTTTCGCCTGTAATCGGGAGCAATTCCCTCTTTTAGACGCTGGCAGCGCGTCCACGCACGCTTCAAGGCAAAGATCACCGATGCCATGGTGTAATCAGCGACTGGCACCGCATTTGCCTTGTAGGCACTGGTCAAAATAATACCACGCGCCCAAAAGGCTTCTGTCACAAAGTTACGTACACTCCCCGCACCATAAAAGAAAGCCTTCAAAGCAGGCAGCGCATCTAGCAGCGCTTCATCCAAAACAGGAGCGCCCCACCCCGAGAAAACAATCTCTACATCAGCAAAGGCCTCAGGCTGCGATAAGACATCTTCCGCACAATACACCTGACCATCATTCTTAGTCAGTTCTGCGATCTGAACGATGGCCTCCGCATTGTAAATCTCTCGAAAGCGATTCTCTGGAATCAAAAAGAGGGAACGCGGCTTATTTTTTATATGTGTCATAGGATATAAGATAGCTAAAGGAAGGCGCCATTGCACTTGCGCTAGGTTTTAATTCAGATTTTCATCTTTAAGATAAAAAAGTTGACATATTTTATCTTTAGCGCAATAAAAATCGTTAAATGAACCCCAACGAGCTCACCTTAGATTTTTCAGTGGTACGCGACTTACGTAAGCGCGCAGGCATGACATTGGACGATGTCTCACAAAAATCAGGCGTTTCGATCGCGGGTTTATCCAAGCTAGAGCGCAACCAGAACATGATCGAGCTCGACACGCTCTACCGACTCGCTCGGGTATTTGGACTCTCCGCTACCGACTTGCTTAATCTCGCAGAATCTTGCTCCGCACATTGCAAAACTGCCGAAAGCTACACATCGGGCCCCTTTGATTTTGAAAAGGTGAGCTTTAAAGGCATCGATTGCTTCCAAGCCACAGCTAAGCGTGGCGGCAATCTATCGAAGCCCGAAGCCCACGGCGACGAATTTGAGATCTGCTGGCTACGCAGCGGGCGCATACGCATCACCATGCCACGCGAAACCCATGAGCTGACACCGGGCCAAGCCCTCAAGTTCGATGCCGCACTTGCACACAGTTACGAAATTCTCGAAGACAGCGAAGTCACCATCATACACCTAGAAAAGACCCACCGATTTTAATTATGCTCCAATCCGGACTCTGCTCTATAAGTTTTCGCCAACTTTCCATAGATGAGCTAATCGCTCTCTGCGTCAAAGCCAAGATCGACGGCATTGAATGGGGTGGCGACGTTCATGTGCCCCCCGGCGACATCGAACTCGCGCAATCAGTGAAAGCTAAGACCGAAGCCGCTGGCCTTGAACTCTGTTCCTATGGATCCTACTATCGCTGTAACAGTGATTCTGGTTCTTTCAGTGATGTTCTGGAAAGTGCCGACGCGCTAGGCACGCCTATCATTCGAGTATGGGCCGGACAAAAAGGCTCTGCCGATGCCGACGCCGCATACCGAGAAGAAGTCGCCGAGCACCTCCGTCGCGCTGTCATCGCTGCGCGTGAAATGGACATCACGATCGCACTCGAATACCACGGCAACACGCTCACTGACACGCAAGCATCCGCACATCAACTCTTAGAAGAGGTCGGCTTGCCGGAACTCAAACTCTATTGGCAACCACGCTCGGGCGGTGATTTCGCTACTGACCTCATCGAACTCGACGCCGCACTCCCCCACCTCGCTCACGTGCACTGTTTTCACTGGGGTCCTGGTGGCTGGAAAGACCGTTACCCACTACTTGACGGCACCAAAGAATGGCAAGCCTACTTAGAGCCCCTTCGACAGCTCGAAGAGGATCGCTACGTCATACTGGAATTCGTCAAAGACGACTCCACCGAACAATTCTTAGAAGACGCTCAAGTGCTTCGTAGCCTATTAAATAATAACTAAAACACCTCATATTCTGTATCCCATATGAACGACTTATCACGTCTCGCCATTCATACCATGACCACCAAGCCTTGGGACCTACCCACGGCTTGTGCTAAATATGCCGCTGCCGGCGTGCCGGGCGTGGGCCTCTGGCGTCAATGGCTGGATGGTCGCCCGCTGACAGAATCCAAAAAAATGCTGGACGACCATGGCCTTAAAGCAGTGTCGCTGGTACGCAGCGGATTCTATCCGTATTTAAATGCAAGCGAGAAGCAGGCCGCGTTCGACGACAACATTAAAGCACTCGATGAGGCCGCCGCCGTCGGCGCCCCTCAAGTCGTACTCGTTTGCGGCGCGAAACCAGAGCTGAGCCTGTCCGAAAATCGTCGCCACATCACCGAAGGCATCGCCTCACTAGTCGAGCACGCGAGCAAGGTCGGCGTCAAACTTTCGATCGAACCACTCCACCCCATGTATGCCGACTGTCGCAGCGCGGTGAATACAATCGGCCAGTGCAACGACATGCTCGACCAAATCGGTGATGAGTGGGTCGGCATCGCCGCCGATGTGTATCACATTTGGTGGGACCCCACTTTAGAACAAGAAGTCAAACGCGCGGGCAAGCGCATCATCGGTTTCCACGTATGTGATTGGATGACGCCCACCGCCGACATGCTCAACGACCGCGGCCTCATGGGCGAGGGCTGTATCGACAACCGCGGCATCCGCCAACTGGTCGAAAGCGCCGCCGGCTTTGCCGACTGGATCGAAGTCGAAGTCTTCTCCACCCGCCACTGGGCCACCGATCAGGACCAATATTTAGCTAAAATCATCGAAGCCTACAAGACCCACGTGTAAGGCAAGAATGCCAGTTTTCCCGTTACCAGTTAACTAGTTTTCAGTTCAAAAAAACAATCGCCTAAATCAATGGCTACAATTGAACAATTTGAAGATATACAAGCTTGGCAGAAGGCTCGCGAAGTTGCTGCTGCGATCTACCAACTGTGCAAGACAGGCGAACTAGCCAAAGACTTTGGATTACGTGATCAAATTCGACGCTCTGCCGTTTCCGTGCAGTCCAACATCGCTGAAGGGTTCGGACGCGAAGGCAATAAAGAGTTCATCCGATTCCTAAGAATCGCCAAGGGCTCAAGCACCGAATTTAGATCACAACTCTACAACCTCCTAGACGCGGATTACATTACTCAAATAAAATTCGAAGAACTTTATCAACAGTCAGTCGAGACCGAGAAACTGATTGGTGGATTCATCAATTACCTAGAAAAACACATTTAACTCAAAACTAACTATCCAACTCACGACAACAACCGGCAAACCGAAAACTGGAAAACCGTAAACTGGTAAACCGTAAACTGGTAAACCGTAAACTGGTAAACCGTAAACTGGTAAACCGTAAACTGGTAAACCGACAACTGGTTAACCTGACAACCCAAAGAAAAACCTATGAAAACACATAAAATCGGCATCATCATGAACGGCGTCACAGGACGCATGGGCACTAACCAGCACTTGCTTCGCTCCATCGACGCAATCATCAAACAAGGCGGCGTTAAGATCAGCCCCACTGAGTGCATCATGCCCGATCCTATTTTGGTCGGCCGTAACGAAACAAAGCTGAAGGCTCTGATCGAACAAACCAGTGTTGAAAAATACACCACGGACCTCGACAGCGTCATGACAGATCCGGCCTACCCGATCTACTTCGATGCACAAACCACATTGCGCCGTTTCGCAGCAGTCAAGGCCGCAGCCGCAGCCGGCAAGCACGTGTATTGCGAAAAGCCAACCGCGATTAAGACCGAAGACGCTTACGAGCTCTACAAGATTTGCCGCGACGCCGGTGTGAAAAATGGCGTGGTGCAAGACAAGCTCTGGTTGCCAGGCATGCAAAAGTTCCAACGCTTGGTTGAGAACGACTTCTTTGGCGAAATCCTTTCCGTGCGCGGTGAGTTCGGCTACTGGGTATTCGAAGGCCACACCATCCCGGCTCAGCGTCCATCATGGAACTACCGCAAGGAAGATGGCGGCGGTATGATCGTCGACATGCTTTGCCACTGGCGCTACGTGATCGATAACCTCTTCGGCAAAGTGAAAAGCGTGTCCTGCCTCGCAGCCACCCACATCCCTGAGCGTATCGACGAAGAAGGCAAAGCTTACAAGTGCACCGCAGATGACTCTGCCTACTCCACTTTCGAATTGGAAAACGGCGTTGTTTGCCACTTCAACTCCTCATGGAACGTGCGCGTGCGCCGCGACGACCTGCTCACCATGCAAGTCGACGGCACCAAGGGCTCAGCCATCGTCGGCTTGCGCGATGTATGGACTCAGCACTACGGTAACACACCGCGCCCAATCTGGAATCCGGATGTGCCTCAACCAATCGACTTCATGGAAGGCTGGCAGAAAGTGCCGGAGCAAGAAAACTACGATAACGCGTTCAAGATCCAATGGGAACTCTTCCTACGCCACGTCGTGCTGGACGAGCCTTTCCGCTGGGACCTACTCGAAGGTGCCAAGGGCGTGCAACTGGCTGAGCTCGGCATCGAAAGCTCCGAGCAACGTAAGTGGATCGACCTGCCGGAACTGAAGGCCTAGTCGCTTCGCTCGAACATCGAACATTGAACGTCCAAGACTGAACATCGAATAACACGGTGCGGCTCTGCCGCGATACTGTATATTCGATGTTGGACGTTCAATGTTCAGCGTTCGATGTTCATCCGAAATTTCTAACCTATCAAGACTATGACTACTTCAAACAAACCTGTCGCCTTCGTCACCGGCGGTTCTCGCGGCATCGGCTTCGGCTGCGCTTCGCAACTCGCTAAGCTTGGTTTCGACATCGCTATCAATGGCATGCGCGACGAATCGGCACTGGCCGAGCCCATCGCTGCACTGAAAGCACTGGGCGCGGATGTTGTCTATTGCCAAGGCGACATCGGCTCTGCCGATGCCCGCACAGCCATGCTGGATAAGATCAAAGCACACTTCGGCAAGCTTAACGTGTTGGTCAACAATGCAGGCGTGGCCCCTAAGGAACGCAAGGACATCTTGGAAGCCACCGAAGAGAGCTTCGACTATGTCGTCGGCACCAATGTCAAAGGCCCCTACTTCCTGAGCCAAGCCGTAGCCAATTGGATGATTGAACAAAAAGCCGCCGACTCGGAGGGCTTTTACGCCATCATCAATGTCGGCTCCATCTCGGCTACCGTTGTTTCAGTCAACCGCGGTGAATACTGTGTATCGAAGGCCGGTATCGCAATGATGTCGCAACTCTTTGCGGCACGCCTCGGTGAGTTTGGTATTCCAGTCTATGAGATCCGCCCGGGCGTGATCAAGACCGACATGACCAGCGGCGTCACAGACAAGTATGACGCACTCATCGAAGATGGACTCTGCGTGACCAAGCGCTGGGGCTTCCCGGACGACATCGGTAAAGCAGTAGGCTCCCTGGCATCGGGTGACTTCCCTTATTCAACAGGACAAGTCATCATGGTCGACGGCGGCCTCACCATGCCACGCTTGTAAAGCAGGCGCACCGGTATTCCCCGTCGCGCAAGTCAAACACTTCGCAAGCCGCCTCTCCGATCACCGGAAGGCGGCTTTTTTTTGTGCATACGCAACAAGGCGGGACGCCTTGGCTCCAAAGCTTCAGACTCACATGGAGCAACAAGCCCCCTGCACTTACTCGGATTGCTCGATACGCGCGATGTGCATCTGCGCCACCCGTTCCAAATCCTCGATCTGATTCACTTGACCGAGGGAACCACGAATCCTGCGCGAGCCCTCCATGCCTTTAGTCAGAGCGATAAACTTAGGGCGCATCCAGCGCAAGTCGCTGTGTCGCTGCTCGCGAAAAGGTCGCGCCATAATCTTACGTGTGTAATCAATAATCGTATCCCAACGCTCAGCGATGCTTGGGGGCTCGGGCACCACGCCATGTTTCAAATAGTGCTTAATATCGCGAAAGATCCAAGGGTAGCCTAGCGCCGCACGCCCGATCATTAAGCCCGCGCAGCGGGTCTGCTCGCGAATGCGGATCACATCCGCAGCACTGCTAATGTTCCCATTCCCAATCACGGGAATGGTCAACTCTTCAGCCACTTCGGCGACCACTGGCCAATTGGCATCGCCACGGTAGCCTTGCACCTTCGTGCGACCATGAATCGCGAGCGCCTGCGCGCCCTCACCTTCAACGATATGCCCTACCTCTTTAGCCACGATGGTGTCGTCGTCCCATCCGGTGCGAATTTTGACCGTGACCGGCGTATCCGGCACGGCCCGCACCACCGCGCCAGTGACTTGCCCCAGCTTCTTGGGGTTGCGCAGCATCGAAGAGCCCGCATCCATACAAATCACACGATCCGCCGGACAACCAAAATTGATATCAATAAAATCGGGCCGTAAGCGCTCCGTTAACATACGCGCCGCAGCGGCCATCGACTCCGGGTTCGAGCCAAAAATCTGCACCCCCATCGGACGCTGTGCTTCAGTAAAATCCACCGTCTCCCACAGCTTGGGATCCTCACGTGTCAAGGCATCCGCCTGTACAAACTCCGTCACCATCACATCCGCCCCCTGTTGCTTACAGAACTCACGAAAGATGATGTCAGTAAATCGCGCCATCGGGGCGAGATAGAGCGGGAATTGCCCGTTTTGAAACCAAGGAAGCATATCGTTAAATTTTGTACGCCTTGACCAAGGACTTCGCCTTCCGCTTCAGACTCGCAGGTGTCGATTTGGAGACTACCATTTTTTCTAGCGCTTGGATGACGGTCTTGTCGGGCAAGAGATCCAGAATAAAAGTCTCCTCCAGTATTTCGCCAAGACGTTGTAGCGCTTTTTCACGGCTTTTGATGTCCGCGTCTTCGCAGCGGATTTGTTGTAGCAGGTCGTTTTCTTCAGATGTCATACTTTAATGAACTTTCATAGAGGAATAGCAAACTTCGTCGATGTTCTTGCTCAGTTTCGGTTTCATGTCATACAGGTCGTTTTTCAAATTTACTAGAAGACGACTTTGTATATGCAACAGCTTTTAACCATTGGCTTGATATTGTTTTGGAGCATCGCCTGCTGCCACGCGAGCGCTCCTGCTGCCCAGCCACTCGAATACGCACAGAATTTTGAAATCATCGCACAGCCCGACTATAAGCTGGTAACCGTCAAAAACCTCTTTCGCAACTCAAAGCGAAGCCATCGCTACGCACTCGTCCCACGCGACGCGCCCCTGCCCAAGCAACTGCCTAAGGATGCCCTGGTCATTCGCACGCCGGTGCGGCGTGTGGTCGTTATGGAGACGGTCTATATTGGCTATCTCGCTGCACTGGAGCAACTGGACAGCATCGTCGGCGCCGCCACAGTCGATTACATCAGCGAGCCAAGCATCCGCGAGCGCACACGCAGCGGTGCGATCAAGACGATCCAAATCGGGCAGAGCCTCAATATCGAGAGCCTGATACTGCTCCAGCCCGACCTGATCCTGACCAGTATCTCCGGCGATTCCACCTTTGACGTGCCACCGAAACTCATTCGTTCCGGCCTGCCGATCGTCATTACTGCAAGTTACATGGAGCGCCACCCACTCGCGCGTGCGGAGTGGATAAAATTCCTCGCGCCCTTTTTCGAAGTGCCGGAAAAGGCAGACGAAGTGTTCCAAAAGTCCGCTCAACGCTATGAAGCACTCCTAGCTAAAACACAGACAGTCAAAGCGCGCCCCAGCGTATTCAGCAGCGCCCCCTACTCCGGCACTTGGCACGTGGCAGGCGGCGACAGCTTCACCGCCCGCGCCATTCAAGACGCGGGCGGCCATTACCTGTGGTCAGACAACACCAGCCAAGGCGGCATCCCTCTCGACACCGAGCGCGTCTTTCTCAAAGCCGCCGAGGCGGACTACTGGATCGATCCCAGTCACTACCGCAGCCTCGGAGAGCTCTTCGCCGCGGACCCGCGCTTTGCCAAATTTCGCGCCACCCAAATCGGACAGGTCTATAACAACACCCGCCAGGTCGGTGACAACGGCGGCAACAACATCTGGGAGCGTGGCATCGTGCACCCCGAAGAAGTCCTAGCCGATCTCATCAAGATATTCCACCCCGACTTACTGCCCGAGCACGAATTGATTTACTACGAAAATCTGAAATAGGCGCTGCCGATTTACTCGTAGAAAAATTTGCCTTCGCCACAGCTCTTATAATTGAATCGGCTCACATCATGGACTCGTACCTACCGAATAAACCTTTCCAATTGCAGTATCCAGCATGGAACGATTGGAAACCTTTTACTTTGAAAGGAATTGCCGACGCCACAGCGCTCGAGCAAGGATGCCTACTCTTCGTGGATGGACAGGTGACCCGTCTCAGCAAGCTAGCAGGAAAAGACGGCTTTGAGGCAAATGTGCGGGCCGATAAAGAATATAGCCTCAGCCTAAAAAAATTACCCCAGAAAAATCCCACTTGGCACTGTGAATGCGACAAGGGCAACAAAGCGAGCCCCTGCCAACACGCAGTCGCGGCATTGGCCGCGCTGGCCTACATCTTTCATAAGTACAACTTTATCTTTCTGAGCCCGATCCAGGCCAATATAAATCTGCTGGCGCGAAGCATTGACCAAGGCTCAAAACCCGTGCGCAAGAAACTGAGCCAGCTTCGCTTCGAGACCTACCACAAGAAGGGGCCCCTCCTGAGAGGTAACGCGGCTCTACCCGAAGAATTGTGCTATCAAGTGAATCCTTACTGTAG
Organism: Puniceicoccaceae bacterium; assembly: GCA_002729725.1. Classification (GTDB taxonomy): domain Bacteria; phylum Verrucomicrobiota; class Verrucomicrobiia; order Opitutales; family Coraliomargaritaceae; genus Thalassobacterium; species Thalassobacterium maritimum. The sequence goes on from PBYS01000059.1 coordinate 33,251, forward strand.
CTTGCACGAGAAAAACAAAACATATTTGCAGCTTCCGCCTTACGATGAATGGGGCGCAATGCTCGAACTGCATCGCTACGTCGCAGCCAAGCAGCTCAAATTCGAAGCGGGAACAGCCCCAGAGGAGCATCTTAAAATTCGCCCCAAAATCACAACCGTCCACCCTGAGATCGCCTTTGATTTTGCGTCAAAAAAGCGATTGGTGCTGGTTGAATCAGCATTCAACGAAGAAAAGTCTGACTCCATAGTCGAATACTTTTCGGATGAAGGCGTGCTCTTAAGCGACGGCACGCTGGCACGCGTCGCCACTGAGGAGATTGAGGATCTACTGCTATGTTTCGAGCCTGCCACAGACCATTTTGAGTCTTATAAAACACCCGAGATTGGCATCCCCCCGGAGAGCTTCAACAGTCTCGCACTCACACTCGACAGCAAGCAGCGCGCAAAGCTCAAGCAGGCCCAATTGCAACGTAATGGAGTCCCCATCTCTTTAAAACCCGGCAAGGCCGCCCCCTCGCCACTCAAACTATCGCTGCGCATTCAATCATCCGGAAAAAGCGGCTATGCTTACTCATTGGACGGCTCAGTGGATCCGCATGCAGTCGATACTTCTGGCCTCATCACTGGCTGGTCGCATCTGGCCAGAGAGGCCGCACAGGGCGTAAAACTCATGGGCAGCAAAGTACGCATTCGGAAGTTACTCGAAATTTCCAGCAAGCTGCCGCTGCTGCCTAGCACCAAGGAACGCCATGCTTTCATCGACACAATGCTGGAAGATCCCAGCTTCCAAAAGCCCGAATTCCACAAGGCAGCCAAACGCTTTTTAAAATCAATCGAATCCAACTACTGCCGCGGCAATGATACGATTCCGATGCTATTCCCCCGCGGCTCCCGTCAATCTCCCTGGCAACAGGTGCAGCTCCCCATGGCTGCCATCCTCCAAATCATTACTGAATTAAATTTAATTAGTCAGACACAGACCCCGAGTCGAAAACGTACCGCCAACAAGCAAGACGAGCTGGCTAACTTACAGCGGCTCGCCTTGATCTGCAGTGCTTATGACATCGAACTCTCAGTCGACGGAAAACCGCTGGAGGCAGTCGCCGTCCAAATCGACATCGAAGCGGTGGCAGATGCGAAGCTGGACTGGTTTGAGCTAAAAGCGGAAATTCGTTGCGGCGAAGCAAGCATACCGCGTGAGCAATGGGAACAGCTCTTACATGGGCAACTTTTAATCAACATCGATGGCCGCACGGTCATTCCGCGCCTCGAAAAGGAAGCCGCCGTGCGGCAGCTCATCGCGCTGGTCCCCGAGACCACCAAGCATTCCAAGCAGCCGCAAGGCGAAGCCATCGGCAGAGCTTCGCGCCTGGACATGCTGCAATGGATCGAGCTCCGACGCCAGGGTGCCCATGTGCAGCTCCCCGAGGCGGCCGAGGCGATCTTCAAGGCACTCCTCACATTCGAAGGCATCCCGCAGCGCCGCCTGCCCCGTAGCATCCCCGCCCAGCTACGCGACTACCAAAAGCATGGCTACGATTGGCTGGTATTTCTATACGAGCACCGCTTTGGCGCCTGCTTGGCAGACGATATGGGGCTGGGCAAAACCCTGCAAGCCATCGCCTTCCTCACTTATGTGAAAAATCACAGCAAGACCCGCAAGCGCTTCCTGATCGTGGTGCCCCCCAGCCTGCTCTTTAACTGGCAGAACGAGTTGGAGCAATTTTCCCCGAAATTAAAGACCGCAGAATACGCCGGCACAAAACGCGACTTCGCAAGCTGCAAAAAAGCCGACGTTATTCTGACGACGTACGACATCCTTCGCCGCGACATAAAAACCCTCGAAGCCGAACACTTTGAGACAGTCGTCTTTGACGAAGCACAGACGCTCAAAAACCACGCATCACGCCGCACAAAAGCCGCCCACCGCTTAAACCGGCGCTTCTCACTGTGCCTCACCGGCACGCCCATGGAAAACCATCCCGGCGAATACCACACCATTATGGAACTGGCACTCCCGGGCCTAATGGGCAGCTACGATGCCTTTCAAAAAGATCTCCGCGAAGACAACAAGACGACCCTGCGCCGCGCTCAACCCTTTCTGCTGCGACGGACCAAGAGCGCCATTCTCAAAGAGCTGCCGCCGAAGCAAGAGACCGATCTCTATCTCGACATGAGCCAAGAGCAAAAAGAGATCTACACCCGCACCGTCGGTGAAGTTCGCGAAGAAGTGCTCTCCGCCTATCAAGAAAAGACCAAATCACAAGCAGGCATCATTGCACTCGCCGCCCTGACCCGCCTACGGCAGACATGCGTCTCCCCCGAGTTGCTGGGCAAGCCGATGAAAAGGCCAGCCCCGAAAATCGACTACCTGAGCAACAAGCTAAGCGAACTCGTAGAAGAAGGGCACTCCGCCCTAGTCTTCTCGCAATTTATTGGCAGCCTGGATTGCATCGAAAACGCCCTCTTAGCACAAGGCCTCACCCCGCTCCGACTCGACGGTTCCACCCCCACTCCCAAGCGGAAACAATTAGTCAAAGCTTTTCAAGAATCAGAAACACCGCAGATCTTTTTAATCAGTCTAAGAGCTGGAGGCGTAGGGCTCAACCTAACCAATGCCAGTTATGTAATGCACGTAGATCCCTGGTGGAACCCAGCCGTCGAAAATCAAGCCAGCGATCGTGCGCATCGCATGGGGCAAAAGCAGACCGTCTTCATACAACGCCTACTGATGCGGCACACCGTCGAAGAGAAAATCATGACACTCAAAAAGCGGAAGCAAGCACTATTCGAATCGATCGTCAACGAGGGCAGTTCAGGCAAAAAAGGACAGCCACTCATCAGCAAAGAAGACTTCAAGTTTCTACTGTCTGAAGAAGCGTAAGCTAGGGATGGATCGCTCATCCAGCGAGCAAGCCCGGGCGGCAGAGCCAACCCGGCTACGACACTTCGATCCGATCAAACACTCATTCAACGTTCAACGTTCGCTGGCTCCCCCATCACGCCACCCAGACCAATTCCTGCAACTCATTAACCATCGGCGGTGCCAGCGACATATCCACAGATTTACGCGGACCAAGGTCGAGGAAATGACTTGGAGTAACAACCCAACTCCTACCTAACAAGCATACAAAGACATACGGTCAAGCTGACCACGATTCACTAATGTAGTTCTAACTAGCAAAGGTGATACATCAAAATAATCTGCCGCCGAATTGATATCATCCTCACTAGGGGCGCTAGTCCCTAGCTTGTCTGTCAAAGCATCATAAGGACACAGGAACTCTTGAGCAAAAGCTCGTTGAAATTTCTGGCGAGTTGTTTTGGCTTCCGTGGAAGGGATCAGCGTCTCGTTCTGATCAAAGTGCAAATGGTCTCCCAGTAAGCGACTCACCGCAAAACGACGAGTCGTTGAGTAGGATTTATTCAAGTATATATCGACATTCGTCGAATTCTGCCGCCGTAAACCAAATGGGATCTGAGTCGCTGCTGTTGCTCTCGATGTCAAATATCGATCAGGCATACTCAAAACACCTGCCAACTTCTTATTATCGATCAGTCCATCTCCCAAATCCCATGCTTTACGCGCCTTGCGAGCCATCTCGGCGGCAACCTGCCAAGGCGTCTGCAATAAATCATTGCTACCACGGCTTCGCTTTCGACTCTTTGGCAATGTCGGCATGGAAATACGCGCCCCCCCTCCAGACTGCTTGGGTGCGCCCTGACCTAAAGCGGCAATCTTGGACAACTCATCGGCAACACCTTGCCGCGTCCCAGCCGCGAATTCTTCGATCCCATCCTGCCCAAAAGACTGAATCCCATCAACTAAAGATTGAATCATGCCTTCAGGCGCTTGATTCGGATCAAATCCCGCCAAAGCTTCAAGCTTACGCCACTGGCTAGCTGCAGCATCTTGACGCTCACTCAGCACTTCATTCCACAACAATGCCAAGTTCTCATCTGCTACCGCAAAAGAGTTTAATCGCTGAATGACTCCTTCAATAAAACCATCCACCGCGTGCTCAAAATCACTGGCAGTAATCCATGCATGAAAATTCGCCAAGTAATTAACCGGTTCAAAATCAGCTGAAGCCTGACTTTGATTAACGAGAATACTCAAAATCGAGCCTTCACTCGAAATACTTGCATTCGGCCAAACATAGCCTCCACCCACTGCGGCCAAGTTATGCGCCATTTTCCAGTCAAGATCAGCCGATTTCAGATTCTGTGGTTCAGGCTCCCAACGTAAGCGCCACCAATTACTAGCCAACCAAACCGCTAGATCATAGGCACTCGCTCGAGTCTGATTACGAACGGTTCGAGCCGCCACATCCTCTAAGCGAGTGATAAAAGATTCTCCGACGGCCAACGATAAATCAGCAAAGCAGGCGCGATCGATATCGCTACCAGTCTCACGGGCAAGCCAATCGAATTGTATATCGAGTTTCCCTGTTTTAATTACTGATTCCATAATTCTAACACTTTATCCCGAAAAGGATCACTCTCTGGCATTGGAAATCCATGGTAGGTGCCATCCCCAGCATTTTCTAACATTGCTTCCAGCGGAATACCTTCCTTCGTAACCGACCAAATATTTTGCGGAAAGCCATTACGCTGCTGCTGACTCACCAATTTACGCCTAATTCCCTCTTTCAACAAGGATATGGCCTCTTTTCTGGAAAAAACTCCCGCTTGATCGCACAGCGTTTTATACGCCCGAGGACTCGCAGGCGGCGTAAGGCCAAAATCACCTGGGTTCTTTTTATGCTCAGGGTTCCCACCATAACGAACCTTGCACTCCCAACGCTTGATGTCCGACTCAGTTGGTGCCGGGTCGACTACGCGCTTGGGATTAAAAGATGTCCGACGTGTAAACATAAATAATTCACATTTATGAGGCCTAAATCCAAGGGTGCAATTCGATAATGAGGCAACAAAATCAGAAAATGTTGAATCGTGCGTTGAAAATCTCAAAGAACAGCCAGCTCAGCTACACCGAACCATCCCGTCGCAAATTTAATCTTTCACTTTATTTCACACAAGCTTTGCTTGAGAGAGAGGGGGGAGGGAATCAAAGGGATGCTCGCTGAGTAAAATAGGCCTCGCTCATCCAGCGAGCAAAACCGGGCGGCAGAGCCAACCCGGCTACGGTGCCTCCGCCCATCAAACACTCATTCAAAATTCAACGTTGGACATTCGCTGGTTCCCCCATCACGCCAATCCACTCCAACCCCTGCAACTCATTAACCTAAATTCGGCAGTCGACTTAGGTTCGGCTTTTTAAACCGTTAATTTACATTAACTTGCGCAAATATAGACAGTCGCCAAATTGGCGATTCAAAATTAGAATAAAAGGAAAATGCTCTGATCATTGAAGCTTATGATTTCCAATGGATTGTGTCCTATTAATTAACGCAAATTAACGTAATTAACGGTTCAACTCATCTTTTTAGGATTAACCATCGGCGCCCCAGACCGAATCGACCAATAGCTCGCTTCCACGCTTTCATTACGATAAACCGCCAGCGAGAGCTTGCGGATCCAGCATAGCTGGAGACCGCTTATGGACTCTTATATTCGCTTATCCATTCATACGCAGAACTTATTAGAGGACCCTTCACACGCAGAATAAGTATAAGCGTATATTAGCGAAAATAAGCGGTTTTCGGCTACGCCGAATCTACGTCGCGATGGTATCTGGTGGCATTGGCGCACATCGCCTAATGAGCTTCACGCAATCCACTCCAACTCCTGTAACTCATTAACCATCGGCGGTGCCATCGACTCCCCCACAAAGCCCAGTCGCCGTAGCGTATAAAGCTTCATCGCTTTTCGAACAGTCAGAATGCACTGCCCGTCCTCCATGCCATAGTCCATTTCCAAGGCACGTTGCTTGCCCGCATCAAGATCTGGATTCGGACGCAGCTGCAGATCCACGTTCTCAATCCAATCACTGTCCACACGATCCGAAAATGGACTCGGCTCCGCTTTCCCCACCGACTCAAAGCGCCCAATCACAAAATCCAGAAATTGCTCTTTGTTATGGCAAAAGGCTCTGACGTGCCAGCGCAGCCCATCGTATCCAAACGCCCGCGGACTCATGCGCCGACTCACCGACGCCCCGGAGCGAATCGACCAATAGCTCGCTTCCACGCTTTCATTGCGATAAGCCGCCAACGAAAGCTTACGAAAAATCGCCAGATTCGCAGTGCGCTGCGGACGCGTCATTCCGAGAATAAACTCCCCCTCGCCTTCGTCTTTCATCATCGCGCTCGCCATATCGTGCATCGCTTCTCCAAAGTCAGCCTGCTGAAAGACCGTCCGCATCCGCGCCGAAGCGACATAACACTTTTGCCGCACATCATAGCTGCATGCCCCTGAATTCATCGAAGTGTAAGCCACCAGATCCTTCGTCGCCTGTGGCATCGAAATCCCAAAATGCTCACACAAATCCTTCCGATTAATCGAGCCACGCCAATACAACAGACGCTCCACAAAAATAAGCCGCTGCTGCTCACTCCAAGCACTGATACTTTTCAAATTACTCATATTTAACATGAACTAGTAAACGAATGATCACAAGAAATGCAAGCCCCCAAAGACAACTAGCTTACTTTTTATGACCATTTTAGTTTTTAGTATTGAATTGTAAAAATCTATACACAGTTTGTTGCTATGCAACACGACGTCCCTATTGTCCCCTCAATCGAAAGACGCACTTTTCTCGGTGGTCTCTTCGGCAGTGCCGCGGTGCTACTTGGTTTCAAGCAGGCGTCGGCAAGCGCCACTGCAACTTCAACCGCATCCTCAACTCCAGCAAGCACGGTAAAACGGGCTTACCACCACAGCACCAAGCTCCCAGCAGACGCCGGCTATAATAGCTATAGCGATTATAGTAATTGGCACGAACTGCCCCGCATCCCGATCTCTGCGAGCAGCGAAGCACACGAAGCATTACTGATCGAAGCCATTCAGCGTAATGAAGCGCTCTACGGCACCTACACTCGCTGGGGAAACTCCAACATCCGACGCATCACCCCGCTACTGCTATTCTACGCCGATACAGAAGCTGAACGGCCCGAATGGGTCGATGTGATCGACCCAGGCCCCATCTACCTACAAGCCTGGGACCACGATCGCCAAGCCCCGCGCACTTTCCAAGCAGAACATTTCAATCCGCTCTTCACTGCCCCCTGGATGCAGACCCACGCCAAGGAATCCGAGCAAAGCAATTGGCCAGGCACCCTCCAGCAAGCAGAAGCCGAATTAAGGCGTGAAGGCATCGCCCCCGTAGCGACTGCACAAAAATACTAAATTCTTTTAAAATAGCTATTTACTACCCCCACAGATGTCCTACCCCCCCTGTTATCGTTAGCAAAATGATCCCATGCTACGCACACACGAAAAACCACTCTAACGGCAAACTATGCCCGCAAAGCGAATGGGAGCCGTATCTTAAAACAAAAGTCCCCACACGCATCGCCGTCCCCACGGGTAAAGTCAGCAGTGCCATTAGAATTCGCCAATCACCGATTCCCGAATTCGTTAGCCCTGAAAATTCAATTCATGCGCAAGGTCAGAAGCCTGATAAGGACGATCAACCGACCGCTCTGATAGAATCTTCTCAAAGTCCCCACGCGGCATTCCTGCAAAAGCAGCCGCCCGACCAACCGCTAAAAGCCCGCACTGATAATAATGCACAGCCAAATCACAGCGAACCCGCGCCTCAGCGTTGCAGGAGTCAGCGCCCAAGGCTTCCACAAGATCATCAGGAATTTCAAAAACCATTTGCATACGTGAAAAAGAGTAAAGCGAGAGCTCACAATATGCAAGCCCTCGCTTCATCTTCAATGGAGCCGCGCTCCGTAGAGCGCGGAAACGTCCGGACTCTCTCCCGAACTCTTTACTATTTCCTATCTTCAATGGGGCCCCGCCGTGCGACACGTATGCCTCATCACGGGGATTCTCCAAGTTCGATTAAAAATTGCTTAACCAAGGAATCCCCAAACCGAATTCCCCCAGCCTGCATCCCACGAATAATCGTCCTGACTTCATCAATGAATTCCCGTTCCCTAGCCATTCGCAGAACGCCTAAACTCCCAATAAAATCGATTCCTAGCGCACGAGCCTTCCGACGCGCGGGCACCTCATCCAAAAGTGCTAAATCTCCAAAACGAAAAACCGAAGCGATAACTTCTGTCTCTCCTGGATCCAACGACTGCTCTGACCAGACAGGGTGGTCATCTATGGGAAGTTCAAAAGTTTTGATCCAAGATTCTTCCTGCATGATCAATCGCTGCACGTTCTCAGCAGCAATCCAGCCTTCACCTTGATCAATCAATTCTATTCTCACTGCTCTTGGTATCCAAATTCGCTTAAATAAAGATTTCAACAGCTCCAGCTCTCCGACCACCGAAAAAGCCACTAGAACGTTTGTATCCGCCACGACTCGACTTTCTATTTCAATTTCCATCTTTACTATTTCCTAGAAGTGGATTTATTATCCATCCTTGTCAAACAACAACTCATATAATGCCCCTTATTGAGCCTATCTAATTTCAACGACAGATCTCAAGCCACAACAGGCAACCAGTCTTTCAATAAAAAAATTAAAAGGTTAACAATTCCCATGACTTACTCCGAATTTTTCAAAATTGCAACAGGCCGTGATCATCCCCCCTACCCTTGGCAAGAACAACTTGCCACAAGCGAGACGTGCGAATCCCGACTCATCAATATTCCAACTGGACTGGGTAAAACTGCCGGAGTTATTCTGGCTTGGCTCTGGAATCGGCTTAAAGTTGAAGACGGACAAAAATCATCCTGGCCGCGCCGCTTAGTCTACTGCTTACCCATGCGCACCCTAGTCGAGCAGACTGAGGGCGAAGCACAAAAATGGATACAAAATCTATGGGTGGCACGCGACTCACTAAACCTATCAAAAGCCGCAGTCGAAGAGCTCCGTTGGCTTAGCGGCAACGACGATCCCGAAAAAGCCCGCAGTCCCATCGTCCTGATGGGCGGCGAGGATCTTTCTCCAGAAAAACGCGAGTGGGATCTATACCCCGAACGCCCAGCCATCCTGATCGGCACCCAGGACATGCTACTCTCCCGCGCCCTCAATCGCGGCTACGGCATGTCCCGCTACCGTTGGCCCATGCACTTCGCCCTCCTTAACAACGACGCGCTCTGGATTATGGACGAGGTGCAGTTGATGGGGGCGGGACTGGCGAGCACTTCCCAGCTCGAAGGATTCCGGAGCCAATCCGCCTTGGGAAGCCGAAATTGCCGCAGCTGGTGGATGAGTGCCACTAGCCGCCCCGACTGGTTAAAAACTGTTGATTTCCCCGACGCCCTCTTCGCCCGAGCTCCGGTTCGCCTCGGGGATGAGAAAGAAACTGGTCGAATTAAAGCTCTCCGGACGGCACCGAAGACTTTAAAACCTGTGCCCGGTGCGCTGGACTCAAAAAGTGCTAAAGGCTTTGCAGTTTTTATCGCAAATAATCTTTCAGACCTAGGCCTCAACTTAGTCGTGGTTAACACCGTAAAACGTGCGCGCGCAATCCACAAAGAACTGACCAAGACCTTGCCCAAAGAAGCACCGGAGCCGATCCTTCTCCACTCACAATTCCGGCCTGGCGACCGCCAAGATGTTCTGGATCAAGTGATGTGCGAAACTGCTAAAGTCAGGCAAATAGTCGTCAGCACACAAGTCATTGAGGCGGGTGTCGATCTTTCCGCCCACACGCTTTTCACCGAACTCGCTCCGTGGTCTTCACTCGTACAGCGCTTTGGACGTTGCAACCGCTGGCTCGTAGATAGCGAACCACACTATTCAAAATCGAGCATCTACTGGTTGGATATCGATACCGAAAAAGATGCCCTCCCCTACACTTTCGATCAACTCAACGAAGCGCGGAAACGACTCACGCAAATTGACAGCGCGGCGATCGCCAATCTCGAACAGTTCGATTCTCCCGATGCCGACAAGCCGAGATTCCGGCACGTCATTCGCCGAAAAGACCTGATTGAACTTTTCGATACGACTCCAGACCTAGCTGGAGCCGATCTCGACATTGATCGCTTCATACGGGATGCCGACGACAGTCGTGTACAAGTCTTCTGGCGCAACTGGAACGGTGGACCGGAGATGGCGCCAAACGATAATGTGAATTCTGAAAGCGTAGCCGAAGGTGCCCCCTTACTCCCTGAATTGTGTTCAACAAGCATCGGCAATTTAAGGTCATTGCTCGGCAAACAAGGAATCGCATGGCGCTTCAATCCGCTCGACCGCGAATGGCAACGCGTGAGACCCGACTCAATTTATCCGGGACAGACATACCTTCTGCACGGCACTCAAGGCGGCTATTTACCAACGCAGGGCTGGACTGGAGACTCAAGAAACAAAGTCACCTCGCAATCTAAAAGCTATAACACTTCTGCAACTGGGCTGGCCGACGCAAATGAAGCCGATCCAGCCTCCGAACAGGATCAATGGCAAACGGTGGCAGAGCACACGAATGCCGTCTGCTCTACACTAGAGCAACTTCTTCGAGACTTTGCTGACGACCTGCCCGAAGTGCCCGCTGGGCTGGGTGCCAGCTTGCCTGAAATCCTAAGACAGGCCGCACGCTGGCATGACTGGGGCAAGGCGCATCCAGCGTTCCAAGCCAAAGTGAAAACAGACCGATTGGTCGAGACTGGATCGAATGAACCGATAGCTAAAGCACCCTCTGAGGCTTGGCAAAAAGGCCGATTGCCCAAGCGCCCCAAAATAGACGACCTGCGCCGCAAACATTTCCGCCACGAACTTGCATCCGCGCTAGGCATCCTCCTCGCTGATTCTCATTTCCCACTAGCTGAAGGCACCGCCCGCGACCTCGCGGCTTATCTGATCTCGGCTCACCACGGCAAAGTCCGCCTATCCATACGCTCACTTCCCGACGAATGGCTCCCCCACATGACCGATGAAAGACCTTCTGAAAGCCGCTTCGCCCGAGGTGTTTGGGACGATGATGTTCTCCCCAGTGTCGATCTTGGCGGAGACATCCTCGCACAGGGCGTCAAATTATCCCTCGAGCCAATGGAACTAGGACTTTGCGAGCACCCACCCTTCGAAGGTCAGCCTTCGTGGGCGGAACGCACCCTTACACTCCGTGACACGATTGGCCCGTTTGCACTTGCCCTGCTTGAAACTCTACTCAGAGCCGCCGACGGACGGGCATCTCAAGTGGCTCCAGGTAGTATGATTATCGAGGAAGCCGCTAGCCCTTACGGAAAAGCGAACGCGCTCTCCGAAGATGAAACGGCGATGGCACAAGCCATCGCTGCCGACGGCCTCGCTATTCAAGACCGTTTTCGCCCTGAGCCACTGTTCAAAGAGTCGGGCAACGGCCACTACGAAAGCCGCACCGTGGCGGACATCCAGAAAGCAAAGCAGGCGATGAAAGGAGCCCGATGAAGAAAGTTTGGCTAAGCGAAATTCCGTGGTCAGTCGTCGTCGAAACCAATCGCCTCCTCTGTGCACCAAAAGGTGCCTTTCACGGACCGACCAGCGACGGCTTTGAGACAACAAAGCAGCTCTGGAATAAAAGATACACCTCCGAAATGGAGCTGAATCAGGCCATCCAGCTCTGCCGCGAGTGCCACCGACTCGCACCCTTTTGCAACTTCAACGGAAACACCTTCGTCGCCATTATCCGCACCATCATCGGAAATCTCGATTTATCTCCCGACCTCTCAGTCGCGCTCCGAAGCCTCGCCGGCCATATCGTCGCTGGTATCTCAACTCCCGAAGAAGAGAAACAACTCCTTGAACTCATCGACCGCCACATTCCCACACGCCATGACTGACTCGCTCCACTTCCACGGTTGCACACCTGAACCACTAATGGGTTACCTCAAAGCCCTCGGCGTCTTCCGACTTCTGTCTGAACAAGTAGACTCCGAATGCCGAGCCGCTTGGCAGAACGGCCACCTCGTATTGCAGACCAAGCTTAGCGAGGCCGAGATTGTGAGCTTTTTCTTCGAAAAGTATATACCTACACCCGTAGTTGTTCCTTGGAGTGGCGGGGATTTCTTCAATGTTAAACAAAATAGAAAAAGTCTTACCTATAAAAAAACTCCTACTAGCTCAGTCATAATTGAAGCCTTCCTCCAAAATACTTCGGTTCGGCTAGAGACCTATAGAAGTGCTTTGAATCACTGTCTCGAATCTCTCAGAGACCTTGGAATGAACAAAAAAGAACAAATGAAAGGTAAAGGCAAAGCCAACTTCCTTGCATACCTACGAACGCTCCCTAGCGATGGCCTTAACAACTGGCTAGATGCCGCAAGCGCCTTACCGGACGATAATTTAAAGCTAAACACTCTGCTTGGAAGTGGCGGTGGGAGCGACGGAAACACTCACTTCTCTGACAACTTCATGCAAAACCTCTGGGAATCACTACCTGATTTCGATTCTCAGAAAGCTAGCAGTGACACGCGTCTCGAAGAAATTTCCAATGAGTCTCAGCAATTGCTCCGAAATTCTCTTTTCGATGCGTCTACGAGTGCTTTAGTCAAAGGGCGGACTTCATCGTTGTTTGATTCCGGTGCAGTTGGAGGCCCGAATACAAGTCAGGGTTTCGAGCGTAAGTCTCTATCTAATCCTTGGGACTTCATTCTAGCTATTGAAGGATGCGTGGGCTTCGGAGGGTCTGTAACCAAAAAACTTGGAGCTTCGAAGAGTAGAGCGGTTTTTCCATTTCAAACTGATGCCTCTGCAATCGACAGCAATTCGTTAGTTGAAAACGAGAATTCGGGAAAAGAAATATGGCTACCGATGTGGAAGCGCTCATGCCGCTACATTGAAATAAAGCAGTTACTCGCAGAGGGACGCTCGGATTGGAAAGGAAAGACGGCAAGTAGAGGTGTCGATTTCGCCAAAGCTGTCGCCTCCTTGGGTATCGACCGCGGGATTCAATCATTTGCGCACTACGCGATCCTGAAGGGAAGGGTTGGAGGTAACAATTATAATACTGCCGTTTTTCTTGATCGTTTTGAAGTGCAAGCCCGCAACAAAGTTCACCACCTTCACGAGGTTGACCCGTGGATCGAACGCTATCGCCGTGCATGCGGCGATAAGGCACCCGCTCGCTTCGGCACTGCTCTACGCCAAATCGATTCTGCCGTCTTCGACTACTGCCGTCTAGGCGGACGGGAGCGTTTTCAAGGGATTCTCATTGCATTGGGACAAGCCGAACGCGAACTCTCCACAGCAGTCAGATTCCGAGAAAAAAACTACTTGAATTCATTGCGCACGCTTTCCCACGATTGGGTTGTCGAAGCCGACGACGATTCACCGGAGTTTGAGATCGCGGCAGCTCTCGCCGCAATTCGTAGCATTCCGGGAAAAATGCCGGGAATTCGCGCCAATATGGAACCCGTTGCCTACGAAAAAAAAGGCCTCGAATGGAAAGAATCGAGTAAAGCTTACGTGTGGAAAAAGGGAGACCTTTATGAGAATCTCGCCTCTGCGCTCGAACGCCGCGTGCTCGATACAACACGTCTGAGTTTGAACTGCCTACCTGTTACTAGCAATCGTAGCGTACGCCCTGAGACTATTGCAGCGTTCATCGCAGGGGAACTCGACGAGGTGAAAATCGAAAGCCTTCTCTGGGGTCTGATTTGTTGCAGAGAGATCAAATGGGCACCGGATCGCGGTTCTAGAACTAAAGGGGCAGACGAAATAAAAATAAGTGAAGTCGGAGAATCAGGATACCCACTTCCCCGCTGTTTCGCCCTGCTCAAAGCGACGCTTTCCGGTCTCTGCAAAAGCTCGTTAACTCCCACTGGACTGAAGCCCACAGAACAACAAGACTTTGAAAAACTCAAAAGCGTGGTACCTGAAGCTCGCCTGCTCCAGTTGCTTCGAGCCAATCGTTTACCTGAAGCCACCACCTTAGCGGCACAGAGACTCCGCAACAAAAACCTCGCGACAGCGCAAGTCGATTGGTCGAGCGAAATCTACGACGATTCCGAAACCACCCGCCGTCTCGCTGCAGCGCTCATGCTACCGGTTTCAAATTATAATCTAATCCGTCTTTGGAGCCTTGTTTCTCATAAGCGAAAAAGCCCCGAAACAGAATCGACACAAGAATCCCAACAAATAATCCAAACGATCAACCAATAAAGAAAACCATGGACTACACCGCACTTAAAAACGCTCCCAGACTACTCATCGAAGCCAAGCTGAAACCACTGCAGGGCGACCGTTTCCAGCCCACCGGCTTCGCCGACCTTGGAGCCGCTCGCTATAAAACCGCCGATGGCACAGACATGCTCTTAGTCGAATCGGCTCAATCGGTAGCCAACCGATTAGAAATGGCGATTTGGGATGAAGCCACCGAAGACCTCATTTCTGAACTGAAAGGCCTTCCCTACATTCGAGTCAATAACCCTGACGGGTCTATGCTCACAAACTCGATTCTCGAAGCTCATCGCATCAACTCTGAATACATATTAAAATTCAACACAAAACCGACGGAGTTCCATAGAAGAATTCAAGAGGAAATTGGATATGAAAAAGACAAACCGGTAAACAACCGACGCCTTGTTAAAACGGTCTTGAAATACGACCCAAACTCAGTTCTGCACGGAAGCTTTCTGGAAGAGATTGGCGGACGTCTTAGAATAATGCGAGCGATCAGCGGTTTCGTCGAGGCTAGCAACGTTTCAACCGCCGAAAGCGGTGGTGTTAAAAATAACCATGTCCAACCTGAATTAAAAGGAGGCGAAGGGAATGTCCCCTTTCCAAGAACCGAATTCACGGCAGAAAAAATCACGGCATACTTCAATCTGGATCTCGCACTGTTGAGAGGATACGGACTCTCGGAGGAAGCGACTAATTTCTTGATCTCACTAGCTCTCTTCAAAGTTCGCCGTTTTTTCAACGAGGGATTAAGGTTACGGACAGCATGCGACCTTGATGTAATCGACAGTATAATTGTCACAAGGCCAAATGGTTTCACAATTCCCAGCGATGTAGAGCTTCTCTCCGAAGCAAAGTCACTTTTACAGAAATGTATTGATAACGGACTTTTCGCAAAACCATCGACAACTGTTGTTCAGATAGAAGGAGCAAAATAGAAGAACAAAAGTCAAGAGACGGACTCTAATGCAAAAAGATGCCAATGACTAGACCATGACTGCCATCGAACTCAATTTTCTGACCGGACGTTTTCACGCCACACCTTGGGGCCGGCACGTCAACGAGGGGGCAGTCGAGTGGCCGCCTTCTCCTTGGCGACTTCTACGAGCCTTAATCGCGACTTGGAAGCGCAAAGCACCCGATCTCGACGAAGCAACCATACAGGGCTTGCTGGTGGCCCTGTGCGAGCCGCCACAATACTATCTGCCGCCCGCGACATTCGGCCATACACGACACTACATGCCGTGGTTCAAAAAGGGGCCGGGCGACAAAACCCTCGTCTTCGATTCCTTTGTCGCACTGCCTAAAGAAACTCCCGTGCAGATGATCTGGCCCGAGTTAGAACTACCTTCCGCTCAGCGAGATGCTCTCAACCACTTGCTCCCCCTGCTTGGGACGCTGGGACGTGCCGAGAGCTGGTGCGAAGGTCGTCTTATCTCGGAAGAAACAGATTTAAAAACGATCAATTGCACACCTTCGAGCGATCAGCCATCCGAAGAAGTCGTGCGCGTATTGGGCGTCGATCCAACAAAAGCGTTCCAAAACAATAAGTTTTATACACTTGCAAAAAAGCAGCCCCAAAAGGGCGGCCCAAAATACGAACGCAACTCACATTCAGCCTACGATCCAGATTGGCACCTCTGCATGGAAACACTATGGTTGCACGAGCAGCGCTTATCGATTCCACCAGGCGCAAAGTGGCTTAGCTACGAAAGAAAGAGCGACGCCTTAGCCCAACCGAAATCACGCATCGGGGTGCTACGCGCACGCCCTAAGATGCAAGTCGCCCGATTCGCATTAGATTCAGCCGTTCTTCCCCTAACAACTGACACAATACGGGTCGCAGAAGCCGCTAGAGTCGCGTTGATGAGCCAGTATGGATGGCTCACAAAAGTCGGAGACGTTAAAGGGAAGTCACGGATATTTTCAGGTAAAGAGATCGACGGAACCCCCATCACCGGACATCGCCATTGTTATTTTTTACCAACAAGTGAATCCTTAGAAAACCAGCAGCGTGGCCGAATAGACCACTTAACTCTATACACTGCAGACGGATTTGAACCTAATGAGCTTCGAGCAATTGATCGCCTACGACAAATTAGAATGCGTGACCGCCAGGATTCGGGGCATCCACTTGGAGTCGTCCTTTTGGGCGTCGGAGTCTCTAGTGAATTTCAGCCGGGGCCCATACGAGCCTTCGACGAATGGTTATCTGCGACTCCGTTTGTAGCACCACGCCACCCAAAAACGAGGGGTCCTCTCAAAAATACGGACAAAGGAAATTCCGACATTAGTCGATTCCTGATCTCTCAGATGTGGGAAGAACTTAAGCATCATTTACAACGAAGTGCATCAAAACAAAGCATCGACAGCGTCGAAATTGAACTCCTTCGTGATGACGATGGTAACACTCGCCGCTGGTGTCCGATTTATAAAACGTTCAGAGAACGATCAATCGAGTTTAACCGCTTCCGGCAAAAGCATAGCGACGATGGCGGTCGTAGACCAGCCGCCTTCTTCCGACTTAAATTTCAAGAACCAGTATCCGGTCCACTCGCTCTAGGGCACTCATCCCACTTCGGACTCGGGCTCTTTCTCCCAGTAGATTCTTGAAGCATTCAAAAAGTGGATAAACTCGACGAAAAGACCGATTATTCCGAATGCACTTGGGCGGGTGCCGAGGCCGCGCAACTTCGCAAGTGGCGCGGCCTCACCTTGCAAGAAAAGCTCAAGGCAAATGAGGAGATGGGCAAAACCGCTGATTACATGATTCAACAACGCAGCGAACAAGGCCTCCCCTACATCGATCCAGATACGGGCGAATGCGTGCGCTAAAGACCGATTTCAACTAACTGGATTTGATATTCCAAATCGGAAGATCAAACCTCATCTAAAAGAACTCTATGAACGTTCAAGCAACTCCCAACTCAAACCCAATCCAACCAAATTAGCATCAAGCCATCGAGGCCAGCCTGAGCGCATTTGGCGCTAAACATCTCGACGCTGAACTGACGGACTTCTGCTAAAATCAGACCACAAAACAATCTCCACCCCATCCGATGTCAAATCGATCTACTCGCCCTCCGTCCCCGGTTCTTCTTTCGCATGCATTTTTAGAATTAGCGCCAGCGGGTCGTCCGCTTGCAGAATGTCATCAGGCAAACGAATTACTAATCCACGTAACAATGCCTCCCGTTCAGCGGCAGGCTCACCCTCAGTTTGATGTCGATGCAAGGCACTAATATCAGTATAGAGGTGACGAAAGCGGGACTCCCACCGTTGACTCTCTGTCTGGGCCCTTTCAAGCCACGCGATCAGATCCAGGCGATCAACCGTGCGCAAACACTCTTCCGCCTGTTCAACATCCAGAAAGACGCCTGCCAAAATACGATGCCAGATCGCAAAGTAAACTGGGTGCGTTCGCCCGGGATCATCCGCTTGCTCAGGCGCGCACCACAACGAATCCTCAACAACACCGATCCGCACAGGCGATTCAGGCAAGATCGAACCAATTGTATAGGTCTGCATGCTATTACCGAAATGCTTAGTCTGCATATCGACAACAGGCTGCTCCCACTCCGGAACCCGAAGTGGTTTATCAAAACGAACTGTATCAAAAAGACCCATAATTTGATGAAAAACGACAGAGTAAATGTTTCAGCAATGAAGGGATCATTCGAGCATAAAAGTAAACAAATGAGCATCTAATTTAAGCAAGAAATATAACTTTCTCCTCCCCCGCTATGGACAATCCAAACAACTCAAAGGAACAAACGCTCCTACCAGCCCGCATGTTGAATGAATTCGTCTATTGTCCGAGACTCTTCTATTACGAATTTGTCGAAAAGGTCTTTGTCCACAATGCGGACACGTTGGAGGGCGCGGCTCAGCACAAGCGAGTGGATAAGGGCAAGAGCAACTTACCCTCGGTTAAAAAGCGGAAGAAAAAGGAAGCCAATGCGGAGCCCGAGATGACTGAGGGTTCCGAAGTCCCTGAAACCATTCACGCGCACTCGGTCGAACTTTATTCCGATACACTGCGAGTCAACGCAAAGCTGGACCTCGTTGAAGGCGCGACTGAACTTGCTTCCGGAAAGATGCTCTATCAACCAGTCGAATATAAGCGTGGGCACCCACGTGAAGGCGATGAGGGCAACGAACTCTGGCCAGCCGACAAGATTCAACTCGGGGTGCAAATCCTGCTCCTACGCGAGAACGGTTATGACTGCGACACTGGCATCGTCTTCTACCGCGAAACCAGACAACGTGTGCGCTTTGATATGGATGCCGAAACCGAGCAGTGGATCTTCCAGCAAATTACAGCCGCCCGCAGCTGTGCCAAAGGTGCCATCCCGCCACCACTTGACGACTCTCCGAAATGTCCACGCTGCTCCTTGGTCGGGTTTTGCCTCCCCGACGAAACGCGGATGCTGGCTGAGTTTGCTAAGCCCGACACTTTACCCGAATCTGCCCAACTTGACTTTGAGATGGATTTTCCCGAAATGGAGAATCGCATCGACGAAGGCCCCTTTAGCAATATTCCGGAAATTAAACTGCCCGCGATCAAACCGGGGCAAGACATGCGTCGCTTGATCGCCCCCGGAGAAGACACCCGCACCCTCTACCTCCACACTCCCGGCCTCTTTGTCGGCAAAAAAGGTGATATGCTCGAAGCGCGGGAAAAGAAAGACAGGAAGGGCAAAAGCAAAGTCACCGCCGAATTCCTAATCAAAGATCTGCACCATCTCGCGCTCTTCGGACCCGTTCAAGTATCCACTGGTGTGATACAGGCGCTCTGCGAAGCGGACATCCCCGTTACCTATTTTTCCATGGGCGGTTGGTTTTACGGGATGACACGGGGGCACAGCTTAAAAAATGTTTTTACTCGGATTGAACAATTTCGTCACGCGGCCGATCCTGAGCTCGCGCTGACACACGCCCGGTTATTCGTTCACGGAAAAATCCGCAACCAGCGCACTTTGCTCATGCGCAACCACCTCGATGCGCCCAAGCAAACGCTACGACAAATGAAATGGGCTGCACATTCCGCATTGAATGCACAATCCATCCCCAGCCTGCTCGGTATCGAAGGAGCCGCTGCACAAGCTTACTTTGGACAATTCCATGGCATGATCAAACACCGCGCCGAATCCCCACGCAAAGCCGATCAAGACGCAGGCCAGCAAATTCAGTTCCCCTTCGACTTCAAAGGCCGCAACCGTCGACCACCGCGCGACCCGGTAAACGCCCTACTCTCGCTCGCTTATAGTCTGCTCTCTCGCGATGCAAGCCTAGCAGCTTACTCCGCTGGCTTCGATCCCTATGTCGGATTTTACCACCAGCCTCGCTTTGGACGGCCAGCCTTGGCGCTGGATTTGATGGAGGAATTCCGGCCCATCATCGCCGAGTCGGTCGTATTGACCCTAATCAATAACGGTATGCTGCAAGAAAACGATTTTTACCGTGCAGGCGAATCGGTCACGCTCACTCCCCGCGGACGTAAGACCTTCTTTTTCGCCTATGAAAAACGGATCAACAGCGCAATCACCCACCCGATCTTCGGTTATCAAGTGAGCTATCGACGTGCCATGGAATTACAATTCAGACTGCTCGCACGCGTGCTGACCGGTGAGATCGAGCAATACGTCCCCTTCACGATCCGCTAGAGTTACGAATCAAAGAACACAAACACACAGAACGATGAGAAGAAACTTTTTTGTCACTTACGATATCTGCGATCCCAAACGATTACGAAAAGTATTTAAGATCTGTAAAGGTTACGGCATCCACTTGCAACTATCCGTGTTCGAATGCGACCTAACCGAATCAGAAAAAGTTCAGTTTGAAACCAAACTACACGAGGTGATCCATCACGAAGAGGATCAAGTGTTATTCGTCGACCTAGGAGTCTCTCACGCACGCGGCGAGCGCACCGTAAGTTCCATCGGTTTGCAATATTCCAAGATGGACGCGCCCTGCTACGTGGTATAGCTTTTCATTCAGGATCCCGTTCCTTGACAGTTCAACTTCCATGCGAGCGGTCGGGTCCTGAAAAAAAAGCCGCCAGCGCTCGCACACGTTGAATATCAAACAGTTAATAAACAAACTCTCACAATTTAATGAAGAACAACTGCATCGATATTACCAAACTCACACACTGCTCGATTGACAACGCTCAAAGCATTGTCAATCAAGCGATAGGAGCACCTGCTCTTTCCGCGCTCTTCGGAGCGCGGCTCCATTGAAGCATAGCACCGCCTAGTTCGGTGCAGCCCGTCTATGGCTTTCCGCGCTCTTCGGAGCGCGGCTCCATTGAAGCGAGTCTATGACTGACGCCCTCAGGGGGCAGGGATTCCTTTCCGCGCTCTTCGGAGCGCGGCTCCATTGAAGCGCGCGCTGCGACAGCTGAAATGCAGCTAAAATCATCTTTCCGCGCTCTTCGGAGCGCGGCTCCATTGAAGCGAGAAGTCGGGTGGGTCGGCTCCGTGCCGATCGGTCTTTCCGCGCTCTTCGGAGCGCGGCTCCATTGAAGCAAAACTCGCGCCGCGCCCGGCTCGAAAGAGTGGCAGCTTTCCGCGCTCTTCGGAGCGCGGCTCCATTGAAGCGGTGCGATGGGCATTGCTGCCCTCGGCGGTTTGGATCTTTCCGCGCTCTTCGGAGCGCGGCTCCATTGAAGCGGCATTCAATCGAACGCTGAGCCCACTCGACGCGAGCCCTTTCCGCGCTCTTCGGAGCGCGGCTCCATTGAAGCAGCTATCGCAATGGCGGTGCTCCGGAGGGCACGGTGCTTTCCGCGCTCTTCGGAGCGCGGCTCCATTGAAGCCGAGACTAACGCCGCCGCCTCCGAGTCTGCCGCTTCCTTTCCGCGCTCTTCGGAGCGCGGCTCCATTGAAGCCGCCTACACGGTCGATATCACCGATCCCGCGGTCTACTTTCCGCGCTCTTCGGAGCGCGGCTCCATTGAAGCAACGCTTGGCGGGGTAGGAAGGCCCGCCGCGTATTTCTTTCCGCGCTCTTCGGAGCGCGGCTCCATTGAAGCCGATCGCGTCGAAGCCTGCCAAATCCAATCGGCCATCTTTCCGCGCTCTTCGGAGCGCGGCTCCATTGAAGCTGCACGATTTCACCGCGCATACCCATTTCTTCTTCACTTTCCGCGCTCTTCGGAGCGCGGCTCCATTGAAGCTTTGGCTTTTCCCTTGATTACGTCCAAGGCAAACTCGCTTTCCGCGCTCTTCGGAGCGCGGCTCCATTGAAGCAAAGCGACCAAAGCGAAGAAGCCAAAAGCCCCGCAACTTTCCGCGCTCTTCGGAGCGCGGCTCCATTGAAGCTGCGTCTTCCAGGGCGGTGATGCGGATATCGAGGGCCCTTTCCGCGCTCTTCGGAGCGCGGCTCCATTGAAGCGATATCTGCGCGGCTCGGTGCTGGATCTCCTGACGGCTTTCCGCGCTCTTCGGAGCGCGGCTCCATTGAAGCAATGTCACGGTCTCGCACAATGAAACAGGTGTCACGGCTTTCCGCGCTCTTCGGAGCGCGGCTCCATTGAAGCATGGAAACCGCTGTCGGTCGCTGATTTTATCGGCTCTTTCCGCGCTCTTCGGAGCGCGGCTCCATTGAAGCCCTATATTATCGCTATTTTAATCGCGTGGTTAATCCCTTTCCGCGCTCTTCGGAGCGCGGCTCCATTGAAGCATAGCGGCGTTCCCACAAATAATCGTGGTAGGGTTGTCTTTCCGCGCTCTTCGGAGCGCGGCTCCATTGAAGCGTCGTCGGCGGGGGTGCGGGTGGCGTTGCTGACGGTCTTTCCGCGCTCTTCGGAGCGCGGCTCCATTGAAGCTTGCAGCTGCATTGGGTAGCTTTGGTCAAATGTGACCTTTCCGCGCTCTTCGGAGCGCGGCTCCATTGAAGCATGACGCCGCCGCAACTGGCCATGTCGATGTTACCGCCCTTTCCGCGCTCTTCGGAGCGCGGCTCCATTGAAGCGATGCGCTGATGAAGGCGACTGCTCGTGACCTCTTTCCGGGAAACTCAAATCGGGTCATGTCGTTAGGAGCTGTTGCCCAAAGGGCCTTAAAATACGATTTTCGTGATTCTAAAATAGATCCATTAAATTTCTAGTGCGTGTTTCAAGTTGCACCATTCTATGGCGATTAAATCCAACCACGAACAAAGAAAGCCCCTGAACGAGCTCAGAGAGTGCTTTAAACCTCTCAAAACGCGGCAATGCGCCGCTACACACCCCGCACCTGATTGAGCAGGCTTTGGCTGGGCATACTTGACCAGTATTTTGATATTTTGGATGCTTGCGATGAGATCATCTTGTATTTTCTGCCGCCACAGTCGACGCCAACGGCTCCGTTTAAAATGATGATTGGTGGCTGCCTGTCCGAAGCTGCCTTCACCTAAAAATCTTCGTCTGCTGCGATCTTTTCTCGCGGCCTTAGACTTCGCTTGAACTCTTCCTTTAGTCACGAGTTCTTGATCATCGTGTCGTGCAACTGTGCGGCCAGCTTTTGCTTTTGTGCACTGCTGCTTAAATGGGCATTGAGCACAAACACCCTTGCGAGCTTTATATTCGGTTGATTTACGAATGGGGTCGTGACGTCGACGATGATTGGCTCTAATTGGATGTTTTCTTCGATATCCCCAGGAGTGGTTGTTTGAGCGGTAATGACTCCATAGTCATCATCCACGCCGCGGTGCTGCTTATAGCGCGGTCGACTCACGCCGTCACTTCCTTGCTTGCTGTGACGCACCACCGGTGCATCAGGATCTGTGAGGCTGAGCATCCATTTGTTCTTACGTTTGTAATATTTATACTCTCGAGCACTTTCCAGTTTTTGCTCCTCAACACCATACAGCCGCTTCAGTTCAGCGATCAACTCAGGCCCCGCTCGGACGACTGAAGCCTGCGAGGCATCCGCAGCAATCACACTACCATCGACATGTATTTTTTCGCCTCCAACCAGTCCGGCCTCAACGCACTGCAGAACACTTCTCACAAAGAACTTCTCGAAAACGTCCCGCCCCCAACGATTACGCGCCTTAGAGAGCACGCTGTGATTGGGAATGTCGTCATCCAGACCATAGCCAAGAAACCAAAGATAGTCGAGACGCTCAGGGATGATACGCATCAATTCGCGCTCACTCTTTACATTATCCAGAAATAATAAAAACATCAGCTTTAGGATAATCTCTGGATCGACTGATTCGTTTCCCTTACGCCCATAGAGTTCACGCACTTCATCACGCACAAAACTAAAGTCGATGACTTCGGCAATCCGCCTCAGTGGATTATCCCTGCGGACTCGATCATCTAAATTGATGCCATAAGCGAATAGACTCTTTTGCTCAATATGCACTCCCATCAGAATGACAAAATTATAGCAAACGTCAATTAAATTAGAAATGCAGTTTTTCCCTATTTGGGCAACAGCCCCATTATCCTTGCAATTACCACTATTTAGTAAGGGATATAATAGCAATAATAGTCCTCATGACAGAGGAAAAACGCACATAATAGAGATAATCTGGGCCTGTCACCACGAGTCAGAAGACAGAGGTCAGGACTGATATGTAATGAGTTATGAAATATCATGCGTCCCCCTTTCGCACTTCGAGCTTCCTCCTACGCTCTGCGAGCTTCGGCGGACGTGTCGGCAGATGTGTCGCCAAAAGAGCGAGATGCGATAGCACTGTAAGTGTCTGATTTTCAGCATCTGACTTCTGACTTTAGCAGGACGGGCGTTTGATAAATCTGCACGCTACGTGATCGAAGCCTTCAGCTTACTCCATTCAAAATTGGAGGTTCGATTATTCCAGCTTCTCCCGAGCACCGCGGCGCTTTCGGCGAAAGCGCCCTACCCAATCACTGGCTAAATTTCGAGGTTGGTTCTTCTGGGCTCCTATACTAAGTCTGCATACAGCTCTTACTTCATTCATTAGGAAATGCACCCATCTGAAAAATTTATCGCGCCCAACACCATATTGACTGGTGTGCCGCTAAAGCAATTGATCGACGCCAAACTAGTCGCGCTGATCGCGGAGTCGTTTGCTGCCGTGGATGCGCGTTTCGACGCAAAAGCTTTTGTCCAAATGGCTAGTCAAGGGCTGGAAGCTCTGGAACTCAAAGATCGGGCGCGCCACATCGCGCACGCACTTCAGGCTCAATTACCGAAAGATGTTGAACAGGCCTGTGATTGTGTCATCCGAGCCATGGGACCCAAACTCGAAGTGACGCAGGATTACGGACTGGCTCCATTTTTCTATATGCCGCAGTCCGAATGGATCGGACGCTATGCCATCGCTGATTTTGCCAGTGGCATGCGGGCCAACTATGAGCTGACACAGCGCTACACGGCGGAGTTTAGTATTCGGCCTTTCGTTATTGAGCATGAAGCAGCCTGTCTCCGGATGCTGAATACATGGTGCCAAGACCCCAACCCGCATGTGCGACGCCTCGTCAGCGAAGGCACGCGCTCGCGTCTGCCGTGGGCGGTGCGCCTGAAAAACATTCAAGTCAAACCAGCGCTCAGTCTGCCTCTGCTGGAACAGCTCAAAGACGATCCCGAACTCTACGTCCGCCGCTCCGTCGCCAACCATCTTGGTGACATTGCTAAGGATCACCTGGAACTCGTGTTAACCACCTGCAATCGTTGGTTGGAAGAGAGCCATGCAATGGAGGATCCCCAAGCGGCCAAGAAGCGCCGCTGGATAATTCGGCATGCTCTGCGCTACCCCGCTAAGAAGGGAAATCAAAGTGCATTAAATATACGTCTGGCCGCTAAATAGTTTGATTGCGCCAGCGCGGAAGCAAGCTAGGCTCTCACATCATGCTTATAGACGACCGCTTCAAAGCCAACGCCCACGACCTGTGCAAGCAGTTTGGTATCAGCCGCTTATACGTATTCGGCTCCATCGCACGCGGCGAAGAAACACATCGTAGCGATATAGATTTCCTCGCAGAGTTTGATACGCCCTCCCCCGCAACTATGCCTGAAAGATATCTGGGATTTATCGAAGAAGCACAAAAACGTTTTGATCGCCCCGTTCAATTAATGACGCCTCGCATGATACGTAACCCTCATCTGAAACGCTCAATTGAGCGAGACCTCACCGTGATCCATGAATGAAACTTCATTGACTTACTTTTACGATGCACTTATCGCATCAAGGGCAATTCAATCCTTTTGCTCTGAACACAGTTTTGACGATTACTGTTCGAATGATTTGCTTTCTTCAGCAGTTGAAAGAAAATTCGAAATCATTGGTGAAGCATTAAATCGAATCAAAAAAACAAGTCCTGAAGACCTTTCGGCTATTTCAAATTGGCCTGCAATTATAGGCTTTAGAAATATTTTAGCTCATACTTATGATCATGTCGAAGAAGCAGTCATCTGGGGGATTGTGACCCAACAAATACCGAAGTTCATTTTAGAGTTAGAAGCCATCAATGGGATCGAGGGCTAACGCCCACGACCTGATATAAATATTGTGACAACTGCGAGCAATCAGGCATCGAAGCGTATCGTTTGGCTCTTTCTTCTAATCGGACTGGGCTTGCTGGTCGTAGGAACTTTGAGTATTTGCTTGGGGAGCGCCAATTTCTCATTGGTCGAAGTGCTGCGGGCGCTGCTCGGGAGTGAGTCCATCAACCCGATCCATCGCCAAATCATAGTGGACTTTCGACTGCCGCAAGTGATGACGGCCCTGCTCGCGGGGGCTGCGCTGGGCACGGCGGGACTGCTGATGCAGACGGTGTTTCGCAACCCGCTGGCCGATCCCTTTGTGCTGGGGGTCAACTCAGGGGCCAGTCTGGGCGTGGCGATCGTATTATTAATCGTCGGCCCAGTCGGATTGAGCTTAACCGATGGGCTGGGTAGCTCGGGACAGATGCTCTTGATTTTGGCTTCGAGTGGAGGCGCAGCGGCGACACTCTTTGTGGTGTTGCTACTCTCGCGCCGGGTGGACATCATGTCAGTGCTAATCATCGGATTGATGATTAGTTACACAATCGGGGCGTTGGTCAGTATTCTCATGTTTTTCAGCATGGCGGAACGCTTACAGTCCTTTATCAACTGGTCTTTTGGCGACTATGGCAATGTGAGTTGGCCACAGATGCGTTTCTTCGCGCCAGCCATCTTGGGCGGCATCGGCTTGAGTGCGCTCTTCATGAAACCACTCGATGCCCTGCTACTCGGTGAACACTACGCAGAGAGTATCGGAACACGGGCCAAGCAGGTGCGTTTCTTTGTATTGCTGGGCGCTTCGTTACTGGCTGGCACGGTGACGGGCTTTTGTGGGCCGATCGGCTTTCTCGGGATTGCAGCGCCTCACTTAAGCCGTTATCTTTTTCAAACGAGTCAGCACCGTGTGCTCATTCCGGCTTCAATCTTAGTGGGCGCCCTACTTTCCGCCTCTGCGGATTTAGTGGCACGTGGGCCCGGCTTGGACCTAGTGCTGCCGCTAAATGCCATTACTGCACTGGTGGGCGCACCCGTCATTATTGCAGCACTCGTCAAACAACGTAAACTGAAGCGACTGTTCTAAGATGGCAAGCGAGGCATTACTCACCGCAAAGCAATTGAGCATCGGCTATCAACACGGCGCCGAAAGCAGTACGATCGCACAGACACTCGACTGCGCCTTGCATGGGGGCGAATTCGTCTGCCTACTCGGCCCCAATGGTGCGGGCAAATCGACTTTGATTCGTACACTGGCTGGCATGCAACCCCCGCTCTCGGGTAAATTGACGCTTTCAGGCCAAGAATTGAACTCCATCGCACCGCGAGAACGGGCACGCGCTGTCAGCGTGGTGCTGACGGATACCATGCCCACCGGCATGATGGATGTGCACTCGCTAGTCTCCCTCGGCCGGCACCCCTATTCTGGCTGGTTTGGCGGGCTGACGGCTCACGATCAAGAACGTGTCACTTGGTCGCTAAATGCGGTCGGTGCCATGCCATTGGCCAACCGCCAAGTCGCGGAGTTGAGCGACGGGGAGCGGCAAAAGGTATCCATCGCGCGCGCACTGGCACAAGAGGCGAAGTTAATGCTACTCGACGAGCCAACCGCATTTCTTGACTTACCACGCCGCGTGGAACTGATGTCGATCCTGCGTAGCTTGGCTCGCAAGGAAAACCTGGCCCTACTACTCTCGACGCACGACTTAGATTTAGCGCTACGCTTTGCCGATCGTCTGTGGCTAATGACGCCCACGGGGCAATTGATTCAGGGGCCCCCAGAAGCGCTCGCGCTGAATGGGCAATTTGCCGAGGTCTTTGCCAACGACAAGCTCGATTGGGACGCAGCCGCGGGTAGCTTTCGCACGCATCCCATGGCCTGCTTAAAAGTGAAACTTGAAGGCGCCGGTCTAGAACGCATCTGGACACAGCGCGCTCTGGAGCGATTAGGCTTCGGCATCGCAAGCGAACACGACACTGCCAGTTTTGCGATCACAGTGGGCTCAGGTCGCTGGAGCGTTGAACACGCCGCAAAGCGTGAAGCGTTCGATGGCATCGAAGACTTGATCACATGGATTCGTTCATTCGCGGCTTAGACCTCCGCAATAGTACGCACCGATACAACGCGGCCGTCTAACCCAAGTTTCTCATTTGCTTTTTCGATAACGGTTATTCTTAACGAAAATAGGCCTATTTCGTCGATTTTATTGCGCAA
>PBYS01000060.1 GCA_002729725.1 Puniceicoccaceae bacterium
GGTGGACTGGTATCGCGAACACTGGCAATGGGAGGGGCTGCGCAGTCTAGTGATGATCGAATCGACCCGACAAGTTGGCGAAGATCCACCCACTGTGCAGAAACGCTACTATATCAGCAGCTTGGGCGCACAAAGCCAGTTGATCTCAAATGCCATCCGCTCGCATTGGGGAATTGAAAGTATGCACTGGACACTCGATATGACCTTTAGAGAAGATGAATCAAGAGTACGCCTTGGCCACGCGGCTAAAACACTTTCTATCGCGCGTAAATTTGCGCTGAATCTATTACGCAAAGCCCCCGGTAAAGATAGCATCAAGGGCAAGCAGCAGACCGCTGGTTGGAACCAAGAATACTTGATGGAAATTCTTCAGGCTTAAAAGCGATTGCCCTGTATGAAATACCCACACTTTAAAACACTCATCGCAGTGCCAGCAGTATTGCTTGCCTCTTATGGTTTCGCATCGGCGGTCGATGTTGGATTCACCGGCAATGAAGGTTACGCTGATGGCACCGGGCTTAATGGTAATGCCAATTGGTCCGCCGCTGGTTCCATTTTGATTGAAAGCACGGCAACGACAGGTTCAGCTGTGCTAGATCCAACTAACGACAACGCTACGGCGCGTTACACCGCCGAGAGTTTTGACTTTGGAGCTGCTGCAGTGGGGACTGTTTTTTTCTACTTACCATGACGTCAGCTGGACACAGGGTGCGACAACTGCAGGGGATATTAATTTTTTACGGTTTGGATACAATGGAATTAATTCCACAAGAGCCAATCTGTTTCGTTTAGATGATAGTGCCGACGAGTATAGGTTTTCATTGGGAAGTTATTCCGTTGATCTGGCTGGAGCGGATCTTTAGCATTACTGAAGGCGCAGCAGTGGAGTCATATTTTCAAAGCCGAACGATTAGTTCTAGTAATTTGAGCAACGTGGCAGTTCAGCAATTTGGACTCGCTGCGATTCCCGAACCTTCAATCTACGCGATGCTCTCAGGTTTACTTGCTCTCGGGTGGGTGATGGCTCGCCGCCGTCAGTCTTAGTTGAGCACGACCTGAATATAGAATTCAAATAAACGCTGCTTCGATTTTCGATCAAAAACGGTTTCGCTCCGAAGAAGCCTAGGTTTTGGTGCCTCCGATTAAAACTTCTTGAGATAATTGAATGGCTCCGTCGCGAAAAAGCCGACCACCTCGATGAGGCGGTCGGCTTTGGGGAATTTCCAGTTGCCGTGCGTTTATTGCATACGCTCTTCGAGCTGCCAGGCGCGCACGTAATCAATTTTGAAGTAATCCGGGAGGCTGGCGCGGTCGACGTCCTTGGTCGCCCAGCGACCCATTTGTAGGTTCAGGATTAAATAACTCGGGACATCGATGACTCGCTCGTTTTCCCAGACGCCTTTGACGTAGCCGTCGATGAACCATGTGAGTTTTCCGGGTTCCCAGAGCAGGCCGAAGGTGTGCCAGCCGTCTGGTGTGGGTCCGAAATACATGTGGCTGAAACCCCAGCTCTTATGATTGTCGCCATAGCCATCCCAGTGGGTGGCGATGTTATTTCGGCCAGGGCCCCATTCGGTCAAATGCTCGAGGATGTCGATTTCCATACCTTTACCATGTTTGTTTTCTGTAGAGCGGCGTACCCACTTTCCTAGTCCGCTCGCTTCACCGCGATCCGGCATCGTCCAGAATGCAGGCCAGAGGCCGCGTGCGGTTGGGAGCTTCATGCGTGCTTCAATGTAGCCGTAGCACTGTGCCCATTTGTCATAGGTAGTGACTGCGCCCGAAGAGTATTCTTTGATCGGAAGCTTCGGGTCGTCGTGGTGGTGGCCAGATCTCACTTCTGCCTTGATGACCATGGCGCCATCTTCGATGTAAACATTTTCTGCGGTATTACGCGCTTCGTGTGTATGCACGGTGTCGTGTGAGAGCTTGAAATTCCAAATGTCCGGATTCGGTGAGCTTCCTTCGTCGAAGTTCTCATCGAAGGTGAGCACCCAGTCGCCTTCGACTGGAGGTCGTGTGCCCAACCATTCCGGTGGAGTGACGGGAATGTCGCGATCTGCGATGGTCGATGCCCAAGACGGAAGCGGGGTTGCTTTAGGGCTGCCGTAAGCACGCAGATTCTTGAGTAGCAGAGTGCTGTCTTCTTTGGGATACGCTTGGAAGACTTGAATCCCAGTGATCATGGTAGAGTCCAGTGGGTATTTTGGTTCAGAGGCTGTGCCGCCGAAGACCAAGCTGAGTGTTTTCGTTTCGCCCGGTTCGAGGGATATTTTCTCGTTATTCCAAGGCTTTGGGTTCTCCGATGTGGATGGATTATCTACACGCATCGTGATATTGGTGACCTTGCGATCTGTCGGATTAGTGACATCGACTTGGATCCCCCCGAATGTTTCCATATTCCAGCCACCGTCGGGGGTGGGGAAGGTGACGTTTGGAAATTGTGTGCTGGAGTCGAACTCTACTTTGAGTGCGGCAGTCCCGGTGCTCTCGTCGATACTGACAGAAGTGTTGTTTTGGCCTAGTTGTAAGAGGTCGGAGTTTGCGTCGATTTTGTAGAACGCACCATCAATGGGCGGGGCGTTAAAGTTGGTGGAACTCGAGGCGCCAGCGGCTGACTTGGCGACGCCGGTTAAGCTGAGGAGGTGCAGTTGTGTCGGCGTGCTCTGCTTATCGTTGGCAAACAGCTTGATTTGAATGATGCTAGTCGGATCCAGCGGGTAGCCGGGCGCATTACTGTTTTTCATGCCAAAGGTGACGCGGAGGTCTTTCGTCTCCCCCGGGCGAATACTGATCGTGGTTGTATTCCAAGGTTCGTCTTTCCAGTGCCCCTTATTGTCGACACGGAGTGTGAGGCGCAGCTTCTTTGTGCCTGCGTTGTGGAGTTTGGCTTGAACACCAGAGAAGGCAGACAGATCCAAAGTGTCACCTGTGTCGATGAAGTTGAGCCCGGGGTAGGATGTGTCGGTCGCGAACTGGATGTTCACTGCAGGGCTGCCCTCGTGATCGACTTTACTGAGCACAGTTCCTTTCTTCTCAATATCGATCGCATTGATGTCGGATGTTGCGGGGTCGAAGAATACGCTGTCGGTAACTTTCTTGCCACCATTACTCGCTGGAGCCTGTGTTGAAGCCGTTGCCTTTGCCTGGCTTTCGTCTAGTTTGATTGGCTTAATTGATTTGAGCTTTAGTTGTGAGCCGGCCTTAGGTGACGAGGCCAGAAGCTTCACGTTAATGATCTTAGACGCGTCGAATGCGAAGCCGGGCTTGCCGTATTGAGTGCCGAAGCGAACCGTGAAGGTTTTGGTTTCTCCGGGTTCGATCCCCAAATTGTCAGTGCTCCATGGCTTGTTTTGCCAGTTGCCTGCATTGTCGATACGCATGCTGAGCCAAAGCCGGTGTGTGCCTGTATTGGTAATGACGGCTTCAACGGCGTCGTAGACGGACATATCCCAAGTGCCGGTGCTGCTCTTGAAGTTAACAGCAGGGTATTTGCTACTGACAGGGAAGTCGACTGTGAGTCCATCGCTTGCCGCTGAAATTTCTGCGTTATCCTCTAGTTTCACACCATCCACGCCTTGTGCGTTCGTGTAGATCGAGACACCATCTGCGCTGCTGCTAGCGGGAGCAGGAGTCGCAGGCGCCTTTGCCTGGCTGTTGTCTGATTTGACTGCCTTGATGGATTTAAGCTGTAGCTCTGAGCCGGCCTTAGGCGACGAAGCCAGAAGCTTCACGTTAATGATT
Organism: Puniceicoccaceae bacterium; assembly: GCA_002729725.1. Lineage (GTDB taxonomy): Bacteria > Verrucomicrobiota > Verrucomicrobiia > Opitutales > Coraliomargaritaceae > Thalassobacterium > Thalassobacterium maritimum. The sequence goes on from PBYS01000060.1 coordinate 3,745, forward strand.
TTAGACGCGTCTAATGCGAAGCCAGGCTTGCCGTATTGAGTGCCGAAGCGAACCGTGAAGGTTTTGGTTTCTCCGGGGGCGATTCCCAGATTGTCACTGCTCCATGGTTTGTTTTGCCAGTTGCCTGCATTGTCGATACGCATGCTGAGCCAAAGCCGGTGTGCGCCTGTATTGGAAATGACGGCTTCAATTCCGTCGTAAGCAGACATATCCCAGGTGCCGTCGCTACTCTTGAAGTTGACGGCTGGATACTTGCTGGTGGTGGGGAATTTTACGTTGAGGCCTTCGCTCGCGATGGAAACTTCTGCGGCTTCTTCGATTTTAACAACGGCAATGCCTTGATCGGTGTTATAGATTTCAGCAGATGCCGGTAGAGGCGCTGCGTTACTCGTGTGTATGGAGAGTGCAATGCCTGCAATGGATAACAAGCGGGCGATTCGGGTTCGGTGATTCATAGTGGAATTCATTATTATTTATATGGGGAGGCGTTATTTTGAAGTAATTGTGGTAGCAGGAGCGGAATAGTCATGAATGTGCGCTGAGGCAAAATCGTGTAATGACGCGCCATTGCTTTCGATGACTTTGCGATACCAATAGGCTGAATCTTTTAAGGTGCGCTTTTGAGTGATGTAGCCGACATGCACTAAACCAAAGCGGTGTTTGTATCCCTCGCCCCATTCGAAGTTGTCGAGTATCGACCACTGGAAGTAGCCCCGAATGTCGATGCCTTCTTTGATCGCACGCTCCAGGCAGAGTAAGTAGCGATTGAGGAAATCAATACGGTGCGAGTCGTGCACTCTGCCGTCGAGTGATACCCAGTCGTTACCGGAGAGACCATTTTCAGTCACAACGATCGGTAGCTTGTAGCGTTCAGCTAGAAATTTGCTTCCCCAATACAGTGCCTCCGGTGTGACCTCCCAAAGAAAGTGCGAGTGGGCGGCTCCAGTCGCTGTCGGCACTCGCACAGGCTTACCGTCGGGAGCTGCTTGAATGGCTGGCCCTGAGTAGATGTTACAGCCGTAGAAGTCCAGCGGTTGCTTGATGATAGCAAAATCGCCTGACTTTACCTTTGGGGCGCTATCGCCGTAGGCTTCCAGCCCGGTTTGCGGGTATTCGCCAAAGACGACGGGGTCGCCCCACCAGGCGTTGTTCCAGTAGTCCCAGGACTTGACCGCCTCCATCGCGCTCATGGTCGCATCGCGATCCGCTTGGGAATCGGTGTGTGGATAATGGCTGGCGCCGACCGGTGCCCAGCCGACTTTAGGCTGAAGGACTGCATTCGCGCGGATGGTTTGCGCCGCCAGACCGTGGGCGAGTAGGGTGTTGTGGCCCGCTTGCAGGACTTTGCGGGTCTCCAAATTCATGCCGGGGGCATGATCGCCTCTGCCGTGTCCGACGCCGATGAATATTTGCGGCTCATTCAGCGTGATCCAGTTGCTGACACGGTCGGACAGCTTGTCGACCACCACTTTGGTGTAGTCTGCGAACCATTTCGGGCTGTCTTCCGCGAGCCAGCCGCCCTTGAGTTCCAAGGCATAGGGGAAGTCCCAGTGAAAGAGCGTCACCCAGGGGGCAATGGATGCGGCCATTAACTCATCAACCAAGCGGTCGTAAAAATCCAAACCTTTGACGTTAACTTTGCCAGTTCCAGTTGGAAGCACGCGGGGCCATGACACGGAGAGCCGATAGGCTTTGAGGCCGATCTGCTGCATCAGGGCGACGTCTTCGGCATAGCGGTTGTAATGATCGCAGGCGACACGACCGTGATGGCCTTCCCAGATCTTGCCTTTTTGCTCGGTGAATTTATCCCAGACGGAGGGGCCTTTGCCGTCGGCATCCCATGCGCCCTCGACTTGATAGGAGGCTGCGGCGGCTCCCCATACGAAATCTTTCGGGTAAGCACTGCTTGTTTTGTTACTGTCGTTCATTGAAGGGTATTCAAGTAAGGTAGGGGGGAATTAAACGAATCGCGAATCCGACTATCAGAATGCGGCAACCTGTGATTGCAGGGTGCATCATAACACATGGATTGGAAGTCGAGTAGTCGGCTACCGACTCGTTTTACGTGAATTGCTGATCTCTGACTTTCGTAGTCCGATTTTCGATCTATTTTACGGAAAAGTCCAATGCGACTAGATCTTGGTTGCGGGATGAAGAGCCGACCAGGCATTGGAAATCCCCGGATTCAACCACGCGCTCTCCCGCGACATTCACCAAGCTACACGCACTCACTGGAATCTTAATCTGAACTGTCTCCGTGGCACCTGGCGCAATCGACACACGGGCATAGCCCTTGAGCTCTTTCAGCGGCCAAGTCGCCGAGGTATAGAGATCCGAGATGTAGGCCTGCACCGTTTCGATGCCCGGAAATTGACCTTCGTTGGTCACTTCCACGGACACTTCTACATGGTCTTGCTGTCCCAGCTGGGTTTCCTTGATGCGTGCATTTTCGTAACGATAGGTATTATAGGACTTTCCGTAACCGAATGCATACATCGGTGTTTGGGTGAGATCGGCGTAGTTTTCGCCATGTTGCCCGCGAACTTGGTTATAGAAGACCGGGCACTGTCCGATATGGCGAGGGACTGATACGGTGAGCTTGCCGGAAGGGTTGGCCTTCCCTGTGAGAATTTCGCCAAAGGCATCGCCGCCTCGAATGCCTGGATTGAAGAGCTCCACGACTGCATCCGCTTCGGTCACGATGGCGGGTAGGATGTTGGGTTTACTATGCACAAGCACGACGACAGTCTTGACGCCTGTGGCTCGCACGGCTTCGAGCAATGCAAGTTGGGGGCCTTGCAGGTCGAGTGTCGCCGTGGAGCGCCATTCACCCATCAGCCCATTGCAGTCGCCGAGCACGACAACGGCTAGGTCAGACTGCTTGGCAATTTCGACCGCAGCCGCAATGCCGTCCGTCGAATCGTTCAAAATTTCGCAGCCCTTTTCGTAAAGCACGTCGCCGTCAAAGTGTGTTTTGATACCGTCGAGCAGTGTGACCACAGCTTCTTTATTATGCGCACTATTTTTGATCGCTTGTCCGCTACCCAGTGACCAATCCCCAAGTTGTGCCAAATGGTCATCCGCATTCGGACCGATTAAAGCAATCTTCTTAACTTGTTTCGCCTGTAGGGGCAGCACTCCGTTGTTCTCAAGCAGTACCGCACTCTCGCGTGCCATTTGCAGGGCAACCTCGCGGTGTGCGGGCGATTGCTTGCGCTCGTCAACTTTAGCGAGATCCGGCATGCGGGGATTTTCAAACAGTCCCAACTTAAATTTGTAGCGAAGGATGCGTCTGACCGCATCGTCCACCCACTTGACATCCAACTGTCCTGAATTGACTGCATCGAGACAACCTTCATAGAAATTCGGCGTCGTCATGATCATATCATTACCTGCTTCCATCGATACCTTCGCGGCCTCGGCGTAATCACGGCAGACTTTTTGATTTTCGACCATATGGCCGACGTTATTCCAGTCCGTGACCATAAAGCCGTCAAAGCCCCACTCATCCTTTAAGGTCTCACGGAGTAACCAGCGATTCGCAGTGGAAGGCTGCCCATCGATCGCCTGGTAACCGGTCATGAATGTGCCGACACCCGCTTCGACGGCTCGTTGAAAGGGGGGTAGGAAAAACGACTTTAACTTACGTCGTGAAAGTTCCGCCTCAGATGCGTCTCGTCCGCCGAGTGTCTCGGAATAGCCGGCATAATGTTTCGCGCAGGCAAGGACTGAATTTACTGCAGACAGATCTTCGCCCTGATAGCCACGAATCATGGCGGCTCCGAACTCGCCAATCAAATAGGGATCCTCGCCAAAGGTTTCGCCCACGCGGCCCCAACGTAAATCACGGGTGATACACAGCACCGGCGAGAAGGTCCATGAGCAGCCGGACTGCACCATTTCTTCCGCTGTGATGCGGGCGCCTTGCTCGATCAAGTCCGTATTCCAGGAGCAGGCGGCAGCCAATTGAGTCGGCAAGATCGTGGCATCTTTCCAAAAAGAAAAACCATGGATACAGTCGTTTCCGAGAATCAGCGGAATGCCAAGGCGCGTCTCCCCCGCACGCTCAATAAAGTCGGCCAGCCAATCCCACCGAACTTGCAGAAACGAGCCTGCGTGTTGAGAGTCTAATTTCTCCAGCGCTTCCTCTCGATCCTGCCCATTGACTTGCATCAGCTGGCCAACCTTTTCCTCTAAGGTCATACGTTGCATCAAGTCGTCGATGCGTGTTTCGACTGGATTGCCAGGGTCTTGGTAAGGATGTTGTGTTTTGATCATACGAAATTGGTAATCACCGATGATGGTGTAAATGGGGACGGTTGGACGGGCTGTATGGTATTAAACCAATACACCTTCCGATTCATGATCGAAGAGTGCAGCGCGTGCTTGATTGAACTTTAAATGAACGGTTTGGCCGATGTTGAAGGCGTGCTCGGCTGCGACCTTAGCGATGAAAGAGCGACCGGTCAGTGTATTCAGATAGAGATTTGTGGCTTAAGGAAGCCTCTATCGAAATAGTAGAGTAACATAAATCCGTTCTTTGGCGCTAGTTGTTTGCTGATTGAGCTTGCGCCTTTCTCTGACTGTTTGAGACACGCTTAATCAAGCTTTCGGTAATTTACGCCTGCGGATTCAAACCGCTTTTCTTGAGTTTGCATGCGTCTCTTGAAATCGGTGTAGTCTCTCTGTTCTCGGGGCAGCCAGACAATTTCGGACAGTGCGCACGCTCTTGGGAAAGCCATGTATTCCACATGCTTGATGTTAGGCATATATTCCGTCCAAAGTTGCCCCTGAGCCCCAAGAACATGTTCGGCGGCTGCGGGGCTTAAGCCTTCAATGATCGGTTCAAACTCGTAGACCTTCTCTAATGGCAAGAATCCTCCGATGGCGAGCGGCTCATTTTCTTTATTTTCACTCTGGTAATAGTCAAAATAGAGGGCCTTTTGTGCCGCAACGACTAAATCATGCCCGTTTTCTGTGGCAATCTGTGCAGTCTCTAAGCCATTATGACCACGCCACCACATCACAGCTGCATTCGGGGCTAAACCACCTTCGGCAATTTCGTCCCAGCCAATTAGACGGCGTCCATTGGCGACCAGAAAATCGTCCATCTTTTTAATGAACCAGCTCTGCATTTCATGCGAGTCCTTCAGGCCGCGCTCTTTCAGTAACTCTTGCACGCGTGGGCTCGCATCCCACTGATTTTTTAGCGCTTCGTCACCGCCGATATGGATAAATTTCGACGGAAACAGATCCATCACCTCAGTGAGCACGTCTTGACAAAATTGAATGGTCGATTCTTCGGGGTTTAAAATAATTTCGCTGATGCCCCATTCGTTCCTCAGCCCCACTGGTTTATCTGTACAACCCAATTCAGGATATGCCGCGATGGCAGCCTGCATGTGCCCCGGCATGTCAATTTCTGGCACAATCGTTATGCTGCGCGCTGCCGCATAGTCCACCACTTCACGGATTTCGTCCTGTGTATAGAACCCGCCATGCGGTTTGCCGTCATACTTACGTGGTTCGTCCTGGAAATGACCGACTTGTGTCTCTTCACGAATGGAACCCACCTCCGTCAATCGAGGATACTTATTGATCTCAATACGCCAGCCTTGGTCTTCGGTTAGGTGCCAATGCAGGATGTTGAGCTTAAGGGATGCCATCATATCGATAAATCGCAATACGTCCTCTTTGGGCATGAAGTGACGCGCTACGTCCAAATGTAGGCCGCGCCAACTAAAACGCGGTCGATCGCGAATCTCGACAACCGGTAACGTCCAATCGGCGGAAATTTTGCTGGCTGAGTAGATGTTTGGTGGCAAAAGTTGACGCAACGTCTGTGCCCCATAAAAAAGCCCAGCAGGTGTTTGCGCACTAATCACGATCTGTTCGGCTACAGTTAGTGTATAGCCTTCGTCGCCAAGTGTCTCATCTTCAATCATACAGAAAACCACGTCGCCCGCATCGCCAGGTTGCACCAAGAATGGATAGCCCGTGGCGGGTCGTAATTGCTTAGCCAATAGCTGCGCGACTGCTTCGGAGTTCGGATCCGTATACGAAAGACTGGTGTACGCTGTCAGTTCAAATAAGCTGTTCGAGACTTTGATCTCAACTGGACTAGGAATGAGAGATAGATCCGTTTCTCCGGAAATCAATGAACATGATTTCTGAGGAATATGTGTATACTTGGACATAAGAATTACGTTTGTAAGGTGAGATGGTTTTCACGACTCCAATATGTGCTCATTGCTTCGCGATCAAATATTGCACAGCTGGGTGCCGTGCGTCGAGTTGTTCGCAGGCTATGGCGATGGCTCGAAGATGGGTCAATTCTACTGTAGCATCGATTCGATCTAGAGTGCTAGTGATTTGCTGATTGAGCATGCGCCTTTCTCTGACTGAAATTGGACGTATGCCAGTCGCTAGGTAAACGGACGCGGAGAAAGCCTTTGCCTTGCCGACCATCACAGGCGGCTCTATTGCGATTAAAGTTGACGCAATTGCGTCAGTATTTCGTCGCTCAAGCACTTAAGTTTTTCCTGCATGAAGGATTCAAGCTTTTGCTCGTTCCCGAGGAGTGGTGTCAAATCAATGGCATATTGGACGCGGTGGGCATCATCGACGCTGTGCGAGTCGAAGAAGATGAATTGCTTTGAGGCAGGAAGACGAATCAAAGGAACCTACCGCAAGGTTGTCGGCCAATGCAGTCAGAATCCAGATTTGGACAGCATTGATTGCTATTTTGCTGATCAAGTATCTCCAGTTCAAAAGCCGCATGTCTTGCGGCACTCTCTTGGCCAGGCTGTCTGTGAAGCCGTCGTGCAACGTGTTCCCGAGCCGGTCTATCGTTCGTCGGAGGATCCTTCCGATCCAGATTTTAGTGAACCTGACATCAACGAAGCCCAAGTCGGACGTCGATTTATCGTCACCAGTCTTCGTTGGCTGGGACAGGAGGAAATTTAAATGCGTTTAGTGATTCGAGTGCCGATCTTCATTTCTTAGCTCACCGTGTGGCGCAGGAGCCAGAGCCTGTAAATATTACCTTCAGCGCCTTTGCGCTCGGTGAGCGTGTCAGCAACATCGCCTTTCTTCGCGGTAGCCAGACCGTGAACTTCGCCGATTACCCAGTGGCGATTGAGCTTGGCGGCCAACGTGAAATGATCAAGTCCAACGGAATTACCGACATTGAAGGCAAGTTGGAGAGCGATCAATATTACGATAAGTTGATGATCTCATTACCTAAAGAGGAGAAGCCGAAACGGGCATTTCAGGGGCAGATCTACTTTTCCTCAGAGCAGCGCATGCTCTATTTTGTCTACCAAAAAACCAATAGCCGCCCCGGCACGATCAAACTCTCTGGGATAACAGAAACCATCCGCTCCGAAACGCCCCCGGCCAAGTAAATTATACCGTCTGGGGTGAATTTGTTGGATTAGTTCGCCCAATGCGCTTGATTGACAAGTCTTTAATTCCTTCACCAGAGCGCGGTAAGCAATCCAACTGGACGGAGCACGACAGTGCGGTTCCGAGCAGGCGACAAGATCAGACGCGAAGCGAACCGCAACAATGGTGCATCGTAGATGTGCCTGAAGGTTCTTCCCTCCAAAGTGATCCAAATACTTATTTATTATCATATTTTGGATTTCTTTTTATTCGGCCATCGCCAGTCCTGCGATCCTGCCACCTGTCCAACAGGCCTGAAAGTTAAATCCTCCAGTTATGCCGTCGATGTCGATGCATTCTCCGGCGAAATAGAGGTTTGGGATAATTTTGCTCTCCATCGTCCTGAAGTCGATTTCTTTGCGGCATATGCCACCAGCAGTCACAAATTCTGTGGTCGAACCGATGATTTTACCATGTGAATACTTGACGTCGTTGTTGTTGGTGGTCTTGCCTTGGACGCTGAAGCGTCCAGCGATGAGCTCCTGGATGAGGGCGGTCTCTTTATCCTTGGGGAGTTGGGCCCATTTCTGCTCGTCGGCGATGCCGACGGTCTCGACCAGACGCTCCCAGAAGCGGCGGGGGATTTGTTCGAAGATTTTTGTTTTTACCTGGGTCTTGCCTTTGCGTAGGCGCATGAATTGTTCACGGACTTGGTTTTCGGTCATGTCGCCGAGCCAATTGATTTCAATCTCAAAATGGTAGTTCTCCTCTTGCAAGGCGCGGGCTTGCCAGGCGGAGAGGCGCAGGATGGCGGGGCCGCTGAGGCCGCGGTGGGTGATGAGGATCGGGCCGGTTTGAGCTTGCGGCTTACTTTTGTGTGATGCGGGCAGGGGCTCTGCGGTCTTCACGAGTGAAGCCCCTACGACTGAAACGCTGGCATTTTGCACCGAGAGCCCGGCTAGCCCGTGGGTGCGCTTGTCAGATAGATTAAAGGCGAAGAGTGAGGGGGCTAGGGGAGCGATACTATGACCTAGGCTTTCGAGGGCGCGGGTGAGTGGGGAGGCTTTGAGGGAACCGGTGGCGATGAGCACTCTTTCAGCTTCAATTTGTTCCCCGTTGTTTAGCTGTAAACTGAAAGAATGAGTGGAGCGTGGAGCGTGGAGAGTTGAGAGTGACTTGACTGCACATTCTTTGCGCAGTTTGACGCCTGCGGCTTGGGCTGCTTGGTGAAAGCAGTCGATGATGGTTTGTGAGTCATCGGTGCTGGGGAACATGCGTCCATCGGGCTCCGCTTTGAGTTGTACGCCGCGCTCGGAAAACCATTGAATGGTATCTTGTGGTTGCCAGCGGTGGAAGGCTCCGCGTAACTCGCGGGAGCCGCGTGGGTAGCGGGTAGCGAGTTCTTTAGGGTCGAAACAGTTATGGGTGACATTGCAGCGCCCGCCACCGGAGATCTTCACCTTGGCGAGTGTGCGCTTGCTGGCTTCGTATATGGTAACGTTGGCGGAGGGGTTGAGCTCGGCTGCGGTAATGGCAGCGAAATAGCCAGCGGCGCCACCGCCGATGATGGCGATGCTAGGGGCGGAATTCTGCGCGTGTGATGTCATACTCGGCTGGTTTTGTCATGGATTGAACCGAGATGAAAGGCAGAATGTTTGACTTCATGGAGCTTTTATTAGCCCTGTTACTCAAGGCTTGAAATTAGCAGGCGGACGATGCTGTCGTCGTTAAGATGGTCGGTATTTATCACCAGATCGTAGCGGGTGGGCGCATCGATGTCGGCATCGAAATGTTGTTTGATATAGCGGCGACGCGCTGCGTCTTCTTCTTTTATATATTTTTGCGCAGCGGTGGCTGACATGCCGTGACCTTGTGTCATCTGACGCATACGTTGCTCCATCGAGCCAATTAGACGTACACGAATGACGTTCGGGAAGCCTCGTGTGATCTCATGACCACCGCGCCCGACGATGATGCAATGGCCCATGCGACTTAAGCGAGTAATGGTGCTAACTGATTTTTCAAATAGCGTCCAGAGTGAGGGGTGGCGACCGAGGAGTTCATTGATGGAACTTTGAAGTTCGCTGATCGCATCATCGGGCATAAATTTCTCTAAGTCAGCGGGCAGTTGATGGTCCTCAAGTATTTGCTGAACAAGATTGTCGTCGAAGAGCGTCCATGGGATAGGAGCTTTCGGGGCCATTGCACGAAGCTCATTTTGAAGTTTTAGTCCGATCGTGCGCCCCCGGGCACCGGCCTGACGAGAAATTGTGATTGCGGGCGGTCGCTCTGTTGCTTTGACAGAAAATTCAGGCTTATGATGTAAATGAGCGGCAATATAACCGCGACATTCTTGGTAACTGGGGTGTAGTTCCATGGGGTGCCTTGGGTTGAGTTGATAACGGTGTTGTTTCTAGTTTAACCATAGCTCAGAAGGGGCAACTGGCAAGCATCTTCAATTAATTTCGCTTTCATTTAAAACTAATGTTTGCATAGCTAGTATCATAGACTCTAGTGTAGGGTGGATACCCCGTTTTAGTCTTCTTTATTTTCCCGTATGCGTATATCGTCTCAACTTCGTTGGTTTATTTTTGCGCTGGTCGTTTCAACCTCCTTCAGCATAGCGCTGGTAGGCTATTGGGGGCACTCGATCACTATATCAGACTTTCAAGCGGAAACTTTAAAAAAGCGTTCCCTGCTGGAGGTGGATCGTTTGCAACTGGCATTCGAGGAACTCAACCATGACATTCGCTTTATTGCGAACCTACCGGCGGTACGAAAAATTGCAGATATTAAAGAGTATTCTGCGCAGAAGCAGACTGCACGTAAGGATTTAGGTGATATTTTTGAGCAGATGCTAAGGGCTAAGCCGACCTATTCGCAGATTAGATACATCAGTAGCGATGATCAAGGCATGGAGTATGTGCGCGTAGATCGGCGTGATGGCAGGGTCTTGCAAGTTCTAGAGAAGCAATTACAGGCTAAGGCAAATCGTGAATATTTCATTGAAGCGAGTCAGAAGCGACCGGGGGAAATTTATTACTCGAAAATTAATTTGAATCGTGAAAATGGAGTGGTGGAATATCCCAGCCGTCCTGTTTTCCGGGTGGCGATGCCAATCTATGACAGTGATGCTGTGTGCGCGGGCATCGTCATTATTAATCTAAATTTCAAGTTATTCATTGAGCAAGTATTGCGTGGTGGCTTGGATCGAAGCCGATACGAATATTATCTGACTAATGAGGCTGGTTATTTTCTACTACATCCAGAACCTAGTTATACATTTGGTTTTGATTTAGGAGTTGAGATGAAAGTTGAGCATGCTTTTCCAGAGCTTGCAGGGTTTCGGGAACAGGATGTGGATTCGTTGACATTTCGCACTGATTCTGAGCTTGGAGCTTCCAAGCGCTTAGTGCACTTTGCGAAATTTCGAGTATTCGATCCACCGCGACAATTGGCATTTGGAGTTGTGGGATCTTATGATGATATCGGGCGGGCGTCGATGTATACCAGCTCTGCAGTGATTGTAGCAATGTTCGTATTGACTGTGTTGGCGTCGCTATTGGCGATCGCGTTCTCCTCACGCCTGACTAAGCCGCTAGAGCGCATTACAGCGGTTGCGCGAAGCCTGTCCTTGAATGAATCGACTACTGTAATGTTACCCACCGATCGAGCTGACGAAATTGGTATTTTAGCCAATACATTTTTAGAAATGAAGCAGTCGATTGAGCGTCATCAAGCTCGCTTGCAGCAGGCGAACCAACGTCTGTTTGAAATGAATCGCGACTTGGAGCATTTCGCTCGTGTGGCTTCGCATGATTTACGCGAGCCGATCCAGCGGATTGCTGGCTTGGCGAGCCTCTATCAGTCAGGGTGTGCGGATGGTACAGTCGAAGATGCCGAAGTGATTCTCGAGCAATTACATTTGGAGTGTAAAAAAGCCTTGGGGCAGTTAGCTGATTTTCGAGAGTTTACAGACATCACTTGTGATAGTTCGCTAGTTCGCGAGGAGTGTTTACTAGAACACTTGGTTGCTGAGGTATTAGATGAATTTTCCACACCTTTGCAGGCACGCGGGGTTCAGGTGCAAATTGATCCCTTACCGCAAATGAGCATCTATGTAAGCTTAGTGCGCGTATTGTATCGCAACCTGCTAGATAACGCAGTCAAGCACGCGAAAAACGAGGGTTTTAAGCTACATTTTACGGCAGAGCATGACGAGAACGGAAACACGGTGCTGGGAGTGTTTAATTCCGGGTCGTCAATTGATGCGGATGAGGCCGCTAAGGCTTTCGATGTCTTTCGACAACTTGAAAATAATACAACTGGTCACGGTATGGGCTTGGCGATCTGCAAGCGAATCGTGAATTTCCATTCTGGTAGGATTTGGGTTGAATCGTCAGGGAATCACTTTCACATTAAATTTTATTTATTAGATCCCGTAACAGAATGCAATTAGTTCAAAATAAGTGTTTAAATGCCAACGACCCTGTGGTGGTCGTTGATGATAGCGTCATCGATCTAACGATTACAAAGCGTGTGTATGCTCGCTCCGAATTAAAGAATCCTTTACTCACATTTACCAGTGGAGGCGCATTTCTGAAGCATATGGAAGCGGTTCAGAACGGAGTAGAGCCTGTGCCTGCTCTAGTATTGATGGATATCAATATGCCTGAGTTAAACGGGTTTGAGACAATTCGTAAATTACGCAGCGTATCTGATTTTAGTAAAATCCCTGTAATCGTAATGCTGACAAACTCCGACAGTGACCAAGACTTGGAGCGATCCCTGGAGGTGGGTGCAAATGGCTTCCAGACTAAGGATTTCGATATAGCGCGCTATACAGAGTTTTTTAACTCATTGGCGGCTGAATAATCCTTCGATTGATTACTCGCTCACGCGCTCACTCGCTAAGAACTTCGAGTTGTTCGTAGGCCTCCAAGATGTCGAGTTCCAATTTTTCCAGGCGCTTTGCGTCATCAGCTAGCTGACTTGCGGGATCTTGATAGTATTCTGGGGTCGCCATCAATTCGGCCAAAGCGGCGTGTTCGGCTTCGAGCTTTTCGATCTTCGCGGGTAATGTTTTGAGAGCCTCGCGCTCCTTATTGCTTAGTTTGCGCTGGGCAGGTTCAGGGCTGGCTGTCACTGCTGCTGCCGTAGTGACCTTGGGCTTTTTTGCGGCCGCTTTGTTGGCTTCTTGTTTTTGCAGCCATTCTTCACAGCCGCCGGCATATTCTTCGATCACACCATCGCCCTCGAGCGCAATGGTGCTAGTGACGACGTTATCTAAGAAGCTGCGGTCGTGACTGACGAGAAGTAGAGTGCCGGTGTATTCGAGTAGGCGCTCTTCGAGCAATTCGACTGTTTCGATGTCGAGGTCATTGGTAGGCTCATCCAATACCAGCACGTTGGCGGGTTGTACGAAAAGCTTGGCTAAGAGTAAGCGTGCGCGTTCACCCCCAGATAGCTTAGTAATGGGAGAGCGTGAGGTCTGCGGGGTGAAGAGGAAGTCCTGCAGGTAGGAGAGGATGTGTCGTGGCTTGCCGTTAATATTGACCATCTCGCCCGCGGGATGGACGTTTTCCGCTACGCTGAGCTTGTTGTCGAGCTGATCTCGATGCTGGTCGAAGTAAGCGACTTCCAGCTTAGTGCCATGTGTGACGCTGCCGCTGTTTGGTTCCAGCTTATTGAGTAGTAGATTGAGCAAAGTGGTTTTGCCGGAGCCGTTGAGTCCAACAATTCCAATCTTGTCGCCCCGCCAAATGGTAGTTGAGAAATTCTCAATCAATGGCACTTGATCCCATTTGTAGCTGATGTCGTCAACCGTGATCACCTTGCGGCCAGAAAGTTGTGCATCGCTCAAATCGAGCTTGGTTTTGCCTTGGATGTTTCGTCGCTCAGCCCGTTCTTCCCGCATTTTTTTTAGCGATCGAACGCGGCCTTCGTTGCGAGTGCGACGGGCTTGAATACCTTTACGAATCCAGACCTCTTCTTCGGCTAACTTCTTATCGAAGACTGCTTGTTGCTTCGCCTCACCTGCGAGTAGTTCCGCTTTACGGGTCAAATAGGTGTCGTAGTCACACTCCCAGCGTGTGAGTTGTCCACGGTCGAGATCTAAAATCTTATTAGCGACACGCTGGATAAAGGCGCGGTCGTGCGAGACGAAGAGCAGGGCGATGTCGGCCTTACGCAGGAACTCTTCCAGCCAGCGAATGCCGGGTATGTCCAGGTGATTGGTGGGCTCATCCAGCAGCAGGATGTGTGGCTGCTTGATTAATGCGCGGGCCAACAGGGCGCGTCGTTTGTTGCCGCCCGAGAGTGAGGAAAACTCTTGATCCCCTTCGAGCTCGACGCGTTGAAGGATATTCTCGACTTTGTGTTCCAGCGCCCAGCCATCGGTTTGGTCGAGCTGATGCTGGATTTCATCAAGCTGCTCACCGATGCTCTCATCGTCAGGGTGCTCCCCAAGCTCGTGCAAGAGATGGTGATATTGGGCGATAGTCTGTGCAGCCTCACCCAGTCCTTGCGCCACGATTTCGAATACAGTGCCCTCTAGCGCCGCTGGCACTTCCTGATCCAGTTTACCAATCCGGAGCCCGGGGATGGCTTCAATTTCGCCGCGGTCTTGCTCGATTTCCGAATTGAGAATGCGCAGCAAGGTGGATTTGCCCTCGCCATTGCGCCCAAGCAGGCAGATGCGTTCGCGTTTGTCGATGGTAAGGCCTGCATTGTCTAGCAGCTTGGGTCCACCAAAGGAAACGGTTAGATTGCGGTAGCTTAAAAGCATAAAAATGACTCTTGGATTTAAAAGTGCCTCATCGTGAGTGTTTGAGTAAGAACTCAATGTATGCGATGTCGGCGGGTGTGGTGAGTTTCGGGTTCGGAGAAGTGTTGCTTACGAGCGTGGTGTGTAAGCCAATGCTTGCTGCTGCGGCAGTGTCGTCGGTGATGGCTCGCTTCTGTTTAATTACATTTTGGTAAGCTTTGAGTATGCTCTGAAAGTGAAAGGCTTGTGGTGTTTCCATCGCCCAGAGGCGATTTCGGTCGAGATCCTCGAGTTCGACTTGTTGCGTCTGATTGGCTTGCGGTATGCGTTTGATGGTGTCGACGACGGGATGCGCGAGGCAAGCAGCTTTATCGCTGACGACGGCTTGATGCAGCGATTGTATTGCGGAGGCAGTGATGCAAGGGCGAGCGCAATCGTGAATAAAGACAAATTCACAGCGCTCGTTGACGGTGTTTAACGCATGGATCACCGAATCTTGTCGCTCTTGGCCACCAGGCGCGCCGCTAATTTTGAGCTCTTGCAGGCCATGATCCTGGACCAAGGCGCTCAACTGCGCTTTTTGAGCTTCATCGCGGTAGACCACAATATACTCGTCGACCAAGCTGGAGTCTACGAAGGCCTGCAAGCTGTAGATAAAGGCAGGTTTGCCATGCAAGGGGGTCAAGATCTTATCCTGGACCTGTCCTTGCATTCGATTGCCGCTGCCAGCGGCGAGAAGTATTGCTGTGACCATATCAGTAATTAGCAGCCGGTGGCTGCGGTGGGGCATCGTAGAGCTAAGTCCCTGCTACGACTTAGCTCAAATCGGCTTGGATGCTGCGAGCAGCTGCAGCCGGATCGGCGGCTTTAAGGATCGGACGCCCGACCACGATGTAACTGGAGCCCGCCGCGGCCGCGGCTGCAGGCGTCATTATGCGCTTTTGTTCGTCGGCCGCACTGCCTGCGGGACGTATGCCTGGAGTCACGATGATCGGCTCCTGACCGAAGCGTTCGCGCAGCGGGGCCAGTTCCAGTGAGGAGCATACGAGCCCCTGAACGCCCGATTTAAGTGTAATGTCTGCCAAATGGAGCACTTGCGCTTCCGGCGTGCTGGCAACGTTGAGTGAGCGCAGCTGCGCCTCGTTCATGGAAGTCAGCACAGTGACCGCGAGTAAATTTAGATTGGGTGCATAGTCTGCACGCGCTTTGTTCGCCCATTCTAGCATTTCCCCTCCGCCGCAGGCATGTAGTGTGAGTAAATCCACTGGCAGTGTAGAGATGCTCTGCACTGCTTTGGCGACGGTATTAGGAATGTCGTGCAATTTGAGGTCGAGAAAGACCTTATAGCCACGGTCTGCAATTTCGCGCACGAAGTCGGGGCCATAGGCAGTGAACAGCTGAAGGCCGATCTTGACCCATTTGAGTGAATCACCGAGGCGATCGAGCATGGCGAGGGCTTCTTCGCGAGTTTCGAGATCTAGAGCTAAAATAAGTTGGCAAGGCGCTGATTTAGACATGCCTGCAGACTAGGGGACGAATTTCACGATTGGCAAAGTGCAAAAATAGAAATTTTCATGGCGCTTGGCAGCTCGACTGCTCTTACTGGCGCCGTAATATGAATTCCGTAAGTCTAGATTCGCCCGCGAAGATCAATCTAATGCTATCCGTTCATGGGCCGCATGGGGATGGCTTTCATGCGCTCACATCGCTGGTGGTTGCGTTATCCTTTGGCGATCGTTTAGTAGTAACGCGCAACCAGCTTGAGCAGGATCGGTTGCAATGCCAGGATACTGCGGTCCCTACGGGCGAGGGGAATTTAATTATACGAGCTGCGGCGGCCTTTCGCGCGCATGTCGGGAAGGATGTCTTTTTTGATTTTGAACTGGATAAGCGCATACCGATGGGAGCAGGTTTGGGTGGGGGAAGTAGCAACGCCGCAGTCGCACTCACTGCGATGAATCAACTGCTCGGTTTACCCTTGAAGCGAGAGCGCTTACTGATCCTAGCCGCGAGCCTAGGCTCCGACTGTCCATTCTTTATCGATTCAGTGCCCACTGTGATGTCCGGGAGGGGAGAGGTACTAGAACCGCTGTCCACAGAGTTGGCTTCCAGCTTGCGGGGGCAACGCGTCCTATTATTCAAGCCAGATTTCGGTGTTAACACCGCTTGGGCCTACCGTCAGCTGATTGAGGCGAGTCCCACCGCGTATGAACCCGAAGCTTTGGCGCATGCGCGCTTGGAGCGATTTGCGAGCACAGAGGCGATGGAAGAGGCTATGGAACACTTGCTCATGAACAGCTTCGAAGCTCCAATTGGTGCTAAATACTTAGCGATCCGGTGCTTACTCGAAGAGCTGCGCGAGCGTGGCATTCGATGCCTGATGAGCGGGAGCGGAAGTTGTTGCTTTGCATTGCCTAAGGACGACTCTGAGATGTCTACCGCTCAGAGTATTTGTCAAAATGCTTTGGGTTCAGGTGTATTTTTGATTGAAACTTCAATCCGCTGACTGGATGATGCTAGCAAAGCAACCCAAGCACTCATATTTGACACACTCTATTTGTGGCCGACCCTCATACTAAAGAAGAGATTATTCTCGAAGGCATTGCTGCGTCACCAGGCGTTGCGCATGGCCGTGCTGTCGTTTATCTGCAGAAGCAGTTAGATGTGCCGTGCTATGATATTACGGAAGAGAAAGTTAGCTCTGAGCTCGAGCGCTTTGATAAAGCTATTTTAGAGACGCGTGCTGAAATCACGGAAGTGCGCGATCAAATTGCAGAATCCTTAGGGGAGGGCGAAGCACGTATCTTCGATGCCCACTTGCTTGTGTTAGAGGATACTGCGCTACTGGATGAGGTAACGTCCGAGCTGCAAAACAGTCGTAAGAACATTGAGTTCTGCTATAATAATGTGGCGCAGCGTTACATCTCCTTCTTCCGGTCGATGGAAGATGAATATTTACGTGAACGCGTTTCCGATATCGGCGATGTTTCACGTCGACTACTGCACAACTTGATCGGGATGCAGAAGGTCAATCTGGGGCAACTGGCTGCCGAGAGCGTCATTGTTTCCGAGGACATTTCGCCTTCGGATGCAGCAGATCTCGATCGTAATAAACTTTTAGGCTTCGTCACAGATGGGGGCGGAAAGACTAGCCACTCGGTAATCATGGCTCGTTCGTTGCGTATCCCCGCAGTCGTGGGCACGCATGATGCGACTAAGCGCATTGTGAGCGGTGATCATATTTTGGTCGATGGGCATGAGGGGGTGATTGTGATCAATCCCTCGGAAGATCGCCTTTACCGCTACGGCAAGCTGGCCTTTGAACGGCAAAAGCGCGACGACACCTTTAATTCTTTCATTGCAGAGCCTGCGGTGACGCTTGATGGCGCCTCGATCTCGTTGATGGCGAATGTCGAAGGGGCGCAAGAAATGGACCAGGCCAATGCGATGCATGCCGAAGGTGTCGGACTCTTTCGCACTGAGGGCATCTTTTTAAGGCATCATGGTTACCCACCCGAGTCGGTGCAATATGATGCCTACCGAGCAGTGGTCGAGGCCGCTGGAGAAGAGCCTGTAATTATCCGCACACTGGATGTCGGTGGTGATAAGACCATAGGTGATGATAAAGTGAAGGATGATAATTCCTTTATGGGCTTTCGGGCGATTCGTTTTTGCTTAGGTAATGAGGCCATATTTAAAACTCAGCTTCGCGCCATCCTACGTGCCAGTGCGCATGGTAATGTAAAGATCATGTACCCCATGATCAGCGGAATCAGTGAGTTGCGGATGGCGAATCAACTGCTGAGCTCGACCAAGCAAGAGTTACGTGAATCAGGCGAAGCCTTTGATGAGAATATCCAGGTAGGCGCGATGGTCGAAGTCCCCAGCGCCGCCGTAATCATCGACCTCCTCGCAGCCGAAACAGATTTCTTAAGTATCGGCACCAACGATTTGATTCAGTATCTAATTGCGGTGGACCGACTTAATGATCAAGTCGCTCACCTCTATGACCCCGCACATCCTGCGGTTTTGCGCACGCTGAAAGCCATCATTGACGGCGCTAATGATGCGAAGACTCCGATCAGTGTTTGCGGTGAAATCGCTGGCGATCCTATTTACGCAGGGCTGTTATTAGGTATGGGGGCCGATTCCCTAAGCCTGACCTCAAGCTTGCTGCCAGAGGTCAAGTATTTCATCCGTCATATCAAAAAGTCAGATGCTCAGGAATTGGTGGCCGAAGTCATGCAATTGTCAGATTCTAACAAAATCATACAAAGACTTGAAGCCTTTCGGCGGGAAGCATTGGGAGATCTGGCTTAAATCAGCTCAGTTGACTCAACGGCGACAAGCTTGGCTCTACTTGTGCTCTCCAGATACTTGCGTTCGTAGCCTGTTTTCATCTAGAGCTAGACTTTATTTTGCATCGCCTAGGCCGATGAGCGATTTGATGCCCTCTTTAATATGTTCGATCGC
Organism: Puniceicoccaceae bacterium; assembly: GCA_002729725.1. Classification (GTDB taxonomy): domain Bacteria; phylum Verrucomicrobiota; class Verrucomicrobiia; order Opitutales; family Coraliomargaritaceae; genus Thalassobacterium; species Thalassobacterium maritimum. The sequence goes on from PBYS01000060.1 coordinate 22,370, forward strand.
CTCCGGTCCCTGGGTGATCACCACATAGATGACGCCCAGGTAGAGCAATACCGCGCAACAACCGACTGCAAAGGCCGCCATGGCCAGCAAGCCGTCTTCCTCCGCTAGACCAACGCCGATCATGAAGATCACCATGGCTGGAAAGGTATTAGTCAGTGGGATCGGTAGCATCATGAGACAAGCCATGATAAAAATCACAATCGCCAGCCCACTTTGTCCTGCGCGACCACGGATCCATTTTTGACGGGGGCGTATAAAGCGCTCGATCATTTTTAGGAATTTCGAAGCGCTGCCTAGCATAGTATTCGCAAGCTTAGGTTGAATGCGTATGCCTGCGAGTTTCTGAGGTAACCACACCGCTTCGCGTCCGCTGATCATTTGCAGTGCCATTAAGGCAATTACGATCCCAAAGGGGGTGCTATAGCCGGGCGCTGGCACGGGGAGGGCGCTGGGCAGCGATAGGATGATCAGCACGAGTCCAAAGCCCTTTTCGGCGACGGCGCTAGTGATCTCGCTGATAGACAGACCGCGCGTATCGTCGGTGGCTAAAAGTTGGCTTAGAGTATCTCCTAGAGACAGGTGTGGCGGGACTTCGTCAGCTGTTTGCATTTGCGGTTGGTCAGATAGGTAAGAAACTGGATTGATTTTTAATGCCGACTTCCGATGACTGCGCAATCATGAAACAGACTGAATTATCGTCTCCCCGCAAATCTGTCGCCCTCTACGGGGGCAGTTTCGACCCAGTGCATTGCGCCCACCTGGCGGTGGCGCGTGTCACACAGGCGCAACTCGACTTAGATCAAGTGATCTTTATTCCGGCGGCACAATCTCCACTCAAGGCGCACACACCTATAGCCAGCGATGAAGCACGCATCGAAATGCTGCGCTTAGCGACCGCGGAGCAACCGCGCTTTGCGGTGGATTGCAGTGAGATCGAGCGTGGCGGCATCAGCTACACTGTTGACACCATTCAGGCCTTTCGCGCTAAAAATACTGCCAACCAGCTCTATTGGATCATCGGCGCGGATCAGTTTGAGCGATTGCCCCAATGGCATCGCATCGAAGATATCGCTCGCTTAGTCACTTTTGCCGTATTACGCCGTCCGGGGCATACGATTGCAAAATCAGTCGTTCCAGGCTTGAAGTATGTCGGGATTGAGGCTCCCTTGATGTCGCACAGTTCCAGTGCTATCAGAGCCGCACTCGAACAGGGGCTCTCGGTGCAAGACTTGGTGCCCCCCTCAGTTGAGGCTTTCATTTCCTCTCATGGCCTCTATACCCAGTAGTATTTATCAACGATCCATATGACCAAAGACTCCAGTAAACAAGAAAACCGCACCCTCGAAGAGATCCGCTGCGCCGTCGCCGCGATCGAAGACAAGAAGGGCGAATCCATTCGCATACTTGATGTGCGGGGGAAATCCTCGATCACAGATTATATCATTATTGCTACAGGGACCTCAGATCCACACGTCAAAGCACTCAAGAGCGGGCTCGATATGGCCTTAAAAGGTGCAGGAGTGCAGCTGCTGGGCCAAGATCGTGAGCTAGGCAGTGGCTGGTTGGTCGTAGATGCGTTTGATTTTATGATCCACTTGCAGACGACTGAGATGCGTGATTTTTATCGTCTCGACCAGCTGTGGAAAGATGCCCGCGAAGTGACTTTGTAAGAAATTACTATGAATACAGTTTTAGTTGTTTTCGTCGTACTGCTGGTCTTGAAACTGGGCACTGGAATTGTGCTCGACTTACTCAATCTTCGCTACGCTCAGGCACGAGCAGGCGAAGTGCCCGAAAGCTTCCGCGATTTCATTGACCTGCCAACCTATCAGAAGTCGATTGAATACACTGCCGCGAAGACGCGCTTCGGGATCGTCAGCGATCTTTACGATGCCGGCGTGCTCACATTGGTCTTATTGCTAGGTATCTTGCCATGGTTTTACGAGCTGTTTAGTGGCTGGTTTGGCTATGGCGTCTGGGGCCAAGCTTTGGCGCTATTTCTGGTAGGCTTAGTGCTCGGGATTCCTTCGATGCCTTTTGATTATTGGAGCACCTTCAAACTTGAGGAGCGCTTCGGCTTTAATAAAAGCACGAAGAAGCTTTGGGCCATCGACAAAATCAAAGGTACACTCCTCGGCTTTGCGATCGGTTACCCACTATTAGCTTTATTGATCTATTTGGTGAGTAGCGCAGGTGCACTCTGGTGGATATGGGGCTTCGCTGTATTCTTCCTATTCCAACTGGTGATGGTGGTGGCGTATCCCATGTTTATCATGCCGCTCTTCAATAAATTGGAACCAATGGAAGAGGGGGAATTGAAGACCCGCCTCTTTGCACTGGCAGACCGTACCGGGTTTAAGGCGCAGACGATTCTAGTCTTGGATGGTAGCAAGCGCTCAGGGCACTCCAACGCGTTTTTCTCGGGCTTCGGACGCTTTCGCCGAATTGTATTATACGACACCTTAATTGAGCAAATGGAGCCAGCAGAACTCGAAGCCGTCTTGGCGCACGAGATCGGACACTACAAGCTTGGGCACATTCCTAAAATGATGGCGATGGCGGCATTTTCCTCCTTGGGCATGTTTGCCGTGCTCGGGTGGCTTGCGAATGCAGATTGGTTTGTGCAAGCCTTTCACTTCAGCGCACCTGTCGAAGGGCAAATTGGCATCGTGCCAGTATTGCTGCTATTTATGTTATTGAGTGGATTGGTCACTTTCTGGCTGTCGCCGCTCTCGAGTCGCTTGTCACGTAAGCACGAGTATGAGGCCGACGCATTTGCCCGTGATGCGATGGGCAGTTACGCGCCACTCTCCAGCGCTTTGCGCAAACTGCATAAAGAGAATTTAAGTAATTTGACGCCCCATCCACTCTACAGCAGTTTTCACTATTCGCATCCCACCTTAGTCGAGCGCGAGGATTCCTTACGCAGTTAATAACGTTCTTATAGAACTTTTTCTCAATTCTATGCGCCACCTCCTCCGCTTCTATGTTCTCGGCCTAGTCTTTTTAAGTCTCGGTTCGGTACTAGTGGCAGAGGATTTACGCATCGCGAGCTACAATCTAAGAAACTACTTAGTGATGGATCGTCATGTGGGCGCGCGTTGGCGACCTTCGTATCCGAAACCAGAAAGCGAGAAGGCGATCGTGCGGGAGATCATCAAGGAGGTGTCAGCCGACATCTTGGTCGTGCAAGAAATGGGGCCACTTGATTTCTTGGAAGAGTTGCGTGCAGATCTAGCGCGTGAAGGCATGCATTACGATTATGCCGTGCACATGCAAGGCGCGGACCCCGATCGTCATGTTGCAGTGCTTTCGCGTGTCGCACCGCAGTCTGTAGTCAAACATCGGGATTTAGACTTTAAATACATCGAAAGCCGTGAACTCGTAAAGCGCGGCATGCTGGAACTCAGTTTTGATCTCGGCGATGGTGAGAGTTTCCAGCTCTTTGCAGTGCATTTAAAGAGTCGCTACACAGATGTAAAAGCAGATGAAAACTCTGAATTACGCCGAGTGCGCGAAGCGGAGGCTTGCCGCAACCGTGTGATCGAGCGGACGCATGAGCGAAATAAGCTCAACTATGTGATCGTCGGGGATTTCAATGACCACCCAGCTAGCGCTTCTATGCGGCGTTTCTACCGTAGGGGGAACCTAGAGCTGGGCAGCCTCGTGCCCGCAGCTGACAGCCGCGGTGAGAAATGGACCTATTACTACGACAAGGAGGCACGTTATGAGTCCGTCGATGGCTTCATTGCCTCGCCGGATATGATGCCTCGTATCAAGGCCGGTCGCGCCCAAATTGTCGATCGCCCCGGAGCTCTCACCGGCAGTGATCATCGCATGGTGTATCTCGAGCTAGCGAAGCCATTCGCTGCCCCCGAAATGTGAGCTACGGTGGCTTAAGTCGCTCGTTCGCGCTGTCTGCGGGCTTCATAGAGGCAGACGGCTGCGGCGGCGGCTACGTTGAGCGAGTCGGCTTGGCCTGCCATGGGGATGCGGATCTTGTGGGCGGCTTTATCCAGCCAATAAGGCTGTAGGCCATCGCTTTCGCTGCCCATAAAGATGGCGATGCCTTGACGATAGTTAATATCCCAGTGCAATTCTTCGGTGTCGGGAGTGGTGGCACAACAGATTATCTGATTATCGTCGAGCCATTGCGCCAGCGACTCACGACTTGTCGAGACGATCGGTAAAGCGAAAAGCAGGCCTTGAGAGGAGCGAATGGCATTGGGATTGTAAAGGTCGAGTACGCAGTCGACCAAGACTACTGCATCCACGCCAGCGCCGTCTGCACTGCGTAGTATGGCTCCTAGGTTGCCAGGCTTCTCAATGCCCTCTAGCACTAGCAAAAGGGGCGGGGTGCTCATCTTAAAGTCCGATAGCACATTATTTTGCTGCACCGCAATTGCCATCAAACCATCGGGACCTTCGCGATGTGAAGCTTTGGTAAATGCATCCGGGCTCATGCCGATCAAAGGAAACCGGGCTGCGGCTTTTTGTTCGCTAATAAACGTGGCGTGTCTTTCGCTGGGAAAAAAGTCTGTGCAGTAGTAAAGGTGAGTGATTTCAAAGCCGGCAGTGAGCGCATGCCCGATCTCACGTAGGCCCTCGACCAAGAAGCGTGATTGGCGGTCTCGGTGCTTGCGCTCGCGTAATTTTACTAGGTTTTTGACCTGATCGTTCTGTCGACTTTGAATATATAAATCTTCCATGTATGTGATGTCCTGAAATTTTAGTATTGCAGGATGCCTAAGCATACGGGAGGGCATGTAGATGCAAGTGCCAAAAAATTTCGTCGCAGAGCCTTTTGAATATCATCAAGAACTTGAGTTTACGGTAGAAAGCCTGACCAACTTAGGGTCCGGAGTCGGTCGTGTGGACGGTTGGGTCGTGATGGTGCCCTTCGTGATCCCGGGCGAGCGGGTCAAAGTGCGCGTGTTTCGTAACTTCCAAAATTACTCCGACGCGGACTTAGTGGAGATCGTAGAAGCCTCCCCTGATCGCGTAGAGCCGAAGTGTCCGCTCTACACACGTTGCGGTGGCTGCCAGTATCAGCACATGACTTATGAGCGCCAGCTCAAGGAAAAGACCCAGCACGTAAAGGAACTGATGCTCAAGTTGGGAGAGATCGAGTATCCTGTCGATTTGGCGCATGGCTCTCCGCAGGTGTTTAATTATCGATCAAAAATCACACCTCACTACAATCGCCCCGAGCGTGATGGTTCGCAGCCGATCGGGTTTCTGCAATATGGCCGTCGCAATCAAATTATCGATGTGGAGCATTGCCCCATCGCGACGGAGGCAATTAATGCAGCCTTGCCCGAGGCTCGGGAAGAAGCGCGCCGTTCGGGGGGCAAGAAACGCCGTCAGCGCGGCGGCACGCTGCTTATGCGCGATGTTTTGGAAGGCGTTGTCAACAACCCACAAGAGATCGTCTCAGAGCGCGTAGGTAAGGTCACCTTCCAGTTTAAAGCGGGCGAATTCTTCCAGAACAACCCGTTCATTCTGCCCGAACTGGTCGAATACGTAGCCACTGAGGCCTCAACGGAAGGTGCGCGATACTTGGTGGACGCCTATTGTGGCGTCGGGCTCTTCGCGCTCTCTACGGCCAATTCCTTCGAGCAAGTCGCAGGGGTTGAAATCAGCGAGCCAGCGGTACGCTGGGCACAAGCGAACTGTAAAATCAGCAATATTAAGAACGCACGCTTCGTGATCGGTAAGGCAGAAGCGATCTTCAACGGCCTAAAATTCCCCGCCGATGAGACTGCAATGGTGATTGATCCACCGCGCAAGGGCTGCGATGAAAGCTTTCGCCAGCAGTTACTGCAGTATCGCCCGCAGCGCTTGGTCTACGTCTCCTGTGATCCTGCGACTCAGGCACGTGACTTGAAGGAGTTTATTGCAGGCGGCTATAAAATTACACGCATTCAGCCATTTGATTTATTTCCACACACACGCCATATAGAGAATGTCGTCTCCTTGAGTCTCGCTTAGGCTTTGTCGCAATTATATGTTCGCAGCTTATGTATAATATTTGGCAAAATTTATAGTTTGAGTAGAAAAACACAGTATAAACCAAATCTTTATCTGGTTGGCTTCATGGGCGTTGGCAAATCGGCCATTGGTCGGCGAGTTGCGCGCGAGCTGGGCTTGCGCTTCATTGACTCCGACCATCAGATTGAAAAAGAGCAAGGAATGAAGATTCCTGAGATCTTTGCGAGTGCAGGGGAGTCCCGTTTTCGAGAATTAGAGCGTCAATTTATTGAAAGCGGACATCCCGAATCTGGCTGTGTGGTCTCCTGCGGCGGCGGTCTTGTTGTGCAACCTGGCATGAAAGAGATAATTAAGCAGAAGGGACTTGTGATCTGTCTTTTTGCCTCTGCCGAAAGCATCATAGAGCGCACGAGCCGCAATCAAGACCGACCTCTGCTCAATGTGCCAGATCCTGCCGCTAAGGTTCGCGAACTCTTGGCCGAACGTGAGCCCATTTATATGGATTGCGGCGCCTGTATCACCACCGAAGGCCGCACGATTCCGGAAGTTGTGCGCCATATGATTCGAACATACAAATCGATCTCCCGTAACTACAAGAAGTAGCTAGCCGTCACATCACTCTGCCGCGGAATGTAAGTAGCGTCCTTTGAAGTAATATAATTTACCGGATTCAGCTATAGAGTCGACTCATTCGGTTTAATTAAACTGATTCAATGGGCTCTATTGTTGATTCTCGGTGGTTTTGTCGAGAAGTGAAATCTCATTGGATTTCAAACGAATTGGTCGATTCTGCTGCATTTTACTATACCCAGGTATAGTAAAGCAGCCAAAACCGTTTCAATTGAACTGATTTTATTGGTTTTTAAAATTAACGTGTCCGCGGCGTATACATCTAAAAGAAATCTAGTTATTGCCCATTAAGCCGACCAGGCAGCTTCAATTTTTTTCAACAGATCCTCGGGTGGCCGTTGTGCTTGTCCGTTGCCATCCATGAAGCCGTGGCTGGATGTTCCAGTCACCAGCAGTTCTTCGCCGCGGCGAACTTCATACTCAAAGTGCATGCGTGCGCGTGGTTTCTTGCGCATGAAGAGGTGCACCTCGAGGTGATCGTCGAAGCGTGCGGGACGTTTGTAGGCGGCACTCACGGTCAGCACGGGCAAAAAGAGTCCGCGGGCTTCGATCTCGCGATAAGGAATCCCGATCTGATCGAGCATTTGTATGCGGGCGGTCTCAAACCACACTAAATAGTTGCTGTGATACACCACATCCATGCGGTCGGTTTCGGCATAGCGCACGCGAATCTTAGAAATACTGTGAATCATTAGAAATTGGGAATTACGAATTAGGAATTGGAGACGCTTTTAGATCAGTCTCGTTCTCTTAATTTAGATACTGAAAGATTATGATTAAGACTCTGAGATTGTGATCGATTCACCGAGTTCGGTTAAAGAATTGAAGGCGGCCTCCGCGCCGGCTGCTCGTAGCTCTGCGACAGAGTGCGCACCAGTGGCCACACAGTAGCACGTGAGGCCCGCGTTTTGAGCTACAGCGACATCGGTGGGAGAGTCGCCGATCATAATGGCGCCCTCGGACTTGGCCGAGATCTGCTCTAGCACGTGCTGAGTCAGCTCTTGTTGCGGCTTTTGCCACTGTGTATCCACACTGCCCACGCAGACGGGGATGTATTTCGCAAAGCCCGCATAGCGACTGACTTTGCGCGCCGTATCGCCGTGCTTATTAGTGAAGAGGGCTTGTGGGATGCGTGCTTGGTAGGCGCGTTCGATCAAGTCCATGCCCCCGGGTAAAATAATCAAGCCATCAAACATAATTTGCGGGAAGCGTGCGCGAAAGGCTTTGCCAGCTTCCTCCAAACGATCGGAGGCTACGAAGAGGCTCATCGTCTCGGCCATCGTGCCGCCCAAGCTGCGGCGAATGGCATCATCGCTAGGAGCGGGATAGCCCATGTTGGTAATGACCTCGCCATAGCAACGAATGATCGCAGCCGTTTGATCAATCAGTGTGCCGTCCATATCCCAAAGTATGGCCGACGGGCAAGGGAGCGGTGTGGATGCGTTGTCTTCCATTATGCTGTGCAGGCTTCAGGCTCCAGTCCGAAGACCTTTTGGCCGAGCTCGTACAGGTCTTTATGCACATGTTCGGAGACAATGTATTCGGAGAGTTGTTCGGCGCTATGGCTGCCCGTGGCGACCAAATGGCATGTCAGGCAGCCGGCCTCGGCGGCGGCGAGGTCGTAGGGAGAGTCGCCGACCATGATGGCTTCTTCGGAGGCGCAGTCCATTTGCTCCAGTGCGTAAGCGGTGAAGAGCGGATCAGGCTTGCGGTAGGGGCACTCTGGCTCACCGGTGCCGATAATGACGTCCAGCCACTGGTCGAGGCCGAGATGTGCTAGCACATCGCGCGTGTCGCCGGCATATTTATTGGTAAAGACGCCCAACTTGTCGCCGCGTGCCTTGAGGGCCTGCAAGAGCCATTCTGCGCCGGGTAGGGTAAAGACGTCGTCGAAAATAATTTCTGCGAAGTGTTTGCGAAATAAAGGCTCCGCAGCGGGCACATTGGCCTCGCCGCATAGTTTCGTGAGCGTGATCGGCACGGAGCCACCCACGGTCGCTCGCACGGTAGCGTAGTCACTCTCCGGTAGACCAAGCTCGCGCTGGGCGTAGGCCACGCTCTTATGAATCGTGGTAAAGTGGTCGATCAAAGTGCCGTCCAGGTCAAATAGGATGTATTGCATGATAAAATGTGCTTTATAAGAAAACGTATTCGCTACAGGCTAGGTGCATTATGCATGGCTCGTTTGCTCTCTTTGGCAAGCGTGCGATGGGCACTTTTGCAAACATGAGCAATATGAAGCAGACCGCAGACTGGAGCACTCGTCGAAAAAAGGACGTCTTTATCGTCCATTTTTCGGGCGCTTGGGTGATGGAGCAGGTCCAGCCCAAGATGGACAGCTTGCGCATGGATATCGAGTCTGAAGCGGGGCTGAGCACAGTGCATTTAGAAGCCGACCACCTGACCGGTTGGGATAGCTCGCTGCTCGTTACCGTGCGTCAGATTTATGACTGGGCAGATTCACGAGGCTTGCAGATACAGCTGGATGGCATGCCAGAGGGCGTGCAAAATTTAGTAAAACTCTCCCGGGCAGTGCCGGAGAATAAGCAAGTCGAAGAGGATGCGAGTGATGATTTCTTTACCCGAGTGGGCGAGGGCAGTCTGGGCGCTTATCGTGGATTAAATGGATATTTTGAGTTTTTGGGGAATTTATTCATACATGCCTGCGCGTTCCTGCGCGGCAAAGGGCGCATTCGAGCTAAAGATTTCATGTTAATCCTGCAGGCGACAGGAGCACAGGCAGTTCCGATCGTATCTCTGCTAAGTTTTCTGACCGGGCTGATCATCGCATTCATCGGCGTCATCCAGCTACAAAAATTTGCGGCTGATATATACGTGGCCGACTTGGTGGGACTGGCGACGACTCGCGAATTAGGAGCCGTCATGGCCGGTGTGATTATGGCAGGTCGAACCGGGGCCTCCTTTGCGGCACAAATTGGTAGCATGCAGGTGAATGAAGAGGTGGATGCGCTCACAAGCTTTGGCATCGAGCCGATGCAATTTCTAGTGCTACCGCGGGTTGTCGCTCTGGTATTAATGATGCCCTTATTGTGTGCCTGTGCCGACTTCGTCGCGATGCTGGGGGGCATGGTAGTCGCGGTGATGATTTCCGAAGTCAGCATCGCACAATACTGTAATCAAATTCAAGCGGCAGTGGCGCTTACTGATCTTGGAGTGGGAATCTTTAAGAGCGCCGTCTTTGGCTTGATCATTGCGCTGGCAGGCTGTTATCGAGGCTTAAATTGCGGTCGCGATGCGAGCTCAGTCGGGCGAGCGGCGACCTCGGCTGTGGTGACTTCGATTACTTGGATCGTGGTCGCCGATGCGATCTTTGCTGTTATGTTTCACCTCTTAGGGATTTAATGATGCCGCACCAATCCACCGCGATCACAGTCAAGAATCTCACCATGGCCTATGGGGATTATATCGTTATGCGCTCGCTTAATTTCACTGCACAGCGCAGTGAAATTAAAGTGATCATCGGAGGCAGTGGATGCGGAAAAAGCACCTTGCTCAAGCATCTTGTGGGGCTGGAAAAAGCCGCAAGTGGAGAGATCTTTTACGAGGACCAGCGCTTCCACCCCGACAGCGCCGAGGCCGCGCAAATTAGGCGTCAGTTTGGCGTGTCCTTTCAAAGTGGGGCCTTGTGGAGCTCCATGACATTGCAGGAAAATGTGGCCTTACCCCTAGAGCAATATACGCAGCTCTCTGCGTCAGAGATTCGAGATTTGGTCGAGTTTAAGCTTTCACTAGTAGGCCTCGCTGGCTTTGGCCACCGCTATCCCTCCGAGTTGAGTGGCGGCATGCAAAAGCGCGCGGGGCTGGCACGTGCCATCGCACTCGACCCTAAGATTTTGTTTTTCGATGAGCCCTCTGCGGGCTTGGACCCGCTTAGTTCAAGACGGCTGGATGATTTAATATTAGAACTGCGCGACGCCCTTGGAGCGACGGTCATTGTCGTCACGCACGAGCTTGCGAGTATTTTTAGTATAGCAGATACCGCGCTCTTTTTGGATGCCGAGAGCAAGACTGCGCTCTGTGATGGCAACCCGAACGATCTAGTCGAAGATGCACAGACTGAGCCTAAAGTGCGTCGATTCTTGACACGTGGCGACAGTGATAACCATTGATCTAGCGCTAAAATTCACCCAAACCTAGCTAACAGTGAAACGAAACTCTCCAAATCCTAGAATGATCGGTGCTTTTGTCACGGTGATGCTCCTGCTCATCGTAGGGATGGTGATGTATTTTGGCTCGGCCAACTTTCTGAATCGTTCGACTCAATTCATTTTGTTTTTCGATCAATCCGTGAACGGATTATTAGTCGGCTCGCCCGTCAAATTCCGCGGCGTGCCGGTGGGGGAAGTCAAGCGTATCATGATTCGAGCGGAGGGGCAGCGCGAGGACTCGACGGCGATCCCCGTCGTTATAGAAATCAATCGTTCGCGCTTGGAAAACGACCTTGGGGTTTCACGCACAGCCTTTGCGCCGGAATCGATTCATGAATCGCTTGAGCGCGGCCTGGTGGCGCAGCTCAACTTAGAAAGTGTTATCACCGGGCAACTCTTTGTCGAATTCAGCTTCGAACCCGCAAAGGCTTTTTCTGCAGAAACACATATCGATCATCTCAACGAAAGCATAGATATCGTTGAAATCCCGACTCTGAATTCTTCGCTCGACCAGATCACGGCCGACTTGGCGCAGATCATTGCCGATATCAAAGACCTCGACCTGCAGGAGTTGAGCGAGAATATTAATACATTAATCATCAGTGCGACCACACAGCTGCAAGGGCTCGATACCGCAGCGATCAGCACTTCTATTACCGGTACCGCCGATGAAATTCAGAATTTCATCGCTTCGAAGCAATTTAAGCAATCGGTTGACGCGATGCGTATCGCCTTCGATCAAGTGAGCGCCACTGCGCGGTCATTTAACATCGAAGAGGGCCCGCTGGCCGACACCATCGACACTTGGAGTGCTCAAATTACCCAAACGCTCGATAGTTTTGATCGTCTGAGTAACGAGGCCAGCGCACTCATAGAGCCTGGCTCTGACCTGCGTCACGAGTTCGAGTCGATGTTGCGTGAATTAGTGCGCACCGCTCGTTCGATTCGCTTACTCTCCGAATATATAGAACGTAACCCCAACGCCATACTCACTGGACGTAGCCAGGAAGAGTAGTCTCGACAATGAAATGCATCCCCATAATCGCGCTCGCTCTGAGCATGCTGCTCAGCGGCTGTGTCAATCTTAAGCCCAAGCCAGACCGCACGCAGCTCTTTATGCTGGCATCAGAAGTTGCCGTAGTGAGCGAAGTCGCTGGCAAGCCGGAGTGCTATGTCGGGCGCGTCGAACTGCCTGGCTATCTCGAAGGTAAGCGCATCTATTACCGCTCCCCGAATGGTGAACTCGACTCGGTGGCTGGTTCACGCTGGGCAGAGCCTTTGCGGCCCGCACTCCCCAGCGCCTTGGCCATGCATTTGCAAGCAACTGGTCGCGTAAATGTGCGTGCCTATTACCCTTGGCAAAACACTGTGCGTGAGGGGGCCACGGTATCGGTTCAATTTGAGCGCTTCAGCGCCAACGCGAAGGGTGCAGTCGAAGTGATCGCGCAGTGGCAGATTACCAAGCCGAACGGCAGCGTAGAGTCCGGGCGCTTTATTGCGCCTCGCACCACTTGGGACCGCGAGAATACGGCCGATTATGTGGCCAAATTTGACGCCGCCCTGGCCGCTCTGGCAGCGACGATCGCTCAACAGTTCTAGTTGCCATGACAGATCGTAGCAATCTTTGGAAGGCCCTAGGCCCCGGTATACTCGTCGCCTGTGCCGCAGTTGGCGGCTCGCACTTGGTCTGGTCGACCCGCGCAGGGGCGGAATTTGGTTGGTCATTGCTGTGGCTTGTGCTCTTGGCCAACGCATTGAAGTTTCCCTTTTTTTTGTATGGGCAACGCTATACGGCCGCCACCGGCGAGAGCCTGCTGGCGGGCTATAAACGACTCGGGATCGGCTATGTTTGGATCTTTCTCGCGGTCAATATCTTGACCGGCACTACAACATCGCGGGCGTGAGCATGCTCAGCGGTGCCTTGCTCACCGGCTACGGCATCACAGGTATCTCGGTGCCCTTTATTACTGTAGGGGTGCTCTTCATCTGTGCCGCGCTATTGCTGGTGGGGCATTACAAATTGCTCGATTCCTTGGCGAAGGTCATTATCGCGCTGCTCGGCATCAGCACCCTAGTGGCGGTTGCCCTGGCGATTCCCAACCGCCCCGAGCTGGCGGCTGATTTTGTGGCTCCCAGCCCATATCAGTGGGCCTCGTTTGCCTTTTTGATTAGCCTGCTAGGCTGGATGCCTGCGCCGATTGATTTGTCTGCCTGGTCTTCACTTTGGATGTTTAGTCGCGAGAAGCAGACCGGCCACTTTGCCACGGTCAAAGAGTCCGCGATCGACTTCTATGTGGGCTATTTCTCTGCCGTCGGTTTGGCCATTTTATTTATTTCGCTGGGCGCGCTGGTGATGTTTGGCAGTTCCGAGAGCTTTGCGGCGGGCGGTGTAGGTTTTTCGCAGCAACTCGTGAGTCTGTATACCGACACGATCGGTGATTGGTCGCACCTTTTGATTTTGTCGGCTGCTTTCATTACTATGTTCAGCACCACCTTGACTTGCTTGGATGGCTATCCGCGCTCATTGGCGGCTTGCTGCGCGCTGATTAAAGACCTGCCTGCGGAGGCCTTTATGCGCATTCAAAAAGTTTGGATTTTGATTTCTGCGCTCTTGGCCAGTGTGGTGGTGCTTTGCTTTGTGCAAAATTTACTACAACTGCTCAGCTTCGCCGCCATCGTCTCCTTTATCACGTCGCCAGCCTTGGCCTATATCAACTATAGGGTGATGAATGGAGCCAATGTGCCCGAGGCTTACCGTCCAGGACCGGCGCTTAAAGCACTCAGCTGGGCGGGCCTGCTGTTCTTTACCGTGATGACTTCTGGCTATCTTTACGTGACCTTTGTTCGTTAGAAAGAGGGCGGGGCGTGAGGATAGAGTTTGAGCGCAGCAGCGATGATGGGCTTCGCCCATTCTGGCGCTGCCGAGAGCTCGCGGGGCCCCACGATTACGCCTGCACGTAAATCGAGAATGAGCTTTGGCATGGGGCACTGTCCTGCAGCTGGATCTGCGTGCCTTGAATTATCGAACAGGCGTAGGCTATCGATATGTGGCATCAAACGAATCAGATTGCGCCGGCTGCCGTTCCAGCGCTGACGGATTGCTGCTTCTGGTATGTCGTGTCCGTGTTGGCGGACCCGTTGTTGAACACGGGCAATGTTCAACTCGACCGATTCGAGTCCCGCATACCAGACTTTGAGCTTGAGCCCTTGAGCGGCCGCCTCGATCAAGCGTTCCGTTATCGTTTGACCTCCCAGTGTGGTTTCAAATGCGAAGGTGCGCCTCGCTAGAGCCGCGGCTTCGAGCATTTCCTTGCCTAAGCTCCACGCATGCCCATTGGCGATGCTCTGCGTCATGTTGGGGTGGAGCGCTTTGAGCTTTTTAGCGGCTAGGTCGGGGTTGTAATAAACGTTGCCCTTTGACTCAATCATCGCGCCGCCGATGCTACTTTTTCCCGACCCATTGACCCCAGCGAGCACGTAAATCGTGGCTGCCGCTGCCATGCTTAATCCGCCTGATGGGCCTTCGCGGCATCGCCGAGTGCAGCGGGGGATGCACTGAAGGCATCTTCATACGCAGCGGCACTTGCATCCGATTGCATGTCGGCAAAACACGTTTCGTAGTCTTGCCGTAGCAGCTCCAACGGGTCCTTACTGGCCAATTCGTTGATGATTTGGTCGTAGAGATCCGCAGGCAGTAGGATCGCTTCGCGCTTGCGATTGCGAGTGATGCTGACAGGGCCTGACTGCGACATCTTTTGAAAAACGCTCTTAAACGCGTTCTTCAGTTCCGACGATGGAGACGCGGGCAGATCCTTGGATGGATGCAGGGCATGGATGTCATATACCGTGGACATATGGCAAATGTTGCCATATTTGCCATTTAGTCAAACTTTATCCAATTCAGGGTCCACAGCTCAGTGCTCTCAGCCGACAGAGTCGTGCATCACATAGGGCTGTATGGTGGACAACATGCGCTCCGGAATCGAGGCGACCAGGTAGAAGCCATCATCGCGCGCTTCTTCCTTGCGCACGCCACCTTCGCGGTGGAGACGGGCCACCAAATCGTAGCGCTCATGCGGAATCAATAGACGTAGCTGCGCAAAGTCGGCTTCGACGATGGCTTCCATCTTTTCCTTTAATGCTTCGATCCCTTCGCCAGTGTGGGCGCTGATAAAGAGAGCCTCAGGGTAGCGTAGCGCGAGGTCGTGCTTTGTTTCCTCGTCCCAAAGCGCATCAATCTTATTGAAGACGGTGATGATCTTCTTGTCCTCCTTAGTACCCAGTTCCTTTAGCACGGACATGGTGGTCTCGGCGTGCGAGTCCACTTCGGGGCTATTCACATCCAGCACATGTATCAAAAAGTTGGAGACAATGGCTTCTTCCAGCGTAGCCTTGAAGGCATCCACCAGGCGGTGGGGCAAATTGCGCACAAAGCCCACCGTATCTGTAATCACCAGTGGTTGGCCGGAGGGCAGGGGACAGCGACGCGAGGTCGGGTCGAGTGTGGCGAAGAGCTTATCTTCGGCTAAGATGTCGGAATTGGTCAACTTATTGAGCAAGGAAGATTTGCCCGCATTGGTATAACCGACAATCGCGCAGGTCGGCACCGGCACGGTCATCCGCTTTTTACGCTGCGTTTCGCGATGTTGAATCACGCTCTCCAGCTCGCGCTTCACGCGTGTGATCTGCGTGCGCACCATTCGTTGGTCCAGCTCGAGCTGGGTTTCACCCGCATCACGCTGCATCGAGCCACCGCCGCGTTGACGGCTTAAGTGAGTCCAGGCGCTCTTGAGGCGAGGTAGATTGTGCTCCAAGCGCGCGAGTTCGACCTGCAATACGGCCTCCTTGGTCTGTGCACGATCACCGAAAATATCTAAAATCACTTCCTGCCGGTCGATCACTAGGATCTTGCCCTCAGCCAGGGCTTCCCAATTGCGCTGTTGGGCCGGTGTGAGTTCGTTATCAAAAATAATGACGTCGCAGTCGTAGGCTTTGGCCTCATCGACCAATTCCTGCGCCTTGCCAGAGCCGACCAGCAGCTTGGCCTGTGGCTTACGAATCGCCACCATGCGCTCATGCATGATGCCGAATCCAACGGTATCCACTAGCTCGCGTAACTCATCGAGCAAGCTGCGGGTATTGGAACTGGTGTCGTCAGGGAGCGTCACGCCGATTAGCATGGCGCGCTCAACAACGGTGGGTCTTTCTTTAACGTCGTGCACAGTTTAGGTATTTCAAAAGCGAAAGAGCGGAACTTATGCGACTTTCTCAGTAAATCCACAACGAAATGACGATTTGTTGTGATCGACGCGTTGCAGACGCAATGAACGCAGTGGCGCGCATAAAACTGCTATATTTTGGATTGTCTCTACTTGTGTATCTAGGTTTTTCTCAATGTATGCTACCAGCCTCCGACCTATTTGATTTTCCAGAATCCTTGCCCTTTGCTAGCAGCTTTCGGCCCGAACTCGCAGCTTGGGAGTGGTTACCTTTAATCAAGCAAGCTTTGTCTGGATTTGATTTTAAATCCGCGCCTGCACGAAAAGAGAGCTCGATCCCCACGGGGCTGACGGTAAGTGGCGATGTGTACATTCATCCCAGTGTCCAATTGCCGCCCTTTGGCTCCATTCAAGGGCCCGCTTATATCGGCGAAGATTGTCAGTTGCGCCCCGGAGTGTATATACGTGGCAATGTCATCGCCGGCAAGGGCTGTGTGCTGGGTAATTCCTGCGAGTTTAAAAACTGCCTATTGCTCGATGGCGTGCAAGTGCCACATTTCAGTTATGTGGGCGACAGTATTTTGGGCAATGGCGCGCACCTTGGTGCCGGAGTGATTTGCTCCAATCTAAGACTCGATCAAGCCAATGTGCCGATCACTTTGCCCGATGGCTCTCGCCACACCACAGAATTGCGCAAGTTGGGTGCATTGATCGCGGATCACGCGGAAGTGGGCTGTAATGCGGTGCTCAATCCCGGCTCCATTCTAGGCAAGCGGGCCTTAGTCATGCCAACAATGGCCTTTCGCGGCACAGTTGCAGAAAATACGATCGCCTATCAAAAGGAGTCGATTCTGAAGGCGCCTCGCATGGATTCATGATATGGATTTGAAGCCTTACGGAGACCGCGGGCTGTTATTGGCCGAGCTCAGCGATGCGCAGCGCACAGCTTGCCTCAATCGTTTAGCGCAAGCCCTGCCTGCTGGCTGTGAGGAATATGTGGTCGGCTACGATAGTATCTTACTGCTCGGGCCAAGCATTGCCTGTGACCAGCAATTCAAAGCAAGTATCCGCTCATTTGTGGCGTATCCACTCGTAAACGCCCCCGAACCGGATTTCCCACGCAGCCATTTCGCTCACTCGCGCAAGCACATCTTTGAAGTTTACTACAACGGCGCCGACCTCGAATGGGTGGCTCAGGCCTGCAATTTAAGTATTGAGCAAGTGATCGAGCTGCACACTGCACCCGTATATACCGTGCGGATGATGGGCTTCAGTCCAGGTTTTCCGTATTTGGAAGGCTTGGACCCGCGCTTGCAGCTCGAACGACGTGCGTCTCCGCGCAACCGTATCGCCCCTGGCGCAGTTGCAATCGGTGGCTCACATGCCGGCATTTACACCGTAGCCAGCCCGGGCGGTTGGCATCTGCTGGGCCATACCGACTTCCCCTTGTTTGATTTGGAAGCCGCCCGTCACGCTCATGCAAACGCACAGGAGGTCTTCGCGCTGTCCCCAAGCGATCAAGTTCGTTTTCAACCCAAGGAAATCCGTTGATCGAAATCCTCTCCATTGGCTCTGGCCTTTCGATACAAGATCGTGGGCGCGCGGGTTGGCGTCGTTTTGGCGTGCCCGCGGGTGGGGCGATGGACGCCCGTTCGATGGCCTTGGCCAATGCACTGCTGTGTAATCCGAGCGATACGCCGGTGCTGGAAGTGGCACAGCAAGGCGCCAAAATCCGTATTTTAGAAGACTGTTGGTTGGCTTTAGCAGGTGGGGATTTTTGTAGTCGCTTTGCTTCGGGCACGGCGATGCCGTTTGTTGCGGGACAGATACTAGAATTCGATCAAAAGGCTGCGGGTCTTTACGCATATCTGGCACTGCCAGGTGGATTTAAAACCGAACGCTGGCTCGGTAGTGCTTCAATGGACTTACGCAATGGCATGGGGAATCCAATCCGGAATGGCAGTCGATTGCTAGCGCAACAGTCGCAGCCAAACGCATCGATCCAATCAGTGGCCCGTCGAATCTCAAGTGTGCCCCAAGAGCACATACCCCATGGATACGCGCATTTCACGCTACATCCCGGACCACAATTCAACAGCTTTAGTCGCGACACACAGCAGCAATTCATTGCCAGCAA
This sequence comes from Puniceicoccaceae bacterium, assembly GCA_002729725.1. Taxonomy (GTDB): domain Bacteria; phylum Verrucomicrobiota; class Verrucomicrobiia; order Opitutales; family Coraliomargaritaceae; genus Thalassobacterium; species Thalassobacterium maritimum. The sequence goes on from PBYS01000060.1 coordinate 40,516, forward strand.
ATGGACCGTTTCCTCGCGCTCGGATCGGACCGGCTATCGATTGGAAGGTGCCTCACTCGACGTCCCAGAATCCATCGCCAGCGAACCCGTGCTGCAAGGCAGTTTTCAAATCCCCGGCAATGGACAGCCCATCGTCACGCTACACGATGGTCCCACCGTGGGCGGTTACGCGAAAATTGCCGTGCTGGCTGCAAAGGATCTCGATCGCTTCGTGCAATGCGCTCCCGGCACCCAACTTACATTTTCATGGCTCAAATAATGCTCAATTGCGACCTCGGCGAAAACGAATCGCTGGAACAGACCGAACAACTGCTCGCGCTAATCGATGCTGCCAATATCGGCTGCGGCTATCATGCGGGCAGCCCCGATAAAACCCGCGCCAGCATTGAGCGGGCACTCAAATACGGTGTAAAAATCGGCGCACATCCAGGTTTGGCATTGGAAGGTGGACGCGGGCAAGCCCTGCCAACACCCACAGAATTTCGCGATTTACTGGAAGAGCAAATTGCCTCCTTTCAAAGCTCCGCTCAGGCGCTAGGCACTCGCGCGAGCTATATCAAATTGCACGGCAGTCTCTACCATGCCGTTGAAACACAGCCCACACTGGCCGCGGTTTATATCGAATTCCTGCAGCAACAAACGCCGGCCATCGCTACCTTCGCACTGGCCGCCGGCCAGTTTGCCCGAATGGCCAATAAGGCCGGGCTCTGCGTGTTGCAAGAAGCCTTTGCTGACCGTGCCTACAGACCCGATGGCTCCTTAGTGCCGCGAGTAGAGCAGGGCGCTGTGCTCCCACATGGCGAGGCACAGTCCCGCTTAAAAATATGGTTTCAAACAGGCCAAATACCCAGCTGTTGCGGGCAGCCGATTACACTCTCCGCGGATACCCTCTGTGTGCACGGCGACAGCCCCGGAGCGCTCGAATTAATCCACGACATCCGCTTTGCCCTCAAATCGACAAAATAGAGCGCTTGCTTCGAGATTTAGCTAGCCTCACCGATCACACTCAGTATCAAGTTTAAGCCGTGAGTATCAAAAAACAAAAAAAGGCTGGTAAAGAACTGCTACAAGCAGCGAACAAGGTGTATCATTACCGGCGGGATGTTTTGTCGGAAGCACGCTTGGTCGAGCTCGATAAAGCTGTGGCCGAATTAGATGCGATGCTGCGTGATCCCGCAGTTAGCGAGAGCCCGCTGGAAGCCTGTATGAACCGCCTCGATACCTTGTTACGCAAGATCGGCGGTAAGATTTATCCCAAAACCTTTTGGAGTGACAATTTAGAAGTCGCGCTGGTCGCTGCCATCATCGTGATCGGCATACGAACTTTCTTTTTCCAGCCCTTCATTATTCCCACCAACTCCATGTATCCGACCTACAGTGGGATGAATGCGGTGATGTATGAGGATAAAGATGACGCGCCAGCAGCCCTCACAAAGACCTTTCGTTTTCTGACGCTCGGGGCACGCCACAAAGCACTGATCGCGCAAAATAGCGGCGACATTCAAATCCCCATGGCTGCCACCAAAGATGGCGGCATGCGCATTTATTTCAAGCAAGTCAAAGGTAAGAAGTGGGGCGTTCTACCCACCATCTTGGCCGAATACACCGTCCTCGTCGGTGGCGTACCGCACAGCCTGCGCGTGCCTGCTGATTTTGACATGCAAAGTGCGCTATTGAAGAGCTTTCCAGGCACCGAGCCAGAGCTCATCCGCACGAATAGCGGCACCGGCTACGCCTTGGATTTGCATTCGCAAGCTCAAGCAGGCGAAGCGATTCTACGTTTTGATATCACACTCGGTGACGCCTTGTTTGTAGATCGTATCAGCTATCATTTCAAGCGTCCCCAAGCTGGCGATCCTTTCGTATTTCGCACTCGTGACATACCGGGCATCGAAGGTGGCGCAAATAGCTACGTAGACAAATATTACATTAAGCGCATTGGCGGCGTGGGCGGTGAAACGCTCGAAATCAAGGACGGCACATTGCTAGTCGATGGTCATCCACGCGATGAAGTCGAGGCCTACGGCCGCAACGCACGCAAAGAAGGCGAATATGGCGGCTATGTGTATCCCAACAGCAATGGCTCATATCCACCCAAATTATTAACTGGGCCCGGTGTCAGCAATGAAATACCCGAAGGCAAATTTGTCGCACTCGGCGATAACTCCGCCAACAGTCTCGACAGTCGCTACTGGGGCTACGTGCCCGAAAAGTCCGTCATCGGCAAAGCCATCTTCATTTATTATCCATTCACAAAGCGTTGGGGCTTGGCCGAATAATCCAGACTAAAAGGCCCAATTCGGGCTCCCCTCAGACCAACTGACGTGTAGCGCACAATATATATTATGTCTAATTTGTGAAATTCGGATCAAAGTCTTAATTGACGCTCTAGCGAATAACCACTTCTCTGCTTATATGCGTTACTCCGATGTTGCTGCCAATGTGCGTCGCTGATCGCAAGGCGGCTGAGCGCATGGCCAAGCGTTATGAGGCAATGATTGCTGCTGAACCGAAGGGCAAAAAATGAATCAGCCAAAATCGGAAACAGATACGATCAAACGTTCGATGAACTCTTATGCGTTTAGAGTTTTCCGAGACATTGCCGACCAAGATTATATTACTGCCCGTTTTTGCTTTCGAGCTGGATTAGTCCCGCAATATAGATGGCATTTGGCCATCCGCATAAAGAGATTACAGGTTTCGACAAAGGCATTGACTACACAGGTCCTGCGACCATTTTCTTCATTACATCTCTCCAGTCAGTTTCGACAGCTGGACGCGGGACGGTTCTTTCGAGAGGCGTCCCTGCATTTTTTTATAAGATCAACTGCGAGGAAATAGTAGACTCGGTGTTTGATAGGATTCGCGGTTGCCCTCGACCAAATTTAGTTTGAATTTCTAAACAATGAAAACTGCTCTTAAATTAAAAGCACCGACTTATATGCGTCAGCGCCTGCTGCTCTTTTTATTGGAAGCTGCAGGCGATGCGCTTTCGAAAATGGATCTGCAGAAGCTGCTTTTTCTCTACAACGAAGAGACTGAGGCTGGGCATTACGAAACCTACCGCCGCTTCCCCTACTATGCAATTCACAGCGAAATGCGGGATCGCCTCTTAAGCACTGCTGAAGTAGACGCTGTCAAAAACGCCCTACCTGAACCGAAAAACACGATAGACCCAGTTCTCTTCACCATCGGTTACGAGGGTATTCATTTTGAGGAATACATAAACAAGCTGATCCGCAATCGAGTGGCGGTGCTTTGCGATGTACGCCGCAATCCACTCAGCCGTAAATTCGGCTTCTCATCGAAGATGTTGTCAACTGTGCTACCGAACCTAGGGATCGAGTATATTCACCTACCGGAACTTGGTATTGCATCGGACAAGCGAAAAGAACTTAACACCATGTCCGATTATGAAACACTGTTTGCTGGCTATCGCGTGGAGCTTCCGACTCGCACCGAAGGGCTGAAACGCTTGCGAACAATCATCGAAAAAAGCAAACGCGTCGCTCTGACTTGCTTTGAAGCGGAGCCACATTGTTGTCACCGTCATTGCATTAGCGATTTACTTGAAGCTCAAGTGGGCTATAAAGTAACGCATCTATGATCGAGCGCATCCTGATTACCGTTAAAACCTACCCCACTCTCTCAAGTAAATATGCAGAACTGGTCTGCACCGCAGGTGTAAAAGCTGCCCTATAAGTTTTCGTATCGAATCAGTGATGTGAAAGGCAAGGTGTCCAAAATGATGATCGAAGATTGGGAAATTGGAGCCCTCTACTGGAATTGCCTGCAACGTGCCAACGGCGACGAAGCGATTGCCGTGCAGAAAGTCCGTGAAAAATATTGGGAATCGTTCGTTAAAAATGAGAATGTCGACCTCACCATTGTCCTCGGGACGACACTCCAACACCATAACAAGCGAGCGCCCAATCCTTACGTCATCATCAGCGTCGTGCCGACACCGCATGAACCGCAAATGTCGCTGTTGTGAAAACGTCTTCTAACCAGCCGAGGCACTAAGTAGTAAAAAAACACTAGTATTTCAAAAAAACTAGATAGGAAACCATAAGTGAGTGAAACAAACCAAAAGGGACCAGGTAGGGACCAAGTAGAGGGACCAAGTAGCAACCGAGTAAAAGGACCAACCCACCAAGTAACCCCTCAAGTAACCTCCCAAGTAGCCCGACTCAAAAATACCGCCTGACCGCCAAAGGCCAGGAACTTTTAAAAACACTCTAATGCCCAACCTCATTGAAGTTAATTACGGCCAGACCGGCCAAAGCACGAACACCGACGCGCTCGGCATGCGCGAAATGCAGGCGAAAGTCTATGCGCAGCGCGATGCGCAGTATTTGTTGCTCAAGGCACCACCCGCTTCGGGTAAGTCGCGCGCACTCATGTTTCTGGCGTTGGACAGGATGCACCAGCAAGGGATAGCGAAAACCATCGTTGCCGTGCCGGAACGCTCGATCGCGGCCTCCTTTGCACCGACGCGGCTGTCGGCTTATGGCTTTCCCTACGACTGGGAACTGAATCCGCGCTATGACCTATGCTCCAGTGGCGGTGAATCCAGTAAACGGCAGCAGTTTAAAGACTTCCTAGCTAGTGACGAAAAGGTGTTGCTCTGCACCCATGCCACTCTGCGCTTCGCCTTTGCGGAAATCGAGAGCGCTGCCCTTGATAATGTGCTGTTGGCAATTGACGAATTTCACCATGTTTCGGCGGATTCTGAGAATCAACTCGGCGAAGTTTTGCGCGATGTGATTGCCCATACAGAGGCTCACATCGTGGCGATGACGGGCTCCTACTTCCGCGGTGATAGCGTGCTGGTCTTGTCTCCCGAAGACGAAGCATTGTTTCGCCATGTGACTTACAACTACTACGAGCAACTCAACGGTTACGAACACCTGAAGTCGCTCGGCATCGGGTATCATTTTTATCAGGGCAAATACATGTCCGCCATTTCGGAGGTGCTGGATACGGACAAGAAAACGATCCTACACATTCCCAGCCCGAATGCGGGTGAATCGACCAAAGACAAATATGGCGCAGGAAGGCTTCGATTGGCCCTTTTGTGAGCATGCACTCACAGTCGGCTACCGAGGCTCCTTGACGCAAGTGATTCAAATTATCGGGCGTTGCACGCGGGATAGTCCCAACAAGACGCATGCTCAATTCACAAATCTGATCGCGCAACCGGATGCGAAGGACGATGAAGTCACTTTCGCGGTGAATAATATGCTGAAGGCGATCACCTGTTCTTTACTGATGGAGCAAGTCCTCGCTCCAAATTTCAAATTCAAAACCCGCGTGTCCGACGACGAAACAAATGCGCCGGGTGAATTGAAAATTCGCGGATTGAAAGAGCCGAGTTCCAAGCGTGTGCAGGACATTACTGAATCGGACCTCAATGATCTAAAAGCGACGATTTTACAGGATAAATCCATGCAAAAAGCGATGCCCGGAGGCGTGGATCCCGAGGTGATCAATCAGATTCTCATCCCGAAAATCATTCAAACCAAGTATCCCGATCTCGATGAACGCGAAGCGGAAGAACTGCGACAGCATGTGGTGGTCGACTCCGTCATGGCGGGTGCGGTGATGGAAGATAGCGGCGACCGTCGAATCATCAAAATGGGCAGCAAGTTTATCAATATTGATGAGCTGAGCATCGACTTGATTGATTCATAAATCATCATCAGCCACTGCTCGGCCACATGGCGTATCTACCCGCCCATGGTCTTACGGCTGATAAAGACGCCGAAGCGCATCTTGAAGGATTGCTCCTGCCGGTGCAGCGGCATGTGCTCCAGATACTTGGCCAGGATTACGTGGACCAGGAGCCTCACCGAGGCCAGTCCGCCTAGAAGCACACGCGGTGGGCGTGGTGCAGTCAGTGGGGCTGCGGCACGGTCTGCTTTGTCCACATAACGGGGAAACACCTGTTGGATCTTGATAAATCTGGCCGGTTCCAGATCGATAATCTCGGTGACTTCCGGCTCACCGATCTCGCGGTAGCGGTCCGGGTCGGCCATCACTTCATCGGGGATGATCCGCTCGGTGCGCTCTTCGATATCATCGGGCAAACTGAAGCGCTTGACCCGCTCCTCTGGCTCCTGCTCGCCGCTGGAGACTGCGGCGACCAACTGATCGATCGCTTCGTCTTCACGCTCACCGCTTTGGGCATGCAAACTTGTCAACTGCGCCTCAGCCAGTCCCAGTTGGATCTCCAGTTGAGCGTGATCGACCTTCTCGCCGCGGCCGGTGCCAAAGAGCTTTTGCCGCAAGGCGCCGATCAACTTGGTCAGCCGTAAGATCTCACGGCTATTGCGCTCATCGCGGCGCAGCAACTGCTTGCGTTCTCGCTCCCATGCCGCGCGCTCGGCCAGAAACTGTTCGACTGTTACTTCACTGCTAATCTAATAGACGTTAACACGGGACTGAGGAAGTACAAGCGCAATTGAGAGCTTATTCGTAAATTTTTGGCTTTTTGCCTTCGCATAGATCCTCGGCGGCTCTGGCGCTCAACACTGAAGTGCCCCGACTGCGCTCGATCCAGCGGTAATGGCCTTGCTTCAAGCGCCGCGACCCCATCCAGAGTCCCGAGCGATCCAGACGCACGCACTTCATCAAACTGCGACTGCGGTTACTAAATAAATACCAAGTCCCCGGCTCCGGATCGTCCACCAAAGCCACCAAGCCAGAGGCACCTTTGCGTAAATCGACCACACCATGAAACAGAACTACCTTTGATTGATTGAATTGCATCCGGGGATACTAAAACAGAAATCAACTCATGCATAGGTGGGGGAAGAATTACCGGTTACAAACTAGAGCTAATACTACACAAGTTTTTTGGACACGCATGCCTGGAAGTGGACGTCTTTGATAATAAGGGGAAACGACATACCCCACGCGAATGGTTTATTGCTCCACTCCCTGTTATCGAAGAAGCGATCCGCCTGATAATGACGGGAGAGATCGTAAATTTTAAATATTCACATGAAAATCGACTGATTGTGACGCGCTAAGGTTCTGCGAAAGCTGAATCTAGAATATTTAGATACTACACCCTGCGCAGCACAATACCGAGCAGTAATAAGAACATTGCACTGAGCACAAAGACTGGCGTGGCCGACTGAAGCGCGGATGCTGACACTAGCTGATCGCGGATCGTTGCTGGGGTGAACGCTGGCACTTGTTGTAATTCCGGCGCGGGCTTCGCTCCGAGTCGATACTCGGCTGGATACGAACGCTGCCAGCGCAGCACTTGACTGCGGCCCAATGTGAGGTCGCGAATGTTTAATACCAAGCGATCCAGTCCTGCCAGCGACAGTTCGCCTGCATACTGCCCAAGTCCGCTTTGTGTTAACTCCAGCACATGCGTCTGTCCGCGCTCATCCAGTGCCTCGGCACGCCATGATAATTGATTGACTGGCCGCATGCCCGGGTCTTGCCGTAAGACCTGCACTTGCATGCGCTCCCCTTGCACGGAGGACTGGACGGACATGCCTGCACCGGACTCTTTCTTTAAAATCCCGCGGATTACTTGCGCCCAAAACTTCGATCCGCTGGGCCAAGAGAGCCATTCACTGCCCCAACGATCCGTCAGGTCCGAGGTATAAGCCAGTCCCGTGCCCAGCCCAAAACGTGATACTGCGAGTAAGGGATCTCCAGTTTCGGCCACCAGTAAGACCTGTGCGGTCGGGGTCGGTCGTGTCATGACATAGCCCAGAACCATTGGTAATTGACTGCGCTCGTAGCCGCTCAAAATTGGATGCTCACCGGCTTGCACGCTGGCGTAGAGGTCTTCTTTGATTGCAGACTTCGACGCTTGCATGGTCTCTTTGGTGAAAATCGTCGGCACGGAATTGGGATCATTGGTCTCGTAGTAACGCCCTTTTCCTATCTGTGCGATGGCTTGCATCAGCTCGCGCGCGGCGCCTTGCCCGAGCGCTACCGTCGAAATCGTGACACCGCGATTGGCCATCTCCTGCGCCATCGCCTCATATTGCCCGCCCCCGGTTTGACCATCCGACAAGATAATCATGTGTTTGATACGGGTGGAAGCACGATCCAGCATATCTTGGCCCAGTTGCATGCCTGGCTGTAAATTGGTGCCACCTCCTGCTTGCAAGGAATCAATCGAGCTGGCGACGAGCATCTGATTGGAGGCCGAAGTCATTTCACAAATGACCACCGCCTGACTATCAAATCCGATCACTGCGATCTGATCATTTCCGTTTAAGAGTTCCGCCGCCGCTTTAGCAGCCTGACGAGCCAGTGCAATGGGCACTCCGCTCATCGAGCCCGACTTATCAATCACCAGCACCATCGCCAACGACGGTTTTTGCTTTTCCTTTTCAAAACGTGAGCTGAGCGGCAAAACCTCTTCCACCGCGCTGCGATAATAGCCACCCAGCCCGAAGGAGTTCTCAGAACCAAACATCGCGAGCCCGCCACCAAACTCTGTGACGTAACGTTTTAAATAGTCCATTTGCAAAGGTCTGAGATCAGTCGCCGCCACGTCTGCCAAAATGATCGCGTCAAAGGCGAGCATGCCTTCCATGGTATCCGGTAAACCGCGCGCCCCGCGCACATCAAGTTCGATCCCCTGCTGCTTCATCGCTCGGTCAAAGGAGCGCATCTGCCGGGGATCTTCGTGAATGACCAACACATGAGGCTCCCCTTTGACTTCCACCGTGGTCGCGATTTGATTATTGATGAGAAAGTGATCCGCCTCTGGCACCAGTTCCGCAGTCCAGCGACTGGCACCAGAGCTGAGCATTTCAATATCCACAGCGACCTCCAACAAGTCATTGGCAGGCAATTGCACGGCTTGCTCCAGATGGACCACCCCTTGATGCAGTATCCTCAAGCGCGAAGGCATGGCAGTATTCGCTCGCATCGCCACACGCATCCGCACCACCTCACCTTTAAAGGCGAACGGAGTGGCTGGCGTGAAACTCAACAAGGCCGCCTCACTCGCCTGCAAGGATTGCAAATTACGAAAGCGCACATCAATCGATTCCTCCGCAAGCTGTGACAGGGCATCCGCGAGATTCCCACCATTGACCTGAGCATCTGAAAATACGACGACGCGGCGTGCCTTGCCGGACGGGAAACTCAAGCGCGAGGCCAGCAAGGCGTCACCCAAGCGACTCGCAGAGCGAAACTCTGCATCGCTCGTGCCCTGCTCGCTCGCCACGACAAAGGCCTCGATTGACTCGTCTGTGGCTGCCCGTAAGCCATTGCCAAAGAGAAAGAGCGAGTAACTGTCTCCCGCGCCTAAGGCCTGAATCGCAGCCTGCGTTTCCGCCAAGGCCGTGCGTAGCTCGGTCGCTTCAATCGACTCCGAGGCATCCAGTAAAAAGACCACATGCAAGCGCTCGCTTTCGCTGCTCCAATAAGGCCGACAGAGCGCGAACAAGAGCAATAACACGGCCAACATGCGGCAGCCCGCCGACGCCCACTTCAGCCCGCGCGGTCGGTCCACTAAAGAAGTCTTCACCGCGACACCAAGCACGATCAGTAGCAGTGCGCCCAACAATGGTTTGTATGATAAAAATTCCATAGCCGCGTCTAGCCGACAAGCCTCCGGTGATAGAGTAATGATTCCACCACGAGTAAGAAAATCGCGGCGATCAATAGCCAATGTGCCAAGGACACGCTGCCCGTTCGTGGCTGGACTTCGGTGCGGGGTGCTGCGGTCAAACTCGATTCTTCCGCATTCAGCAGTCCAACTCCAAACTCCCAAGCCAATGAGTCTGTATTCAAATGATAAGTACCGGCAGCGGGCAGCCGCATGCTCTGTCCACCGGTCACGATACTCGTGCGATCGTGTGGCGCAGACATCGTCCAGGACGTCGTGGGCGTGCCTGGCGCCTCAACGTTGCGACCAGTCGTGTAGACCGGAGCAATCGCAGCCTCACGGCCAGACAGATGCAGGGCCGCCGCATGCACCATCACTGGAAACCATGGGGATAGGAAAAAGTTGCCAGCATTTGGGTCTAAGTTCACGACCAAGGCGCTGCGCTGTGCACGCGTGATTTTATAAATCAGCGGCGTGCCATCGTCGGCGGCCACTAGCACCACCGCGCCGGGCGCAGGCACGAGTTCGCGGGCACCGGCAAAGCGCAAGGCAGGCACATCCAAATGCGCAAGAAAATGATGGCTGGGCGTAAGTATTTCCGCTAGCTCCACCGCAATCGGCTCTCCCACTGATTCCCAAAAGGGCGAACTGCCGGTGGGGTTGAAGATCAATGTTGTGGGCGCATCGCTGCTGCCCTGCCCTTCGACTAATTGTAGCGATGCATTGGTTGTCTCTGAGAGCTGAAGCACACCGCCGGCTTGCGCAAACGCACGCACACAATTCTCGTAAAACCAGGGGTGCTCACTCTCAATACGGACCGTGATCGGGCGTCGCGGGTTGAGGCCCAACGTGATCGTATCATCCAAGGCCAAGGCATCACTATGCAGCAAAGACATCTGCCACATTCCAGGCCTGACCCCGGCGAGCTCAAATACAGTTTCAAAGCTAGCATCCGCCGCGATCGTCAAGGGCAAGAGCTTCGCCACCACGCCGGTCTCCAGATGGCGTAGTTCTAAATCAACCGACAGTTCGGACGCGGCACGATTGAGCACACGCAGATAAAAAGTCGCCGCATCCGAACGCCCTGGCTGCCACTGCACATCTGCGGCAACGATCCCGGCATTGCTAACAGGCTCCAGCTCCAACACGCAGTATTCCAGTCCTGCGGGCAATGTCGCTCGACTCGACGGATGATCGGTAATGAACAGAATTCGGTAGGACGCATCCTCGGCCAATAAATCGGCAAGCAACTGCACCGCCGACTCACTGAGCGGCATATCACTCGCTTGAATCGCGGCCACTGCATCCAGCAATTCACGTGGGTAGCGACTTAAATGCGAATGAAAGTGCAAGCCGTCGCTGATCGAAGCCACTGCGGCCTGACGCTGACCATCCAAGTTTCGAATCCAACGCTCCGCTTCCGCTTGCGCCAACTCCATCCGAGTGCCGTGCCCCGTCTGCGCCTGCATCGAGGCAGAGGCATCCACCACAATGATCAAATCGCGGGAATCGTCTGTTTCAATGACCGGCTCTGCCATCGCAAAGGCTAACAGTGCCAGCACCAGCAACATCAACAACAAGGACCACAGGTCGCGCAGTCGCTTGAACAACGCGCGACTGCTGTTTTGCTGATAGATCTGTTCCCACAAAAAGAAAGCATTGGTCGCCTGCCGACGTGGGCGCACTTTTAAGAAGTACAAGGCCGCCATGATCGGCAACGCGATCAGCGAGAGTAACCACCATGGACTCAGTAGACTCATCGCACCAGCCCTCCGCGGCGTAGAATATCTTGAATCACTGAATCAAAGCTATAATCGGACGTCACCGAAGCCAGACCGATCCCACGTTTCGCACACTCGATACGTAAGCCATCATTCCACGCCTGCATGGCTGCTTCGTATGCGCTCGCTTCCTTGGGGCTGACAGTCACACGCATGCGTGCACCGCTCTCGACACACTCCAGATCGACATCGCCTTTCAAGTCGCATTTCAAATCAGCGGGATCATGTAATTGCAGGCAAAACACGTCATGCCCATGCCAGTTCAAGAACTTAAGCCCATCGGCATAGCCGCCTGGATATAGGAAATCGGAGAGCACGATCACCATGCCACGCCGATGGCGACGCGCCTGAAAATTGCGACAACAGGCAGTGAAGTCAGAAGCCTCAGCACAGGTTTTAGTGCTATCGAGTGTCTGTAAAAACGGTAACACCTTCGAACGCCCACGACTCGGTTCCAAGATCGTGCTCAAGCGATCCGAGAGCCCATACACCGCTAAACGATCCAAGCAATTCAAACCAATATAACCAAACGCCGCCGCGAGTTGACGCGCCATGTGAAACTTAGACTGCATCGAGTGGCTACAATCCAGTAAGACGTAGATCGTTGCATCTTCTTCCAGTTCGAAAAGTTTCACGATCAACTCGTCCGAGCGCGCAAAGACGCCCCAATCAATCGAGCGATAATCATCCCCATTTTGATATTCCGCATAATCGGCAAATGTAATGCCCGCCCCCTTGCGAGTCGATTTACGCTCGGCCTGCAGTGTGCCGCCCAAGACACGCCGCGCCAATAAGTAGAGCGTGTCCAAGCGCTGAATGAAGCGCTTATCTGTAAGCGATGCTTCGGACATTAGGCGCGCAAAGCTGAATCGATTGCGGCACGGATGACTTCGTCCATTGCGACGCCTTCCGCTTCTCCTTCGAAGGATAAAATCAAACGGTGCCGCATAGCCGGAATCGCGCACTTCTGGATATCTTCCTTCGCCACATGAAAGCGTCCGTCGAGCAATGCATGAACGCGTGCAGCCGCCAGTATAGCTTGAGCGGCACGTGGCGATGCGCCATGCCTGACATAAGTGCGCACCTGCTCCGGAGAGCCCTCATGCCCTGGGTGAGTCGCGCGCACCACGCGCACTAAGAAGTGTTTCACATCCTCATCGATCGGAATGTCACGCAAGACCTGACCCATTTCAATGATGTCGTTGCCATTGGCAACGGCTTGAATCTGGGGCTGTTCGTTGCCCCCAGTGCGATTCAATATTTCGATAAAGTCGTCATGGTCGGGCAGCTGCACATTGAGTTTAAAGAAAAAGCGATCGAGTTGCGCTTCAGGCAGCGGATAGGTGCCGTCGTTTTCAATTGGGTTCTGAGTCGCGAGCACAAAAAACGGATGCCCCAAACGATGGGTCGTATTGGCAACGGTCACCCGTTTTTCCTGCATCGTTTCCAGTAGGGATGACTGAGTCTTCGGAGTGGCACGGTTAATTTCATCGGCCAACAGAAGATTACAAAACACCGGTCCTTGTTGAAATTGTAATTCCCGACGCCCATCCGCTTCGATCAACACTTGCGTGCCCACCACATCCGAAGGCAAGAGATCGGGGGTAAACTGAATGCGTTTGAACTTGAGGTCCAAGGCTTGCGACAAGGTATTGACCAGCGCGGTCTTCCCCAGCCCGGGCACACCTTCAAGTAAGACATGCCCACCACAACAGATCGCGATCAGCACGTTTTCAATAATATCATCTTGCCCGACGATGAACTTACTGACCTCGTCTTGTATACGCTTGAAGGTTTCGTTAAAGTGCTGTGCGGACGTTTCGATGGTGTGACTCATGGATTTGTAATAGGGATCGGCTCGGATTGGTGAATGGATTCAAAATAGTTACTGACTGCAAATTTGACAGAATCAGGGATGTCGTCGCGTTGCACAAAGGATTCAAACTGACGCTGATGCTCGCGGGCCACGGCTTGCGTGCTGCGCTGCGAACTGCCGCTGCCACTCGCAGCGTCCTCGATCATACCTTGCGAAGGGCCGCCATTTTTCTGCCCTTGAAGGCTGCTCAGCTCACTGCCTTGCAATAAAGGATCACTGCCCTCACGGCGCGACGCGTCTGTCCCCTCGCCTGCTTGCTGTCCATTGCCAGGCTGTTGGCCTGAGCCGGGCTGCATACTTGCAACTTGGCCACTCGCATAGGCCTGCGCTTGATTGAGTAAATTCCGGAATTCTGACAACTGTTGCTGTGCCTTTTGTCGCGCCTGCATCTTGGTCATTTGCTGGCCGATTTGTTGCATCTTTTCCCCGATTTGGGAATTACAGGCCTGACATGCGTCAGCTTGATCGGCCTGCCCCCTCTTCTGCTGCTCTACAAGCTTTTCCATTTGCTGCGCCGCGGCATCCAAATCACTCAATAGACCGTCCATCGAATTTGGATCGGCAGTGCTGGCCTCTGCCTGACTGCCGGACTGAGCCGCTTTCGCATCGGGCTGTGCGGCCTGACTGGCTTGTGCCATCGGCTTTGAGACGTGACGCAATCGAGCCAACTGTTTTTCAAGTTCGCTCAAGTCGGACAGCTGCGCCGCGTCTGGCGCCAATTCGCCCAGCGCTTCCCCAGCCTGCTGGTATGCCTTCGCTTTCAAATCTTTTGCCAGTTGGCGTGCATCCGGACTCGGAGTCGTCTGGAGAGCCTCAGCGACTGCCTGCAGCACTGCTTCGTCCGCACGTTGGTCCATGGCTTCCATTCGTTCACTCACCTGCAACTCCAAGCGCGCCAATTGCCGCATGGCATCACGCGTATCTTCGGCGGGCTCCAACGCGTCCACCGCTTCACGCAAGGCATTTAAGTCAATCGCCTCTTGCTCCGCCTCATCTAAGGATGCTTCCAATGCATCGATCCAAGCGTCCAGCGCATCACGTGTGACTTCACTTTTAGCGAGGCTTTCCCGTGCCGCTCGCTGCGCAGACAGCACCTGATCAGATGGCGGTATTTGAGCGAGCCCAATCAACAGTAGCATCAAAGCAGCGCATGCAAGTAACAGCCGACGCGGCAAAGCTAAGGGCATCTGCGCAGCCGACAAAGAGGCAACTGCTGTATCCGCTTGAGCCATTACCAGGCGATGTGCCTCAGTCGGGCTGGAGAGTCGTTTGAAGTGATAGGCACTCACCAACACATCTTTCAGACCGAAAAAGGAATCCGCAGTGCGTGCTGCCGCTTCCCGATCACTCAGCCGCAGCCAGGCAAATAGCGCGCCGACACACAATGCCACTGCCAAAAAGATACCATAGCTCTGCCAAACGACGGCATGGCCACGCACTAGAAAACTGCCCGCGTAGAGCACGGCCGCGCAGGCAGCCATGAACAAACACCAAACCCAGGCACGCAGTATGCGCCCGACATTTAGGCGCTTACGTATTTGAGTAATAAAGAGCTCGCTCATCGTTTAATCTTCGGCTGTCAACTGCGCTTGCAATTGCGCTGCCTGAGTGGCTGCCTCGTCGGAAAAACAATCAGCAGGCGTGCTTTCAAGCAATTGTAAAGCTCGCTTTACGCCGTTTGTTTGGGAACGCAGTAAAGTCACCATCTTCAAAGTGGCATCGCCAGCAGTCGTGCGAAAATCAGGATGACGCGTCAGCGCCGCTTCGCGGGCTCGAGTGAACCATAGAAGTGCTGCATCGGGATCACCGTCCTTCCCGCCATAGCTGTAATCTCCCAGCAGATAGGCCATCCATGGCTCACGTGGATGCGACTCTGAGATCAACTCCGTCAACAATTCGGTCACTGCACGTCGTTTAAAGGTAGTCTCCCAGGTCAAACGTCCAAGTAGCGCATTTGGTCCATTCACCCAGCGCTGTTCATAGAAGTTGGGGTTCATCAGCAGCAGTCCTAATGCAGTCTTTAAGCGCCTGCGATCCGCAGCGTTTGTCCCCGAGCCAATGCCGTCGTCTACATTGGAAAGACAACGCTCGTCATACTCATCGAGCTGTTCGTCTAAGATTGGATTGGATAAATCCGCGCGCATCGCCTCAGTCATTTCCTGCCCTGGCGCGACCACTTGCTGCGCCATCAGATGAAACAAATATCCACGAAACTGGTTACGTGCATTGCGTGTAAAGGAACTATTACAATACAAGCGGCAAAGGGCCTGAGACACTGGCAACCATTGACTCAAGTCATGGCCATCCTGCGCGGCTACTTGATCGAGAAAGCTGATATATAATGCAGTATGTAATTTATAAATATAAGGGCGTATCCAGCTATATTCACTCGATCCAAAGACCATGCTCTGCATCGCTTCGAGCTCAGCAAGCGGCCAAGCGAGATCACCATGTTTGGCCTGAAGACTGAGCCGCTTTGTATATAAACTCAATCGATTGCGATCGAGCTTCCTTTTTTTCATCTTCGCCAAAAAGTCCTCCATCGAACAATCCTTAGTTTGCTCTACAACCCACTCGAATGCCAAATCTGCAGTGACATCGTCGTCAGTTAACACATCCAGCAACTTATCCGCGCCAGGGTCCTTGGCGTGCTCTGAATAACTTTGGAATAATGCCTGACAACGTGCCGAACGGTTGGGTTCACCCGCAGCCAATGGAAACTGCTTGGAGTCCACTAAGACTGACACCGTGACAGCCACACGATAACGTTGCACCGGATCTTCCAAGCGCTCCAACAACTTCGGTAAGTGCGCATGCACTTTAGAGTCATAGCCAAAGCTGTATTCGCGATAGCCCAATAAGTCCTGCTTTTCGAGTTGATCCACCGCGATCTCATACAGCTCATAGCGCAGAAGCCAGAGCAAGACATCTACATTCGCCCATTTACTTTCAGGGAAATGCTTCGCCAAATTCACAACCGACTCAGCATCCCCCAGTTTCATTGAAAGCAATACGGCCCACGTCAGCGTGCGATTCACGTCATAACTCGACTTCGGATTTTCAACTGCCAGTAAAGCCGCCACCCACTCATCTTTAAGCGTTTGCACCACGGCATTGTTTGCATCCGCAAGCTTCTCTCGATAGATGTATTTCAGGAACACATTCCCGACATAGCCGTCGAACAAGTCATAGCCCCGTTCAATATACGAAGTTAGCATCTCGCAAGCGAGTTCGAGCGATTCCGGATCTCCTAATAATTTATATCTATTATTTCGTAAGCCTTGCGAAAAGATCTTAAAGCGCAGGGGAAATGGTAAAGATGCATCCTTGAGCACAGACTCCCACTGAGCTCGCAGTAAGGGATTGCGCGGATCACGATCTCCGTTATCTCGCACGAGTAAGCCCAATATGAAGCAACGCACCATGATAGAATCGGACTCAGCAAGTGCAGCCAGCCACTCCGCTTGATCAAAATCTACCGACTTTGGGTTGATCGTCACCGCATAAGTAAACACCGACAAGGCTCCTATCTGAGCCGCCATGGGATCGCTCAATGTTGCTTCCATTTTCTTGAGTTCAGCCGCAAAGGCCTGCAGTTGTGCACTCTCCCCGCCCTCCACATCTGCGATAAAATCAGTATAAAGCGCCTTCCAATGCGCAGTAAACGGACGTAACTTTGTGCCCCAGTCCTGGGCTCCGTCCTTTGAATTTAGCATAACCGCAGTCGCCTGTAACAAGGTCTTCGTATCCACATCCTTTTGCTTGAGCATTTGCTTTGCTTGAAGCTCACGAATCCAATCGGCGCGTGGATGGCTGGCGCTCAGCACCCGCGGGAATACCGCATTTAAATCAATGATCTCATCCTCACTGGAGTAGTTCAGTTGGCTCACCAATGCATCCGCGCCGCTGCTCCATAGCGTGGTGACCAGTGCAGGTTCAGATAGCAGGTGCCTCAACAGCAGCTGACGCTTGCCTGCATCCTCCGGCTTACGTCCCGCAACATTCCCCACATACCTAAAAATCCTTTCCGGCGACGACCAACTCGCCTGCATCGCGGCAATCTGATTTTTGACAGTATCCGGCAATTCGTCGCCAATCGACTCTGCTTCTCCAGCTCCCACGTTGGCAACGAGATACATGAGGTAGCATGTGGCCAAATGATCATAATAGGTCGAATTAGGCTGCATCGCAGTTTGCAACATCACACGTAACAAGGGCAGATACGCCTGCCACTCCTCCGCAGTGCGTGCCTCCGCGCCCTCAAAAATGCTGAGCTTGAGCCCGTCTTGCATGTCGTTGCGCACCTTTCGCAGATCATTATGTTCAGGCATGCCTTCCATTTGGGCAAATAACGCTGTGATTCGCTCGAAATTGCCTGCTTTGATGTCGGCTTGCAGTAGATATTTGAGCAGCTGTAAACGCTCTTGCGCGAGACGACGCCCATCCGAGTCACCTGATTTGGACTGTGCTAACAAGGCCTCAAAATCAGCATCTCCGACCAGTGTTTCCAAAAACGGAATCGCCAGCGTCAGATCTGTCGCCACTTCACACAAGCGAGCTAACTGCCGACTTGCTTGCGGGGTATCCCGATGCGGGCCGAATGCTGCGAGCGGGGTCTCAGCGCGCTGTGATAATAGCGGCACTTCCGACTCATGCAAGTCGCTCGCATCTTGCAGGCTGCTCAGAGAAAAGTTCAATTGATACTTAACAGTCGGGTTGGTGATGCGGTTCAAATACTCAGGCAAATGCCTGTGCAGTGCCTGCGTGTATCGCATGCCACTGTTCGTACTAAATGTGCCGTCCCTCGCAGTGATCCGTATCGCTTCTTCGATTTCACCCGCCTCGATGAGTGCGAAGAGTATCCGCGCATCACCATCGATCAGTCCAAAATATTGACGCGTCAACTGGCGCACGGTCGCGCTCTCTCCCAAGTCCACGGCAATCGCGATCACCGCCCGAACCGCTTTCTTCGCGTTGTCCTGATCCTGCTGATGAATCTGTGTCGGCAGTTGTTGAACCAGCTTAGGCAATAAAGGAAGCAGCGATTCTCGCCAGGATGATTGCAGGTGCTCTCCTTGTAAGCGCCACAACATTTCGGCCCAGTCGTCATTAAACGCAGGGCGCCCCGCATCTACATACGCCTCCAGCACATGGGCCACCGACACCGCGAGTACAGCTTGCTCGATAAAACGTGGCTCATTATAATGTAGAAATACATTTAACAGCCCCAGCTTCGCTTCTAAGCTGAGCTGTGCATCTGCCAATAGATCCGCTAAGGCCTGAGCTGCACGTAGTTCGCGTTCTAACTGCGCTTGTTTGACCTCAGCCAATGCTTCTTTGGTTTTAGCCGCATCTAAGTCTCGATCCGACTGACGCGCCATCTGTGCGAGCAGCGAAGCCCCAAACACGCGCTCCAGCACACTTGATTCCGCATTCAATGCGGTGACAGCCGACACCACAGATGCCTCTTCTTCACCTTGTTTGAGACGCACACGATTGCGGCTAAATTGCGCCAAGCCTGCGGCTAGGATCGCTTGCTGCTCTGGCGTTTCCATTTGCAGCGCAAGCTCTGGCAGCACTGCAATAATGCTGGCATAATCTGCCTGCAGTGAACCCAATTTAGACTCGAAGACCGTCTGCCATAGGCGCGCGACATTTTCTGAAAACTGTCGATCCAACAAGCTCACATATGGGTCACCCTGAGCTTGTAGCAATGCGTAGAATTGACTCAGTGGAAGCAGGGCCTCTTCATTGTTACGTCCACGGTTGAGCGGAGCATTCCAGATTCGACGGCGCTCATAGATTCGTTGCCGCTCCGCTAAAGCTTTGCTCTGCATTTGATACTGCAGTTCGCGCTTGGACCACTGCGCAAACAACTTCGCACATAGTTCCGGATCGACTAAGCAGTAGCTCTCGATCCACTTGTATACAGATTGTTTTTCTGAGCTATAGCGATTTGGATCCATCGCGGCATCCTCTGAGAGATACGCCTGCATGACTGCGAATCTCTCCGCATTGAAAATCTCTATCATCGATTGAACCACCGGTGAATCGGCCTCGGTCGACGTGCCAGGACGGAGCCAATATTTATACAAAAATGCCAACTCGGCGCGACGTGACTCAGGCAGTGCGAAAAAGCTTTCAGCCTCGGCTTCGATGGCCGCAATCGCGAGCTCACGTCCTTCTTGTTGCAGCATAAATGCCGCCAGCAATTGCGCGCCAAAACCGCGCTGTTTCAATTCAGCGATAAATGCTTTTTTCATTTCGCCCTTCGCCTCGCCCGTGAAATCTATCATCCGTAAGGACTGCTCATAGACCACGGTGTTACGATTGGTGGGAAATGCCTCTGCTAAATCACCCAATTGCAAGCTTTGCTGATCTAAAGCAATCAGGGGATCAAAGCTGGCCAAGTCAGTGAACAGCTGTTGTGCCTCACACCACTCCAAGGCAGACGACACGGATGTGAAATTTCTGAGTTGCCCCGACAATTGGTTGCCCAAATAATTAGGACTCCCGATGCCATTGCGATTGCCATAACGAATGATGGCGAGCGTTAAATCACGCGACTGCCCCAGCTGTTGCATCAAATGATAATACCGATTCGGTGACTTCACATTCATACCATAGCTATAATGGTTGGTCCTAGGTTGCCGCACCAGCGCCTCCCAGCCCGCACGCGGTCCCATCGCATCCTCTGCCAGTCGGTTGAAGTATTCCTCTAGCAAGTCAGGCTGACCCAAGCTCAATAAGCTGAGTGCGAAATCACGAATCCGCTCAATATCCTGCGCCTGCCATTGATACGAATTCTGCGCTTTGGGCAGATAATGTGGCATGAGCAGCGAGAGTGCCGCTTTACGATCTGAGACATGTCGAACCGACTCCAGCATCAAAGCACTGCGTGCAGATGTTGCGGAATCCGAAGACTCCGCCTGCCACTCTTGCAATTCCTCAATAACATTGGTTGAAGCAGCGTCGGCAAAAACAATATCCGCAAAAAAGCGTAAATCTTGCGCGTATTCGGGGTTCACCGTTTCGAATTTGGCCTGTAATGCGCGCAATGCAGACTCTCCTTGCTGCGCTGTCATCGCTGCCAAATACACGATCGGTTGCACGCTCGATTCCAGCGCTTGACCATGATACCTGGCTCCATTGCTCACGTAAGCCCAAGGTCCAGCAGAGTGTTGCAACGTGACTTTTGCGGATGACTCCCTCTGAGAGCGACACAATACCGCGGCACGAGCTAGCGCGAGTAAGTCCGGAGTCTCCAGTGGTTCGTCCAAGATCTCATGTTTACGATAAATCAACATGAAGCCTTGTTCCGCGGTATCCGGATGGCGCAACATTGCCTCACAAAGATCCTTATACGCGCGAGCACGCTGCACTTCCAGTTCAGCCCCCTTTCCTTTCAAGTCCAACTGGCGACCGCGTTTCACATAACTCGGAAACGACATACTATCAATGTGAGTGCGCCCCGCAAATTGTAGGGCCAAATAGGGGGCCCAAGTAAAGTTTTGCGAACCATCCATTGCAGGATCAACCTGTTGTAATACCTCAGTCGCTAAAGTGATGAGGCGCATCCATTGTTCAAAGGAGAAGGAATGATTCTGTTGTTGATTCTGAATGATCCATGGCCCAACGGCATTGATCATGTGTGAACTGCTGCCCTCCAATGCTTGCTGTAACACGGACTGAGCTACCTTCGGCTCGCTCACATGCGCAACCTCAAGTGCATAAGCGATCTCAGTGGGACGCAGATCATATAATTGACGCCAAACAACTGCAGCTGCTTCAGGACGGTGAAATGCATTGAGCAACTGAGCATATTGCTCCATGCGACGGCGACTTTCACTGTCCTGCGGCTTAAAGCGTGCTAGGACAAGTTCGCTCAAATTGGCGGCCTGTATGCGTTTGATTAAATTATCCAAAGCATAGCGATTATTTGAATATTGGCGCAGCGCCGACCTCAGCTCGCGAATTGCGATGCTCAAGGCCGCTTCCTGTTTTCCGGCATTCGCCAGTTCCACCATTCGCTCCTTCGGATCGTTTTGCTGCGATCGGTTTTGCGGCGCTGCTGGATTGAGATACACAGCTCTCCCCCCACCAAATGGATTGATTCCCGAGGCCGTCGAAGCCGTCTGCAAGCGTGCCACTGCATCGCTCATCTTCAATGCAGTCATCGCAGTGACCAGAGATTGCCGCTCGGATGTGGGCATAAAGGCCGTGCGCTCTAAACGTAAGGCAGCATTGCGCGCGATTTCCAATTCTTCGACCGAATCCTGCCCTGCTTGGACCAAGGCGACGCCGAGCCCCACCATGGCCATGTCGACCTGCTTACGCTGTCGCCGATCCGTTGCCCACTCCAAAGCACGCTCCAAGCTCGCCATCGCCGCTTCAGACTGCTGCTTCACTTCGTATTGCCATCCCGCATACAAGATCAAGTCTTCAAAACGCAGCGAGTCTCCCGATAATAATTCGGCAAACAAAGCATCGCACTGCTCAATCTGATCCGCACGCGATGCCGCTAACAAACGTAGCCGCGGATCTTGTATCGAGTCTAAATGAGCTCCAAAATCCAAGGCGTCAATTTGCGCCCGTTGCTTCGCCGACATCATTCCTAATGACATGCCCGACCTGCGCGTAGCCCCCTTTTCGAAATACAACGCGATTGGCAGCTCGACAAAGCCAGTTTGTAGCGGACTAAAGCTCGGAGCAGCATACTCGGCATTCGCCTGATTGACTATAATGTGTGGTATGATCTGTGCCAAAAATGCCTGTAGCTTTGGATCTTTGAGCAATTGCTGATGCGCTTCTAATTGCGTCAAAAAGCGCTTGGTATCGCCCGCCTCAATCGCCAACAGTGATAACATATGAAAGGCCACGTGCACAGAATACTTGCCCTGCGCGCCAGCAGTCGAATTCGCGCATTGCTGATAGCTGTGCTTCAGCAATGTAAGTAAGCGTGCCTGCTGCGCTTCGTTAAATTGAATCTCAACGAGCGCCTGTCCGTAATTATGGATATTGAGGAGTTGAGACATGACGTTCAGTTGCCACTGTGCATCCAGCGATTCAAGAGACTCCAAAGAGCTAAGAATTGCATCTAACAGTGACGCATCCTGTTCTTCTTCGGACGACATCCTCAGTTGAAGCATCGCATATTGCAGTCCTAGCATCGGAGATTTCTTTAGGAAAGTGTCCACTCCGCGTTGCACGACCTCAGGACTGACGGCGAAAGGATTATTTGCGATATATTGAAACAGAACACCCAGCGCGACCTCATCCTTGGGATGTTTTAACACATAATCATGTACACTCGTCAGCGCGTTACTGCCATTCACTCCCCCATTTTGCATCGCGACCAATAGCTCAGGACTTGGTATGCCGCAGGCAGCCATTTGATCGATGGTCGCCTGACTCTGCGTCGCTGAAAGATCCAAAACCAGTCTCGTCAACTGCAAGGCAGTCCAACGATGTAGCGCCGACACACTATCCGGTAAGGCGACAAAACGAGTGATGCCACTCGCTACTGAAGAAGCAGCAGCATGTTGCCGATGTTGTTGCTGATATTTAAATACCTTATAGTTGTCTTGAGTAATGCGGAACAAATCGACCAGATCATCTGGCAGAGTGGCATAGCGCTCTTGCATGGACTTGGACATCGCAGTCGACGGTGCCGGAAGACGCGTCAACTCAGTCTCCTTGCCGCACAAATCAAGAAACAGCTGCAAAGCTTGCGCATCGCGCCCATTTTCACGATAACAAACCGCCAGCTGATAGCCGAGCCGCCAGTCATTCGGATACTGTTCAAGCGCTTTCAATGCTTCTGCTTCCGCATAATCCCACTCGCCGTTGCTCATTAAAACATCGACAAAGGCTTCCAAGTTTTCAGGCGATTGCTGCGTCACCATGGTTGATTTAATCAGGCCAAAGGCCTGATTAATTTCTCCAGAGCGTAAGTAAAACTGCACCAGTCGACGACGACTCGCATCCGTGGGATTCTGAGTTGCAATACGCTGCAGACTCGCCTCCGCCGCCACATAGTCGCCTACGGACTCATAAACAGTGGCCAATTGGTCCAGCACCGCGATATTGTTCGGCTCCAGAATAGAGGCTTCGAGCAAGAGCGCACGACGCTGTTCCACGTAATTATTAAGCTGATACACCTGCGCCAAGGCCAGCAATGGCAGGATCGATTGACGGTTTGCGTCACGAAGGGCTTCAAGTTGCTGAATGAGTCCGTCCCAATCACCACTGGCCCGTGCGAGCTGAGCCAGCTCCCCGACCCAGCGCAGCTTCTCTTTGGGGTCTTCATTCGACTCATAAAGACGCCAGTAAATACGCTCGGCTTCGGCGAATTGCTGTGATTGTCGGTATAAGTCGGCCAAGCGTAACTGTAGCTCGATCTCGTCATCAAACTGATGCCGCGCACGACGCATTTGACGCACGGCCAGTTCCAATTGATTCGAAGCGACCAAGATGTCGGACTCGCGCAACCACACCTGCGGATCGCCGGGACTCAATTGTTTCCACTGCTCCAGCGCCACGAGCGCCCGCTCCCACTTGGCTTCGCTTTCCAAGAGTGATACATAATGACGCAGATTCACAGGATTGCGCCCTGCCGGTAACGCGACCAATTGCTCCATCGCCCGCAAGGCTTCATCCCGCCGTCCCCGACTTTCCCAAATGCGCACTTCCTCCGAGAGCGCGACGAGGCCCCCATGTTCACGAATTCGCTGCAAAGTCGCCTCGGAAGCAACGCGATCGCCCTGTAATTCCTGAAGCTGCGCCAACAGGCTCAGCTCGGACAGGACTAATGTGTCCGCCGACTGTAACTGCTGCACCACCTGCGTCTCTCCTTGATAGTCCTTAATCACGGAAGTGGCCAAGGTCACCGCCGCACTGACTTCCAGTGCGCTCTGTGCTTGCAACAACTGTGTGCGCACCCAAGGCAAGGCCTCCTCCGCAGCATTTAGATTCATCGCTAATCGACATAATTGCTGGAGATAAATCGTGTCCGTTTCGAACTCAGCCAAGCGAGCCTTTAGAAGTGTATAAGCCGCCCCCTCCTGCCGTGCAGATACCATCGACTGCGCAATGCGTAATAAACCATCACGCTGCTGACTCTCCGACAGCGCCTGCCACAATTGCAACGCTTCCTCAGCACGTTCGTTACGGATCAACCAAAATGCATAGCTTTCCACACAGTCCACATCCTCAGGAAAGCGCTCGGTCAAAGCGGCATACTGGGCCCCCGCCTCGGTTTCGAAACCATAACGTTCATACAGGCGAGTCACACGCAGGGCGTCATGCGAGTCCGAGGATAAGCACTGCGCATAGGCCTCAAGCGCCGAGCGGACGCCGGCTTCATCGTCCAATTGGCTGGAATAATCGACTAATTCTAAGTGGAGTGCGGCATCCTTCGGATATAACTGACAGAGCTGTCGCAACTCACTGCGCGCCGCTTCGATACGTCCGCTACGTGCCAGCAGCTGGATATAGCCCTCTCGATTGCCACGGTCGCCCGGTGTGAGTTGTAGTAGCTGTTGGTATTGCGCCACCGCTTCATCCACTTTGCCGGAACTCGCTAATAAATCGAGCCACACCTGACGCAGTCCCGTGCGTAAGGGATACTGCGCACAGAGTTTCTCATAAAATTCCAAGGCGGCCGCGGCCCCCTGTGCGGCTCCGAGCGCTTGGTTGATCTGCACCAAGACTTCGCGCTCCAACCATGAGCCCGCCCCCACTCGATCCAGTAAGTCGCGATACAGTTCAAGTGCTGCGCCCTGCTGCCCCTGGCGCAGCAAAATGTCGCCGACCCACAAAGAATACAGGGCCCGTTGATACGGCTCACGCGTTGTCTTCACCAATTGCTCAGCGGTTGCCAAAGCTTCGGTCAACAGTCCTTCGCCGATTTGCAGATCAATCAGATCCTCCATCAATTCACTCTCGTTCGGATACGCCTGCAGCAACTGCTGCCAAGCCGCATTGGCATTCTCAAACTGACCGGCACGGGCATACGCCGTGCCCAATAAGCGTTGTCCCTCGATTGCCTGAACCTCATCTAGCTCCAACTTCAAGGCAGCCTGTAAACTCTCGACCGCTTCCGCATAGCGCAATAAGGACAATTGCACCCGTGCGAGCTCCAAGCGTAAGACCCCAGACTGCGGTTCCAGCGCCACCGCCGAGCGCAAAGCACGCAAGGCTTGGCCCTCATCACCTTGATAGAGGTAAAAAGTCGCTAACAAGCGCAAGTGCACCACAGTGGCCGCGTCCTGACTCGCCGCCTGCTTTAGAAACACCTCCAACGCATCGATTTCATTTGCATCCAACCACGCATCATAAAAGCGCTGATACAGCACTGCTGAATCGGGCCTGCGCTGCAGCATCTGGTAGTATTTATCCGCATCGGAACTTAATTCAAGTGCCCTCGCGGGCATGGGCCCAATTAAAAGCAACAAACAAAGACTGAGGTAAAGTCCGAAAGTGGAGTGTGACATGAACTTGGTATCGGGGGGGCGGGAGAACTCCGTATAGCTCGCTAAGCAATGGATAAAAAGCTGGAGATGGAGCGGCCAATGTCTAACGAAACGTAAATACGTGTCAACCACGCATTATTAATGTATTTCAAATAAAGTGAATCACGCGCAGTCCAGGAGTGAATAGTGATTGCAATCAAGTGACCGACGCAAAAGTATATTAGAGAATTTGGCCCTCCAAATTGAAGGCACCCAAACCGCTGAAAATTTCCAGCTTCAATCAGACTCTGAACAAAAAAATTCCATCCTCTCTATGAGCCAAGCACCTCTTTATAACTGGTTAAATGAACGCACTGCAGGTGCATTGCTACATGTCAGCTCCTTGCCCTCGGATACGGGGATCGGTAATTTGGGCGAAGGTGCTTACCGCTACATCGATTTCTTGCACAACTCGGGCTTATCGGTATGGCAAATCTGTCCGCTGGGCCCGACGGGCTTTGGAGATTCCCCCTATCAATGTTTTTCGGCCTTTGCCGGGAATCCATATTTCATCGATCTAAAGCCGCTGCTTGCGGAGGGATTGATCACGGATGAAGAGTATGAAAGCTTGGCAGCGCTGCCCCGGGAGCATGTCGATTATGGAGCACTTTATCATGCGATTTGGCCTGTATTAGGGGCCGCCTATCAGCGTTTTAAAGCCTCTAAAAAGAAGCAATTTCTAGATTACGGCTCGATTACTAAATTTCGCAAGGCGCAGGGAGCTTGGCTAGAGGACTATGCCCTCTTCCTAGCCTTAAAGCAGGACTTCGGCGGTGCTTGCTGGCTGGACTGGCCCGCCGCTTATCGCAGCGCCGCCAGTGCTCGAACTCAAGAAATCTCGGACTCAGTCCGTGAGGCCGCGAATGCGCATGTGTTTTATCAATATCTGTTCTACGCTCAATTGGCGAAACTGCGTGCCTATGCAGGCAGTCAAGGGGTTGAAATCATGGGTGACGCCCCGATCTTCGTCGCCCTGGATAGCTCGGATGTGTGGGCCAACCCAGAACTCTTTCAGCTAGACAAAGACGGTCAGCCCAAAGCGGTGGCTGGGGTGCCGCCTGATTATTTTGCCGCGGATGGACAGCTGTGGGGCAATCCTCTCTACGATTGGAAGGTGCACCAGCAGACCGACTTCGCATGGTGGATACAGCGCATCCAGTCGAACTTAGAGTTTTACGATATCGTGCGTCTCGATCACTTCCGTGGTTTTGAGTCCTATTGGTCGGTGCCGGCAGGTGAAAAGACTGCGCGCAATGGCACTTGGACCCCCTGCCCCGGCTTGGAATTGTTTCAAGCCATCCGCGCGGCTTGCCCGGATGCGAAGCTTGTGGCGGAAGATCTCGGCATCATCACCGATGAAGTCAATGCCTTGCGCCAAGCGACTGGCCTTCCCGGCATGGCTGTTCTGCAGTTTGCTTTTGGTGGCGAAGCGGACAACGCCTATTTGCCCCACAACTACGAGCGGAATTGCGTCGCCTACTCAGGCACACATGACAACGACACGACAATCGGCTGGTATCAAGGTCTAGACGAGGCCACGCAAGACCACATTCGTCGATACATCGGCGTCTCGGGAGATGAGATTGCTTGGGATTTTATTCGACTGGCGATTAAATCCAGTGCGCATTTGGCGGTCTTCCCCTTGCAGGATCTCATGAGTCTTGGCAGTGAAGCTCGCTTAAATACGCCCGGAGCGCCGACAGGCAATTGGCAGTGGCGTTACTTGCCGCATCAACTCGATGCGCTGGAAACGCAAAGTGCAGATTATCTGCGCGACTTACTCCAGCTTTACGGTAGATAGGTAGCAGCATTTGTTAATCACAAAGTGCTTTTTACGAGCTTCTTACGAGCGCGTGCATTCACTGAACGCATAACACGAATAATGCGTCCACTACGTTCTTTTTATTTGCAAGCAATGGTCTTGCACGCACTTTTATATGAGGCAAATACCATCGACATTTAACTTCACCTAATAGTGGCTGAACCCTCAAATATGCATAAAGAATCTAACTTCTGGGCACAAGAAATCCTGTCAGGTGATGTCGAAAAATGGCACCGGCGCTCAGCCTTAAAGCGCCTGCGTTGGCGCGTGATTATTCGTGCAACCCTGGGGTTGAAGCGTTTGGTAGATATTGTGGGAGCCTTGGCAGCGATCGTAGTAAGTTCCCCCATTTTTATACTGACGGCATTGGCGATTAAATTGGATGATGGTGGTCCCGTGCTTTTTAAGCAGATTCGAGTGGGCGCAGGCGGTGAGTTGTTCGAAATTTGGAAGTTTCGCTCGATGGTTCTTAATGCCGACCAAATTAAAGATGAGATCTTAGAGCAAAATGAGCATGGGGATAGCGGTGTGACCTTTAAGATGAAAGACGACCCGCGTATTACCAAGCCAGGCAAGTGGATTCGTAAGTTGTCGATCGATGAATTTCCTCAATTTTTCAATGTATTGATCGGCAATATGTCTCTGGTGGGACCAAGACCGCCAGTGCCACGTGAAGTCGCGCTTTACGGGGCGCGCCACTTGCGTCGACTTCGTGCGAAGCCAGGAATCACCTGTTTATGGCAAATTGGAGGGCGTGCGGACATTGATTTCGAAGGTCAGGTGCGCTTAGATTTACAATATATACACTCGCAAGGCTTTTGGTCCGACTTGGTCATTTTGATTAAGACAGTGCCTGCAGTATTACTAGGAAAGGGGGCTTATTAAGATATGAGCGAAATCCCTGAATTGAATCGAACTGGCCCCATTGAATGGCGGCTCGCCCTGCCCGACTGGGGACGACTGGACACTGTTTGGGAGCGTCGTCTGCCCTTCGCACTCTGGCATGTCGGCGAGCAAGCTTTGCTCTTTCATTGGTTAGATGCAGCGGTGGATCAAGGCTCGGAAAAAGTGGTGCTCTACATTTCTGACCGCCCAAGTGATGTCCGTAAAGCAGTGGAAAAAGCGACTCTCTGGCCCATTGAAATTGAGATCGTGACAGTGCCCAGTATTCAAGGCTTAGATTGGGATGATTGCATCAATCACTTACCGAGGACCCCTGCCCTCACAACAGAGCCTGAGGCCGGCTGGGGCCTGATTAAATATTGGCATCAGTTAGAACAGGACTGGCTCACCACATTCACGGAAGAAACCAAAAGCTACGGTATTTATGCGGCCATTGGGCGTAGTTGCGAAATCGCCTCCGATGCGAAATTGAATCCCCCTTTCTGGCTGGGAAATCACGTGTCGATCGGGCCTGGCTCTGTGATCGGCCCCGGTGCTGTGGTTGAAGATGGTTGCATCGTTGCCGGCATGAGTCGACTCGAACGCGCTCACTTAGCGGCACATACTTACTTGGGGCCCGAAACGGACTTGGTGGACAGCATCATCCATCGCAACAATTTGTTAAACATGAGGCATGGGGCCTATGTTCGGGGCTTAGAGGACTTTGTTGCCTCTAGCTTGCAATCATCCGGTGGCAAGCCTCACCAACAAAAACACGCGTCAATACGGGATCGATTACGTGCCTTACGTCTACTCTGGCGCTGGCGCAATCATTCTAAGGCTGAGGGCCATTTTCAGGGAGTTGATGGCAGGCAATGGCCCTGCTTAAACAGTCGTTCGATAGAAGACCGCGGCCCCTGGCTAGGCCTTGTCATTAAAGGTAAATTAGCGCTATTCGGCATTACGCCCCGTGAAGCGTCTACGCTAGACGAACTACCCGAGGAGTGGCAGTCCATCTTACGCAAGGCACCCTTGGGGGCCTTTAGCTATGCGGATGTCATGGGCGCGCATGAACCTGGTGATATGGATGAAGCGCTCCACTGTGTATATCATGCCACTACGGACGAGGCGCTTTGCCGCCAACTCTTTGATAATTGGCTGATGGATATTCTAGGGAATTAACAATATGAGAAAGGTGACGACATGAAAGGTATGGTATTTACAAATTTCCTCGAAATGGTCGAGGAGCGCTACGGCATCGATATGGTGGACACGATTATTGATGCATCGGATTTGCCATCCAATGGTGCCTATACAGCCGTCGGCACTTACCCGCATACTGAAATGGTCAGTTTGCTCATTTCGCTGGAAAAAGAAACCGGCGTCACTGTCTCTGAGCTTTTAGTGCTCTATGGCACGTATCTTTTTGGTAAACTCGCGCAAGGCTACCCTGTGATGCTAACGGATTGCAATTGTAGCCGTGATCTATTGATTCGCCTCGACGGCGTCGTGCATGTGGAAGTCGCTAAGCTTTATCCGGACGCGGAACTTCCTCGATTTAAAACAGTGGAGCTGCCCAATGGAGATCTGGAGATGACCTACCTCTCTGATCGGCATCTTGAAGACTTAGCCGAAGGATTGCTGCGTGGCAGTCTCGTGCATTTCAAAGATCAAGCC
Organism: Puniceicoccaceae bacterium; assembly: GCA_002729725.1. GTDB lineage: Bacteria > Verrucomicrobiota > Verrucomicrobiia > Opitutales > Coraliomargaritaceae > Thalassobacterium > Thalassobacterium maritimum. The sequence goes on from PBYS01000060.1 coordinate 70,661, forward strand.
ACAATTACGAGGCACCCTCAAGCGGACGGCAGCGGCGTCGTCTTTAAAGTGTGCTATGCAGCAAACACGGACCGTTAATGGACGAAACTCAGAAGTGGGAACGCCGACTGCTTCGTGAGCGCACTGCGCGACGTGAAGCGGAGCGTTTGCTCGAAGTTAAGAGCTTCGATCTATACAAAAAAACCTGTGAGCTCGATGATTTAGTCGCGCAGCAGCAGGTCACGATTGAAGAGAGGACGCACGACTTAGCACAAGCGAGTGCGCAGGCAGTCATGCTCTTCGACGCGGTCAGCCACACGGATAATGGGGTCCTCATTACCGGCCCTGATAATACTGTGATTTGGGCGAATAAAGCGACGCAGCGCATTTCAGGCTATAGCCCAGATGAGTTGATTGGTCACAAACCTGGCGGCTTACTCCAAGGAGAAGAGTCCTCAGAAGAAACGCGACAATACATGCGCGAAAAAATCGCTGCGAGAGAGCCCTTTGAAGTCGAGATTTTAAATTACTCGAAAAATACAAAGAAGGCTTATTGGGCGCACATACAAGCAACCCCAGTTTTTGACGAGGAGAAGTCGTTTAAATATTTTATCGCGATTCAATCGGATATAACTGAAGCACGTAAAACCCAGGAACGGCTCGCTCAAGAGAGCTCGCGGGCGAACCAATTGGCTGAGAAAGCTGAAGAGGCAAATCTAGCAAAAACACGCTTTCTAGCAACCATGAGTCACGAACTAAGGACGCCACTCAATGGTATTATTGGCTATTCGCAGGTTCTGGAAAATGAGCGCAGCTTGGATTCGAAGCAAATTAAGCAAATCCGGATCATACGACGCAGCGGCGAACACTTACTGGCATTGATTAATGATCTGCTGGACGTCTCTAAAATCGAACAGGGCGGCCATCGCCTAAGTCCGACGCGCTTCGATTTAGAAGGCATGCTTAATAGCGTGATAGACATTGTTCAGTCAAAAGCAGACGAGAAGAATTTACAGCTGCGAAAGCTCTATCGCACGCAAGACCTCCTCGATTCTCAGGATAAAATTTACCTCATTGCCGATTCGCGCTCGCTTCGGCAGGTCTTATTAAATCTGCTCGGTAATGCGATTAAGTTTACGGAGGAAGGCTCGATCTCTTTGAATGTCGAGCTGTTATCCTTAAAGTCAGATCGGGGCCGTATTCGTTTCGAAGTCACAGATACTGGGCGCGGCATTCCGGCTGATAAGCGTGAGGCATTATTTAAACCTTTTCGCCAAGTGGATGAAGCGCGCGACGTAGTCAACGGCACAGGTCTGGGCTTATATATTGCGCAAAAGTTTGTCATGTTGATGGGAGGTGAAATCCTAATCGAAAGCACAGTGCTGGAAGGTAGCTGCTTCTACTTCGAGCTCGAGTTCCCCTTGGAGATCTCCCAGGAGCCGACGGCTACGAATGGAGATTCGAACGAATACAAGGGCGATGGATTCCCAGTCGCTTACTCAGGACCGCCGAAAAAGATCTTAATCGTAGATGACGTGAAGGATAATCGTTTGCTGCTAAATGATTTATTAGAACCCGTAGGCTTTGATCTTGATGTGGCCGAAAACGGACATGAAGCGCTACGCTTGATTCGACAGAATTCATATGATTTAGTGCTCAGCGATGTAATCATGCCATTCATGAGTGGCTACGAGCTCGTCGAGGCAGTTCGAGCCGACCCCAAGATTGCGAAAACCCCCATATTTGCGATATCAGCCAGTTTAATGCAACTGTCTACGATGGAGAAACAGCGCATGCGAAAGTTCGATAGCTTTATCGCAAAACCAGTGAATGCGAATGATTTATTTGATGCGATCCGTGCCCCGCTTAAAGTGGATTGGCTTTACTCGAATAGCGCGCGTCCTCCAAAAACAAAAACTCCTGATAATCATTCTCGAGCTAGTGAAGGGCCAAATTATTTGCAAAACCCAATTGCTGAGTTGATACAAGAACTCCTGATATTAGCGCGTGTTGGAGACGTAAAAGCCCTGCAGCAAAGTTTGCCGCAATTGCGTGAAACCGATCAGGACACAGCGATCAAAGTGGAAAACTATTTAAATAACTACAAAATGGATCAAATCATCACTGAACTCGAATCCTCACTCGGAAGGATATCACATGCATAAAACTAAACGCACGATACTATTGGTTGATGATAGTGTTCCAAATGTTGATGTACTGTTGGACCTGCTCGATGGCCTGGGGCATCGTGTACTAGTCGCTGAGAATGGCGAATCCGCGCTTCAACGGTGCCGCTTAGCGAAGCCAGATGTTATTTTCATGAATACTATTCTGCCAGGGATTGACGGGGTCGAGTGTTGTCGTCGAATCAAAGCTGAAGCAGAATTTAGACAAATCCCCGTGGTCATTATGTCAGACGACAGCGACGACGGGGAATTGCGTAGTCATTGTTTTAAATCGGGTGCATGTGCCTTTATCACGAAACCAGCCATACGGGATGAAGTGGTTGCAATTTTAAATAATCAATTAGAGCTAATTGAATTGCGCGAGCAGGTCAAAACTTCGAACGGAGCCGAAGCACGTTCATTGGAAGAGTTTGATCTCCTCGTGGACTTTATCGCGCATGACATGAAAAGTCCAATCGTATGCATTACTGGCTTTGCAGAAGAGCTAGCGGAGCAGTTTTCAGAAGTTGAAGTCGATGCGGAATGGCATGAGTTTCTAGGCTATATACATCATTCGGCAAATGATGTTGATATTATATTAGAGGCACTGGTGCTGCTCAAAAATTTAAGGACACTAGAATGGCGAGAACCAGAACTGGTGAAACTAGAAAGCTTGTTTCAAGGGGTGCTGTCTCGCTATGAGCAGTTTGAATCTTACAAGCCGCTAGAAATGAACGCGAGCTGTAACGATTACTCTGTGATTTCTCAGCCTACCCTGCTGGAAGAACTCGTCTTTATCCTAATTCGTAATTTTGGCAATCTGATAGAGCCTGGAGAGACTTTACAATTGAACGTAGAAATCGAGAGCTCCAATAATGGGCAAATCTTGCTGCGTTTAAATGCAAATACGAGAGCAATGACCGATGTGGAATTGTCTCATATTTTAGAACCTCTACAGGGTAAAAAGCGTAAACGAGTAAAAGATGTTAGCATTCAGATGTTATGCGCACAGAAAATCATTTCATACCTAGCGATTAATGCATGGGCAGAACATGGTCCCAAAGATTCGTTAACGGTATGCCTGAACCTAGAAACTGGAGGATGAAGCAATGATTCAAGAGTCCTCACTACATATCACTGAGTTTGCCCTCACAAATGATGTAAGCAAGGTTTCATCGATTCGCGATCGATTTGTCAATTTCCTCAGTTCGCTTGGGCTGAACGAGAGAGAGAAAGACGCCTGGAAACTGGTGTTCACTGAGCTCATTAATAATGCCATTGAACACGGCAGCGGTGCACAAGCTAATAAAAAAATTTACGCAAGGTGGTGGTCTGTAAATAATTCAGTTTGGCTGGAGACCGAAGACTCTGGTGAAGGGCCACCTCGCAAATTGATTCGCAACCCGACCCTGCCCACGGACCCTCTAGCTGAAGGTGGCCGTGGTCTCTACATCATTCAAGAGTTTGCGGACCACTTCAACCATTGGTATAGCTCATCAGGCTACATGGCTAAGGTTTGCAAAGGGTATAATCGCTTAAATAACGTGCTCCCTCTTAATCCGGAAATGGATGCCATTTTGGACGAGCTTTCCGACTGCTACGAGAGCCTGTCGCTTTTTGACCGAATGGCTGCGAATCTGTTACAGGATGAGAGAATTGATCGCTTTGTGCAGTCTGCACTCAATATGTTTATGGATGCGCGAGATTATTCGGCAATCCACCTCGAACTGTATCAAGCTGAAAAAAATTCGATCTATCAATGGATCAGTTCTATCGACGCATATGGTGTATTTGGGCAAATTAACTCTGATGCGTCTGAACTCTTGCGCTTGAATGATTCCATCAATTGGTCGACCAAACGTAGTAACCACCCCTTTAGTAGTGCAGAGAAATATCCGGTCGGATGTTGTGCTCCCTTGTATGTCGGAGATGAAATTGTCGGTTTAATCGCAGTCGGATGTGAAGCGAATGACCAAATCATCTTGTCCAATGACGTACGCAATTTACGCGCCTTAGCCGATATTATCGGAGTTTCTGTCAGTCGTGCTCTTTTAGACATTGAGAAAGACGAACGAAAGCGTCTCGCAACTGAGATGCATATCGCGACTGAATTACAGCAGCAACTATTACCCATTGATAAAGAGATTTCTGAGATCCCAGGTTATGAGCTTTTTTACAGTAGCATTAGTGCGCTTGAAGTGGCAGGTGATTTTGTAGAAGTGCGTCAGAATGATGCGGGCGAATATTTAGGCTGTGTAATTGATGTGATGGGCAAAGGCGTCTCCGCAGCCATTTTAGCGGGCATTTTTCGCAGCCAATTTATCGCCTACTCTTTTCGCGGAGGCTCCCTGTCGACTTTCATTGAAGGCGTCAATCAATCTCTAGAAAGCCAACTCGGAGGTGCGACTATGTTTATCACCGCCTTTATTTTTAAGATCAACCCCGAGTCACATGAGATCACCTATGGAGCAGCAGGACATCCTCCCGCCCTACTCTTTCGTGGCGATGGTGCACTCCAAGAGCTCGTTTCTACCGGCCCTCCAATGGGACTATTTCCAGAGATCGAGTATGGGCAAACTCAGATCCAAATGTCAGCGGGCGATCGACTCATCGCCGTCACCGACGGGCTCTATGAGTGGACTGAGGGGGAAGATATCTTCGGCTGGGAAGCTATGGTTAAGTGGTTTACAGACAATCAACATTTGGACTCCAAAACACTCTGGAGTCAGCTGCAAAGTAAGATGCTGCAAGCGCGCGTCTCTCAGTCCATTGAGCAAGAGGATGATGAAACACTCTTAATTTTAACACGCAAATAATATGAAAAAGGTTTTAGTAGTCGATGATGACATCGTAATGTTCCGTCTCTTCCAAGTGCAGGTAAAGCGAGCGGGCTGTGATGGTTATTTCTTTTGCGACGCTCAATCGGCTTTGGAACAGTTGCAAGATATACAGCCGGATTTAGCTGTATTAGATTACAATCTACCAGATCTAGACGGTGCGGAACTCTACAAACGCATTCGCAGGACTGCCGGATTGGAGAGTATTCCCATTGTTTTCGTGACTGGTTCGGTGCAGGATGAGGACTTAAAAGCCATCGAATCACTCGGAGCCGACGCTGTGCTTTCAAAGCCTTTCAGCCCGAGGATCCTACAAAATCTGATTAAGAAGTTACTCAACATTGGATGAAGAAAAAGACGCTCCACCTCTTTATATTTGCAGATGCACTCGGCTGGGAGCTAGTGCAGCACTATGGCATCCTCAAGAAAGTGACTCCCCAGCAGAAGAAATGCGAAACACTGTTCGGATATTCCGCAACATGCGACCCGACCATTCTCACTGGTGCTTCGCCCCGTGAGCACGGGCATTTTTCTTTTTTTGTTAAGTGTGATCCAAAGCGCTCTCCCTTTAAGTTGATGCGCTTTTTTAAGTGGATTCCTGACCGAATCGGAGGTTATCATAAAATTCGCAATCGGCTCAGTCGTTACTTCTCTAAGTCAAAAGGCTACACTGGCTACTTTCAGCTCTACAGCGTGCCTTTTCGCTTTTTGCCTTGGCTGGACTACACCGAAAAGCAGGACATCTATGAACCAGGCGGTATTATCGGTGGGCAGCCCACCATTTTTGAAACCTGGAAGCAGTCAGGCAAAGTCTGGCACCGTTCGAACTGGCGCAATGGCGACGCGGCCAACTATGCCGAAATGAAGGCACTGATTCGCAAGGGGGAAGTTGAGCTCGCCTACCTTTTTACCGCAGGCCTGGATGCGGCCATGCACCGCTATGGGCCTTGGTCCCCGCAGGCCAAAGCTGCCTTTTTAGAATTTGAGCAAAAAGTTGAATCACTGGAAGCCTTAGCCAAGGAGCATTACGATGAAGTCCGGATCGCGATCTTCAGTGACCACGGCATGACAGAGGTCACGCAGAACTCTGATTTACGTCGTCGCTGCGAAGCACTACCGCTCAAGTATGGTGTAGATTATATCGCCGTCTGGGACTCCACAATGGCTCGTTTCTGGTTTTCGACCGATGTCGCACGCGAACAAATTAACGCACTGCTACAGCAGGCCAATGAAGGTGCCATCGTCAGCGATGAGCAACTCGCAGATTGGCGCTGCGACTTTGCCGACCAGCGCTATGGTGAACTATTTTATTTACTGAAGCCGGGCATCCTATTTGTGCCCTCCTTTCTGAACATGAGCCATGTGCCTGGAATGCACGGCTACTCTCCCGATGATAAAGATAGTGCGGCCTCTTGGCTCGCTAACTTCGAAAGCAAACACCCCGTCAACCGCCTAGAGGATATCTACGCGGTGATGCAAGCCGCCGCGCTCGATTAAATGCCTAAGCCCGCACCTCATTACATTGCAGGTCATAAAAAACCTGATACCGATTCGGCTGTGGCCGCCGAGGTATTGGCTTGGTTATATCGTGCCAATGCTGCAGAGTTTAAAAATGCGATTCCCGTCTGCCTAGGTCCCCTCAATCGCCAAACACGCTGGCTCTTCAAACAAGCTGGAATCAAGCCTCCCGAAAGGCGTGATAGTTGTCTCTACACCGCCGAGGAAATTGCCCGCCCCGTGCCTTGTATCTTTCAAGATGCCCCACTGCGCGAAGCCTTAGAGACCATGCAGCGTAGCTTTAGTGACTTTGTGGTAGTCGTCGATGAGTCAAAGCAGCCTTTGGGCATTGTGAGTGATCGTACACCGCGCACGAATTATCTATTGCAGTGTAATATTGAAGACCTCATCGGCACTCTACTTGACTTTGAGCACATCATCAAAGGCTTACCGCTCGCGAGGTTAAACGCGGTTGAGTTACTTGAAGTGCAACGCTTGGAGGTCCCCTTGCATCGACATAGTATTACTGGTAATTGGGACCCACATACAGCCATTGTGATCGGTGACCGAGATCTATTATTAGAGGATATCGCAAAGAACCCGCCTGCCGCGGTGATCCTGACTGGCGTCTCCGACGAGCGGGCTAAAGCGATCACTCAGCGACTCTCCTGTCCGGTCTTCCTCTATCGTGGCTCAGTCATCAGCATGATGACGCGCCTACCAGGCTGCTTTCCCTGTTCTGAGGCGATGATCGAAGATTTCGCATCCGTCGATAGCCAGATGCGAGAGGACGAGATTTCGAGAGCAATCAAAAACGCTTCTGCGGCCCTATTGGTAATCGATTCTAAAAATCGCGTAATCGGCAGCATCGCCCCCATCGACTTGCTAAAGCTCAAACGTCCTAAGTTAAGCTTAGTCGATCACAGTGAGCGTGGGCAGGCGATTCACGGGCTGGCCGATGCAGAGATTGTAGAAATCATCGACCACCACCGACTCGGTGATGTGGAAACCATTTCTCCCCTCAGTATCGATGTCCGCCCGCTGGGATCCACTGCTTCGATCTTATATGAACGAATTAAGGAGGCTGGACATGAGATTCCACAAGAGATTGCAAAACTCCTGCTGGGGGCACTCATCGCCGATACACTCTTGCTGACTTCACCGACGTGCACCGTGTCCGATAAAGCGCGTGCGGCAGATCTCGCGAGCTTGGCCAGTGTGGAGCTAAAAAGCTTCGGGATCGAAGTACTGCGCCAAAACGATGAATTAGCCGATGCCACCGCCGAGTCGCTGGTCAGTCGCGATTGCAAGCCTTTCAATTACGAAGGCGTGCATTTTCTTGCGGCACAAGTTGAGACCGTTGACATCGCGATTTTGACTAGGGAACGCGCAGCAGAGCTTAGCCAAGCCTTCGAAACCAGAGTCAAACTGGAGGGCGCAGCCTTTGGTGCGTTGATGGTGACCGATGTCTTGCAGAGTCGGAGCCGCATCATTATAGTGAGCGAAGATGTGCGTTGGCTAGATGCCCATCTACCATCAGAACTGCGTCAAAGTGGCCAAGATTGGTTCATCGAAAATTTCGTCTCACGAAAAAAACAACTCATCCCTCTCCTCTTAACCAATATCCGACACGCGCAGTAAGCCATCACTATGTCCGCACAGCCAAACAACCGTATATTACATATACCTCGTCGCTTCAGTCAGGACGAATGGGGCGGCACAGAAGCCGTGATTACGAATCTATGCACAGCGCAATTGGAAATCGGGATGCGCCCTGAAATCCATACCTCCCTTGCTTTATCCGATACTACACAGGAAAACTTCAGGGGCTTTCCGATATATCGTTACAATTACTGCTACCCCTTTTGGGGGCTGAGTGCTGAGGAAAAACATCAACTCGACAAAAAAGGGGGCAACCTACTCTCATGGCCACTCTACCGGGCACTGCGCCGTGCATCTGATGTGCGCATCTTTCATGCACACGTAACCAAGCGCACCGGCGCCTCAGTACTGAAGGCGGCCAAACTGGCTAGACGACCTTGTGTGGTCACACTGCATGGCAACATGTTTGACGTACCTAAGGCAGAAGCCGAAGAGGTCGTCGCTTCACAGCAAGGGCACTTCGAATGGGGCCGCATCTTCGGAGCCTACTTCGGAAGTCGCGCAATGCTAGATGAGGTCGATGCAATTCTCTGTGTCGGTTACTCCGAATATGAAAAAGTAAAGCAGGCGCTTGGCGAGGACCGTGTATATTTTCTGCCCAATGGAGTCCACCCTGAGCGCTTTGAAGCTAACGACACTGAGCGATCACAAGCTCGTGCAGAACTGGGCTTTGAGCCAGATAGCTTTATCTACGGCTGCATCTCACGCCTAGACCCTCAAAAGAATCAATTGCTCTTAATCGAAGCCTTTGCTGCGCTCGCAAAACAAAATCCCAAGGCTGGATTATTGATATGCGGCCCCATGACAAATGCTGCGTATGCTGCGAAACTTGAGGCCGCTGCCAAGGCCTCTGGCTTTGCTGAGCGGATACGTATTTTGCCACCTGTGACTCCAGACACTGATGAACATCGTTTGCGCTTTGCGGCCTTAGACTGCTTTGTGCTTCCTTCGCGTCATGAGCCCTTCGGTATTGTAGTCCTCGAGGCCTGGGCAGCAGGAAAGCCAGTGATCGCTGCCGATGTCGGTGGACTGGGACGCTTAGTGGCACACAAAGAGACTGGTTTAAAATTCGAAAGCGGCGACGTCGAAGCTTTGACGACTTACATGCAGCAAATCTCCACGGAGCCTGAATGCCGCCATGCGCTTACTCAGGCCGCACAGGCTGAAGTCAGGCGCAGCTACACGTGGCCGCAAATTGCACAGCAACTCGAAACGATTTATCAACAAGTCGAAGCCAAATACCAATGAAGCCCATTCCCGATAGCATTACTCTAGTCATGCGCTCCTACAACGAGGCATGGGCCATTGAAGATACCTTAAAGGCGGTCTTCTCGCAAGATTACGCGGGCGAAATCGAACTCATCGTAATCGATAGTGGATCTACGGATGGCTCACACGAAATCATTCAATCCTATCAGCCTAAAGAATTCATTATCTTAGAGCCTGGCAGCTATGTGCCAGGCAAAGTGCTCAATCAAGGTTTTCAACTGGCCAGTCATGAATGGGTGGTCTTTCTCAACTCTGATGCCACACCGAAGGATGATCAATGGCTCCAGCAATTGCTACAGGCAGCGGTCAATACGCCCAAACTCGGAGCGGCTTTCAGTCGGCAAGTCGCGCGCGACGATTGCGAGGCTGTCTTTGCGCATGATTATGATCGCTGCTTTGGTCCGAAACGTGAATCCGACCAATGGGAGCATTTCTTTAGTATGGTCAGTTGTGTCGCTCAAAAATCAGTCTGGCAGCAATATCCTCTACGCGAGGATCTGCAATATGCAGAAGACGATGAGTGGACCCGTCGTATGAAGGAAGCGGGCTACGCCACGCGATTAGTGGTAGAATCAGTCATCATACACTCGCATAATTATACGCCTGAGCAATCCTACAAACGCGCCAAGGGGGATGCGATTGCAGTCGCCCAAGCGGGTAATGTGCCCTCTATGAGTCTGACATGGTTTGCCGGGGTCTTCCTACCTGCGCTTAAAGATAGTATAAAAGACTTTCAATATTGCCTCCAGCGGCATCGCTTGCGTGAAGTGCCACACGCCTTTCGTGTGCGCTATCAGCAACGCAGAGGCCGTATTGACGGCTATAAGGAAGGTCTACGAAATGGATGAGATCACTGCAGTCATTCGCTACAAAGATTCAGCCAGCACACTACCCGAAGTGCTCGACAGTTTGAAGCGGCAAACACGCCCCGTCGATTGTATCGTAGCGGTGGATACCGGCAGTCGCGACGATTCTACACGTATACTTACTGAAGCTGGCGCAAAAATTATAAAATGGGAGCAGCCCTACCATCACTCAAGGGTCACAAATTTCGGAATTTCCCATTGCGATACGCCTTATGTGCTTTGCTTGAGCTCCCATACCGCGATGAATGAGCCGGACATTGTTGCTAATTTACTTGTATCGATGTCAGATCCGCGGGTGGCAGCTTCCAGCATATGTTGGGACGATGACAGCTTCTATACAAATAAGATAGACCATCATGAGATCTTACAAAAAGGCCTCAAATTAGGCTCCATTTATACGAATAGCCTCGGACTCCTCCGTAAGACTCTGTGGGAACAGCACGCTTTTGATGAGTCCATCAACGGGGTCGAAGACTACGAATGGGCGATCCACCAACTACAGGCCGGCTATAAAATACATCGTCTACAAGCCAAAATCAGTTATCAACGCAAGGGCCACAATCGCATCATGCGGGGCACCGCACGCGTCTTTTGTATCGCTCATCGCTATCAACTAAAAGTCACTTGGCTAGGCTACAAAGCAACCGCACAAGCACTCATAAAGCACTTGCCTGGTAAGCTAAAAGGTCAGGACGAGGCAGTCGAAAGATTTGATTATCATGCCCGCCGCCTGATGGGCTCGCTATTCTGGCGCTTTATTGATTTAAACATTAACTAGTCCCCGCTTATGAATATCCTAGTTATCTCCAATCTCTATCCGCCTCATGGTATTGGCGGCTATGAAGAGCGCTGTATGCAAACTGTCAACGCACTCCGCTTACGCGGGCATACGGTTCATGTATTAACCTCAGACCACTCCGTGGAGGGGCGTGATGCCAGCGGTGAGAAGGCTATTTTTCGCCGTTTAAAGGTGCATGGTTTTTATGGGCACCCTTGGTTGCCGATCCATCAGCTCTACCCTCTGGAGCAGGCCAACCAAAAAGCCATGCAGGCATTGATTGAGGAGCTACAGCCCGATGTCGTGCATGTTTGGAATATGGGAGGCATTAGTAAATCTCTATTGCACACATTGGAGCAAGCGAAGCGTCCGGTAGTTTATGACATCTCCGACCACTGGATCGCACGTAGTTTAAAAGCTGATGTATGGCTTTCCTGGTGGAACGATTCAGGCTCAATCATGCGTAAAACTTTGCGCAGCGTTGCCACGATCACTGGATTACGTAAGGCTATAAGTGCTAAAGTACCCACGGCTTCGGTACGCTCCTTGCAGTTTAAACACATATACTTCTGTAGTCGCTACATGCGCGACACCACCGCCCAACAAGGCTACCCAGTCTCGCATGGAAAAATCGCCTATTGCGGTGTCGAAGCCGAGCGCTTTCTTCGTAAGACTGAATACACGCCTGCACGCAAATTCCTCTGGGTTGGGCGATTAGCAGAGGACAAAGATCCAATGACTGCCCTAAAGGGCTTCTTACGCGCACGGCAAAGCTGTGATGAAGCACTCACGCTCGATATCTACGGTCGGGGGGAAGAGGAATTTGTCGCTAGCTTAAAGCGCGAGATTACCAAAGCAAAGGCGGAGGAATTTGTAAAATTGAAGTCGGCCACGCATGACGAAATGCGCGGTCTGTACGCTCAGTACGATGCCTATATTTTTTCCAGCAACTGGGGGGAGCCCTTCGCATTGACACCACTGGAAGCAATGTCAGCAGGCCTCCCGGTCATCATGTGCCCCGACGGGGGCGACGCAGAACTCTTACACGACGGTGATAATGCGCTGAAATTTTCGGCCGCCTCGCCAAGCTCACTTGCAGGAGCCATCATGCGCCTCTTAAAATTGCCTGATAACGGAAAAAATATGAGCCGTATTGCACTGCAACTAGTCGAAGAACGTTTCACAGTACAAGTCATGACAGATACGATCGAGGGCCTACTAAAGCGTGCCGTTGAGCTAAGACATGATTGACATCATAAAAGCAGTCATCCTTTTCGGAGGCTACTTCATCGTGGCTCCTCTGGCCGGCTTAATACTGTCAAAAGCACGTCGTGTAGAGGATTTCGCGATGTATGTGTTGCTCTTCTTATTGGGGCTAAAAATCGATACTACGGTGCTCATGCTAGGCTCGATAGAATGGTATCGTGGCGTAACTAAAGGCTATGAGTTTACGATGATGGAGGTCGTTGCCATTAGCTTGATCTTCTCGAGTTTATTTAATTCCAAACGTAAGTTCATCTGGCTCCCGACGGGCACTATACTGTGGTTTCTATATGTGGGCGCCAGTAGCCTCTCCATTTTTAGCGCTCTGGAGATCAACTATGTCTGTATGAGTTTACTGAAGCATATCAAGGTTTGGTTGATCGTGTATGCACTCGCTAACTACGTGCGCAGCCGACGCGAAGCACATGTTGTGCTCTCAGGCATTACTGTGATGCTAATGTATCAGTTTGTGATCGTGGCCAAGATGAAATGGATCGATGGATTTTATCAAGTAAGGGGCCTGTTCGAGCACCAAAATCCCCTCGCAATGTTTACCTACATGGCGGCGCTTCCACTTCTGGCTGCATCTATGTCACCTGCAGTCAGTAAGTCCCGGGGCCTCTTTTATTTCACCGCCTATGCCTGCTCTAGCATCATTGTAATCGCCTCGCTCTCACGTGCCGCACTCGCTTTTTTTGCCATGGGGTCTATTGCCATTGTTGCAGTCGGTTTCTTTGATCGAATTTCGATACGCCGCATGCTGACTGTAAGTATGATGGCTTTGGGAGGCAGTCTGGTGTTAGCCATGACAGCAGATACAATTATCGCGCGCTTTAACGATGAGGGCAATGACACCAGTGGTGAGACGCGCGACATGATGAACCTCGCATCGAAAGCCATGGTGACCGATAAGCCTTTCGGCGTCGGTTGGAATAATTTTGGCAAAGCAATTAACCACCCCTACCCGTATGGGGATGTGATAGACGATTGGAATCGCGACCGCGGGCAAAAGGTCGACAACGACTATGCTAAAGGCGTAGTCGAGAGTCACTATTGGCTATTAAAAGCGGAAACAGGATGGTTGAGCTACCTGACATATATGCTGTTTATCATTGTAGTGACTGGGCGAGCGATTCCCTTGATCATCTTCAGACGTGGTAGTTTAGAGGCAGCCATCGCGGTTGGAATTTTAGTTGGTTTTGGTATCACTTATGTTCACAGCAGCTTAGAACGAGTGTTGACCCAAACCAAGAACTTAGCGCTCTGGATGACCTACATCGGACTACTCGGTGCGATACTCCGATTTCCCAAGGCGAATACTATCAAATCTCAAAATTCTCCTTCCAAGAAAACTGAATGAAATCGCAGCTCATCCTTATTTCTGGTCCGTCCAGTTCTGGTAAATCAACACTCGCGCAGGCAGTCTACCACTCGCTTGACAAAAAGCGAACCCGCTTACTGGCCCTCGACAATTACTACCGCGACCTACGACACCTAAGTCCAGCCGAACGGGCAAAACGTAACTTCGATGAGCCTAATGCTTGGGAAAGTGAGCGTCTACTCCGAGAGATGCAGCACCTTATCGCGGGGCATCACATTCACATGCCACGATATGATTTTAACACACATTTACGCGTAGATTCGACGCAGATCATTGAACCGGCTCCTCTTATTATCGCTGAAGGCATTTTTGCACTCTGCTACCCTGCCCTCAATGAGATTGCGACACTACGGATTTTCGTAGATATAGATGATGAGCTCGCACTTCAGCGGCGACTCGAACGCGACATCAGTGCGCGGGGACGTACTCAAGAGTGTATTACCCAGCAGTTCAACGCAACCGTGCGCCCCGCGAATAGAAAGCACATTCGCCCCTGCTGCCGAAACGCACATCTAGTATTAAATGGCTGTGAATCAACTGTAAGCCAATTGAAATTGATACAACAATACTTGCACCAGATCCGAACATAAATCTGCAAACATCCACTGATTTCTAACGATTGTCTCTACTTTTTTTACTTGTCGTTAACAAATAGAGAAATATTGATCTTTACTATTAGACTCACTTTCAGTCAGTGCGGTCGTCATTTCATACTGGTCGCTCAGGAGGGCGATGACTCCTATGAGAATAAGTCTTCTAAACATCATACGCATAACGTCTCTAATTTGTCTAGTAGCCAGCTTCATTCTCACTCCTAAATTGGCAGCGTCCTTACTCTCCAGCGACGGGGTCTTAGAATCTCACACCGTGACCGAAATTCAGGTTTGGCGCTTATTAGCTGTAGTGTGTGGGCTCACACTTCTATTCGCTTCTCTTGTTTGGAACTGGATGCGTCAATCGGAGCTTCGATTGGCGATTGAGTCCGATTATGCAAACTGGAGTGATCCTTTAAAACAGCTGAATTCTCAAGATCGAAAATGGATGCGTGCAGCAACGCTTGCACTTTGGGCAGCTGTCGGCCTGGTGCTACTCACCATATATATTAGTTTCCACTATGCAGACACGAGCTGGTTTTCAATACTGGCGTGGGAGAATGGCGTCATCGAAAGCATTCAAGCAGGCTGCTTGTTAGTCGCAGGTGTCCTACTGATGCCCATGGCGTTAAGGGATTGGCGTAGAGACGGTAAGTTTTTTAGTGCGATTGGTTTGTTTTTTGGCTTTTTACTGATTGTCGCAGCCGGTGAGGAGATTAGCTGGGGGCAGCATTGGATCGGCTTCGAGACTCCAGAGGCACTGATGGAAACCAATGTTCAAGGAGAATTCAATTTTCACAATATCGGCAGCTATTGGATCAATAATTTACTGACACTGTTTTTCTTAGCTTATTTTGGCATTCGTCCGGTTTTCGAGCACTTTTACCCTCAGCTACGATACGTACTGGATCGCATGTCGATGCCGGCCGCCCCTTTACTACTGGTGCCCGTCGCTTTTGTGAGTGTCTTACTCGATGACAATGATGTTATTATGGGCTTTTGGCAGCATCCTGCATGGCGCTTGAGCGAGGGGCGCGAACTCTTATTTGGAGTCAGTATGCTCGTGGTCACTTTACTGATGCGTCGTTACCGCAGTCACCAAGCAGCTAATTCGTTATGAATTAAGAGTGCCCCAAACCAACTAAAGCCACTCAAGCAGGGCCTGGTTAAAATTCTGCTGAAAGTCGGCCACACTGTGCCTCTGCCAAATACGCGCTTTAAGTGATTCCAGCTCGATCTCGTCTGCATGGCGCACCGCCTCCATCGCATTGATTCCGCCAGCAAGATCGCGATAAGCGAAACGCCATGCTGCTGGTAACCAATCGCACATACCATCGCGATCGGTCGCCACTACAGGCACAGAATTCGCCAGTGCCTCAAGCATTGCCAGTGGCACCCCTTCATAGCGTGATGGCATAAGCAGTGCATCTATGGCAGCGTAGAGCGAAGCGGGCTCATTCGTCCAAGGCAGACAATGGACGTTTGGATAGGGGGCGGTCAGTTCTCTTAGTGCACTTTCGTCGGGGCCACTGCCAAGAAAAACTAAATGCTCGTCAACGTGTTCTTGCTTACGTTTCAGAAACAAATCTAGAGCACAGTCCTGCCCTTTCTGTTTGAATTCAATACGCCCAATCTGTCCCCAAATAAAGGCGTCGATTGGTAATTCGAATTGTCGGCGAGCTTCGGACTTGGTTGGCAGTTTTAAAAATGGTTCCAGCGGTATGCCATTTTCTACAATTTGAATACGTCCTTGTGCCCCATAGGCAACTAGCATGTCGCCTAAGGTTTTAGAGATAGTAATAAACCCGTCGGGTACCGAATATAGACTACGACAGCTCCAGTCCCGCAGATGCCCTAGCTTAGCCCCCATTTCAGCGTGACGATGCGGCACTGGAATATAACTGAGCAGTGGACATGGTAATTTACCTTGTAAGCGAAATATTGAACAGCACTGCTCAATATTCCCTTGGATGACAAGAATGAGGTCTGGTTTAAAGGACGAAATTTGTTGAGCCAATCCGCGCAAAGCCGCCCCTTCGGCATAGCGTCGCAATGCTTGAAACTTACGACTCCGTGTGTGCGCAAGCGCAATGTCGAAAAGCGCATTTTGATACTTGCTTTGGATCGATTCAAGCCGTTCGCGGTTCTTATGATTGTCGGGATGTAGTAAGCTCAGGAACTCCCATTGTTCTGAAGCAACGATACCTTCCATCGCATAGGCGGCCATCACTTGATGCCCACCAAAGTCAGGGTTATCGTCAATCACCAATAAGCGTGGTAAACTCATGCTTCTATTTGATAGCGTTTAATTAAATTATAGATCGTTTTTTCACTGACACCTAATTGCAAGGCAGTGGCTGCACGCTTGCCATCGTTATCAATTAAAGCGAGGCGCACGGCCTCCCGCTCAATTTCTGCGAGCGTGCGCCCTGACCAGGGATTTTCGTGCACATGACTGTCTTGGGGCGCCTCAGCGCTCGCAAATAAAGGTAAGTGTTCCGGCAATACAGTCTCTTCGGGGTCCACTAAGGCCGCAACACGCAGCATCACATTACGCAGTTCTCGAATATTGCCCGGCCAGTCATATTTCAGTAATTGATCGAGCGCGACATCTGAAAATTGGGGCAAGGCTTCTTCACCCATAGCATCGGCCAAAAACTTAACAGCGAGCACTGGGATCATTTCGCGACGATCACACAGAGCCGGTAATTCAATTTCAAATACATTAATTCTAAAATACAAATCTTGCCGGAACTGCTTTGCCAACATCGCCTCTTTTAACTCTTGATTCGTCGCTGACATCAAACGGACATTCACTTTAACAGACTCCGTGCTACCGACCGGAAAGAAACTCTGGTTTTGTAAAAAAAGCAATAGTTTGGGTTGTAACTCCATCGGCATTTCTCCGATCTCATCTAGAAACAAAGTGCCGCCGTCCGCCATTTCGAACAATCCTTTTTTATCTTTGAAAGCACCCGAAAAGGCACCTTTGCGATAGCCAAAGAGTTCCGACTCCAAGAGTGGAGCTGGAATACTAGCACAACTAATTTCAACAAAGGCAGCCTCACTACGTCCGCTGCACTCGTGCATACATTTTGCTAAACGGCTTTTGCCTGTCCCCGAAGGGCCAGTCAATAAGAGTGAATGCTCACTCGCAGCGATGCGTACTAACTGCTTGCGCAATTTAGCAAAACGAGCACCGGGCAGCTCTTGTTCGAAGCGTTGCATAGAAATATCTTCATTTGGACTCATGGCATCGGAAGCATCGGAAGGAATTCGTGAATGGCTGGTAAAATGCCAACACCCGCATCAAGAGGCTGGATCATGATCAAAACAGGTTCGTCCCCGCCATAAGTCCGTAGCCACCGTCTCAATGTGGCCCGCAACCAATACTCCAACGGTGCATCAAAAACAAGTTCGCCATTCGAATAAAAAAACAAGGCTTCACTGCGGACCTCACGACTGTCTTGCAGCATGTTTTTTGCCGCGGGCTTTTTCAAACTGAGCTTACGTGCGCTACCACCAGCCAGTGAAATCACTTCATCCGTCTCGATTTGCCAACCAGCCCCACGAAAACAGTAGCGAGGATCATGAACTGCTTGTCGATTATGCGTTCCATCAAGAATGGTGATCGCGTAGCGCAGACCCTTCCAAGTATAAATCCACTTATATCCGGAGGCTTCCCCGAGCATATCAGACTCGAAGTCAGTCAAAGCGACACTGCGCGCCGTAAAACCAGGTCCAGTTTGCGGAAACAGTGCGATTCGCTTTGAAGCATCTTCTAATTCCAATGTGCGCATATAGCCTGCTGCAAGTATCAGCAAGAGCAGCGCGCTAAGTAGAACTATGACTTGGTTTTGACGCATAATGAATAATTGCTACTGACAAGCTGTAGATAAATAAAATGACCGCAATCGAGAGTGTAAGCCATGGAAACCAATTAGCTAAGTATGGATAGAGCAACCATGCCAAAGCTGGCATCCAAAGACTAGACATAAAAATAAAACATAAAATCTTAGAGCGCGAACCGTAAATCGGCAAGGAGAGTAAGATGGCTCCAGCCAAATAAATCATCGCCTGTAGCTCCCCGGCAATGCCCAAACATAGCGAGATACTCGCTAAAATGACTAAACTCATCTTGTATTTCGGCCATACCGATGGGAATCTCCGCCACTGTAAACCAACTGCTAAGATCCATAACAGAAATGAAACCCCACCACAGCGTAGACTCGGATCATGCATCCCAGCCAATACAATAGGACGACTGAGTGCGACCGCGGTCATGGTAATGACGGCCCAGAGCATACTACTTGGGTTCACTAACGAATACGTATGCTTGTTAGCGATCATGTATCTCGCCTTCCACTTTGAAACTTGCCTCTAATGCGAGGCTGAGTGCGTGATACAAAGTCAGCAAGATACCGAGCACTAAAAGCGCACCCCAAGTATGAAATGCACCTGCAGCTCTTTCAGCTCCAAAGGCTAAGCCCCACGCCGAAATCAAAATAATACGAGCTGTCCTGCTTCCATTACAGGACCTACGATATCCAGACCAAAGGGACGTGCACTGTCTTGAAAGCTCGACTCAGTTTGCGCTATAGCAAATTGGTGAATGAGGCTACTTGCGAGAATGAGTTTAAAAATGTTTTTCATAATGAAATGTTATTAGCTAAGGGCATGCCAACTGCTGACCAAAAGTCGTAAGCCATTGCCAAGCAGCAGATTAAATAAAAACAAGACATTCATTGTGAAGTTACCCCTCGCTCGTGAGTAATATTTACGGGCTACCATGCAAAAATTACATCAGCTTGCGAACTTTTAATGCAATCCAAGCAAAGGCAGGAATCGAAGATAGCCCCCCCCGCAGGGCAAGTGCAACAAAGCCCCCTTCAGCAGGCATGGGGATAAAGTAAATCGTAGCGCATAAACAAGGAACAAAGAGCAAGAGTGGCGTGGCCCCGCTAAGTATGAATTTGGTGTATTTCAAGACTCCCAAATCGAGATATCTGAGTGCCATGGGAAGCACCAATAACCAACCGACTAAAAGTGTGGGGATCAATGTGCCAATCGCGACGCCCACGATACCGAAGCTCAATGCCAGCACGATACTGATGCACAAATTGGACAAGCCATCCAGCAAAGAGAGGCCGAGCAGCTTCTTTTCATAGCCACACATCATCAATATCCGCTTCGCACAGCTATTAGTCAGTTGCGAAGAAAAGACAGCGAAAAGTAAAATCTGCCCGACTAGGAAGGTGTCGCGCTCGATCTGCTCAAGTCCAGTTAGCAGTTGAATCAGCGGCTCTAGATACACAGCACAGAGTACATACAAAGGCGTGGTAATCAGGAAAGTCAGCTTCGAGGTCTTTAGTAGCAGTTCGCGCAGCCCAGCATTATCACCTGAGGCATTCATCTGAGCTGCTGCGGGACTGAGCGCATCTTGCAATTGACGCGTGAACAGGTTCAACATTTCAGCAACCTTATAGCCCGCCTGGTAGGCCGCAATCACGCCCACTCCCATGGTGAAACCTAGCACCGCTTGGTCACTCTTAGCCATCAACAGATTGCTGAAGGTAATCAAATACGCTGCGATGGAGAAGCCCAACTGCGACTTTACTACCCGCCATTCAAACAAGCGAGGCGAGAGCGAGACTTCGGGTAAACGCCGCATCGCG
Source organism: Puniceicoccaceae bacterium (assembly GCA_002729725.1). Classification (GTDB taxonomy): domain Bacteria; phylum Verrucomicrobiota; class Verrucomicrobiia; order Opitutales; family Coraliomargaritaceae; genus Thalassobacterium; species Thalassobacterium maritimum. The sequence continues at coordinate 90,626 of PBYS01000060.1, forward strand.
ACAAAAAGCGCTCCCACGTTAGGCAACAAAGTGGTGACCACACTCACGAATACAATGACCGGAAAACTTGCTTCGAAATAAAGCGCGAGTGAGATGCCGATAAAATTAAGCACGACCGAGCCAGTATTCAACCAATTGGCGATGTCGATCCGCTGTAGCCCTCTCAAGATTTCAGGAAATAATCCAAAGGGGAAAGTCAGCGCTAGCCCCGCAAAGAAGATGAAGTAGGACAGGCTATACATGCTATATTCCGCATCTGGTACTTCAACTGCCCCAAGAAACAGCCCACGGATAGCCCAAAAAAACAGCCCAAGCAAGGTGGCGAGTCCCACGAAGGTCCAAAGCATAGTGCTGAGCAGACGGCTTAACTCTTCCCATTCTCCTGTCGCGCTTTTTTCTGCAACCGCTTTTTGAGCGGTATAACCAAATCCAAAGTCGAGCAAAATACCGTAGCCAAACAATGACCACAGCAAAGACCAAAATCCAAACTCCGCCTCTGATAGACCACTAAATAAGACACGAAATAGAATCACACCCAGCAGTAAGCGTGTGATGGTGCGTATATAATTACTCGCAGTGTTGCGCCAAAAATACCGCTTCCAAATTGGTGTTTCGACTGGATTGATTACACTCATTGGCCAATAGGAAAAGAAATACCAGGGCTGACTCCATCGATCGTTTCGACAGAGTTAGAACCTTCACGCACCGCAATCGTCGTTGCCGCAGAGTTAAATGCCACCCAGAAGTAACGTTCTAATATTTTAAAAGGTCGATCCGGGACCCAAACAATGTCAAATGGTTTAAGTTCAACATTGGTTGCCTTACCAGCGAGTATTGCTTTAAAATCTACAACTGCAACCTTGGGCGCAGAGTGAGAGCCGCGTATGATCAATACCTTATCCAAATTAGCATCCCGGCTGGGGCCCATTGCCTTGGCCATCGCTGCGACGAGATTTAAATTGTCTTTATAGCCAATCGCCTGTGGTTGCATCACTGCCCCGAGCACATGCACATTCTGTGATAACGAAGAAGGTAGATAAACATAATCACCATCTTTCAGATAGATGTTCTGGCTCATGTCGCCCTCTTTGATCAGAGCCATCAAATCAATCGGTAGAACTTCTCCGTTACGTAGTACAAAACTATTTCCGAGATCAGCTAACTCCTCTGTAGAGCCACTCTGACGCGAAGAAAACAAGCCGCCTGCTAATGAAATACCTTCTAAGACTGTGGTGGGCTGGCTCAAAGGATATAGACCAGGCTTGTTTAAGCGTCCAAGTAACCACGCGCGGCGACTGCGCACTTCGCGTAGTGTTACATTTACGCTTGGGCTGGTATAATCACGCCGTAAGGCTTGTTCCAAGGCATGTCCCAACTCCTGAACTGTCAATCCATCGGCTTGAATCCCACCAGCGAGATCGTAATAAAGTCGCCCGTCCGGCATCACAAAAGTGCGTGAACGAGTACCTGCGATACCTGTAATCTCAATTTCCAACCAATCGCCCACCCCGATTCTGTAAGGCTCAACACTCGGCTGTAATTCAGCCGCAGTGAGTGTTCGAGGCTTTTGCACGGACTGAAATATCTCCTCCGGCGTCATTTGATCTGCAGGTTCACGCGGATCAAAGGTATCAATCGGTTGGGTGTGACGGCAGGCGGAAACACAGAAACTTAAAAAACAAAGTATAATGCTTGCGATACGAATCATTCGGAATCCCTCCATCCGGTACGATCAAGCCAAGGGTTGGCAATTGCATCAGGCACATTTGCATCCACCCAAGTTGAGGTCGCGCTACTCAGGAAGTTTTGCATCGCGGTGTCTAAAATTTGCTCTGCTTTGTACCAAGGGCGATCATTGACATAGACAATATCGCCAGGTGCTAAGGGGAAATCGGCTTCCAGTCCGGCCAAGATGGACTTCACATCAACGATGAAAAGCTCGGGATCGCTCATACTGCCACGGATCACTAGCACACGATTTAACCAAGCGCCTTCTGTAAAACCTTTACGACGAGTAATCGCAGAAACTAGCGTCGCTCGGTTCGTGATTCCTTGCGCACCCGGCGTGGAGACCGAACCGAAAACATAGTATTCACTGGATAAATTGGAGGCTAGGTAAATATAATCGCGAGGCTCCAGGTATACATTCTGCGATAGATCCCCCTCAAAATACAGCTTTGCAAAATCTACATCCAGGCGTTCGCCGTTGCGAATAATGAAAGATCGATCCATATCCGCGATTTCCACTGTAGATTGTTCAAAGAGGCCTGTTTCAATGCCGCGACTGCGAGCAATCGCTTCGAGCAAGGTAATGGGGCGATCCAGTGTGAATACCCCCTTATCCACGATTTTCCCAAGGATGACGTAGCGCTTACTATTTAACTCTCCTGGCGTAATAATTAAGCGTGGATCGCGATGAAACTTACGTAAATTTTGCTCCAACTTACTGCGTAATTCATCAATGGATAGACCATCGACATATAAGCTGTTTACTTGCAAGTAACTCAGGGTGCCATCTGGGGCGATGCGCAATCCGGCACGGTCTAAGGCACTGCTCCCGTAAAAACGGATGTCGACTACATCGCCCGGTCCGAGCGTGTAGCGCTCACGCCAGGACACTGGGGCGGTGGTTGTAGAAACCTCGCTTTGGGCATAGGCGCCCGTGAGCCAGGCCCATAGTGCCAAGCTGCTAATTATGACGAAAATCGATCGCATGCGAATCATGATTCCTCTATCGACGGCAAGCGGTTGGCCCATTGATTGAGCACAGTAAGTTCGATCCACTTTATAATACGAGAAAGCGTGCGATCTGCAGCCGCATCCAAGATCAGCATACCATTTGCAGCACCAAGCAATTTTCGCATTAAATCACTCTTATTTCGAGTGATTTCACGCCCAGAAATGCTCGGCGAGTTTAATAAGTAATATGCATCCATTTGACGTAAAATACGCACATCCTGTACTGTTGGCGAGTCGACCAAGCGAACGAAGATTAAACATTCCTCATCCTCATGTTCAGTAACTGTATCCAAGGTGCGCGTCCAATGCTTGACTGCAGGATGTGTCCGCAAGGACTCAATTCCATCGCTGGGCGCATGGTCGATGTTGAAGAAGGCTACCGACTGCCCTTCAGCATGTAAGAGGTCCAATAAGGCGCTCCAAAATACATGCTCATTGGAGTCGACTTCAGTGTGGGCAAAGAGAAAGCGCTTGCGCTCCGCACCCTCGCCCGAAATGGCATGCGAGACCCAGAAGTCCTTCAATGCATGTTCATTATAATCGAGTTCACTCCGAGGAAATAATCGACGCATCCACCATGTTGTCTTCGGGCAGTCTTCTGTAACATAATTAAAGATCGGGAGTGTCGAAGTCGCGATGGCGACCTCCAAGGGCGTGCGTGAGGTCGCTTGCAAGAGTTCCCCAATAATTGCGAACATGAGTGCCAACATCAGACCTACTACAAATCCAATGAAAGCTAATAGAAAGGCTTTAACATACTGAGAGCTCACCGACACCTCAGCCAGACTCGGAGTTTGAAAAATCCGCCAATAGCCGGGCGCCTTGCTTTCGTAAAACGCAGCTTCTTTGTGGCGACTCTCCAACAAGCCTTGCGCGTCGATGAGTAAATTGCGGCGACTCTTGAGTTCGGATAGTCGTAATGCCTTCTCTGGCAAGTCGGCCACTTCTGCCTCTCGCTGTGTGAGACGAAGCGAAAGATCCTCAACTAAATTTTCTAACTCTGTGCGTTCATTTTGGAGCGCAAGAATTTCGAGGTATAAATTATCGCCCAAATCACTCCCTGTAAAATTCTTAAGATCTTCGACATTTGCGGTGTCGACCGAACTGAGCTGCTTAGTAATATATTCAATTTCGTAGAGCTTCTCCTTTACCATCGGGTTTTCGTCGGTATAGCGCCCCCGTAGGTATGTGAGCTCTTCGCGCTTTTTCTTCAAATCTGCCTCTAATGGGCTTTGTGCGCGTAACTCTTGTCGATAACGAGCGATTTGCACCTCTTTGGTTCGGAGCGAAATTTGTGCATTTGCCAAACCACTACGAGTCTGCTCCAAAGTTGCCAGGCTGGTTTGTGTCTGTTGGTCTACATCCACAAAATTATTTTTGCGCGCAAATTCTAGAATTTGCCGGTTCACTTGCTGTAATTGTAGCTCAATGGAGTCCAACTGATCGGAAATAAAAGTTTCCATCTGACGCGCCTCTTCGCGCTGCAATTGGTTGGTAAAGCGTATAATTTCGTCGGCCCAAATATTCACCGTATTCACCGCATCTTCCGCACTAATACGTGAATGGGCGGTCAAGTAGAACAAGGAGGTATTCTTCTGTTTTACAATTTCAACCATCGACTTCACTTCCCCAGCAGTACGCTCAGGTGAGAGTCGCATCGCAGTTCCATTGAGGACAGCGGTCGAATATGTAGTCGACAGTAGCGTATCGTCACTCAAATCACGCGGTTTAAAGGCCTGGCCCGACAGACTCGTTTGCACTGTATTGGCCACTTCTGACTTGATCAGCTGCAAAGACACAGAATAGCGATTCTCGGCTTCAAAGCTGCCGACCACCCAGCCCAAGATGCTAAGCACGATTGAAAAGACAAAAAACCATAACCAGCGCTGGCGAATACCGTAAAGTAGGCGCAGCGGATCAATCGGGATCGGAAATCGAAAGGTGGCTGTAGTGACTCGCGACGGTAGACTCATTTAGTAGGTAAACTCAATCAAGCTATGATTATGCTGGATTTTTCACTTTAAGCGTATCCCGATAGCGCTGGCAAGTTAGCTTTGCAGCTATATCCCAATCAAATAAGCTAGCATGTTTGAGGCCACGTTCAATGCGCTGCTGTATCTGCTCTGAGCTTTCTGAATACAGCATTTCCAGAGCACCTGTCATCCCCGACACCGACTCAGGATCAAAATAGATCGCAGCCTCACCGCCCACTTCCGGCAAGCTACCACTGTCAGAACTAACGACACGTACCCCGCAGGCTAATGCCTCCACCACGGGCAAACCAAAGCCTTCGATTAAACTAGGGAAAACCAAGGCCTCTGCTCCTGCATACCAGAGCGGCAACTCGGCCTCTTCCATAAAACCCGGCAAAAGAATATCCTTCGCGTAAGGTGAATCCGTGACGCGTTTTTGGATCACCTCGGCGCCATGCCAAGGGGCGCCTCCCAATACTAATTGAATCGCTTGCTCTGTATTATCACGAAAGTCCTCATACGCTTCGATCAGACGTACGTGGTTTTTACCCGGATGCTCCAAGCGTGACACATAGATTAAATAAGGCTGCTCCAGACCGTGCTTGGCACGAAAAGTCCGTAAATCCTCTATTTGCTGTGGACAGTATACGTCGCGACTCAAGCCATTATGGACGACTTCTATCTGCTCGCTGGGCAGTTTATAAAATTTCACTAAGTCTTGCTTAGTGAAATGGCTGACTGAAATCACAGCATTGCAGCGACGCGCCAGCCACGGAGAGAGCTGCCGTCCGAATAAGCCACGCAGCAGGCCGTATTTGTCACGCAAACGAAAAGGCGCACAATCGTGAATGGTCACTAACTGCGGAATCTTAGGACAAGCCACGATACGACGATAGCTTGGAATATGTAACAGATCATAGCCATGCTGCCGCAACAGCCGGGGTAACTTAACTTGGTGCCAGAGCACATTTTTGACTCCCGAAGTAGCCGATGCCGGAATGGATAACCAATGCGCATCGTCGAAATCAGGAAAAAGAGCGCGATCAGCGTCAAAACCAGCGATGTGTAAGTCAATCGTATCGAAACTTCGCATACGATTCGCGAGTTCGACCACGTAGCGCCCCACTCCAGATAAGCCGCTCTGGATCATACCTGCCGATAATAGTATTTTAATACGCTGACTCATGTGCTCGCTTTTGAATGTTTGCGGCTTGACGCACGCCTCTCTCGCAAAGCGGCGAGTGCTGCGTCTGTATCCGGGTAGCTCGGGAATTGAGCTGATAAATGCATCGCATCAATAATTTTCACAACCACACTAGAGGGTTGTATAATTCCAAAGGCAACATCTGCTTGGCGCGCATCCCGTGCTAATTTAGCTAAAAGACCGATCGCAGAGCTATCCATGAAGCTGACTCTCGATAGGTCCAGAAAGACCGCTTGAGAGCGCTCTTTAGGTATGGCCATAGACTCGATTACGCTCCGTTCAACGGCTCCAGACCAACTTAGCCATTGAGCATCAGCAGCCGTCACTTCGTGGCTTACGACCCGATCGGCAAGCACACGGGTCTTATTCGAACTTGATGGACGAGTGATCTTGCGCTGACGATTTGCCAGCACGATTAAGTAATAAAAGTCTTTGGCGTAGCGTTTCGCTAAGCGCTTAGGATCGCTCAACATGCGCCAACACCACTCCATGCCGGTCTTTTGCACCCATTTGGGTGCGCGCACTTGCGTGCCACAAATAAAGTCCAGCGAAGCTCCAATACCAATCGAGAGTGGCACGCCCGATTCTCTGTAATGCTGCGAGATCCAATACTCTTGCTTCGGGCAACCTACAGCCACCAGTAATAAGTCCGGCTGTGTTTTTTTGATATCAGCCATAATGTCCTCATTTGGCCAGGAATCTACGCTACCAAAGGGCGGCGAAAATGTGCCCACGACTTCCATTTTTGGGTAGCGCTCGGCTAGTATAGCCTTTGAGCGAGTTAAAGTCGCGGTATCGGAGCCCAGGAAATATACTTTCCAGCTACGTTGATCCGCTTGCTCGAACAATTGAAATACCATGTCGGAGCCAGCCACACGCTCTGGTAAGACCGGATGAAAATAGCGCGAGAGCCAAACTAACGGCATACCATCGCACACGACTCGATCTGCATGAAAAAGTATATCTTTTAGTGGCTCATTGTCGTATGCCTGCGCGATGAAATCGACATTGGCGGTAATATAATAGCTAGGTTCCTGCGCCTCGACTGTCTGGACGGCATCCTCAATCGTCTCCTCCATGGTGATGACGTGAAAAGGTAAGCCCAAGAGAAAGGCAACTTTGCGTTCTGTTTGGCTCATAGCGCTTTCAAATAAGTGGTTAATTTACGACCGAGCTGTTCCCAGCGGTAGTTCTCCTGAACAACCTTCAAACCATTGCTCTCCAAACTCTGCCTAAGCTCGCAATCTTGTAGCACCCGTATGAGAGCATCTGCAAATGTTTGCGGCTCATCAGCCAGTAAGATCGATTCTTCAGGGGGTAAATCCAGACCTTGCGCCCCCAGTGTCGTCGACACAACCGGGCAACGCATGCCCAATGATTCAACAATTTTGAGTCGTGTGCCTCCACCAATGCGCAAGGGCACCACTTGCGCCCAGCTCGATTGATAGTATGGCCGCACATCGGGCACCTCCCCCACTAAGTCGACACCTTCCAAGCGCGCCCAAGCCTCGGAGCGCGCGTCAGGCGACTTGCCGATGATACGCCAGATCGCTTCGGGCATGGCGGCATGCACTAAGGGCCAAATAGCCTCTGCAAACCAATTGATCGCATCCACATTCGGCGAATAATCTAATGCACCACAAAAGAGAAAGCTCGGGGCCGGCGTGAGTTGACGCGGGTGCGCGTCTGCATCGAAGTAGACTTCATTAAAGCCATTCGCGAGTACAAAAATCTTTTCAGATACACCCAAATGCTTTTGCAAAAAATCTCGATCATCCCAGCCACAAACAATCATGCCCACGATGGCAGCATAGGCCTCGCGCTCAAGGCGGGCGATTTTACGCAGATTCTCCTTGCGCAGCAAGCGATCACGCAAGCCCAGCGGCAAGGTATTCAGCTCCTCGGTTTGAAAGAGCCAATCCACGCGACTGCGGTCCATCACTATATGTGGATGTTGGGGGAAGATCTCTTTGATGTATGGCCACAATACCAAATCGATGAAAATTACGCGCTCATAGTCTTCGTCATCCACGAATTCTTGCAGTGCCTGCAGGACTCCATCTACCTGCCAATGCTGCACCGTCGTAGGCAATGGATTCAGCAAGCGCTCTGGAAATAGTTTTTGCCAAGGTGCATTCTGAAAAGGTATCGCTAAACGTCGGCGCGTATGTGCCACAAAGGGGGCCATGTCACGTTCCGAATCCTCTTGCAAGCAAGCGAGGTCTACATCGTAGGCCTTTGACAGCTCGACAAATAAATGATAGACGCGCTGATACGTGCCCCGGTCCACCGGGAACGGAATGTAGGGCATGAATAAAAATGCGCGTGGCTTGTCGGACATATTGAGTGAAGTGTGTTAGCTGTAAAAGCTCCACCAACGCGTATATTGCTGAGCGGCGGTAGAGAGATCTTTCAAAGAAATACGCATAAACTTACCAGCAGCGTGAAAATCCGTCGGTTCGGACAACAAACTTAATAATGCACGCTGCAATGCGCCGCGTGGATAATCATAACTGGGCGCGAGATGCCCGCCACGCTTCAACTGATCACGCAGTGCGAGTAATAGATTTCGGCCCATATTTGTTTCTGGAAACAGTTGACCACGATATTGAGTGTAGTCCGTGGGCTTGTGAAAAGTCTGCCCGAGTCGCTTGCTCTCCACCTCGAGGAAACAAGCCCGCCAGATCTCCGTAAGCAGGCCTTGTGTCGTTTGCAGCTCTTCCAAGTGTGGCGTAGAGGTCGGCTTTAACTTAAAGGCAGTGCCCTCCTGGTGCAGCGCAATGATGCGCGGGTCGATCCCTACTTCCGATTGCAGTTGCTGTTGCCGTTCCCTTACATAGGGACGGTATTTGCCTCGAATCGTCAGCAAGGCATCGCCCAAGGCGAGCTTAGCCTTGGCCTGATTACGATGCACAATACTAAGATTTTTGCCCGCGGCCAAGTCTGCCTTGGCAAAGAACAAACCAGAGCCACGATTCCAAAGCAGACGAGTCGCCTCAACGGTCGCGATCTGGTCCGCCTGCGCTAAAGGCAAATAAGGCTCAAGATAGTGCTCTCGTCCCATGACCTGTGTATGCGCGCTCACCAAGTCATAAAACATCATGGAGCCTGGCGTTGCGTCCAAGTCGGATTGCGGCAGGCACTTGCCCTCAACATCAATGCCTAGAATTGCACTTTCATCACGCTCCCAGCGATGCACGGCCTCATTCAGACTGGGGTCGTTGGGCTTTGAGGTGAAAATAAAATAGTCGAGATCATTAAAAAAGGCGGGCGCACCCTGAGCATCCGTCGCAATGCCGCCTTCCCCCCGTCCATAGCCGCCGCCTAGTATGATTGCCTCAGGGCTCGCTGTGCCTAGTTTAGAAAAAAAATCCCGCGTACGCTCAAAATGCGCCTGCAATGCAGCATTCAGAGAGTCAGGGAGTGGCACCGCTGTTGAATCGGCAGTGGGCATGTGTTTAAGCGAGTCTATATAAGGGCATTGAAATCATTCAGGCTGACTCAGGCTCGATCTCTAGAATTCGATGTAATCGCAGCAACTCCAAGACGCTCAATACCGTTGGGGTGGGTCGACGTAAAGTCAGCTTTTGATCCACTTGCTTATAGAAAAACAGCAAGGCACCGATGCCAGAACTATCGATGAAATTTACCTGTGAAATGTCGACTACAACTCGCTCTCGCCCCTCTAAACTGAGCCCTTGCAAGGCCGTCTTAACTTCGGTGGCATTAGATGCATCCAAGGCGTCCACCGACAAGGTGACCTCAAGTATTTCATCGGTAAATACGGTACTAATCATAGCTATGTAAAATAATTGGCGACAGGTTAATTTGTGCGATGTTAAGTGCAACTTAAAATGAATTCTACGAGTGTCGTCGATGGGAAAATGATTGATACCCATTAGACTGTCGGCAGTATAATGACGTAGGCAGGTGCTTTTATTTTTTATTTACATTCAAGAGATGCTCTTGGTGTTCAACACCCGCACCCGATGTCAAATTAGCAGTCAACGACTGAATCCCCCCCCCCCAGAAGGAACAGCACCTCAATCCATGCTATGGTAACATTCTGATTGATTAGTGATGGAAGAAGCAATTACTTAACAAATCCACTAGGGACGGCCCCACAGGAAATATTTATGCTAGCAGAACAAAAGAAAGGGATCATCGGAGCAAAAATGCTATTACTGGTAGTATTGCTGCTGTTAGTTATAAGTGCAATGGGGGCGGTCATCTATTTCGTCACTAAAAACTACCGACAGTTAGAAGACTTTAACGATGCCATCACTGCATATGAAAGTGAAAACTGGGAACTGGCTAGTAAACGACTTCAAGCTGCGATTGTGGCGGACCCTAATAATGAGGACGTGGTCGCCAAATTAGCAACGGTCAATGAGAAACTCGGATACTGGACAGCAGCTGGATTTCTATGGTCGCGTGCAGCTGAGTTAAATGCATTTAAACCCGAGTATTTCGAGCACGCGCTCAGCGCGCACCTACGGGCAGGCAATTTTGAGCTCCTCCGCGAGGAACTCGCGACCGCTCAGCCACTTAAGACTGATCGGCATCGCTTACTTATGGCATTGGTGCATGCAAATGCAGGAGAACTTGAAGATGCGAAGCTCATGATGAGCGAATTATCACAAGCTGACGCGCAAGACACCCCATTGCTCAAACTGGTCGAGCTCATGCTGGAAGATACAGCAGCAATGACACCTGAGCAAGTTTCTGGCTTCGAAGCGCTCGCAAATTCTGAAGATGCCGCCATCGCTCTCATCGCACTTTACAACTTAGCTAATGACGCGATTGGCCGCGGCGAAATGTCACGCGCCCAAGATTACCTTGAGCGCCGCATTTTGCTCAGTCCCAAGCAAGGAACTATCAGCCTCGCCAATTTCTACTACATTCAAGGTAAATCCAAAGAAGCCGCCGATCTATACAGGGAACTCGTCGATGAATTGATACCAATTGAATCAATTCGCTATGCTGAATCGCTAGTCGCGATCAAACAAATAGATGAGCTACAGGAGCTCGCGAAACGCTATCGCATCGGAGCGCGAGTGGATGTCCTGACGGGGTATTATATTGATGCATTGCTCGCCTATGAGGCAAATGATGCTGCGACTGTGTCGGCGAAACTTCAAGCGATGGGGGATGAAATGCCTGTAACTTTGATTGCGCAAATGCTGACTTTTTATGATGCAGTTCAACGCAAAGATATCAAAGCGATCTCGACCCTCTTGTCTGAGTTTCCCTACGATGCACATGAGCGCTTAGCAAAATTCGTCCCCATGATTCAAGCACTGGTGATGGAGCTAATTACTGAGAATAATTTGACCGAGGCGGCACATCTTTCGGAGCTTCTAAACATACGAGACTTTCAAAATGTGGCATTTACGCTCGCACAGGTCGGAGATGCCGCGCAAAAGCAGGTTTTGTCACGCATGGATCTCGACCAAGCACTTGAAGCGTACCCGCGCGAGCCCAGGCTCTGGTCCATCGCCACTGATTATCATCTGAGAAATCGTAACTTCTCCGAGGCTCAAGCCGCTGCAGAGAAGCTACTGGAACTGATCCCGGGCAATGTTTCCGCGCAGCTCCAACGTATCGCGGCCTTGGAATCGATGCCCGAGCTCGCAAAAGCCACGCAGGCCTTCGAAGCACTCTATCAGGAAAACCCAAGTGATCGTAGAGTATTGATTCAGTATCTTGCCTTTTGCTCGCGCAATCAACTCTCAGCCAACTTATCTGCACTCTTAACATCACTGCAAGCGCAAGCAGACACTGCTTTAATAGGTCTCGCGGTCCTCGCCGAAGCAGAACTCGCACAAATTGCGAACGATCGTGAAAAAATATACACACTCCTGCAGCCTCTTGCACAGGGCGCAAGTTGGGCCGCCAATTCGGAAAATGCGGCGATACTTTACCGCGCGGCGAATATGCTCGCAACCAATGACTACGAGGCCCCAGCGATTAAAACTTATCGCAAATTGTTGGCACTCGCTCCCAATTCAGTGCCCGTTCTAGTTAACCTAGCCGAACTCTACGCTGCATTGGCTGAAAAAGAATCCGATCAAGACGCACAACAAACAGCACTCGAACTCGCGAAACAGGCCTACACAGCAGTGCCACAATCTGCCATCGCTCGTGAGTGCTATGCGCTACGCCTCAACGAAACGGGCTCACACGATGAAGCACAAAAATTGCTGCTCCATCTAATGCAACAAGAGACGGGCTCCCCACGAGTACGCCTCGCGTGGAAGGACTCAATGGAGCATTTGATCGAAGCGTTGGCGAATAAAGATGAAATCTACAATCGCACAAATCTTTGTCAGTCATTGCTCAATGAGTTTCCGCAAAACGAAATCGCGACGCAAAACTTGCAAAGTATCCAAGAGGAATTACAACGACGAGCCGCCGCAACTGAGGCAAAACGTGAAGAGGAGACATCAAAATAAATCCTCCGCATGCATGATATCTTCAGCAGTCTCAGTGAGTTTTGGTGGCGTATGCGTCGCTGGACACATGAATTTCCCTTAACATGTTTATTGCTCACTGGTGTGCTGCTATACGCACTCGCGCAAATTATAATTTTTACCACAGCCAGAGAGAATGCGATTCCGCTCTGGATACTAGCACTGGTCTTAGCATGGCGCGCAATGGAACACCTCGAGCCCAGAGATCTGTTTGACCTGCGTTCGCAAATCGCCGCTTGGTTATTCATCGCACTGATTCCATTTGCCTTGCAGTTACCTGGGGCCAGCGAGCTACGTCTCGGAGTCAGATGTGCCATGATGCTACTTGCAGTTTCGGTGATCGCCTACAACAACGCACTACATGGGACACTGCGCTTGATGCCGGTTGTGATTTTGAGCTTGGTTATTATACCCGTGCAAGAACAGCTGTTTCTCGCGATTAGCTACCCCCTCAGATTGATCTCCACCATGCTCACAGTCGAGGCTCTGCAACTCTTCGGGCGCGACATATCCTACCATTTTACGACAATTCACCTGGGCGATTACCAGCTAGCTATTACAGATGCATGTAGCGGAATTTCGCAGTTAGCGGTCCTGCTGCTGATCGGCTATGTGGTAGTGATCATGAAACAACATCGTAATTTTGGATTTGCCACGCTCCACTACTTTACTCTTTTGCCCGTCGTGATCTTTGCGAATGCGATTCGCTTGGTCATCACCATCATTCTCTTCGACGTAATTGGAGAAGCTGCCTTCGACAATAGCTATCACGCCACATTGGGCTATGTATTTGTGATGATGGCGACCTATTTTTTCTACGCAATAGGAGGCGCCTTCCCAAACGTTGATGATGCGAACGAATCTTCTAAACCAAACGAACCTTTTTCAGTAAAAGATTAAGCCATGCCACGCTACTTAAGGTTCACTTTACTCTTCATTGGCTTCATCCCATTCGGGGCGAAATTGCCCTATATGTATCGGGCATGGCGCGACTCGCCACAAGATCGCTTCGATTGGATATTTGTCACTCTGTTCGCGATCCTATTCCCACTGGTCTGGATCAAGACTCGTAAGCGCGAAGAAGTTGCCACGGTGGATTACACCGTTCTGATCGTATTGATCCCCTCTCTTTTAGTCTATGCAGCCGCGATGCATATGGCGATTAATGCGCTGCAGATCATTTGCGGAATTTGCACGGCTTTTTCAGTGTTTTGGTTGATCTATGGCGGACAAAATGCGTATCGAGTTTTACCAACCTTTGGTTTGCTCTTCTTGGGAGTGACGAGCACCACCTATTGGGTGAACTACTACGTGGGCGACCCGGGCATGATGTCTGGGCACATTATTAAGTTTGCTGCCGCTCTCATATTGCTAGCTTGGCAGACAATAAACATACTATGGGAAAAGAAAGTTCAGACACGTAGTTTGCTCTATTCAGGCGCAGTTCTGCTAGCGATGCTCTATATTTGGCAAAGTGAAGAATCCTCTTCGGAGCAAGGAGCCCCCATGGTGCTGTCACTAACACCAGGCAAGGTCGGCACATATTTAGGACAGGCCCAAGAAGTCACCGAAAATGATATACGCTTCTTTGGAGAAGATAGTGAGATTGAAAAATTCTACTATATTGGCGATGACCAAGGTATTTATATTCTAGCGCTCACCTGCGGCAGCAAGATCAACTCAATCCATCCAGCGAGTCATTGCTTGCGCACTTCAGGTTGGGTCATCCATTCAGAAGAGATTCTGACCGCGAACCTGCATGAAGAGCCCGTTTATATCACTGAAATCGTAGCCGAGTCTCAGAATGCAGCCTATTTGTTCTGGGTCTGGTACTCTAATCCTGATTATTCCACTGGTAGCTTTGTGCATTTTCGTAAAGAATGGCAACGCGATGTGACATGGCACACCTATCAACTAATGATCCCCCTAACCAATAAAGATGACGCGAGTGGCTTGATTCAAGCTCGCAAAGAATTGCGTGCGTTATTGGAGACGGTCGCCACCAGTTCGACGCAGTAAACCTGCAATAGATGCCCCAAACAGAGTTGAGAGCATGATCGCGCTATAACCTTGCCAAGTGCCGGCTAAATGCATGCATCACCCATGCGTGTAGCGGTGCCTGCGTCAAGGCGTAGAGATACCAAGGCAGTTTGGGGGCGAAACCGTGAATCGACGCAATAATGCACTGGTTGGACGGAAACAGTCGAAACTCGAAACGTCCAGGCGGCTCCACATCTGCTGCTAAATAACCTCCAGAAATGTAGTAAGCACAGCGGCGCTGGTTACCGACAGTCCAAGGCGTCGGCGTAAGTTGAAGTAGCTTTAAGCGCTTAAAAAATGCATAGAAACGCACCACCCCCAGCTGGTCCGTTTCAGCATGGATCAGATTAGCAAATCGTCGACTCAGCCAGCGGTCGTATTCTTGTGAGATTTGCTGCGCATCCAGCCCTACAGGTAGCGGCATTCGTTGCACCGAGCGCACCCGCTTATCACGGCGTATTTGTTGAGCATCGACAGCCTGAGTCTGTTTGCGTGGATTCGCGCGTGGCTCGCCGCTGGGGTCAACAGCTTTAGCGAGGGAGTCTTCCAGACTGATCATACCGCTGGAAAGTCGATCCAACAATGGGTTTGGACGCGCGCGTAAATCGTGACGCAAGCTCTCTTGCAAGGGCCCCACCAGTGCGACTGGCACTTTACCAAAATACGCCACCCAATGCCGTGACAAAGCCAAGAGGTGCCACGGGATGTTGAAGGTGCGCACCGACTTGCCTAAGGCTGCAGCCGTTTTCAGGATCAAGTCCCGATAGCTCATCGGCTCATGCCCGCCCAAATCGTAAACCTCACCTGAGGCAAATTGAGCATCGCTCAGGCAGAGCTCGAAGGCCTCGCAAACATTTTGGATGTCGATCGAATGCGTCATTGAGCGCACCCAAGCTGGCAGCAGCATGATTGGCAGTGCATTAACCAGATTGATCAACATCGAAAAAGAAGATCCCCCTGGGCCAAAAATGAGCCCTGCACGCAGGACCGTCACTTTTACGGAACGACTTTTGAGCACGCGCTCCACTTCCAAGCGACTGCGTAAGTGTGGACTCAGGGACTCGTCGCCCGCAGGCATTAGGCCGCTCAGGTAAATGACATGCTTCAGCCCGGCACTTTCGGCTGCACGGATGAAATTGTCCGCCAATAGCAAGTCAGTATCCTCAAAAGAGCCCTGCATTAAACGCGACGATGGTGCCATCGAATGCACTAAGTAAAGTCCCAGTTCACAGCCCTGCAAAGCTTCGGTAACCTGTGGTAATGAATATAAATCACAATGCCTCCATTCAGTGGCATGCGCCGCGTTACCTTGTGCAACGATGTTGGGGCTACGTGTCAGTGCCCGAAAACGAAACACCTCAGACAGATGCCGTCTGAGGTGTGAGCCAACAAAACCACTCGCGCCAGCTACGGCGATTAAGGGCTTGTCGGAATTGCGTTCGCTCAAGGAAGCTAAGGTTGATTGCCCGGAGGAAGCTTAGGCGAGATAACTGTTGAGCATCCAGATCGTCTTTTCATGCACTTGAATGCGTGCAATCATCAGATCCTCGGTTTGATCGTCGCCGGCATCGCCTGCGGCGTCGCGCGTCGCTTTCATATCGTCCACCAATTTTTGATTCACCGTTAACAGGTGCTTCACCATATCATCGGCATTCGAGTCTTCGGCAATTTCAGGAGTGCCTGCGAGTTTCGCCAAGTTGCCTAAGCCACCGGGCGCGAGGGCTCCCAAAGCACGGATGCGCTCTGCAACTTCATCGATCGCGGCAAACAGCTCAGTGTATTGCTCCTCAAAAGCGGCATGCAATGCAAAGAATGAAGGGCCACGAACGTTCCAGTGGCAAATATGGGTTTGAGCCAATAGCGCATAACTATCGGCTACAACCAGGCGCAAACCTTCAACCACGCGGCTTGAAGTTTCAGCAGTTTTTACAGATCGGGATTTTGATTTCTTTTTAGCCATGCACACAGGCTAGCAAAACTAAGAGATAAATCAAACGTGCACGAAACTTTGTTAGAGTTCTGTATACTTCAGACTCTTACCCTTGGATTTTTCGATGGGATATTTTTCGCCATTTCGCTGCATCTTTTTCTCAATGATCTCGGCGATGTCGATGCCGGCGACATTGGCGAATTCGATGGCGTAGATAAAGACGTCGGCCAGTTCTTCTTCGACCTTGTCGCGTAGCTTGTCGGAGTTGACATCACTACGCGAAGCCTCGCTGCCTTGCCAAAGGAAGTGCTCCATCAGCTCGGCAGCTTCGGCTGCGATTGCCATCGATAGGTTCTTAGGCGAGTGAAATTGCTGCCAATCCCGCTCACTCGCAAAAGCGAGCACACGGTCTTTGATTGCTTGCAACTGAGTCTCGCTGTCGTTCATCGAATGCTTTTAGTACGCCTAAGCTTTACGCTCAGGACGAGGGAATAGGATGGTCTTTTCGCCAAGAGCTTGGCCTTGGAGGCGATTGCCCCACTCCAGCTGACCTTCGAGGCGATCAAAGCTCTCAGCCCCCACGAGCGCACGAATCTTATCAGAAATCTCTGGCATGACAGGCGTGAGCATGACTACGGCCAAGCGCAGGGCTTCCGCCATGGTCGCAAGCGAGGTGCGCAGTGCGGCTTGGTCGGCTGCGTCGTCAGACTTGGCGAGCTTCCAAGGCGCACGCGTCTCGGCGTATTTGTTAATGCCAGAGACGAAAGTGAAGATACGGTCGAGTGCTTTGTGAAACTGGAAATCCTCGAAGAGAGTCACGAGTTCGCTCTCTGTCTTCGCCCAGAGTGCTTTAAGCTCTTTTTCTGGGGCATCTTCGACTTCAGCGGCAGGCACTTTACCCTCGGTGTAACGCCCCCCCATATTGAGCAGGCGACTAACAAGATTACCTAAGTCGTTGGCGAGGTCGCTATTGTAGCGGCTCATGAAAAGCTCCAGTGAGAACTCGGAGTCTTGCCCTACGTTCATTTCGCGGGTCACAAAGTAGCGGAAGGCGTCGGCGCCGAATTGCTCAATCAGGTCGAGCGGGTTGACGACATCGCCGGTGCTCTTGGACATCTTGGCTCCAGAACTAAGCCACCAACCGTGTACCAAGAAGTGCTTAGGCTGCTCGATGCCAAGCGCCTTGAGCATGATTGGCCAGTAAACTGCGTGTGGCGGCACCAGAATGTCTTTACCAATCACGTGATAGTCGGCAGGCCAGTGCTGTTCAAACTCGTCGGTGCCGTAACCAGCTGCTGTGATATAGTTAGTCAGTGCGTCGAACCAAACATAAGTAACAAAGTCGGCATCGAAGGGGAGTTCAATCCCCCACTCCAAGCGCTCTTTCGGGCGGGAGATGCAGAGGTCGTTGAGCGGCTCTTTAAGAAATTGCAGCACATCGGCAGCACGAAAGCGCGGGTAGATCAGCTCTTCGTTGTTCTTGATAAAATCTACCAGCCAGTCTTGATATTGAGCGAGTTTGAAAAAGTAGTTAGTCTCGATGATTTCTTCGACTTCCCCGAAAATCTCAGGCCATTCGCCATCAACCTTTTCTTTCTCGGTAACAAACTGCTCTTGGCGCTTGCTGTAGTAACCAGAGTATTCTGCCTTATAAATCTCCCCCTTGTCGTAGAGCTTTTGTAGAATCTCTTGCACGACCTTTTTATGACGCGCTTCGGTGGTGCGAATATAATCGTCGTTGGAAATATGCAGACGCCCACAAACACCCTTGAACTCAACTGCTAAGCGGTCGCAGCGTTCTTGCGGCGTAATGCCCTCTTGCTGAGCCGACATTTGGACCTTTTGCCCGTGTTCATCGAGACCGGTGAGAAACTTGACTTCGTCGCCCATCAAGCGTCGAAAGCGTGCGACGATGTCAGTCAGCACTTTTTCGTAGGCATGCCCGAGGTGTGGGGAACCATTTGCGTAGTCGATTGCGGTAGTGATGTAGAACTTTTTGCTCATAAGAAACCGTGGAACTTGGGAGATTTCCCAGAGGGGCGCAAGCGCGGGATTTGGTAAATGTAAGTTGAGCGCTTACCACTCGCCTAAAATGTCTTCGACGATCAGCTGGCTGCGACCGTAATAGAAGTTTGGCTGAACAATCAGGCGCACCTTACCTGCATTATTTTTCATGTAGCTGGGCAAACCATCTTCGGCGAGCATACTGCGGTCTGCATAATAAGCTCGCCATTCACGCTTGCCGACTTGTAAGCGAAAAGGCTTAATACTCTTAACGACTGCGTTGACCGTGTATAAGTGTGCCACATGAGCGGCCAACTGCGTGTCGTCCAAATCGCTGAGAAAAGCACCGTCCTGCAGATCGAGTGTGCCCAAATACTCCGAAACGTTCAATTTGCGCTCGTAGTCTGGCGCGTCGTCGCCACGGCTCAATTCGCCAGTCGCGCTAAAGGGGCCGAGCTTGAAGCGAGCGAGCAGGGGCAAGTGATCGGAAAAACCACTGCCAGTTTCGCCACCGGGGTTCCATTTAATGGGGCGACCGATCGCATCAGTATTGAGACCGGGCACAATTAGTTTTTCGAAACTACCATCAATATAGCTTATGCCCGCGCCATCATACAGCCCCCGCGTGAGGATCAAGTGCATGAGGGTGCCGCGGTGTCCGCGCCAGACCTCGGAGAAGCGTAGTTCGGAAGGCAGTTCAAACCAAAGATTGTAAAGATCATTTTGCTGGAAACGCTCGTCCCCATCGGAGCCAAGTATATCATTGATGCCGGTTTCCATCTCAGGGTAGAGCAGCGAATGATTATAGTGAGAGTTGAGATCGCCTGCAATAATTACGTCGGCCTGCGGGTCGGCGGCCAAGCGTGCATCAATCAAGCGACGCAACACGCTGGCGTTATCGACACGGATGTACTCGCGCTCAGGGTTGGATGCACCGGACTTCCAGTGGTTTACATACACGTAAAGCGGCTGGCCGTGCACATCCAGTTCTGCTTCGAGAATATCGCGCGCTTGCTGTAGGGGATGGCGCTCTACGCTCTGAATCGGGAATTTGGAAAAAACTGCGTTGGTATGCGCGATGCCAGAGTCCATCCCGCGCGAAGGTGCAGTCACCACCTCATAGCCCGTCATGCCGGCATCCGCAAGCGACTTGAGCAACCACGCCGATGCCGGATAGCCGGCGTAATCCTCAGACCACTCCGCCCCCAGCATCGAGGCGATCGTCTGATGCTGGTGCGCACGCAGGAAGGATTCGTAGTCTGCAACTGTGGACTCGGGTGTGAAGTCTGCTTCCAGCTCTGCAAAAAGTATCACTTCAGGGCCAGCGCCGTCGTTGACGTTTTGGAGCACCTGTGCGACGCCCTCTAATTTGGTCTGAAACTTACGGCGGGTGTAGCCTGAACTGCCCTTCTCGGGGTCCATTTTATAGTCGTTGAACAAGGCGATGCCATCGACATCGAAGAGATTTTCGACGTTGTAGGTAACCACCGCAAAGTCCTTAGACGACGGCACACCCTCCTGTGACACGACGGCACTCGTAACCTGCGTTTGCGTGTTTTCCTGCGCCGTGCACGCGGCAGAAGCCAGTGACAACGCGGCGAGAACAGGAAGAAAGATAGTATGTTTTAAGGCAGCCATGGATACTTTTTGTAATTGGGAGCACGCTTTTCGTTCCAAGCTTTTCGCCCTTCTTCGCCCTCCTCGGTCAAATAATACAGCAAGGTGGCGTTGCCCGCGAGCTCTTGCAAGCCTTGCTGCCCGTCCACATCGGCATTAAAGGCAGCCTTGAGGCAGCGAATGGAGAGCGGACTGTGCTGCAAGATATCTTGCGCCCATTGCACACCTTCGTCTTCGAGTTGTTCGTAGGGCACGATCTTATTGACCAAACCCATATCCAAAGCTTCTTGCGCATTGTATTGGCGGCATAGATACCAAATTTCGCGTGCTTTTTTGTGGCCCACAATACGTGCCAAGTAGCTAGAGCCAAAGCCTCCATCAAAACTACCCACTTTGGGCCCGGTTTGTCCGAATATAGCGTTGTCTGCCGCGATCGTCAGGTCACACACAACATGCAGCACATGCCCGCCGCCTATGGCATAACCCGCGACGAGTGCGATCACCACTTTGGGCATCGAACGAATCAATTTTTGCAGATCTAATACATTGAGGCGTGGCACCCCATCCTTGCCCACATAGCCGCCCGCTTGGTGACCACGAATCTTTTGATCACCGCCAGCACAAAAGGCAAATTTGCCATCAGTCTGCGGGTTGAAGCCTGTGAGTAACACCACGCCAATGGAAGTGTCATCCTTGGCATCGCTAAACGCTGCAATTAATTCAGCGACCGTATCGGGCGTGAAGGCATTGCGCCGATGCGGACGATTGATTGTGACCTTAGCGACACCATCACATTTCTCGTAGATGATATCTTCAAATTCGCGGACTTTTTTCCAGTTCATGCAGACATGCTAGAACGGAAAAATGCTCGATGACAACAGTCTTGCACGCTCTTTCGCATTAATAATGCGGAGGCTTTTCGTCGGCAGGCATGTCACCCGCGTTCTGAGAGTTGAGCTCTGCGACTGCAGCCAACTGTGCTTTCTGCTCCTTAGCGACCTTCACTAGCGTATCGATGCGCTGCGTCAGGCGATAAATCTCCGCGTCTTGCTCGACCACGTGCTTTTCAAGAAACGCCAGCCGGGTCTCTAAAGATTGTAGTGATTCTGAACTCATATAGATATAGTTAACGCCCTAACGGGAATGATAAAGATTGAATGCCTTTGTGTTTGTACTCTACACTGCAAGAATTGAAAAAGGAGATACAGTGGTTAGTGCTTCTGGGATTAGAGCGAAAGCTTTTTTCTCTGCAACCCTGTTTAACGGTGGCACAGTCGCTGGGCGAAGACGCAGAGATCGTGCCCTTTGCTGAGGAGCTCTTAAGAGAGCGAGCCTGTGTCGATTTTGACGCGCTGCAAGACTTAGTCGAATTTGCCTATGCGCGCTCACTAGAAGCAGAACCTGCGAGTAATCCGTTTCAGCCTGTAGAGTCTCCCTGCAGCGCGGCCGCAGCGTCCATAGCGGCCACAGCTCCCCCTGCCCCACAGCAAGTTCGCTTCGAATTACCGGAGTCCATGCCTGACTTAAGCGAGCTTAACTCGATTTCAGACGAAACGACTGCCGCAGAATACATGCGGAAAATTCTGGCTGCCTTACAAGAATTGGGCAGCAGCGATTTGCACCTCTGCGCAGGCGCGCGTCCCTTCGTCAGACACAACGGCGCGCTGCGCTACTTAGATGAAGCCCCGCTGGCTACGGACGCGTCGAAGGTGTTAAACTCGGCATTATTAAACTCGGCCCAACGTGAAGAATTCGAATCCACTCACGACCTGGATTTCGCCCTCACCTTAGGCCTTCGCAGGCGCTATCGCGTGAACCTGATGCAACATAAAGAAGGCATGGCAGGCACTTATCGCTTAGTCCCAAGTAAGATACCGAGATTGAAAGATCTTGGTTTCGAAGATCTAGACCCCATTCGCCAGTTACTCACTTACCCGAACGGCCTCATTTTAGTCGCGGGCCCCATCTGCTCAGGCAAGAGTGTCACCCTGGCTGCGATGATCGATGACATTAACTGCACACGTGAAGAGCACTTGATCGCTGTAGAGGAACCGATTGAGATTGTGCAAAGCTCCAAGTCCTGCCAAATTACTCAGCGAGAAGTGGGCGTCCATACTCATAGCTTTGCAGGTGCCCTGAAGAGTGCGCTGCGACAAGACCCGGACATCATCGTAATTGGTGAATTGCGAGACCTGGAAACGATTGAAATGGCGATCACTGCCTCCGAAACCGGGCACTTGGTGATCGGGACACTCCACACCAGTGATGCCGCCAACACTTTGAACCGTGTGTTAGACGTCTTCCCGGCCTCTCAACAAACACATATTCGAGTGATGCTCTCGCACGCATTGCGTGGCATAATCTGCCAAAGATTAGTCCCCTCTACGGACGGGCATATGGCTCTCGCATATGAGTTGCTACTCAACAATACCGCAGTTCGCACATTGATTCATGAGAATAAGCCCGAAGGCCTCGTGAATGTGATGGAAACCGGCTCCGCTGAAGGGATGCGACTCATGGATAAATCGATCTTATCATTATGGGAAAGCGACCGAATTAGCGATGAAGTCGCTCTGAAAAATTTAAAGAGTGAAATGAAACGTGCGCAACTACGAGAGTTGATCATGCTTCAAAAACCGACTTATCAAACGACATAAGATTGCCATGCCAATCATCGATAAATACCTCAATCAACTACTGGAAACAGAGGGGTCCGACTTGCACCTGTCGGTCGGCACACCAGTACGTGCGCGCATCGCTGGCTCAATCAAAGATTTAAGTGAAACACCACTCACAGAGGAAGTTCTCAACTCAATGCTAAAAGAATTGTGCGACGAGGCGAAGTGGGCTGAATATGAAAGTTCTAAAGAGCTCGACTTCGCTTATGGCATCGAAACCGGCGACCGCTTTCGCGCCAATTATTTTTATAATCACTGGGGCACTGCAGCCGTGCTGCGCCTGATCCCCGCCGACATTAAATCTTTCCAGTCACTTCATCTACCTGAGGTGCTGCAAACACTCTGCTTCGCACGCGCGGGGCTGGTTTTTGTGACCGGGCCCACGGGTAGTGGCAAGTCCACTACATTAGCGGCCATGATCGATCTGATCAATGAGCAATCCTGCAAGCACATTATCACGATCGAAGACCCGGTAGAGTTCGTGCATCGCAACAAGCAAAGCGTGATCGCGCATCGCGAAGTAGGCGAACACAGTCAGTCCTTCGCCGCCGCACTACGCGGAGCCATGCGCGCGGACCCTGACATCTTGCTGGTCGGCGAAATGCGTGACGTCCAAACCATTCGCTTGGCATTGAATTGTGCCTCGATGGGCATGTTGGTATTTGGGACATTGCACACCAATAATGCGCCCATGACGATTGATCGCGTAATCGACGCTTTTCCCGCTGACGAGCAGAACCAAGTGCGAACCATGCTAGGCTCCAGTTTGAACGGGGTCGTTTCGCAGCTACTATGCAAAAAAATAGGTGGTGGCCGCGTAGCAGCTCACGAAATATTACTAAAACATGATGCCTTGGCGACCTGTATTCGTAGTGGCAAAATTAGCCGCATACGTCAGATCATCGAAAGCAGCATGCAAGAAGGAATGATCACCATGGATGCATCCCTTGAGAGGCTCCTGCAGGCCAAGCAAATAAGCGCGGAAGAAGCTTATATGAAGGCAAGTAACAAGGCCACTTTCGAGAAATATATACTAGCACGTGAGGCGCAGCAGCCTGGGAATTTCCCGCAGGGCTATGAGGTCTAATGGCACGTCAATCCCCCAATCCACCGAGCGCTAGGTAGCTAGCGTAGGTAAGTCTTTACGAGTTGCTCGACTCGTCCCAAGCGTAAGGGCTTCGAGACAAATTCCGTCATACCCACGCGTAAACAGCGACTCTTAATATCTTTGGCCACATTTGCAGTGACCGCGACTATTGGTGTATTCTTATTCATAGAACTACTTGTCACAATCTCTCGTGTCGTATCGAAGCCATCCATATTGGGCATACTTAGATCCATTAGAATCAAATCGAATTTCTGCTTTTGGCAGGCAGCAATTCCATTTAAACCATCGTCTGCGGTATGAACGACGACACCGAAGCGTTGCATCATTTTGAGTATGGTCAACTGATTGATCTTGTTGTCCTCTACGATCAATACATGCGGCGCATCTCCTTCAGGGGCCACTGCATCAATATCATGATGCGCATCACTGGCACGCTCCGATTCTAAGTGATCCATTTCTTGCATCCCCACCGTGACCCCTAATTGTTGTAGCGCAGGCGTCAGCATGTAAGTCGCATTTTTGACGAACTGTTGCTCATCGTGACTCAGCCGATCCACTGGGTCACGCGACTCCAAGCAAAGCACACCTATCAGACGATAATCTGAAAATATATTCTCGCGCTGTAAGCTAAACATCCCGCGATTCTGCCCAAAATACTCTTCCAAGCTAGATACATAATCCATTCGAATCGTGTCTTCGGGCATCGGGTCCAATTGCTCAATCTGCCATTGAGCAATCGTGCGAATACTTAACTTAGATTCCTGCCATAAGCTCAAATAGGCTCGATCTGCATTCACGCAAAGCGCAACGTGTTTCAGAGCCCGCTGCAATTGTCGCTCGCGATCATATTCAGAGTCTGAAAGCAAACGACTAAGTTGAAACGTCGCTTTGATAGGGTCAAGTGGCTGAAACACGTATAATTTTCTCAGTTAAAGGATTAGCCTTGGTAGCGAAATAGGCTCATTGACTGCGGGGGGAGGTCCAGCTTGATCGAATATGGACGTCCATCCCATTCAACAGGCTCAGCCTGCACGCCACCGTTGTTACCAAAGCCGAGGCCGCCATACTCTTTGGCATCGGTATTCAAGATCTCTTTCCAGAATCCAGCGTGCGGCACACCCACTCGGAAGCCTTCACGCAGAACCGGAGTAAAGTTCCCCACTGCTGCGATATCATCGGTCGTCTCACTGCCCTTACGTAGGAAAGTCAAAATGCTGTTTTCCGCGTCGGTGCAATTGATCCATTCAAAGCCTTCTGCGGCGTTATCGCCCTGCGCCAAACCGGGGATCTCACGATAGATTTTATTCAGATCACGCACCACCATTTGAATGCCTTGGTGATCAGGATACTGCAGCAGGTGCCAATCGAGGCATTTATTATAATTCCACTCAGACGATTGGCCAAAGTCAGAACCCATGAAGAGTGTCTTCTTGCCCGGCCAGATCCACATCAGACCGTAGAGCAGGCGTAATTGATGTGCCTTATTCGAAATCGGCTCGCCAGGCATCTTGAGCAGCATAGAGCCTTTACCATGCACCACCTCGTCATGCGAGAATACTTGCGTAAAGTTCTCCGAATATTGATAGAGCATACCAAAGGACAGTTGATGGTGCTCATACTTACGGTAAATCGGATCCTTCTGGAAGTATTCCAGAGTGTCGTGCATCCAGCCCATATTCCACTTGATGTCGAAACCGAGCCCATCTTCCGCAGTCGGCTTAGTCACGCCGGGGAATGATGTCGACTCCTCTGCAATCATAAGTGTGCCAGGGTAATATTTGTGCACCAGGTCATTGGTTTGACGCAAGAAATCGATCGCTTCGAGATTCTCACGGCCCCCATATTTGTTGGGAATCCACTGCCCTTCTTCACGGGAATAATCGAGGTATAGCATCGAGGCCACCGCATCCACGCGCAAGCCATCGATATGGTAGCGCTCACACCAAGCCAATGCGGTGGCAATCAGGAAGCCGCGCACCTCATTGCGACCATAGTTAAAGATGAGAGTGCCCCAGTCTTGGTGGAAACCTTGGCGTGGGTCTGCGTGTTCGTAGAGCGCCGTGCCATCAAACTGAGCCAGTGCAAAGCTGTCTGTCGGGAAGTGCGCGGGCACCCAGTCCATAATCACGCCGATCCCATTTTGGTGCAAAGTGTCCACCAAATACATAAAATCCTCGGGAGTGCCAAAACGATACGTAGGCGCAAAGAAGCCGGTCACCTGATAGCCCCAAGAGCCATCGAAGGGGTGCTCCGATAGAGGCATGAACTCGACGTGCGTATAATGCATGTCTTTGAGATAGCCGACCAACTCATGAGCGAGCTCTCGATACCCAAGAGGACGCGCCGCATCTTCTACTACCGCCTTCCATGAGCCCACGTGCATTTCGTAGACAGAGATTGGCTGATCTTTCCATACGGTGTTGGCGCGGCGCTCGATCCAGTCCGCATCCTTCCATTCGTAGCGGTCCACATCGCAAATAATCGAGGCATTGTAAGGAGGTGCCTCGAACGCGGTGCCGTAAGGGTCCGTCTTTAGCAACGGGAAGCCCTGGCGTGCGCCGATTTCGTATTTGTATTTCATGCCCGGCTCGAGTCCGGGGATGAATAACTCCCAGACGCCAGAAGCCCCGAGGCTTCGCATCATGTGATAGCGTCCATCCCAGTGATTAAAGTCGCCGACTACAGAGACGCGCTCCGCATTCGGCGCCCACACGGCAAAAGATACACCGAGCACGCCGTCGTGGGTGCGCACTTGTGCGCCCATCTTGCGGTGCACGAAGTGATCATTGCCCTCACTAAAGAGATACACATCATCTTCCGAGAGTGTCGGAAGAAAGCTATAGGGGTCGTAAAACTGACGAATTTCGCCGTTATAACGCTCAATTCGCAGACGGTATTTAAAGAACTCGCTGCGATCCGCGATGACACCCTCGAAGAGGCCATCTTTAGTCAAGCGCTTGAGCTCGTAGCGCACACTTTCGTCCGCCACATCGACAACTTCGCAGCTCTTGGCATCGTCCAAATAAGCGCGAACAATCAAACAATTCTTTTTCCCCTTTTGGTGGGGATGCATTCCCAATACCCCGTGAGGTTGGGCACATTTAACAGTAGTAATGGATTCGATCTCTTTCTGGGATATATTCACGCCCCACAGTCAATGTAATCTACTGCAACATGCAAGTCTCTTAGATGGCTGTATCCATCTCGCTGACGATTAAAAGCAGCGGTGGCGATGTATGAATGCTCGAAAGAATACGAGTAAGCCTAAGGCCAAGGCGAAGCTAGCAGGCTCAGGCACCATGTAGGCCTCAATCTCGCTTTTATACTCCGATAGATCGATGGCGATTGTGATTTGCCCGATGATGGCGCTGTCCGTGTTGTTCGGCTGATTATTGTAGGTGCCGACGGCTGCAATGCTGCCAGCTAATTTCCACTCGCCCCCCTCTTCTACAAAGAATCCACCACCGGAATCGTTTCTGACTGCTTGCGCCTCATAAGCGGTGCCACTTGACGAAAAGTTAGTCACTAAGGTGTCGGCTCCTGCGTAGGTGCCAAAGCTTGAGATCTCATTGGTGCCCCAACGCACGGTGCGCGTGCTGGTAGTCTTGTAACCATCTAGCGTGCCTTCGGCACCTGCGAAAAAACTCTCACTCCAGGTCCAAGTCGCACCAGTTTCAACATACCAAGTGGTGGCGGAAGCTTCGGGAGAGCGACCTCCTGAAATCATCGTGACATCACTATTGAGCGCTGGCGTTGCATCTACGATGGATAGACTCGGCAACAGTGGTAATGTGGCCAATTTAAAGAGTCTCAAGTCGGTGCTTCCAATTTGATAGGAGTCCACTCCATTATAACTGTATGTGCTACCTCCAACGGTGAAGGCCCCCGCATTAACGTGATTGGCCGAGAGCACCCAACCATCGCCGAGGTAAACTCCTGAGCCAGTGCTGGAGCTGCCAGAGACTTGCCCGACATTGCTAAAGCCGGGGTCGACTGGCTGCCCATCTAAACCCGTGGGCGCGGTGTCGGCACCGGTGGGTAAGGTGAGATTAACCATGCCATAGCTGGCACTTAAACCGAGTATGAAAAAAAGCAGACTGAATCTAAATAAATACGTCATATGACAGGCCAGGTTGCATAAGCTTATATTGTTAAGCTATTAAGCATACTTATTGGGGCAAAATAATCGAGCTAATTTCACCATTTGCTACGATACGAATCGGTTCCAATTACAAAAGCTCGCTTGCCAATGAATCGGCGACGCGCTCAATTAGCAGCATGCCTAGCCCTCACAAGACTTTACTCGCGCCCTCCATTCTCGCTGGCGACCATGCCAACCTTCGTAGCAGCCTAAAGGTGATCGAAGATGCGGGTCTGCAATGGGTGCACCTTGACATTATGGACGGCCACTTTGTGCCGAATCTGAGCTTTGGACCGCAGACCATCAAAGCGATGCGCCCAGACTCAAAGCTGTTCTTTGATGTGCACCTAATGTTGGATAATCCACACCTCTACATCGATGCCTTTCTGGACGCTGGCGCAGAGCAAATTACTATTCACGTGGAGCCAGACTACCCCGTCGCGGACACCTTGGCCTACATCAAGTCCAAGGGCTGCAAGTGTGGCGTGGTCTTGAACCCGGACACACCGGCGGAAGACGCCAAAGAGTTTTTGCCTGTCTGCGACATCGTACTGCTCATGACGGTGCAACCTGGCTTCGGTGGACAAAGCTTTCGCCATGATGTGCTGCCCAAGATCGAGCAATTTGACACTTGGCGCACGGAGCTGGGCCTGAACTATCGTCTGGAAATTGATGGCGGTGTGGACTTAGAGACCGCCCCACTCTGCACGCAACGCGGCGCGGACGCATTGGTCGCTGGCACCGCCTTTTTTAAAGCGGCCGATCAAGCGGCTTTCATCGATTCAGTCACCGCGTAGTACGCCGGCGAAGCAACTGCGCGACATAAAATTGAGGGCCTCCGCGAAATCGGGGCCCTCTAACGCTCGTATTCGGACCTAATCCTCTGGCAGGCTCGCCTTCTTCTGGCGTGCTTTTGCCTTGGCGATGACTTCGACGTAGACGGTTTCACCGCCCTCGGTGAGTGCTTGACCGATGGCTTGCGAGAGTGCGCTGAGATGCACGACCTCAGCTGACTCGGCACTGATGCCCACCTTGCAATCAAAGTCCCAGAAATCTTTTCCCTCGGGCAGCTTTTTCTTACGCTCGCGTTTGAGGTATTTATTCACCTCCGCGCGGGTCGACTCGACTAAGCGTTCGGGTTTGATTCTGGGATGCGTGAGCGGAAAGGTTTTCTTCATAAGTGCGCAGAGCGTTTAGGGAATTACCCTAAACGCAATCGCTATTTAATGAGAGAAATCAGCTACACTTTATTCGAAATCCAGACGGAGCTATACGGCTCCAGTACAATTTCACCTTCGAGGTCTGCGTAGCTCTCGCCGCTAATCAAGTCGCACCATGTTTCGGTAGCGATCAGGTTGAGCTCGACTAATGGAATGGTTTGCCGCTCCGCAGATACGTTGTTTAGAGCGAAGAGTGATTGATCTCGGTTCAGGCTCTCACGCCAGAAGGCGAACACTTGATCCGAGAAGTGCAAGGTATATTGCGTGGCATTTGGGTGAAAGGCCGGCTGCTTGCGGCGGATCTCGATCAAACGCTTCATCTCTGCGAAAACTGCCTTATGGTGGCGTTCGTCGTCTTGCAGCGCGGCGTTGAGCTCATCTGCGGGCCACTGAAAGCGATTGATCGTGCGGGCACGACCGGTTCGTGCCATACCCTCGCGATTATTTTCAGTGCCCAGCAGGCTGTGAATATAGATCGCAGGTAAACCTTCCAGGGCGAGCATGATGGTATGAGCGCAGATGAAGCGTGCCATTTGCAGGCCATCTTCGCTGCCGCCAATTGTCTTCGCCATCGCACTGTAGAGCGAGATGTTGGCCTCGTAAGGCGTCAGGTCCCCCTCTGGTGTGCGACGCATGGAAATCTCGCCACCACTATCGCGTAAATTCTCAACCAAGCCGTCCAATTCTTCACTGGACAACAAACCTTCAGCGGGACGCAGACCGATGCCATCATGAGAGGCGATAAAGTTCAGATAAGCGCGGCCACGACGTGCTGGCGGCATCGACATCATCCATGTCTTCAAGTGCTGACAGTTGCCACTTAAAATCGAATTAAGCAGCAGTGGTGGCAGTGAGAAGTTATAGATTAGGTGCGCCTCATTATCGTTGCCAAAGTAGCTCAAATTCTCGCGATTGGGCACATTGGTTTCGGTAATCAACACCGCCGATGGCTCCAAGTTCTCGATCACGATGCGCAACAACTTGATCAGCTCATGCGTTTGCGGTAGATGCACGCAGGTCGTGCCTGACTGCTTCCATAGGAAGGCGATCGCATCCAAGCGAAAGTAGCGAATTCCTTGCTCTACGTAGTGGCGTATGATGCGCACGATTTCGTAGAGCACCTCTGGGTTCCTATAGTTTAGATCGATTTGGTCTTCGCTAAAGGTGCACCATACGTGCTTTTCGCCGTCGACGGTTTGCACTTCTGTCAAGAGCGGCGTGCTGCGCGGCCGAACCACTGCAGATAGATCTTCGTAGTCAGTCCCTTCGATAAAGTAATCACGGCCGGGATCGCGGCCTTTGAGGAAATTCTTAAACCAGCGCGATTCGCTTGAGCAGTGATTGATCACTAAGTCCGCCATGATGTCGAAGTCCTCGCCGATGGACTGCAAGTCTTCCCAAGTGCCGAGCTTTGTATCGATTGCCTTGTAATCGATCACCGAGAAACCGTCGTCGGAACTGTAGGGATTGAAAGGCAAAACGTGCACCGCACTCAGCGTGTCTCGTAAATCGCGCACTAAGAAGTTTTTAAGCTCCCGTAAGGGCTTGCGAGTCTCGCTAATGATGGAATCGCCATAGGTGATCATCATCACATCGGATTGATCCCACTTACTAGTGCCAAGCGCCACCGGGGCCACTTGCTCCGACATGTTGGCTGCTTCCAGCAAATGATCGGTAATGGCTTCTGCCTGGTCTGCGCCATAGATCTCGTTGACGTGCAGGGCCACACGTTGACGCACGCGCTGTGTCTTCGGGTGTAAGGCTGGGTTGACTACAATCTCGGAGCCGAACTCCTGACGATCGTCTTCAACGGCCTCTTTGAGCTGGTGCAAGATGTCCGGCACCGCCGCGATAACACGTTTCCAACTGGGCATGAAGGGCACATCCATCGACTTGCTCGGGTCTAGGAACTCTTCGCCGGCATTTAAAATGTTCTCCGCAAAGACTTCGACCGCTGCGCCCTCGGTGTGGCGGTCAAATTTGAGACCATTGATCATGGCATCGTTGTGGTAGCTATCCACCATGTCCAAAGCGATGCGGAAGTATGCGGCTTTGATCGTGCGCACATGCTCGTGTGAAAACACCTGCCCCTGTGTCGCCATCTTGCGATAGAGGGATTTTGTGATGTCACAACTCATTTTTGAGAGTCCGCGACTGCGATCTTCCAGAGAGAGATCCTGGTGCTTGTGATCGTAGGTATCGGCCACATCGACCTGACAAATTTGATTGGTCGAATAATTGCGCTGCATTTCAGAGAGCACGCCCATTTCCAAGCCCCAGTCCGACGGGATACGAATGTCCTCGATCACATCGCGTTGCATTGAAAATTCGCCAGCTAAGGGATAGTGAAAACTGTCGAGGTAATCCAAATACTCATTGCCACCGCAGACTTTTTTCAAGGCACGGATCAAAGGCGTCACCAAAAGTCGGCAGACACGCCCATTCATGGAATTGTTGGCCACGCGCGCATAATAGCCCTTACAAAACTTATAGCTAAAGGACGGATTAGCGACGGGATAGATCAAGCGTGCGAGCATGTCGCGCTTGTAAGTAGTGATATCGCAATCGTGCAGTGCGACCGCCTCGGCCTTGCCGGCCGCCAGCACATAGCCGAACATATACCAGACATTGCGCCCCTTGCCCATCTCCTTAGGAGCGAGCCCCTTTTCCTGTAGCAAGGCATCAATTTTGCGCAAACGAGGCCCATCGTTCCAAAGCACTTCAGGCTGTTGCGGCAAGCGGCTAAAAAACTCCAGCGCGTGACGGTATTCCGCTTCGTTGGCGCGGTCCAGCCCGACCACAATTTGATCCAGATAAGGCACATCTGCCAGCTCATCGACAATGGATGAGAGTGCGGGCATCTGCAGCTCCGAATAGAGTGAAGGCAATACCAAGGCCATCGGTCGGCGCTTGCGAAATTGCATAAGGTCCGCTTCCAGCTTTTCCAGCGGGCGGTTATTAAGCTGATGCAGCGTAGTGATCAGTCCGTGTTGATGAAAATCTCCCATAGGTAATGTAGGTATTTAGCAGTATTCGTCTAGGATGGATAAGACCGCTGCGTTCCAACCCTTAGACGTTGGGAGCGGAGCGTGCACCACGCGTGGCGCATAGGGTGTAATGTGTGGGCCGTCTGCATGCGGAATCACCACGGCGATATCCGCCGCTTCCAGCATGGCTGTGTCGTTGGCACTGTCGCCAAGGGCAACCAGCACCCACTCCACATCCGGCTCTCGGTCTTGATAAAATTTCAAAGCAGCTGCGGTGCCGTCCGCCTTGTCGGCGCTCCCCATCAAATGCCAGAAGCGGCCGCCGCGCAACATACGAATCCCGCGGGTCGAGAGCGCTTCGGCAAATGCCAAGCGATGCACCTCGGTATCGTTCCAAGTGATCGGCTCCGTCGCCAGCCGCGAGCGCGAGCGCTGCGCCTGTGGAATCGAGAGTCCCGTGCGTTCAGAAAGCTCTTGATCCGACCAGTCATCAAAACCGGCAAACTTATAGCCTAAGCGACAACGCAACTCATGCGCGGCTTGTAAAATCTCACTGCGCGCGATGCCGTTAATCTGAACGGCATAGTCGCCCGGTCGTTCTTTGCGAATCGCCAGCAGGCCGCCATTTTCCGCAACGATCGGCGAGTCTAGATCCAGCGACTTGGCCAAATCCTCCATCTCGGCCAGCGTCTTGCTTGAATTTAACACCAGCGGTAGCCCCAGATTCCGCAAGCGCAGAATCGCTGGCGCTGCTTGCGCCCATGAATAACTGTGATCCAGGAAAGTGGCATCCAAGTCGGTGACGAAAAGAAGTTTTTGTGACTGCCCCATCCGACTCAGAACGCGCTGTCAATATTCCGCAGAACTTGCACCCGCGCAAAGGCCGGTCGCAATTCTTGTGCCTCCCGACGCATGCGCATGCGGGAGAGCCGTTGAACAAATATTCGCAGATAATGAGAAAACATAAATAGTGCATAGCAATTCGCATGCCAACTTGAAATTTAGCAATGGCGCGCCAGTGAATTTACTCTAACACTATAATGCGTTACTTAGGCTTCAACCAACCAGCTCACGCGTTGCCTGCAGGTAGATCGATTCACGATAAATACTGGAAACGGAATTTTCAGTGCTAACGCTACTAGAGCAATGCGGAATAAAGCGCAATAGATCCTGATAAACCTGTGTAGCACGCGCTAGATCGGGGCAATTCAACTGATCACCGCTAAAGCGGATAAAAGTGCCGCTGGCAGCCTTGCCGTAGCCCTTCGGGAATTCTTCCGAAAACGCATGAGACAGGGTCTTGGGGCTGCAGTTTAAATATTCGGAGCGCGACAGCATGTTGAGCATTTCGCTGCGAGTATCACTGTTGTCACAATACTCACAGGCCTGCAACAGCACTTGTATCATCTTAATATACTCCTCACCTCGATAGCTATAAAAACGCTCGGTCGTCGCGAGCACTTTTTCCGGATAACCACTGGCGATCTCAGAACTCGTGGCAACGCACCATCCGAGCTCCTCTTCAATCGCCAATGAGCTCCATGGCTCGCCCACGCAGAAGCCGTCAATATTATTAGCCGCCAGATTACGCACCATCTGATCGGGCGGTAGAACCGAAATAATGACGTCTTCTTGCGGCTTGATACCTTGGGCCTCGAGCCAGCGACATAGGGTAAAGTGATGCGACGATGCATGAGAAACGACCCCCAATACCAGTTTGCGTGGATGAAATCCACTTTTGATATAACGCCGTAAGCTTAGACCGTCATCCACGCCTTCCTCGTGGAGCTGCTTCGAAAGTGTAATTGCATTGCCATTACAATTGAGCACCATTCCGGTGATAACTTCGGTTTTGCTCACGTTGACGCCCATCTGCATCATAAACGGCATGGGGCTCAGCGCTTGCGCGACATCCAGCTCGCCGAAGGCGAGTTTGTCACGTATTGTCGCCCAACCGACCTCTCGCGATAGCTCTATATCGAGCCCAGCCTCGCGAAACATGCCAAGACTGTCCGCAATCACCAACGGCGCTGCATCGAGTAATCGAACATATCCTAATTGAATTGAAGCATTGCGGCGTGAGCGAATGGCAAAGTCTGAAGTAACGGTAAACATTTGCCCTCAGATAAGCATTGACCATACCTATTTAAAAAATAAATAAAAAGAATACATTCATACATTAAATGAATTTCTCTCATGCTTGAAACGATCGACAGCCGCCAACTTCTAGCCTTTTGTACTTTGGTTCAAACGGGAAGCTTTACAGAAACTGCGCGCATACTGAGCCTTACGCAGTCGGCCATCAGTCACTCGGTCAAAAATTTAGAGACAGACCTACGCTGCCAACTAGTCACTCGCACCGGGCGCAAGATCAACATCACTGATGATGGCGAAGAACTGTATAAAGATGCGCAAAATATTCTGAATCAAATGCAAGGGGCGCGCATGCGCATTCAGGACCGAGTCAACTGGGGGCGTGGAAGGCTACGTATCGGTGCCAGCACGACAGCTTGCCAACATATATTGCCTAATGTATTACGAGAGTTTAATGAGTGTTTCCCAGACTGCATACTGACCATCACACCTGCCGACACCCCGCAACTACTAGAAATGACTCGTCGCCATGAGATTGACTTGGCGATCATCGTGACTCCGTCAGACCTTAAAGAGATTGAAGCGAAGCCGTTATTTTCAGATGAATTAATATTGGTGACCTCCCCAATCCACGAATTTGCACAAAGTGGCCGCGCCCGAATGGCTAAAATTGCGCAGGAACGCATGGTCTTGTATAATAAAGGCAGCCATACCTTCGATTTGGTAGAACAAGCATTTCGCCAAAACAAACTGCTGATGCAAAACTACATCGAACTGGGCAGTATGGAAGCGATTAAGGAACTGGTAAAAATTAACTACGGAGTCAGCTTTCTCGCCTCATGGACAGTCGAGAACGAGATCAATACGGGTAGTTTAATGCAAATATCCACCGGTCAACGAAAACTCATCCGCAATTGGGGCATCAGCTATGCGAAGGACAAGAAACTTTCTATTACTGAAGAAACTTTCCTAGGCATTAGCCAAGCAGTATGCAGCAAAATGCATTCAAGCAAACAAACTGGCTCCAGCAAGAGCACAGGCAAGAAGCCCCATTAATCACACCAAGGTGCCCCCTCTTACTTCAACGAGGCCCTCCCCCACCTAAGGAGTAAATTACAATTCAATACTATTTTAATAGCTCAGCAAGTTCGGTCGCTTGAAGCCAAGCACTACTTCACGCCACTGGCTAGCACAGTTTGAAAGTTGGGCTCTTCGCTTTCACGCGCCACGACGTTGACCTCGATCTTACGAAAGCCTGCGCTCTTTAGATACTGATACAGGGTGTTTTCGGAGAAGCCCATCCAGACATCAGCATAGAGCTCACGTGCTTTTTCAAATTGGTGTTCTAATAGGTCAATTATAATTAACTGGCCGCCGGGTTTTAAAATACGAAACGCCTCCTGCACTGCGGCTTCTGGATGTTGCGCATGGTGGAGCGCTTGGCTGAGCAACGCGAGATCCACACTTGTATCCTTCAGTGGCACCTGCTCGATGTCCCCCAGTTGATAGGTGAGGTTGGTGAAGCCGTTCTTCTTTGCTAAATCACGGCCAAACTCGACCATTTTTGGAGAATTATCAATACAGGTCACTTGCTCCGCACGTCGCGCCAAGAGTTGCGATAAAAGGCCTTCGCCTGCGCCTAGGTCTGCAATTTTGATTTTTGGGGTCAGGTGCAGTAAAAAATGTCCGATCGCCTCCCAGCTACGCCCAGGGCAATAGTTTTTACCTAAGCGCCCCGCCACGGAGTTAAAATACTGCTCCGACTGTTGTTTGCGCTTTTCTAGGATGCGCTTTAAGTTCGCACAGTCAGCAACGATTTGTTCAGTATCTTCCACTGCAAGCCGTGCAGCCTCCAGCAAGGCGAGGCCCTGTGTGTCGAAGCCTCGATTGATCGCATAAAAGGTCTTCTTCCCCTCGCGTCGATCGTGCACCAGTTCTCCTTGGCGCAGTAGCCCGAGGTGTGATGAGATGCGCGACTGCCCCATATCAAGCACTTCTTGTAACTCTGCCACCGACAGTTCCTCCCGCATCAAGAGCGAAAGGATCCGCACGCGCGTTGAATCCGCCAATAGTTTAAGAGTTTCCCAAGAATCTGCCATCCAAAGAGTTTCTGAGAAGAAGCGCCACCGAGGCAAGCAATCTTAGTTGAAGTTCTCGCTAGAAGAAAAAGCGCAAGATCAGGTGCAAGCTGACACATGCGGCCAGTCCTGCGGCTAAGTCGTCGACGGCACAGCCCAATCCGCCTGGCAAATCCTGTAGCTTCGAGATTCCAAATGGCTTTAAAATATCGAAGACTCGGAACAGGGCAAAACCGCCCAAAAGCACGGGCCAGCTGCCATGCTGCGCAATCAAGCCACTGTGGCCACCCATGCCAATGAAAACCAAGGGCACAGCCACCACTTCATCCAATACAATCATGCCCGGGTCGCGCATCTGCAGCCGTTTTTCCGCCGCATCACAAATGGCCACCGATATATATGCACTCAAAGCCGCTAGAAAAATAAAGCCGAGCGGGGAGGCATTATGAAAGAAGACTGCGTAAAAGGCCAAGCCGACCACACTGCCCCATGTGCCAGGCGCTTTCTTCATATGCCCCACAGGGCCGATGGTCGCGAGATTGACGACTAAGGGAGTGGACAAGGTACGTGTCCAAAATACGTAACGATCAATGGCACTCACGACTTTTCCTCGTTTTCACCCGTAAAGATGGACCAATATTTAATCATATATTGTGTGCCGGAAGAAACCGTCAGTAGCGTCGCGATCACAAAGAAAGCCAGCCCGCCCCAGTGCAGCACATCGCCCACAATTGCAGGGATCCATTCGGAAAAATCGACCCGCACGCTCACTGCTAAAAGCAATAAAATAGCCGCTACGATTTGTGAGACAGTCTTGTGCTTCCCCGATTTTTCCGCCGCCAATACGATGCCAGAGCTCGCCGCCACCAGGCGCAAACCTGTGATCAAAAATTCACGGCTCAGAATTAAGAGTAACAATGGCAAAGCCCAGGCGGGCAAGGTACCATGCGCCAGTAGAGCAATAAAGAGGCCGACCATGAAGACCTTATCCGTCAAGGCGTCCATTAACTTCCCGAAGTTAGACACAATCCCCTGCTTACGAGCGACATAACCATCGGCCCAATCTGTCAGGGCCCCAATTACAAAAAGCACAAAGGCGATGGTGCTCGCCCCTGTAAACGGGGCATAGAGAAAGCCCACAATGCCGAAGAGGATTGGGATTCGAGAAAGCGTCAGTAAATTTGGAAGATTCACAGTGCTAAGATGCCGCAGATGCAAGCAGGCGGCTAGCCCAAAATTCGAGATTTTATGTGAGTGAATGAGGAAGCCAAGCACCCTGCTCCAGCACAAACTCGAGCTTGCGCTGTCATTGCGATGTATTCGCAGCCTCGCTACTTCGATTCCGCCTCAGCTGCCTCGCGGGCGGCCTTGGTCATGCGCACGACATTGCGCACCGGATTCTTCGTCACAATATTACCGCCTGCAGATCGTCCGCGCACGGCGAGATCCTTAAAGAAGAGTTCCTCCTCGGTCTTGCGCAAACGCGGCGCGGGCTTGAGGTTAATTTTCACGGCATCGGCTTCGCCCCCCTCGGTGGGATAGCAGGAAATATACAAGACGCGGGAACCGGGCGTGCCTTTGGTCAGATCGTATTCGCGATCTCGAGTCACCCCGCCAGTGGTGAAATGCTTGGCTAGCGTCGGGCCGGAACGACCGTCGCGATAGACCATGCAATAGGTGATCGAGTTGGGCTCAGCTCGGTTAAAGATGTCGATATGCAAAATATTCTTACCAAAGAAGGCCTTCTCGCTAACTTTGCTCACGATCAGCTTGCCCTCTTGATTGATGGCGATCACGTCGTCGAGGTTCGAGCACTTGCACACGGCCTCGTCCTTCTTCATGCCGAAACCTGCGAAGCCTTCCTTCTTGTCGACGTAAAGCGTTTCGTTCGCAATCACCACGTCTTGCGCCACCACCTTCTTAAATGATGCAAGCTCGGTTTTGCGGCCGCGCCCCATTCCGTATTTCTTCTTTAGGTCCGAGAACCACTTGATGGTATACTTAGTCAAGTGATTGAGGTGCTTCTGGGTGGTCTCGATATCTTCTTCGAGCCCCTTAATCAGTTCATTTGCACGGAAAGAGTCGAATTTAGAGATGCGCTTAATCTTAATTTCCAACAGGCGCAGAATGTCGTCTTGAGTGATCGCACGCTTGAAGAGCTGCTTGTAGGGCTCGAGCCCTACGTCCACGGTATGGATTACGGCTTCCCAAGTTTCTTCTTCTTCGATCCGGCGATAGATGCGCTTCTCAATAAAGATCTTCTCCAGCGAGCTGAAGTGCCACTTCTCTTCGAGCTCGCCGAGTTGTATCTCGAGCTCGAGTTTAAGTAGGCTTCGAGTCTTTTCAGTCGCCAGATAGAGCAGATCGGCCGCGGAAAAGAAGTGCGGCTTCTCGTTTTCGATCACGCAAATATTGGTGGAAACAGACAGCTCACAATCAGTAAATGCGTAGAGTGCTTGCTCCACCACAAAAGGGTCGGAACCGCTGGGCAGGTAGACCAAGATTTCCACCACATCGGCGGTGTTGTCTTCCACTCGCTGAATCTTAATCTTGCCCTTCTCGTTGGCTGAGATGATCGAATCAATCAAGCTGGTGGTGGTTTTGCCGAAAGGAAGCTCGGTAATAGCGAGCAGGTTCTTTTTGCGTGCTTCGATGCGCGCGCGCACTTTGACGCGCCCCCCACGCTTGCCGTTGTTGTATTCCGACACGTCGGCGATCCCGCCCGTCGGGAAGTCAGGCACCAGCTCGGGAGTCTCTTTGCGCAAGAGCGCGATACAACCATCCAAGAGTTCGTTGAAGTTGTGTGGCAAAATCTTACAAGACAGGCCAACTGCAATGCCCTCGGCCCCTTGCGCCAGCAATAGTGGAAATTTGACCGGTAGTGTCTCTGGCTCTTTGTTTCGACCATCATACGATGCCAGCCAATTTGTCGTCTTCGGATTGAAAACGACATCTAGCGCAAACTTAGACAGGCGGGCCTCAATGTAACGCGGCGCGGCGGCAGAATCGCCAGTCAGGGTGTTGCCCCAGTTGCCCTGCATGTCGATCAAGAGTTCCTTTTGCCCCAGTTGCACCATGGCATCCCCGATCGAAGCGTCACCGTGTGGGTGATACTTCATAGTGTTGCCGATCACGTTGGCCACCTTGTTGTAGCGACCATCTTCTAGCTCACGCATCGAGTGTAATATGCGACGCTGCACCGGCTTCAGGCCATCATTCGCATGTGGAACCGCACGCTCTAAAATCACATAGCTGGCGTAGTCGAGAAACCAATCGCTAAACATCTGATCGACGTGCCCGGTATCCGTTTTGAGCGCGAAGATATCTTCCGTCGTCAACGGTTCGGCCTCCATGGACTCGGAAGGCTGATCGAATTCGAGGTCAAAATTTTCTGTCTTAGGCGTCTTTTTACGAGGCATATGTTTAGAGTCAGAAGTTTTCACAAGCGGGGTTCAAGTAGATTTCGCTTACGCGTGCAGAATCACCGCCCTGCGTCACTCAATTATTAGCCTGTGTGCACAATTAGTCGATTTGCTCACAGCCAGTTTTGTAATGAATAAAATTCTGCCAATTGTTTTTTTTTCCTTACCATTGGCTCGTTCAGTGCTAGGTTGAAATCATGTCTAATCCAACACCCTCCTTCACCTCACATAAAGCACTACTCAAATGGGTCGAAAAGATGGTCACACTCTGCGAACCGAAATCGGTTCATTGGTGTGATGGCTCGCAAGAAGAAGCCGATACGCTCTTCTCAATGATGGTCGAAAAGAACCTATGCATCAAACTCAACGAAGAGAAGCGCCCCAATAGTTATTTATTTCGCTCGGACCCACGCGATGTCGCGCGCGTCGAGTCGAAGACATTTATTTGCTCCCAAAATAAAGACGGCGCCGGCCCAACCAACAATTGGGAAGAGCCGCGCGAGATGCGCCGCAAGTTAAAAGGCCTCTTCAACGGATGTATGCACGGGCGCACGATGTATGTGATCCCTTTTAGCATGGGCCCTGTCGGCGGGCCGATCTCCAAGATCGGCGTGGAAATCACCGACTCCCCTTACGTGGTGGTCAACATGCGCATCATGACTCGTATTGGCACACCGGTGCTCGATGTTTTAGGCGCGGATGGATTTTTTGTCCCTTGCCTGCACTCGGTCGGATGCCCACTGGAAGAAGGCGATGTCGATGTCGCTTGGCCTTGCAATCCTGAAGACACCCATATCGTGCACTTCCCCGAGGAGCGCACTATCGTCTCCTATGGTTCAGGCTACGGCGGCAACGCCTTGCTGGGCAAAAAGTGCCTCGCGCTTCGCATTGCCTCCACACTAGCGCGCGACGAAGGCTGGATGGCCGAACACATGCTGATCCTAGGCGTCGAAGAGCCCGACGGCACTAAGACCTACGTGACGGCCGCATTCCCCAGCGCTTGCGGCAAAACGAATTTCGCCATGGTCATCCCTCCCAAAGAAATGGAAGGCTACAAGGTCACCTGCGTGGGCGACGACATCGCTTGGATTAAGCCAGGACCTGATGGTCGTCTTTATGCAATCAATCCCGAAGCCGGCTTCTTCGGCGTGGCACCGGGTACTTCGTTCGACACCAACCCGAGCGCAATGACCTCTTGCGCCAAAGATACAATTTTTACCAATGTGGCCCTCACCGACGACGGCGACGTTTGGTGGGAAGGCATGAGCAAAGAGCCGCCTGCGCACCTGATCGACTGGAAGGGCCAGGATTGGACCCCAGAAAGTGATACGCCAGCCGCTCATCCAAACAGCCGCTTCACCGCGCCAGCCGCCAACTGCCCTGTCATCGACCCTGACTGGGAAAAGCCCGAAGGCGTCCGCGTGCATGCCATGGTCTTTGGTGGTCGCCGCATGAGCGATGTGCCACTTGTATCACAAGCCTTCAACTGGGGCCACGGCGTTTATCTGGGCGCCACCACAGGGTCGGAGATGACCGCCGCCGCAGAAGGCACCCTAGGCAAAGTCCGCCGCGATCCCATGGCCATGCTGCCCTTTTGCGGTTATCACATGGGCGACTACTTCCGCCACTGGATCAAGATGCAGCGCAATCTAGCCGAGACGCCACGCATCTTCAATGTCAACTGGTTCCGCAAAGACGAAGACGGCAAGTTCCTCTGGCCGGGCTTCAGCGATAACATGCGCCCACTACGCTGGATCGTAGAGCGTGCTACCGGACGCGCGGGTGCCAAGGAAACCCCCATCGGCTGGATGCCTCGCTATGACGACATCGATTGGCGCGGACTCGAAATGAGCGAAGAAGACTTTGATAAACTAATGGAGATTGATCGCGAGCGCTTGCGCATGCAGACGCTCACACACGAAGAGCTCTTCCTTAAGTTGCACGAGCACCTACCCAAAGAGATGATTTTCCAGCGCGAAATGCTAGTCTCGCGCTTATAGAGAGAATCGCTCTGACACACGATAGGCTTTAAGTGCCAATCAGCTAGAGCCTCAGCAACATTTTAGCTTGCTGAGGCCGATGCGGGTGCAAAATTGCCATAAATTAAAGTTGGAAAAGCTGCGCACGATGATTGAGCATGCACTCAATTATGCCACGCATCTATCTATCTCCTCCCGACATTAGCCCGCGCGACCACGCGAGTGTGGATGCCGTGTTGACATCGAACTGGGTCGCCCCTGTCGGGCCGGCACTGGATGCATTTGAGGCGGCAGTCGCAGAGCGCGCCCAGCGCTCGCACGCCGTCGCGCTGAGCTCCGGCACCGCAGCGCTACACCTCGCACTTCAAATTCTAGGCGTCGGCCCGGGCGATGCCGTGCTGTGTCCCAGTCTGACTTTTGCCGCCAGTGCCAACCCGATCTGCTATCAGGGCGCCGAGCCCATCTTTATCGATAGCGAGCCGCGTACTTGGAATATGGACCCCGACCTGCTGCAACAAGCGCTCCGCACACATCCCAACATCAAAGCAGTGATCGTGGTTCATCTCTATGGTCAATGCGCTGAAATGGATCGAATTCTCGAAATCTGTGAGGCACATAAGTTGCCACTCATCGAAGATGCCGCTGAAGCACTCGGCGCGAGCTACCACGGCCGTGCCGCGGGCTCGATGGGAGCTTTTTCCTTCTTTTCCTTTAACGGCAACAAGATAATTACCACCTCCGGCGGAGGCATGCTACTCGCCGACGATGCAAAGCTGATTGAGCGCGCACGCTACTTAGCCACCCAAGCTCGCGAGCCCGTCGCCCACTACGAACATCAAGCCATCGGCTACAACTACCGCATGAGCAATGTGCTCGCGGGCCTAGGCAATAGTCAATTGGCCGACCTAGATCGTCGCATTCAAGCACGGCGCGCACACTTCGACGCCTATCACGCCGCCCTCGCCCACTTGCCTGGCATCGAATTCATGCCGATCGCTGAGCCAGATGCTGCCAACTATTGGCTAACTTGTCTCACCATCGATCCAGCTGTCAGCGGCAGTTCACGCGACCAGGCCCTGGCCGCATTAGCCGCCACTGACATTGAAGCGCGGCCACTATGGAAGCCACTTCACCTGCAGCCAGTCTTCAAAGACAGCGCGTACCTAGGCGGAACTTTCGCCGCCCAGTTATTTGAGCGAGGCCTATGCCTCCCCAGCGGCTCCAACATGACCATAGCTGAGCGCCAACAAGTCATCGATACGCTTCTTGCTGCGCTCACTGGAGCGCCCACAAACTCATGAAAACGAATGCTATAGTTCGCTATTTTAATTTAAGGACCCTCGCGCTGGCCTTATTCTACACACTCACCTCTATAGCGAGTTACTGGGCTGCCTACGAACTGCGCTTCGACTTCAACGTGCCAGAGAACCACAGCCTGGATCGTGTTCATACCATCCATTGGGTGGTCGGCCTGCAGTTGATGCTCCTGATGGCTGCCGGACAATTTGATTCAATTCTCTCTTACTTTCGCTTGCCCGATGCGCTGCGCCTCTTTGGTGGCCTCTTTGCCAACGCACTCATTCTGCTTTCGATGTGGTATGTGTATAAAGGTCACAACGTCCCCCCACGCGCAGTCATCCTGACCTACTTCTTAATCAGCTTCCTCGCGATTGCATCCTTTCGCGTGATTATGCGCATACAATCCAGCCGCGGCCTAGAGGACTGGTTTGCGATGGAGAGCGCCGAAAATGTTCTGATCATCGGTGCGGGCGAGATTGGCGCTGGCCTCTGTTCGGACTTAATGAATAAGTCGCGCCTCGGCATGCGTCCTGTCGCCTTCTTGGATGACGACACCAATAAAGTCGGGCGCTATGTGCACGGCGTGCTAGTCGCCAATAAAGTGGACGAAGTCGCTGCAGTTGCGAAGCGCTACAATGCCAGCAAAGTGGTGATCGCCTTTCCTTCGGCCTCGGTCAAACGCATGCGTCAAGTCGCCGAGCTTGCGCGCGATGCTGGGCTCGCCGTAGATACCGTGCCCGCGCTGACTGACCTCGTGAGCGGCCGCGCAGAACTCTCGCAACTACGCCCCATTGAGCTCGAAGATTTACTGGGCCGTGACACCGTAGACCTCAACTCCGACGACATCCGCAGCATGCTGGCAGGTAAACGCGTGCTCGTCACTGGCGCTGGCGGCAGTATCGGGAGCGAACTGGTGGCACAAATCCTCAGTTACGCGCCCTCCGAATTGCTCTGTGTCGATCAAGCGGAAATCGCGATTTTTAACCTGCGGCAAAATGTACTCAAAGCAACCGCCAGCGCACACACTCGAATCACCACCCGCGTGCTGGACATTCTCAACCAGCCACAACTCGACAAGCTCTTCGAAGAGCACCGCCCCGAAGTCATCTTTCACGCCGCCGCACACAAGCATGTCAATTTGATGGAAGACCAGCCCACCGAGGCGCTGCAAAATAATTTCCTAGCCAGCAAGCAACTGGCCCGCATCGCTAGCGCACACGCCGCCGAGCGACTGATTTTAATTTCCAGTGACAAGGCGATCAATCCTACCAGTGTAATGGGGGCCAGCAAGCGCCTGGCCGAGTTAGCATTGGGAGCCCAACAAAATGCCCCAGGAAACAACACAAAGTTCATGGCCGTTCGCTTTGGTAATGTGCTCGGCTCCTCCGGCAGTGTCATTCCAATCTTCCGCAAGCAAATTGCCACCGGTGGCCCCATCACCGTGACAGATCCCGAAGTCACACGCTTCTTCATGACGGTCGAGGAAGCCGTCGGCCTAGTTCTACAATCCGCCACCCAAGGCTCCGGCGGAGAGATTTTCGTGCTCGATATGGGGGAGTCCGTCAAGATCGTAGACGTGGCACGCCAGATGATTGCTCTGAGTGGCCTGCGCGAAAATACCGACATCGACATCGAATTCATAGGTCTACAACCCGGCGAAAAGCTCTACGAAGAAGTCCAGCACCTAAGTGAAGAGCTGCAAGCCACCCGCCATGCACGAGTCATGCGCTTCGTCGCGCCCAAGGATGCGAATTTCGATATCGAAAAGCTGAATGCCGACCTGCAAGTAGCAATGGCCGGCGGCGACGTCCGCGAAATCAAGCAGGCCATACAAAAGCACGTGCTCGAATACACGCCTTCACTCTAGAGCACCTCCACGATGTAGCGACTACGTCCACCGCGGCAAGCAGGATACTGCTTGTAGATACGCTCCAACTGTTGGTCCAAACAAG
This sequence comes from Puniceicoccaceae bacterium, assembly GCA_002729725.1. Taxonomy (GTDB): domain Bacteria; phylum Verrucomicrobiota; class Verrucomicrobiia; order Opitutales; family Coraliomargaritaceae; genus Thalassobacterium; species Thalassobacterium maritimum. The sequence goes on from PBYS01000060.1 coordinate 135,564, forward strand.
CCGGGTCAAATGCCTGCTCGCTAAAGGCCACGATCCGATTTTCGTATCCATCAATTCGATACTGAATCGTCTCCGAAAAGCGCTCGCGCAAAGCAGGCGACTTAAAGATCGGCAAGTGTCGCACCTTATCAGGCTCGATCATGTTAAAAATCAACATGCCGCCCGGGCGTAATAAGCCCGCCAGAGCCTCACACCATTCCACGTCCATCGGCACACAGCGCACCGGCACGCCCTCTTGCTCCGCATACAGATCGTCAATGATCACATCGTAGCAGGCTTCGCCCTCCGCTTCGTACACCCACTCCACCGCATCGCCAGCAATTAACTCGCAGCCCTCCGTGCAGTCAAAAAAGCCATCCGCGATCGAGAGGTGAATCGGATCCAGCTCCACGCCCACGATCCGTTCCGGCGCCACCAGTTCACGAATTTGCCGGCCCACCGCACCCGCACCAAAGCCCAGCACCAGCACATCTTGCAGGCTACCCAGAGCACGATGCAGCGTCGGCAAAGTAATTAAGTCCCAAATAGAGCCCGCTAGCGGACGCTTTGGGTTCCATTGCGAGTGGTTCACTCCATTGCGATACAAACGCACCGAAGCCCCCGCAGTGCGGACCTCGTAGTGGTTGTCATCGATCACCTGTTGCCAAAGAATAGCCATATCGATCGAACTAGCGTTTCAGTTTACGTTCCACCATGCCGTAAGCCTCTTCCGGCACCCAGTCACGCCAAGTTGCATCGTTCGACTCAATCTTTTTCAAAATCGTACGCCCCGTATTGGCCAGCAGGCCTGGGTCCCCCACACCAATCGGCACGATGCGCTCATTCTGCATCAAGTGACGATAAAAATACTGCCAATTCTTAGGCGCCTTAAAGTTCTCAGCAGTCACCAACTCCATGCTGCGCGAATTATGCCATGGATACACAAATAACTGCACCCGGTTCTTAAAAAGACGCCCAAATGACTCTAATACACCGCCGGCAAGGTTCGCGGCCCACTTCTCTTTAAACAACTCATTCAGCAGGCCAATGCTCAAGATGATTGCAATCGGTTCCGCCGTGTAGCGACTCAAATAGGTGGCTATACGGTGAAACTCCGCACTGCGACTGATCAACACAGTCTTACCCAGCGCCTGTAACGCATCCGCACGATCCAAGAAGTCCTCATGATCCACCGCACCACCATCGCGCAGCAGATTGTTCATACTGATCTCGCAAATTTCCAAAGCACGCGACTTTTCCTGCTCGTTCATTACCTTCGAAAAGGTCAGGCGCGACTGCTGGATCATATCCAAGTGCAATTTAAGCACCGGACTAAAACTACCACGCAACAACAAGATCGGCCGTTTATACAACGTATCCGCCGCCGGCACAATCTCACCCTTCTCATTAAACATCGCCGCATCGGTTAAACCACTTTGCACCAACTGCAAGGCACACAAGCGATTGTCCACATAGCGAAAGCCCTCCCCCGAGAAGCGCAACATGTCCACTTCCACACTATCCTTCGCGACGCCATCTGCCAGCGACTCCACAAACTCGCTCAAACTATCCCGATGGTAAAAGGCCGCATGTATCAAATTCACCCCTACTTTGCCCAGCGCATCCATTTGGTCTGGATTCGTTTCGTCCAATAAGCGCACGTGAATCACAATTTCACAAGGCTCCGTCCCCGGTTTCAACTGAAAGCGAACGCCCAGCCAACCATGACATTCTCCTTTATCCTTATAGCCTCGCGCCCGCACCGTGTTACAAAAAGAGAAAAAAGTAGTGTCCTGACCACGATCCGCGCCCAGGCGCTTCTCCAACAAGTCATACTCATAAGTCAGCATCGAATGCAGACGCGACTGCGAGACATAACGCGAGGCCTTACCATAGAGCGCATCACTCATCGTCATGTCATAGGCAGAGATCGTCTTGGCCACAGTGCCCGCGCTTCCAGAAACGCGAAAAAACCAATTCGCCGTTTCCTGCCCGGCGCCAATTTCTGCAAAGACCCCATATTGTAAGGGATCCAGATTAATCGCCAATGCTTTTTCGTAGGTGCTCAACTGCTTTCTTTCCGCCATATAGAAGCATTCAGTAAAAGCCCGCATAAGTGATGGCAAACCGTATCTGAACACATACTCAAAAAAAATTCAAAAAAGAAAAGAAAAGCCTTTACACAGTCCGAGCTTCGACATTTAGTCCCGCCTTTCCTTCGTGATTCAACTGCTCCGAAACACGAATTTAACAATTTATTGCAGGGTGGAGCAGCCCGGTAGCTCGTCAGGCTCATAACCTGAAGGTCCCTGGTTCAAATCCAGGCCCTGCACCCATTTAAATCCCGCATCCTCAACAGGTTGCGGGATTTTTATTTGGAATTTAAATGCAGCGAAGATTCGGAAAATGCGGGCAAATGAAGCGTTTTTGGCAACCGATTGGCAACCGCTCAGCAAGTAAATGAAGCCAGATGTTGCCCGTCTCCCCTCGCCTCTTGAAAATACGATAAACTCGTTGCTTGGCTCCAACAACGCAGGCAGTGGAGGCAAGCCTGGCGTCGCATGGCCCCCTACTACGCATTGACCTTGCCTGCTGGCATTCGCGCAGCCTGTAAGGATGGCGAAATCAAGATACTTAAGGCTAAGGATTACCGCTTTGATGCCCAGATGATACTGTTTATCCACAAGTATTACCTAGATCTAAAAAGCGTTGAGGGGGCAGATAAATTCTGGAAGATCATGCCGAAGGCGAGAAGCTACCAAAAATGGAGAAGAAGGATGGGCGGTATTTGCCTGCAGAAGAGATTAAGAACCGCTAGGTATAAAGTATGTCCAAATCATCGAAAGAAGATGAAATCATAGATGACCTGTGCGTCAGGCGTGAGGAAATTGAAAAGCTATTTCATCCTAAGCCAGCTCGAACGACTTTTCACGATTGGGTGAACAAGGGGTTGATTGTTATGGCTCGAGGCTTGAGAGGCTATTACCTCTTGAACAAGACCCGTGTGCGACTTGGAATGAATCCGGTCGATCTCAAGCGCTACAGGAAAGAAATGGCTATTCCCCAAGTAGACAGTGAGCAAGTCAAAGAAAACTTCGAAAAAGAAGAACCGAAGGCGGACCTGCGTTCTAATCCGCCAGCCTATATGAGTGTAAAGGAAGCGGCCACATACCTGACAGTCTCACCAGCTACGATGCACCGTGAGATTCAGGCACGTCGCGTAAAAGTAGTAAGAATCGGAAGACGAGTGCTTCTCCGCAAAGTGGACTTGGATCGATATATCGAAACGAATGCCAATTGGCTAAATGAATAATGGAAGCCACCCAAGAAGACTAAATATATTATGCTGGTTCCGCGATGGTGGCCCCCCTTGGAATATCGAACCCTTGACTAGGCAACTAGTTTAAGTTGCGATGACGACCATTCTACACGTCACCTATGAGCCTACTAGTTAATAACTTTGAAGAACGTTTGAAACAGCTCGCCCTGCCGGCTGTTGAAATTAAAGTGGCTATTGCATTCCTTACGGCAGGTGGCTTGTCGTGGTTGCCCGAGGAATTGCCGCAAGATGTTGATTTCATAGTAGGCATAGACCTGGGAATCACAACACCAGATGCGTTAAAGTTGCTACAAAGCAAAGGCGCTGGGGTCCATGTCTTTCAAGAAAAAGGCAAGCTTTTCCACCCCAAGGCCATCTATATTAGATCGGGTGACGATGAAACGCTTATCGTCGGTTCAAACAATCTGACGGGTAGCGGGATATCAAGTAACCATGAAATGAGTATCGAGATTACGCGGGATGATAACAACGAATCTATTTTTGTAACTACTCAGGTGCTTGATTGGGTTCAGCTAGCAAAATATCGGGCGGTGCTGGATTGCTTGATGGAGAGCTTGATAAACA
>PBYS01000061.1 GCA_002729725.1 Puniceicoccaceae bacterium
CCGTTTCACGCCAGCACATCACGAGTTGATTAACTCAGCAATTATCGAAGCGGCTACATGCACAAAGGAAGAAGCAAAGGATCTGGACGCAACTGAAGGTAATGACGAAGACCACTCGCCTCCCTCGAACTCTGGCAAACTGTATGTATGACCTGCACACCTGCAGATATAAAATATCCAACCGACTTGGGCTTGCTCAACGAGGCTCGCTTTACCAGCAACAGCTGCAATGCATACGACGCGCACGCACTCGGTTGAAGATCGCATCGTCAATATCGCGCAGCCGCACGTGCGCCCGATCGTTCGTGGCAAAGCTGGCTAACGAGTTGAGTTCGGAGCCAAGATATCGATCAGTCACCAAAAAGATGGCTACGTGAGTTTAGATACACTCAGTTGAGACGCTTATAATGAGAGCGCTGATTTGCCCGCTCAAATCGAAACCTACAAGAAGCGCTTTGGGTATTATCCGCTCAGCGTTCATGCTGACACCATTTATCGCACTCGCGCGAGTCGCAAATACTGCAAAGAGCGAAACATCCGTCTAAGCGGCAAACCTCTGGGGCGTCCGAAGAAGCCGACCGCCCCGAGTCATATTACTGTATGAGTTACAGAACGCGCGAAGGAACGGCCACTTCAACCGTGGATCAATCCTTCCCTATCATTCGATAGAAGCAATTAAGTCGCAAAGTGTAGGCAAGTCACATGACATAGCCTCATTCCTTAACCAACTCGTACGCCATACGTGATTCTTTATGATCCGGAGCTGTATCCAATGTGAAGCGATACGCACCGTTTACATATTCAGTAGAAATGACCTCTAAACGTTTTCCTGACAAATCAACTGCATAAAGTGTCATCCCCTCTGCAGTGCTCTGGAGGGAAACGTCAATCGTCCCCCGTCGAATCAAGTGCGGCAACTCACCCCAAGCTTCCAAACGAAGGAACTCGTCATTTTGAAAATGCATCTGCGTATTACGCACATCAGTTAGTTGCATCAACAACACGCGCTGACTTTTGTTGAGCGGTCTGCCGTCCATCGACGACGCACTCAAATTCGTAAAAGTCGTAGCCGCGCTTCCACTCAGCACCTTCCCCGTCGCATCATTCCCAGCACGAAGCACTAAGGACTCAGTGCGCTCGGTGATAACTTTAACTTCAATGCGAGCCGCATCGAGTTCGATCTCCTGTGTTTCACTCACGATGGTACTGCCATCCGTACCAAACTTCTCGGCGGCAGCCGAGAAGGACATCCATGGCGTGCCTGCCAAATCCCCCTCTGGTTGACGGATCCCCGTTGCAGCCGTATAAGGTTCGGGCAATCCAGCTTCATTATCGAAGGCCCACGTACCAATCTGAACCGAGAGGCCCAAACGGCTAGCTTCATCCGGGAAGGCCCACCAATTAGTCAGCACTTCGTCCATGTCCACGGGGTAGATCACGCGGCTTGGAGCCGGGGCCACATCACCTCGGGCAAAGAGCAAGGCAACCTGGCGCTCGGTCATCATGCTAAGCGGATCCGTGGCCATATCAAAACCGTTAATGGGCTCGACTGTCGTCGCTTTCCCATCGCTGTGTGCCCAAGCAAAACGATATAAACCATCCCAGTCCTGCAAGGCACTGTAAGCACCCATAAGTGTCCCACCTTCGGCACGGTATTTATTAGGCGGGCAATAGTTATACTCCGTCACAGTAAAGGGGCTGCCAAAAATACGGCTCGGCATGATGTGGCGCGGCAGCTTTGCGTAATTCATAATAGCGCTTTGCTGCTTGTACGCATTGGGCAGACGCCAGTTGTTCATCGGGAAAGAGGGGTGGTCCCAATATTGGTGATTATCGACAAAATCAAATTCGCTGCGAAAGAAAGTCTGGTGCCGGTCGGCGATAAAATTAGAGCCTGTTACCAACACGTGCTCACTAATCCCTTTGATGAACGCTTCCAACTGACGGTTCGAGCGCGCCTTCACATCCTGAATAAACGCATAGTATTGCTGGGTGCGCCCTTTGCCATCGATCTCAGTTTCACCTCGTTCTGCGAGGTATTCCTTGAACGCTTTTTCGTAAAGATCCTTTACTTTCTGGCCGGAAAAATTGCTTACATGGTTGATTGTATCTTCATTCATCGGGCAGACCGAGAAGAAGGCCGGATCATCTTTCCATGCAGTTCCGGTATATGGATTCACGTGATTCAAAAGATTTTCCACCATACCGGACCATGCCTCAAATGCGGACGGCAGGATCGGCACAAGGGCCTTGATTTCCGTCTTCACTGACTTGTTCATTTCAGGAATCATGCCCTTGGGAAAATCACGAAAGGTATAGAGATCAATGGTCACATACATGCCGGCCTTTTTCATCGCAGCAAAAAGGTAATCTAGGCGATCGAGCTTCTCGGGATCCAACTGAACGCCCGTCTGATCACCATGCCCGCGCGTGAGCATGTCATCATAGTGGTGGAACCGAACACTATTATAACCCATGCGCCGGAAACGCTCCGCAAGACGATCCGCCTCTTCATTCGTGAGAAAATTTGCGGAAAAACAAAGATTGGCCCCCATGAGGCGGACGTTACGGTTCGGGTCGTGCGCAAAGCCGAAGTGTCCGCTCTGATTGACAACAATCGGTCCATATTGACCAGCAGGCGACTCAACTCCGCCAGAAAAATCCAGGATGCTCCCCGCTTCCACGTCTATCCGGTGAGTGAGTGGTATCCACTCCTCGCTCGCAGCCATAAAAACATCATCAGGTTTCGCCGGGGCGGACTCTGCTGGGCTTATGACTTCGGGCGCATCCGAATGCGTCAACCCCATCTCAAACTCTGCTTTCTGGCTGATTCCCGCTTTGGCAAGTAGGATGCGGACTTCGATCACTTTGCGCCCATATTTACGCATATCCTGGAACAACAAGCGGCTCGGCTCAAAGGATAGATTTAGCCACCCCCCTTGACAAGGCAGAGACAAATGCCCCGCGTTCGTCGGATAGGTAAAGTTAAGCTTACTTAACTCGGTAGGGATTTTGACCGCACGTCCATCTACGAAAAAGGTTTTTCCTTTAAAAGCCGCAGCCGGCAGTGAAACCGATAAAGCGGTCTGTTGGGTCGGAACGCCTGCTTCACTAGTCAGTTCATATGAGACCGATGCGAGCGCTCCATCTTTCAAACGAATCACTTCCTCGAAATCGAACTCGCCGCTTTTAGTTGTCCAAATGCCTTTGATACGACGGCCCTGCCCCTGAACATCATTCGACTCGACGACCGAGTTATCTCCATGTCGAGAGTATTTCCACGACGGATCAAAATGAAGCAACTCCACTTCCACCCCGCCTAGATTGAGTCGCCCCTTCCCATCGACCTGGAACAATTCGCTTTCGGCAGACGCACTTAGAAAGCCGCAAGCACATAGAAGGAGGATGGCTCCATTTATTTTCGAGAATCTATTCATAAGTAATCTTTCAAAACGGGTAGGTCCCGTAAAACCAACTGTGCTTAGTCATTCAAGCGAGACTGCGGCATGACTTAATGTGTTCATCTGCAAAACGCATTCCGAGAGAAGTCATGAACATGAGAAGCACATAATAGCAGAATTTAAAAGACGGTCTATACGCGATAAAGTATTTAATATACACTATTACGCATAACCGTATTCCTCAGTACATGTGCCACTCCTTACCGGGAGAAGTCGACTTTCCCTTTGAATCGCAATGACGTTGTAATGCTCTTCTTCGATTTCGTTTTCAAAGTCAGCCCCCATCAGGCTTGGTCGATCGAAGAGAAAAGTAACTGTCCCAGATCTTTTCGTTGACCAGATAGGACAGGTCGTAGACGTCCAAACCACTGATCACCGCAAAACCGAAGTTCTCCGTCGATCTAAGCGGGATGCGCGGGTTCGCATAGGAGTTGCCGAGATGTAGCTCCGGGCACTGCTGTAACGCCCGAGGTTCGCATGCTGCAGCGCGCCGACCAACAGCAACGACTCACGCGGAATGTCAAAAAGCGGCGCGTAAACCGCGCCTCCCGTTTTGATATCATTGCCCCAGTATCCATTGAAACGGTCTTCACTTGTGTCAATCTGGCAACAGAAAGCCTGCGGGGTGCAACATCCCTCAACAAGGACGCCCCAGAATTCAATGTATGCGCCGAAGGCTCACCCGCATGATGGGAAGCTTCGACGATTTTCGGATTTAAACCCGAGCACAAACTAACGACGCTGCTTGCGACGCGACATGACCAAGGCACCTGCTCAATGACATTCTCCATGTCGGTAATAATACGCTGGATCTGCCCAGGGCTCAGGTCGGTGTTTTCACCCAGTTCTTTAAGTCGATTTAAGTGCCTTTGTGCGTGCTGCTTGATACGGTGCAGCAACGCTTTCATTTGCCGCAGAACCTTTTTCCGGTGCTTCTTACCTTCGCTAGTGCGATGCTTGGCACTCATAGCCATGCACAAGGTATTCATCTCGCTTAAAAACAATAGAGGAGCTTTGGGCATTCGCACGAGCAGTCCCTTTTTGCGGATACGATCTACCGCCTTCATCAGCGTGCGAGTGGCATCGCGTAGCAGCACCCAATCCACGGGATGGTGGACGGGGGCCTTTAGGCAAGTGCTGTCAAAGAAAACCGCATCAAAACGAACAGCGTTTTCCAATCCAAAATCACACTGCGCCCCTTGCTGGAGCATCTCGATCAACTTCACATTCAATTTTTGCAGCGAATCTGCATCAATAAAGTGGGCGAAGCGATCACTGGTGCTTTTGGCAAACGTGCTCACTCCATCGACACGCCCGACTTGAAGGAACCACTGCAACAGTGAACTATCGGCTAAGCGGATGCAAAAGTTCCGATGGTTCAGGCCAGTGATCAACCGAGCCAAGTTACTGCGAAGCGCCAATGTGCAACTTCTGCTCAGCGATTGAACTTCTGCAGCACTGCGAACAGAGAAATCAATCTTACGATACGCCATGCTCAAAATGAAGAACTCACCCTCCAGCCCGCTTTGACTGAGCAGATCATCCAAGCGCACGAACAAAGCTCGTTGCTCGTGGTATTCTTTCGGCCCATCCACTAAAGGAAGTTCTGGACGTAGGTCGGGTTGGAAGCTTATCGTCGGCATCGTTCGTTTCTATAGTTTTTTGTTCGCACCTAAATTTATAGACAACGAATTTGGGGCATGGGAGCCAAATTTGGCTCTTATGCCTCTTTTACTTTTAGACGATTGCTGAGTAGCCCAACGCGATGGCTACATCTGGGACGGGCTCTAAGTAGTCTGACGAAAGCCGCTTACGAACACAGTCTTGCATAAGCTACAGCTGCCTTATGGGATGGCTGTGGAACAGTTTCTAAGATTGTACCCCGCAGGGGCACCGTGATAACGGAACGCATCACTATGCTTCGATCGAATGACGTCACTCCCCTCGAAAGCGGACGAGACGATAGCTTTTTTGTCGCTCGTCCGCAACCAACAGAAAGATGTAATACTGATCTTTTAGCACCGTCTGCGAGCCCGAATAAACCACTCGCCAATCATCATCGCCCGGACGAATTGCACATTTCAAATTAAGTTGAAAGTCGGACTTGACCGTATCGAGTAAAATGGACTTCGACTGGAAAGAGCCGAGTTGAAACATCTCGTCCATGGCTCGACACAAAACAGGGACATCACTAACATTCAGAAACAAGGCCATGTTCCTAGTCGTATCTTTCAACTTGCGATCAAACGGAAAAATTCGCAGTTCGCCTTCCCCACGAAGTATGGCTAGCATCCCGCCAGTCCAACCTTCTGGCAGGGTTACCGTGGCGATAGCGTGTAAAATTGGCTCGCCCGCATCACTCACTCCAACGGATCGATACAACGAAAACGCGCGTGGTCCATGATACGAAACCTCCTCGGAGCTTTCACCCGGATGAACCGCTACTAACTGAGGGAGCCCAGCCTCACTCATTACATAAAACTCAAAGGACGGGCTCGGCCCATGCTCATCCAGATAAGTGAGGCTACGATTCGCATCAGGCACCCCGACTAAATAAAAACTGATATCAGCCTTAATTTGCGGGGCCACGGTTTCTGTCGGGATCTGCGCCTCAAGGGCGAGACCAAAACCGAGACAAACAACTAAGATGAGATACTGAAAACTTCGAACTGTGGAATATGAAGAATACATAACTATAGGCACATCAGTGATGATTAGACTTCATCCGGATCCAACCAACGGAAACTTTTAATTGTAAATCGCCGACCAAAGCCCCCCTCGGGATCGCCTGTAACAACATCTTCAAGTCTATCAACCTTCTCAGGCATTCGCTGCACGATGGCTTCACACCAGACCTTAACACGCTCGCCGCTCAAAGGGCTTTCAGACTCGCCATACGCACGGATCTTAAACGTATCCGAACGCGCGACTAAGACACTGCCAATCTTCGACATAATATCAGCTTGCGAGAGATATCCGGGTGCATTGGTTGAAAATGAACCCGCCATAGCATTACGATAATAACCGTAGCTGAACCGCTCTCCTTTATAAAGATCATTATGGGGATCGTTTTCGCTATACTCATTACTACTGCCACTAAAAAAAGCAGCATTCAAACCAGTCGCATTTATCGCAGCTTGGAGTGCACCTCGCCGATGCAACGACGACTCGGTATCGGAGTGATAAACGGAACGGTTCACAAAATCAGCCACCGAGATGAACGGACCACGCTTCTTAACTTCGACCACAATATTTTCAGCCAATAATCGAATCTCGTCTTTTGTTAATGCACGAAACCCAGAATATGCCTCAGACTCTTCAGGTAATGTTCCAAGACTTGCATCCATCTCAGCCGTTTGAGGAAAAGGATGCCGAAGCCATGGAGCCTCTGTCTCATACTCGAAATCACCATCAATAGTAGTATCCACGGTCGCACCAAGGAAAGTCCCCAACAACGACTCCCACGCATCGATCGAAGTCGAATTCACATTAAAAGCCCCATCCACCATCAACTCCTTGGCCGCAAGTGTCATACTATCCAAATCAACACTCTCTTCTCCGCTGATCGAATAGATGCGACTATTCTTAGAAACCATTGGCGTTAATAATGGATAATCCTCGCGTTCATCTTTCACTGGAATTGCAGAAAAGAAATAATCATCCCAAAGCGCAGTATTCAAATTCCATGACATGTCGTAACTGACCATTTCAGGAACATCTGAAGAATATGGCGCTGCAACATTTTCAGGATGATCACTATAGGTCTTGTTATAAGTAATGTAAGGCGTCGCATTACTGTTACCGATCGCATACGCGGGTGTAGCATTGCTCCACTTCCAGTAGTCCACGGCATCGTCCAAGCCCTTTGCCACAGTCAACCGTGCATGCATCAAATCGCCAATCGAACGAATCTCTAGCGGATCACGCGGCAAATGAAAGAGCACCGCGCTAGTATTATTACTGGTAGCCGCGTCGGTAAAACCAACGAAGGCATTGTTTCCACTAGTGGGCATAGAAATAAAATCCACTGTTGGCTCTTTATAAAAACCGGACTTCCAAGCTGGATTGTTATTGAATCCAGCTCGTCCCGAATTCAACCGAGCCTCACTCGGCGTCCGCCCACTGTAGGTGGCTGCAGGATTCAAATACCCCAACCATTGCACACGCGTATTCTCACTTTCTTCAAGGCGACTTTGGGAAAATTTAAGCCCAGATATAAGTGAAATATTTGGCTTAGTATCAGGAATGGGGGCTCCTGCAATGTGAATCTCACTACTTTCGACCACCGCGAAATCTTGGTCAGTGCCACCTCCATAATTAAATCCAGAAATGTAAAGTAATGGCTGGTTCTCAAGATTACTAAGCGAATCAGCCATCCTCAAATCCCCTGGAATGCTTCTTTCATCAACGAAACGCTGCTCTCCAAAACCTGCGAGTTTGTATATGACGGAATCATCATTCCCCATCGAAAACTCACTATTCGGCACACGATACACATAGGAAAAACCTCCTCGATAACCAGGCGTCAAACGCCAACCGGATGCCCCGTCACTCACGGTTGACACTGGATTTGGGGCTGAAAAAACAACCGCTTCACCAGCCTCCAGATTTCTTCCCAAATCTAAAATAAAAGGAATTCGACCATAACTGAGTGTCGACAGCCCGCAATCACCCAGACTGTATTTACTTCGGTTCTTGTATGAGGGCGGCTGGTGCTTAGTCGCTCCACCGTCTGTATACTTGATCTGATACTTCCAGTTAAGCTGACTAGCAGGATCATCTGAGAGCTTCATATCCACATACCACGGGCTGCCTGCTATTGCCGCATCATAAGGATTCCACAAGGCAAAGGTCGGTTGAAAATAAAACCACACAGCATATTGACCCGCGGTATCTGGTAGAACGATTACGCTGAGCGAAAGCTGAGCTAAGGTCAGCACCGGCGAAATCCCGGCCCGATCCCCGTGCACTGCTTCGGCTTCGTAAATCGCTTCCAAGCCCGCCCCAGCTGTCGTCGGAGTCAAATTAACCCAGCTATGCAATTGATCCCACAAAGGTCCACCGCTATCGCCGACAATACTCGTTGCCCCAGGGAAAATCGGTTGCCCCTCCAGTAATGGATCGATCTCATTTGGCCGCAGGCCATTGGTTAAATCACGCTTCAGCCCGCCCCAAAGCGCAGATGTGGCATCATAAGTCGTCTTAGACAGCACTCCAGCGCTCTGATCTGTGACCGCATGGTAAATCACTTGACTGAGATCCGGTGTCGCTGGAGCGGTAAAGAAATCAAAATCGCCATTTTGAGTCACACGCTGCATCTTCGACCACTCTGGCGTTTCAAAAGCAAGGTGTGACATACCATCCATTAACTCCGCCGCCGGACGTTCCGTAGAAAGCACCGCTGCATTGGTTTGAGCGGATCGATGTGCCACGATTTCATCCATTGTATAACGCGGGTTCACCTTCGACTTAACGCCTTCATCCAGCACAACCCACGCAAAACCTCCCGTGCCATTTCCATCGCTTCCAATTATCCGATTTCGTTCAATGAGCGCCTTGACCGAACCATCCACCAGACGGTCCGCCTCTAGACGGCGATCTTGATACAACCATACATAGTCGTCATTTGTATCTGGATCAGGCAACTCATCAGAATTAGGGTTCAGATAGTCGGTTGGATACTCAGAGTCCTCGTTCAGCGGGTCAAATCTCGTCTGATCATTACCGCTGATTAAGAAACGGGGCAAGCCGGCTGGCTCCTGCTCGTCGGTCAAATCCGAACTATCCCAGACTGCAGTCAACCAGCGGTTATTGGGTGCATCCATTTCTGGTGTGCTCGGGTCGTCGGCTCGGAAAAACTCCATCCGTGCCGACACCCGCGCATCCGGCCCCAAATACTTCTGCACTTCTCCAATTGCAACATTGAGCCCAAGGAGTGCATTCTCCCGTGCAACTCGCACCTCTGCACTCATCTTCGAACTCCGCGTCTCAACCTGCACTAAGGCCGTCATACTAAGTAACAAAAGCAGCACGAACCCCATCAGCCCCAAGGCAATAACTAATGCAAAGCCCTTTTTAGACTCGGAGCCAACAGATCTGGAAGTATGTGCCATATGGGGTATAAGGATGTAGATTATAGAATCCTTCAGCGCTGGTTATGAATAGTATCTCATTTCCTCGATAAAGCAATCTAGGACCACTATACTCTATAGGAATTATCTCAGACGCTTCAACTCGAAGGACTCACCCAGTAATGCAGCCTTAGCAGGAGCGCCCCAGAACGGAGTCGGTTTATACGTCCAATCCTCCAGCATGCGCGGCGAGGCGCTAGGATGAAAGCACCACGCTGTCCAATTCAGGCGCTCGCGTTGAATCAAGCCCAACATGTCAGGCACCCAAGTCGCGGGGTCCCCTTGAACCTCTTCAGGCATCCATGACATAATAATTTCGTCAGCCCCCACCTCTCCAATAAAAATTGGGTGTAATGCCGCTGCGTCAAGCACCTTGGACTGCCAACCGGACTTCCATGGATAAATATGCGTGGAATACATAATGCCGTTACCATCAGCAGCTTCAGACTCCTCCAAAGCATAGCCATTTACAATACCGCTGAGATCATAAGCCCAGTCCAATCCGCCAGCAATCACAACATTACGTGCGCCAGTCGAACGCACAGCTGCGACCAATGCCTGCATCCCCGGCGAATAAAAGCTACTCCGCGCCTTCTTACGTGCTTCCTCAGACAAAAAGTTATCTTCATCAGCTGGAGTTTTCCGCTGCAAAATATCACCACCATTGCGCCACAGTTCCCAGCTTATAGAATGAGGCTCGTTCAACAGATCAAACAAGACCGCAGGATGATTTGCATAGCGAGCCGCAGCCGATTCCCAAAAAGTCACATGCTCAACACGTGGTGCTCGAAAACGATGTAAATCAATCACCACATACACGCCTCGATTCGAGCAATAATTGACCACCGAATCCACTAAATGACGATAGGCTTGACCACCATCTTTCGAGCCATCCGCCGTGCCGAGCCAGTAATCTTCATGCACAGGTAGTCGGATACAGTTCACGTTCCACTGCTCTATCAGGTGCGCCGTGCTTTGCATAATGCGCTCCCCCGTCGCAACCCATTCCATACTGGGAACATTGGCTCCCTGCAACCACACTTCGTCCCCAGCTGCTGTCTTCAAACGATTGCCAACAACAAACACTTCCGGTGGAAATTGCGCGGGAATCGGAGCCTCAAATGGAATCTCAATCGGCTTCGGGTTCTTAAGTAGATACTCCGCACGCCGCACCAGCAAAGCCTCCTCAGCAACCGGCTGTAAACTCATCGAACGGATATCTACAATGCCCGACTTAGACATGAAATGCCCCGTCATGATTTCCAAGGTAATCGCCCCCTCTGGAACCAAAAACTCCACCGAGCGCTTACGCCAATCACTAGTTCCCTTCTTACCTAGAATCACAGGGCGCGGCTTGGGGCTGAGCTTCTTATTATTAAGATCCTTAAATTGAAAAATAATACGCGCTTCATTCCACAGATCTGCACCCCGCACGATATCAATGACGCGCGAATCAATTTCAAACCGGAGAGCTCGGTAGCGTGAGGGCACACGCACTTCGCGATACAACATATTAAATGCACCGGCTTCTCCCTGCTCGATTCGAATGTAAGGGCGGCCGTCATCCACTAAACTTTCACCTCCAGATACAGTTGGCCAACCATCCGGCCAGCCATCCGCATTCACATCCTCATTCATTTCAGGATTGGGCAACAACTCCACCGAAATGAGTTCATCAGCCACTGCGACACCACTCCCGACACAGGCCAATAATCCTAGAATTAGATTTCGAATTTTCATAAAAATACTCTCAAAGTGTCATAAGTTTACTCCGCGACTCGCAGCGAAAGCTCGGCAAGATCAACCGTTCCAGACTCCGTTTGAAAATGCCCTGCCATAATTTGGAAAAAAGCTGCCCCCTCGGGCACGGGATAAGTATATTCAAACTCCTTCCATGCGCATGTGCCCTTCTTGGCGATAATGTAGGGGCGAGGCTTCCCGTCGTTCATCTTCTTACCTTCGACATCGATATATTGTGAAATAATACGTGCATCAAACCAGATTTGGTCGCCCGGAACAACTGCCTCCGCACGCACTTTACCAGAGAAAACAACCTCCGAAGCTCCCGCAGGAATCGGCACCTTCAAATAGATCATACGCATCTCACCTGGTGCCTTTTGCTCCAAACGCATAAAAGGAAAGCCTTCATCCGCCTTCAGCCAACTCGCACCAGGAAGCTTCCCCCAACTATCCGGCCAACCGTCAGCGTTAGCATCTTCACTGAATAAAGGGTTGCGAATCAACGACTCCGACTCAGCCTGAGCGATCGTAATAAGCGCAACTAAAAGGAAACAGCTCAGCATGGTCAGACGACCAGATGTCTGATTAGAGAATAATTCATTAATTTTACTTTTCATATTTTTTGGGGTTTATAGATATAGGTTAACTCTGCCGACTCTCGTAAGAATCAGATAGAAATGGGACGCTCGGAAAAGCCGAACTATTCTACCGGAATACTAACCTCCTGAGGCTTACCGAACTTTTCAGATAACTTGGCGCTCAGCCTTGGAATCAACCGAGGGATTTTGATTTGGCCACTCGCGACCATTCCTGCACCACCACAAGATTCGCGCACCACTAATGGTAAACTCTCAATCTCTCCTTGCTGGACTGGCGTGCGCAATGCCAAAGCCAGAGCCCCCCGCAACATACGCGTTGCAATAAAATCAAAATCCTGCGCGACCGTCGTCAACGGCGGGTCACTGTAACGACTCCCTTCAGTATCGTTGTTTCCAATAATACGATAGTCCTTAGGCGCAGACAACCCAAGCTTATGCATCGAAGTCATAAATCGCAGCGCATGCTCATCATCGTAACTGATGATACCAATGGGCGAAGCCTCCTTCGCCCATTCTTCTGCTAAACGGTCCATGGATGCGGCATCCGAATCAACCAGCTGGCAAACACTCGGAATACCTCGCGTCGCACAATAGAACGAAAAGGCTCCGACTTTATTTTCTAAAAAGCCATTTTCCGGATCTTTCGGCCCGAGAAGAGCCAGCTTCGTCGCCCCGACTTGCAGCAAGTATTGACAGATGGACTCAATAATCTGCCGCAAACTCAAAGCACTCTGCGGCGTCCTAGGCAACACCAAAGCAGTTCCAAAACCTGGATACAATTGCGGATGCGAAAGTGGAAAACTGGTCGATTCTACGAGGTCTTCGACATCATAGATACTCGACGGCGGAAACCAAGGAATAACCGCAGCCAAGCACCCCATTTCCTCAAAACGACTGAGTTCGGATTTTGCAGTATTACCGTAATCATCGACCCAAGAGGGAACCATCGTCAGATCCATCCCACTCGCCACATTTGAGATCGATTGCATCAAACGATAGGAATACGCATCGCTCTTGGATGACATCAACAAGCCAACCTTGTTGACCCCCATCGCCGCATCCGCACATGGCTTTGCCACAAAAGTGCCACTACCTGCTTTGCGTATGATAATACCTTCATCAACAAGGCGCTGCAGTGCTTTTCTCACAGTCAGAAAATTCACCCCCATCGATTGAGCTAAATCACGCTCGGAAGGCAAACGAGCCCCAACAGGCAAAGTAGCGGCTAAGCGCTTCACTCCTTCCTCAATCCGTTCATGCTTTAGGGCCTTTGTCTTTAACATACCCACAGTAAAAAAGCATCTCATCGACTCTGTCAATAAAGCAGTTGATAATTAAGAAACACAACTGAACACTAATAATCGTATCACAAGGATACTATATAACAACAACTTAAGAATGCAGAACAAAAAAACGCCCCAACACAAAAGACAAATAAAGTATAGCATTGACTACCCGCTATACAAGATTACACACTACTAACTTCCGCGAGACACCCCCCCCAAAAAAAAAACAGGTAGTAATCAGCCGATCGTTGAATCGAAAATCATCACAACTCGGATAAGCCGCGACCGCTCAGCTCCGAAAAACTTCCCATAAATTAACACACCCCAATATGAATAAGCACCACCTCAGATATCTCACGATATTCCTAACACTGGTAACTGCTATTTTCGCCAACCAGCCACCACACCTAATTGGCATCAACCTATCCGGAGCCGAAAACGGCAGCCGTGGTGCAACTTACGGAAGCGACTACATCTACCCAAGCGCCACGGATTTCGGCTATTACAAATCTAGAGGCCTCGAACTCGTTCGCCTCCCTTTTAAATGGGAGCACATGCAGCCCACTCTTTATGGCGCACTCAACTCCGCCGAACTCGCTAGGCTCGACGCAACCATCGACCTCGCAGAAAAGCATGGCATGCTCGTCATACCGGATCTCCATAATTACGGACGCTACGATGGCAATATCGTCGGCACCACCGCAGTGCCCCGGAGCGCTTTCGCAGATTTCTGGAGCAGACTCGCAGCTCACCTCGAAAATCGCGACTGCATATGGGGCCTAGGCATCATGAATGAGCCACACGACATGGGAAGCTACACTTGGCTCGATTCAGCCCAAGATGCAGTCGATGCTATCCGCTCAGTGAACACACGACACGCGATCATCATACCCGGCAACTCATGGAGCTCTGGCGCAAAATGGCTAACCGCCAGCTCAAGCCTAATCAATATCATCGACCCAGAGGATAACCTGGTTTTCGAAGCTCATCAATACCTCGGTAAAGATTCTGACGGAGTCTACTCCCTCAGTTACGAAGGTGAAGGCGGCACGCCCACGATAGGCGTAGATCGCCTGACAAATTTTGTCGATTGGTGCAACTCCAACAACGTCCGCGGACTCATCGGCGAAATCGGCGTGCCCGACAACGACCCGCGCTGGATCACCGCGCTCGACAACACCATCGCCTACCTCGACGCCAACAACATTAGTGTCACTTACTGGCTCGGAGGCCACAAATTCAACTCTCTTAACGCACTCAGCATCGACCTGAGCCCACAACATAAAGAGCGACCACAAATGACCGACTCTATCGGTAATTACGCCCAAGACATCGGCACAAACTACTGGCCACGCTTCTACTGGTATAAAGATGCGATTGCAACCGTCCCTGGGCAAGCCAGCAGCTATTATTCTTTCCAATCGAGTTCACCCGCAGCCACCGTCACCTTAACCCCCTATGACACAACTCGGAAATACGGCTCCCGAAGCACCCGCTTCAACTTCACGATTCCATCCGGAGGCGGTTATGGAGGCGGCGGCTACTATATTTCAGACGGCATTAACTTAGCCGACAGCTTTAATCGCGACCACCATATGATCATGTGGATACGCGGCAGCTATGGCTCTGCGCTAAAAATCAAGATGGTCGCAATGAACAATACAACCAGCGCCGCGGTCAGCACCTCTACGTATCAAACATACGACTTGGGCGGTGACTGGCAACGCATCTCGATCCCACTCTCGGATTTTATTGATGCCGACTTCGATGGCAACTCCGAGGTGCATACGATTAAATTCGATTGCTATCCGCGCAACGGCAACAACTACACATTTCGCTTCGATGACCTGATCTTCGATGCTCCTTACACCAACCAAGCACCGACCATCACACTCGACAGCCCTAGCGCAGGTAATGTCTATGCCGGCCAAGACATCACGCTCAGCGCTACCGCCAGCGATGATGGCACAATTGACTATGTCGAATTCCTCGCGGATGGCCAAGCAGTCGGCTACGCAACCGCAGCTCCCTACGAATACACCATCAGCTTCGACGACGTCGGCACCAGTAATCTAACCGCCATCGCATTCGATAACTACGGCGAGCCGACACGTTCAGCCGTGACTACAGTAAACATCCTCCCAGGCTACGGCCCGGAACTCGTCCCCAACGGAGGCTTCGAAGAAGGTGACACGTGGGACGGCAACCATACTATCGTCAGCGCAGAAAGCGTCAGCGGTAGCTACTCTCTTCGTCACGACACAGGATCCTATGACGCAGGCCGTAAACGCATCAGCACGGGCATTACAGCCGGAAAAACTTACAAGGTTGAAGGCTGGATCAAAGCAGATGCCACTCTATCGGGCCCAGTTCGTATCTACGTGAAGTGGCAAACCGCGAGCAACCAAACGATCTCGCAAGGCACTCTGAACAGTCATTATGTTTACCCTGGAGCCGACTGGACACTCATCTCAACAGATAGCGCTGGCGCTCCCCCTGGAGCAGCTAAACTATATATTTTTCTCAAAGGCGACAACCGAACCGGCGGCTATGCCTACTTCGACGACATCAGCGTTAAAGAAAAACTTTAAACAAACACCAGCATGCACACCCTCGATCTAAATACCCTAATCCAAAGACTGCACCTACAAAGCTGCGACCTCAGCCACCAGCTCGACCCAGTATCCGGAGGTCTCATTTCCTACGTCAGGAAGCAACACAATGGGCATGCCACGCTCGGCACAGGATCACAAACTGCCGAGCCCAATGCCACCGGCGAATATATCGCAACTCAAGGCTACCTCTATATCGCACAACGCCTCCAGCTCGCCTCCTCTAAAGCTTACGAAAATGAATTCAGCCTCGACAATGCAATCAAGGCGACAAATTTCCTAATCAAATCCCAGCATCCAAGCGGCTTGATCGATCTCTGTTCCGCGAACTACGAATCCGCACCAGATACCGCGTTCATCATCCAAGCAATTGCGCACCTTCTCAACCATGGCGCAGCATGGCGCAACGACGACAACGAGTGGAACGTGCTTTGCGAGCACATCGAAACCTTCATTCGACGTGCGGTCCCGGGCCTCGTTTCAGGCGGCTTCCATACTCCCAATCATCGATGGGTGATCTCCGGTGCCTTAGCCCTCGCGCTCAAGCTGGTCCCAGACATTTCAAATCCAGAGTCAGCCAGCTCATTAATCGACACATTGCTGAGCGAAGGCATCGACATCGACTCCGAAGGTGCTTACACCGAGCACAGCATCGGTGTCTATGATGCGATCTGCAACTCATCCTTCTTTGCTCTGCACACGCACTATCCGAACTCACACAAAGCAGGCGTGCTAGCAGCCGTCATCAAGAATTTAAGCTTTGACCAACATCTCTTAAACTCTGACGGAACAGCTGACACCTCGCTATCAAAGCGACAAGACTATGGTAGCAAATCAATTCCACTCGGACTCAGCGCTTCCTACCTACAGGCAGCCCATATCAGCCCGGAGCACTCCGAAGCATTTTCTAAAACCGCACACTTCATCTGGAACAACGCAGCACTGGCACATCCACTATCCCACACAATTTTCGACTTAAACCGTCTAGTCAATGCCCTGTTTATCAAACAGAATGATACACAGCCTCCCATCGTTCTTACCAAACCACAATTAGCCGACTTCGCCGAACTTTTTCCAACCAACCGCTTCTGGCGCACCCGTCAAGGAGCCATGACAGCTTCGGTTTTTGCGGATCGCTCCCAACTCCTAAATCTCAACTACCACACCGCCGAACTAGCTGGCATCAAAATCAACCAAGCCTATTTTGGAGCGGGCAAATTTGTCGGTGACACAATCGACGGCGATGCGAACGGAGTTACACTCACTAGCAACGGGCAACACACCCCGCGCCGCCCCGGCTACGACTACGCCCTCGGCCCAACGGCAGCCAAGGCAACCTGGGACGACACCTTTCACGCACGTCCATTGCGCGAAGTCTCCCCTGCCAGCGGATCTCTCAGCATACAAGTTCCCAACGAAGGACTAGGCTTGGATCTCAATTACAAAACCACTGGCGAGACACAGAATGTCGCCACCCAAGTTGCGTTCGATTTCGCGCCGGGCGGCATTTGGGAAACGGATCACCTCAGCTTTGTTCCAGATGCCGGGCAGGTCATTTTTCTCAAAGAAGGCTCCGCCCGCATGCGCTACGGCATTGACATCATCGAAATCTCAGGAGGCGCACACAGCCATACCATGTGGGCAATGCGCGATAGCGAAACCGCGCCAAACCACGTCCGCATCCTGATCACCTTTCAAACACCCGTGGATCACAGCATCCAACTCCGCTGCTACCGCAGCAACTCGCAGTAATTCACCTCAACCCAAAGAACAATAAAATGAATACAAAAATAGCACTCACTATCAGCCTCAGTTGCCTTGCGGCGACTGTGCACGGCGCTGAAATATATCAAACCGTCCAAGGATCCGACAGCCAACACTGGGGCACCGCGATCTGGGGCGATCCAGCATCAGTTCGTATAACCGAAGACCCTGACAATATTTATGTGACTGACGGCAGCACTTCAGCCAGTGCCGCCAGAAGCGGAAACTACTCTAATTCCGGATTCGGCAACAACACTTTAAAGCTGATCAACGGAGCTGGATTTGTAAACAAAGCTCAATACGTCAACGAAGCAAATTTCATACTGGAAGGGAATAGCTCCCTTTCTGCAGGTGACCAAACTGGAACCTACGGAAACACCTTCACATCTTCGACTACGATCTTCGTCGACGCGGGCCAAAGCGGCCAATTCAACGCTGGTCCAGCAGCGAGAAAACAACGCTTCGCTTCTTTTATCAGTGGCTCTGGAACCATCAATGCAGTCGGCGAAGATGCCACCACCATCAATTACATCCAACAAAGTGGCAACACCTTCTCTGGACTCTGGACCGTATCAACATCGACGCTAGCCTCGCTCAGCGACGGGTCTTTCGGCACAGGCAGCTTCTTGATCAATGACGGCGGCGTCCTTGATATCAGTTACGAGTTCAGAGACGCGACGAGCACCTCGACACTCACAATTGAAACTGGCGGTTTGTTCCAATTGAACAGCGGCATAACAAGCTACTTCAATTCGATCACTCTAAACGGAATCGCACTGGATGCCGGCACCTATACTTTCAGCGATCTGGATGCCGGAAAACAAGCCTTCTTCACCGACATAGACGGCACAGGCAGTTTCACTGTAGTGCCCGAACCCACAACAACGGCCCTAATGATTGGCAGCCTATTACTAGGATTCACCTTAATCCGACGCAGAAAATAAACGCTCGTCGATCCCCAGACACAAGAAAGCCGCAGGAATCTCCTGCGGCTTTTTCAATTACCATGAGCCCCGCCTAGTTCTAAATTCGACGGCGACACATCACATAGCCCAGCGCCAAACAACCCCCAAGTAGTGCAGATACACCAGGTTCTGGAACTTGAGTTAATGTCAAACCACTCAAAGTCGCTCCCACAACAGAACGCTCGGTAAATCCGATGTAGCGAAAATCCGGATCGCCATTAAAATCATAGTAAAAGTCGATATTCGCCCCTCCGTCTCTGGAATACGATATACTACCACGCTCCGAAGTCCCATCCTCCCAGGAACTCAAATCCAAAATAACGGTGAAGGTCTGAACTCCAGACAAAGTTCCCGGATCAAAATTAGAACCACTTGTTCCAGGCCAACCTATACCATCGAACTTTTTAACACGCCTGCTCGAACTAAGCCACTTCAACATTAGTCAAAATCATCCGCTCAACCGCCTCCTATATTTCAGGTGGATTTCCTTCGAGAACATACACCGCATTCATCGCGACGTCTGGAAGCGCTGCACATGTATCTACGCTTGCGCTTCCAGCATGGTGTTCGGATTGGCCGCATAGTTTTCCCGCTTGTTTACAATGATCCGAGGCGTAGTCTGGGATCGTTTCGTGCTGAGCGATACGCTGCGTTTCTATGGGACAGCACGTGTAAAATAGCGAATCTCCATCCATCCACAAACCGCATACTTACCTGGGTTTACTCCATGAAACAATGGGACAGCATGGAACGAAACGACCAAGCAATCACCACTTTTCAATTTTGACATCCACGAAATAACCGACCCCAGGTCGCTCTATTGCTCAGGCTTGCTTAACTGAAGGAATCTCTGTGGGATGGCTGTGAGTATAGATCACAAATTTAATTCATCGAAGCTGTAGCTGTAAGGTTACGCGCAAGAACTTGACCTCAATATCCTTCCCACTTCTTTGCACGGTCTTTCCTTGATTTGATGCTGAATAAATAATGGTCCCCGCCCTTTTATCCTCGACGTCCGAATTAACTAAAATCACGTCAACCTTACAAACAGTGAGATTCACCACCAACCAGCGACCACCCCTGATCGCATGGCTTCTGTCAGAGACGGCAATTCAGCATGCCACAGCTTCTCCCACTCTAGGCTTACCGGGCCTTGAAATTCATCCCGACGCAAGGCCTTTAACAGTTCCAATACTGGCACCTCCCCCAATCCGGGAAGTGTATATCGAAATCCTTTTTTCGCGGATGTATCCATTACGGCATCTTTAATATGAATATGCCTGACATACGGCTGTAGAAACGGCCAGTCCTGCAAGGGCGAACGCCCAGTCATACGCCACGTGTGACAACTATCCCAAAGTAGATTCAAGCTCCCACCTCTAAGCTCAGCCAACTGCATGACTTTCTCCGAATCCGTAAGATAGCCGTGCGTCTCGACGATTAGATCACACTGCACCTGCCGATCGCGTTTCAGACGATCCCACCAATCCAATGCTTCGCCCAACACTTCAATCGCCTCGCCCTCGCCATCATGCCCCCCATCAAACACCCGAATATATGGAACACCCACGCGATCCGCCCAAGTAGCCAACCCCTGCACTGCTTGTAAATCCTCATCTCGTTGAGACAATAAACTAAGCCCGCTGTTCAATCCGACTACGGCCACACCCAATTGCTCAACCGAATCCCGCATCACTTCCGGACTGCCAAATGCCTCATCCAGCGCAGTTAACAAATCCAACTTCCCTCGTAAGGAGCGTAACTCTATGCCATAGAAGCCGTATGCTTGTGCCAATTCAGCCATCTCCAGCCAAGACGCCTCAGGACAGCCCATGCTTGAAAAACAAAATTGTAGATTGTTCACCATACGAATGAAAGAGTCATGTGCTTTGATCGTAACTTTCTAAGGTCACGCGCGCCTGTAGTGCTTCTCCCATTACAAATCGCCGTAAGTTTGCATGCGCCAATTCGGTGCAATAAACAAAAGCATCTGAAGTCGGCCCAGCCACATGTGGAGAAAGGAGAACTCCAGGCACCTGACGCAAAGCAGAATTCAAGGGCAAGGGCTCTTCTTGAAACACATCTAAACCCAAGCGAAGTGATTTCGCCAACGCAACACGCGCCAAAGCATCTTCATCAACTACCGAACCCCGTCCCACATTCACAAACACCGCATCATCCGGCAAAGCGTTTAAGACGCCTTCATCAACGCTCAACCGCGTATCCTCACGCAGTGCCTCACACTCGATCACAACTTCCGAATGCTCAAACAATTCCTGCAATGATTCAGCGGGCTCAATACCATACTCCCTCATTATGTGCTCAGGAACGCCCAAAGAGAAGGCGCGAACTTCCGCCCGAAAAACTTGTAAAATAGGAACCAGCTCACGCGCAATCGCCCCAAATCCATGAACCCCCACGCGTCGACCACGCAAACTTTGCAAGCCAATCGCCCGCTTCGCATCCACCTGCACCCCTTGCATATACACCGGCCACACTGTGATATTTCGCAATGCAGCCAACACCAACAGCACCGCATGTTCTGCAATGGTATAGCTAATCTCGCTGCCCCAATTGGTAACTGGCACCCCCGCTTCAAGCAATGCACGCGGAACAACTTTCTTCACCTCACCACATAGATAACACAGATAACGAATCGAACGATTCGAATTGATCACGACACGCTCCGGCAGCATCGGTGTGCCCCATCCAGCCACTAAAATATCTGGCAACTCAACACTGAGGCAATGCTCCCATTGCTCGGCAGTCATATGAGTCACATCTACCTCGTAAATTTCAACTCCCTCAATTTCGGGCAAGCTGCGCTCACCATAAAGCCTCAATCGAGTTAACTCGGTCAATGCAAACAAGGCCTTCATTGATTAAACTTCGCTCCATCTTTGAAGGCGAGCATAGGCTTTACCCAATCACTCTCCATCGTGTAAGGCAACTGATACACTGACCGCCCGGAAGCATCACAAAAATACAATTTAGATGCACTGAGCGCCCTCGTATCCCCATCTGCCCAAAATGCAAAAAAAGGATCTTTCGCACTAAGTGGTCGGCGGACATGACTATGATTTGTCTCGCTCTCGTTTGTTACGTTTTGCTCACGTTGCCACGTCGTTCCCTGATCGCGACTCACCCACACCGCCACTTCACCGCCGGTGCCCAAAGGATCGGGACCAGCCTCGGTCGGCGCAATCACTCGCCATAGATCTGACTGCACATACAGGCTCCCCATATCGTAGTTGTGAGTCAATACCGCAACAACACTAGTTTGCCAGCGTTCACCATCCCAACGCGTCATCCGCAATTCCCGCGGTTCTCCCTGCGGTCCAGGATTACCATCACGACTACAGACATACAAGAGGATCGCCCCCCCCTCTGCATCGAAGTTGATATCACAAGTATAGACCAAGCGTCCTTCACTGTGGTAATCGATCACAAGCGCAGCGTTCGCAGGCTGATCCAACGGCAATTCCAGCACGTCTCCACCCGCCGTGGTCCACGTTTCCCCATAGTCTTTCGTCTGCGCGTAATAGAGGTTAGTGCGCTCATTGTTATCACTCTCTGGGTGCCAATTAAAGAAAGTCGCGATCTTCCCAGCATGTAGACCAGACACTTGGTAGTGCCCGCCAAAGCGAGCCAGTTCATGATCTGCAGACCACTCGACACCATCAGCACTCGTCTTCCAATAAAGCTCTCGCGAGGGCCCTTTTACTCCCTTCGAATATTTAGTGAATAAAAAACAAAAGCCTTGATTCGGCACCCACCATGCTTGCGGATAAGTGACTTGCTGCTCGGAGATCAGCTGAAAACCATCGATACAACCTGGTTCCATGCTTCGGTATATCAAACCGGGACGTAGGGTGTTACGACCGCTGACAAAGACATACAGATAGCCGTCCGCATCCATTTGAATCACTCCATTGTCGTGTGGATCATCCACTCCGTTCTTATCGCACACCAAAACCGGTTGAGGCACGGTCCCTGTTTGATGATTATAATAGGAA
The DNA here is from genome assembly GCA_002729725.1 of Puniceicoccaceae bacterium. Lineage (GTDB taxonomy): Bacteria > Verrucomicrobiota > Verrucomicrobiia > Opitutales > Coraliomargaritaceae > Thalassobacterium > Thalassobacterium maritimum. The sequence goes on from PBYS01000061.1 coordinate 22,575, forward strand.
ACCATAATCAACAAGTGACGCCGATCAGCCGAAGGCGCACCACCATAAGTGAAAAAGGTTTTTTGAAAGCGTTCCGAATAAATCGCCGCCGGCTGATGATAGGCTGTATAAGTGCCGAGCCCTCCGGAATAGCGATCTCCATATTCATATGTGTGCCCAAGTTCATACCAAATCCCTCGATAGCCATTGACCCGTGAGATCTCATTTTCATTTGAAGATTGGTCCATGCAACCACCCTCGTGAATCTAGGTTGTTCGCGCAAGCTGAAGTGATTTTATATTTTAATTCTAATTTTATATTTTTATCATACATGAATGAATCTACCACTCCACGAACTCTCGTGTATACACAATGAACTCATCTGGGCCTACGATCACGCGCCAGATTCGCTTAGAATGACAGTGAATCGCAGTCGTGACCGAGGATATTGGGTGTGGTATTTACGCACAGGCGACCTGAGGCTTCGTTACGGAGCACAGACTATTTCGGTGCAACCAGGGCAATGGCTCTTTCTTCCAGAAGGATACACCTCACATGAATTTTCCTCAGGGGCGGAGCTCCTATCAATTCACTTCCGCTGCCAATGGCTGACGGGCGACAACTTGATACACATCGAGCAACCAATCGTGCTTGAAGCCGAAATGCATCCGAATTTACTCAAAAGCGCAGCAACCTTGGAATGCTTTCTGCGACAAAAATTCCCCTCCGTGCAATCCCATGCCACCTTTCACCGCGAGCAAGCTAACTACAGTAACTTCCTCCAACTTCAGGTCTACTTTTATGCTTGGCTCAAAGAATGGATCGCTCTGATGCAAAACGCGGATGGCAACTGGACATATAATAAATCAGAAGACGAACGGATACTAAGCGCCTGCCGCATACTGAACCAAAGTCCTCCCATCCAAGGAATCCCCAATAACAAATTAGCCAAAGCCACAGGACTCAGCCGAGTGCAATTAAACCGACTCTTCTCACGAGAACTCGGATTTACGGTCAGCAAATACTGGGACAAGCGTCTGTTACAGCAAGCTCGCAGTTCACTCAAAGGCCCCGACTGCACTGTCAAGGAACTCGCCTATTCGCTCGGGTTCGGTTCCGACTCTCTATTCGTAAATTGGTTTCGAAGGCGCCAAGGGCAAAGCCCCGGGCGCTACCGAAAAAGCCGCCAAAACGATTAACACCGACGACGCTGCAAAGCGACGGCTGAAAATCCAAGCAGTCCGGCCACCAGTGCATACGCACTCGGCTCTGGAACTTGAGTTAATGTCAAATTACTCAAAGTCGCTCCCACAACAGAACGCTCGGTAAATCCGATGTAGCGAAAATCAGGATTGCCACCAAAATCATAATAGAAGTCGGTGGTCGTGCCACCGTCCCGAGAAAACGAAATATTACCGCGTTCTGAAGCACCATCCCACGAACTTAAATCCAAAATAACTGTAAAAGTCTGAACTCCTGATAGAATTCCAGGATCAGAATTAGAACCTGTCGTCCCAGGCCCTACATAATAATTGTTATTTCCTTCGGGATCATCCGCTCGCAATAAGCTCGTCCCATAACCTTCCGCATCATCGTAAAACGTCTCGCCTGCAGATATCCCCGTTTTTAAGAAACCAAATGACACCCACTCACCATTTGCATTGCCAGCCGTAATCTCCATCGTGACTTGCAAAGTAAAAATCCCATTCGCCGTGCCACGCGAATCATTAATATAATCGCCGAGGTCAAGGAAGGCCGCTCCATTCCCACTGCTCGCTGCCAAGGATCCATCCGCATTGTATTGAGTCGCGGCAACCCAATTCCCTGTGACACCAGTAATGCCCGCATCAAAAACATCAGCGGACGTTCCATTTAAGTTATCCGTCACTAAACCTTCAAACGATTCAGAAACAATCACGCCTGCACTCATGGAAGCGCACAAGGCTACAAGGGGAAAATATAGCAGATAGGAAGTTTTCATAGGGTATTTAAGTTGAGAGTTCATACGCATTTAGTATAGCAGTTGTAAATTGCTAGATAATTGACAACATTACGAGATAAATCGAGGTCAACGCTCGACCGAATTGGCAAGTAATTGACAATGAATATGTTGGAGCAAAAAAAAGGGTTCTTCGCGATTTTTAGTGCTTTAAGGACACCCCCTTTGAAAACAATTCAACCCATCTTTTTAGGGTTATCCAACCAAGCCCAATCAGAGAAATCGCTGATGATTCCACAACCGGCGCGCTTGAGTATATCAACGTTGCGTATAGTAATATCGCGCCACAACTGAGCCTCCATAGACGACCCGACACGAATGCCGTTCCCCCACTTCGTATTCCAGATCACCAAATTATCAGCCACGGCATTTTCTGTTATCATTTCGCCGTTGGCTTCTGCATCCAGAGCATGCCACCCGAGGCCATCGTCCTCAACACGCAGGAAACTATCACGAACAAGGAAGTTCTTGACCGCGTCAATATCGACACCGTCAGTGTTCATACCCACACCAAAAAAGTTAACGTGTGCGACCTCCGCATTGATCGTATTCAGGAACAAGCTCTGCCACCAGGTATCAAAGCTTCGCATGCTGATACCCTCGACCAATACATCCTCACAGTCGTCGAACAAAATACCGTGTTTTTTCGATACGCTCCACTTCAATACCGTGTCGATCAGGCTTTAAGGTAAACGAGTCAAAATCACTCGCCAGCACGACATCGATACGCACCGGCGTCGTGCCCATAGTAAACATCGCGACATCGAAATCGTATGGCTCGTCTTTCACCTCAATTTCATGCCCTCCCGCATTGACGAGATAGCGTGAGCTTTGCGGCGCATCCAATAAGCCCGGAACCGGATGTACGTTCGGATCCGTCGAAAGCTGGATATCCTCAGCGGACACGCCCCCCGAGAAACCACAAGTAAACAAAGTAAGGAGCATATATCGTAATATAAGCGCGGTGAAGATTGGCCTTCTTGTATTCGAAGGCTCTGAAGTCGGATTATTCAGGTACATATTCGGAAAAGCGGCGAACGTCGATCGGGCTGACGGAGTCTTTGCTGTTTAAGACGAAAATATTGACGCGCTTGTTGACGTAGTGACTCCAAATGGAGCTATAGCCCAGCTCCCATTGCCCCTCCTCTTCCTGTGCGAATTTGACCTCAATACTGGTCTTTTCCTGCAAAGGTAGCGTGATCACTTTTTTGCCGTGATAATCGAGTTTGAAGATTTCATCCCCCATCTTACCGGACACGGGGAAGTCACTCAGGTTAAAAATTTGATAGCTCCCACGGGGGAAAGACGACTTGTCACGCGGAATCGCGATCACATTGTAGCGTTCAGCCTCGACCTGCTTATTCCGCATAAAAATGAGCAGCACTTCACTTGCCTTATTGGGCAGATTGACATTGGCCACAGGCGTGCGCAATGGCGCGTCCTCGCCGGGAACGCTTGTTTCCCTGAAAAAGGTCAACTGCGCAGGACCGGAGTAGTGAAAAGGTACCGATAGAGCTCTGGAATAGATATCGGTAGTCTCGACCTCATGATCCGACACATACCCGAGATCCTCAACGACTCCCTTGTCCCAACTGAGCGTCGTCAAATCGAGCGAGACGAAATCTTCAGGTGTTTCCTGAGCCTGCAAACTGAGCGTGAGCACAATGACAGGAAGAATGAGAATATATCGAAGACTGCACATAAATCTAAGGCTCATTGCGTTTTAAATCTCGTCGGCACTCAGCCACCGGAATTTAACGATTTCGAAGCGCCGCCCAAAATCACCGGATGGATTGTTTCGATTGGCACTGTCATTAATATTCCCTTCCACCGGATCGGGCAGTCTTTGCACGACTGCTTCACAATAGGCAGTCGAGACGACCTCATTTGTCACCGGGTTGTTGGCGTCCCCGTAAGCTCGTATCACAAAGGTATCCGAACGAGTCGTCAAAATGGGTGCCAGTGCCTGCAAAATATCTCCTTGAAGTAGGTAGCCGGGAAAAGCAGTCGCCTGATGCCCCGAGAGATCGTCGATCTCATAAGGATTATTCCCCTCGGTCATCTGAACGATCTCAGACGACAGTTCAGAACCAGTGTCCTGATTAATTTCCCGGTCGATCACCCGTTGCAGAATGCCACTCCGCTGGGCTTCGTCAGGACCATCGAGGTCTCGATTCACAAAATCCGCCATTGTCCCAAAGGGCCGACCGCGTGCCTTCAATTCGTCCACAATACCGACTGCCAGATCGTTGATCTGATCTTCACTCAACTCATGTAATCCCCGCCAAAAGTTGGCATGGGTGTCGCTATCATCGTTTTTGTAGGCTCCTCCGTATGGAGAACTGAGCCGGCTGAAAAAGATATCCATATCGATGCCTGTACCTTCATTGCTGACCGGGTCATACACAGGCACTTCCAAATCGTGCATCGAACTGAGCACAGCTTTCCATGCATTGACAGAAGTGGAATTCACATTGAAAGGCCCATTGATGCGCATGTACGAAGCGAGTGCATGGTAGTCGTCGCGATCTACTTTGGCCGCTTCAATAAACTCATCCGCACCGTCCTCAAAAAGATAGCGCTTACTACGGTAGAGTTGCGCCTCAATTTCATTCTGCAAGTCAGTGCCACTCAGGTTCGAATCGATTGAGGAGAAGAAATAACTATCCCATAGTTTTTCGTTCACCAGATAAGAGAGGTCATAGACATCCAAATCAGTAATCCCGGCAAAATTCGAGTTAAGGGTCGAATCCAGTGGAATCCTTGGGTTGGCGTAGGAATTCCCGATGATAAAGCTCGGGTCGCTACTGTAGCGCCCCAGATTGGCATGTTGCAGTGCACCTAATGAAAGCAAGGGCTCACGCGGCACATCAAAAATCGGAAAATAAACCAGATCGGCATTGCCCGTGCCCACCGTGCTGCCCCAGTAGCCATTATAGCGGTCTTCGTTGGTATGGACTTCGAAATCGGTTTCGCTATCATCCAAAAGACCGTGGTCATCCTGATACTCGAAACCGGCCATCATGGTGTTGCCATCGCCATCTTCCGAACCGTCCCACCTCGGAGAGCCGACCAGCGGCCGAAGATTGCTATCAATCCCCAGGCGTAAACCATAGGCGCTTCGCGTGGTCTGCATATTGAATTCCCAGGTCGCCACAGACTCGCCATCGGTTAAGGTACTCGCATCGCGTGCCGGTGTTGGGATGTCGAACTCAGCGGCAGTGTTGCCCGACCCCGATTGCCAGAGTGCTTGTATGCGCTGGAGCGAACGAAAATTCCAACTCCATAATAGCGGCTGATTGGCATCGTGTGAGTGCCGGAGATCCAAAAAGACATCATTCCCGAGACTGATCTTATTGATGCGAACCGGCACATCACCGTCAAACTTCCCCAAGCCTCCCTTTGTGCTAAGGTTGACATACAAGGCCTGACCGGAATGCGTATTCTGTAACCACTGAACTCGCAGTTGATCCTCCAGTTCTTTCTCCTCGGGCCGCACAATGGGCATAAACAAACGCGTTTCTCCAGGCATAAAAGCGGTGTAGTTCGTTCCGTCGCCTTCGGTTTTCCGCTTGGTATTTAAGACAAATCCAAAGAAATCAAAGCCGCTGGAACCACGCATATCACTCAGCTTTCTCGTGTAGACACTGCTCCCCACTTGGATTTCAAACGTGGGATCGAATCTGCAGTAAATCGCATAAACACGATCATTGAGCGCAACATTGTAAGGATTATAGAGCCCAAAACCAGGCACCATATCGATGAGAATATTATACTTCCCAACTTCAGTCGAACTGGGCAACGTCCGGATATTGAAGGCCAGTCGCATTCTGGAAATCACCGGATGAAGCACATTCTCGTGCTGGTAGTAGTCGAGGCATTCGGTCGGATTCCCATCCACAGTATCGGTAATCGTGCCGTGGGCATAGGGATTGAAAGCGGTTCGCAGCGATGTCTTTAAAGAATTACCGGGAGTCAGAATGTCGACACTGCCATCAACCACACGCTCATGCAGTCGATAATAGCTGCGAAGAATATCCCAGTTTGGGCCAGTCAATCCCGTGCTGGGATCCTCCAGGTGATCGATGAAAAAACGGCGGGGATCCTGTTCGAGATTACCAAACTCCAGCTCGTAAACTCCGTCATCTTCAAAGGCCAGACTTAGGTCTTTTTTAAAGCCACCGTTCTGACTATCGGTAAGTAGACCGAAGCTTTGAGTCGTTAAATCGTGGAAGTAATCCTTATCGAGGCCTGCGGCTTCGGCGAGTAGCACAAGGTCACATAAGGAGTTGGCATTCGAGGTTTTGGTATCACCCTCCAGATCCTGAGCAGAAAAGGCTGCATTCAACTGATTGATACCGTGCTGATACGACAGTGTGGTTGGCGAACCAGTCTGGCTGTCTGTGGCGGTATTCTCCTCGGATGCGATATTGAACTTAGCCTTCACCCCCTCATCAGCGACCCAAAAGCCGAACCGCCCCGAGGAAGCGTCACCAGAGGCTGCGATCGCCTCAGTCTGCACTTTGATGCGCTCGAGTGGATTGCTCACAGACTCCTTAACGAGCCATACCGTATTCGTTTGATCCGAAGGATCGCTCAAGTTGCTCGATGGGGTTAGGTAATTGGCATCATTAACAGCTAAACCCTGATTGCCGCTGACGATCCAACGGGCCGATTCTGTCGTAGCGGACGCATCCCACACACCGGTCCAATACGGGTGGTTGAGCGTTGAATCAGACGTAATCTCCGCCCGGGCTGTTGTGATTTGATCCTTTCCCGCATACTTCTGCAACTCACCGACAGCGACCATAAGACTGAGTCGCGCATTCAGTCGTGCTTGCATAGAGGCACGCGCCGTTTCCGCACTACTGCTTTCGACCGAAACGAGCGTTGTCAGGCTCAGCAATAACAGCAGGATAAAAGCCATCAGGCTCAGCGCAATGACGAGCGCGAAACCACCCTCTTTGCGAGCGGTTCCAGATGCTATGGCCTGAGGGGAAATGAACATGGGGACATCGGGGAATTTAGAACTGAACTTCGAATGACGATGGGTAATAGATTATGTATAATTCCTCCGCAATCGCTAGCTCTCATTTCATCGATCAACTATTCTTTGACCAATTCGTAAACCATCCGGGGCTCGGATCCGTCAGGTGCTGTGTTCAAGGTGAAATGATAGCTGCCGTCACTGTATGTGGTCGGCACGAGGCCCAACCGATTCCCGGACATATCCACCGCATAAAGCGCCATACCCTCGTTTGTGTTCTCGAGCGAAACCTCAACGCTACCCCGACGGATCAGGTGCGGCAATTCCCCCCAACCTTCCATCAGCTGCAACTGATCGTTCTGGAAATGCATTTTGGTGTTACGCACATCAGTCAGGTGCATCAGAAGCACGCGCTGGCTTTCAGACAAGGCAAGGTCATCCATCGACGATGCGCTCACATTGCAGAATACGGAGGGGGCATTGGCCGAAAGCGCTTCGCCGCTGGCCTCGTTCCCTTCATGCAGGACCAGAGACTCACTGCGCTCAGTAACCACTTTCACCTCCCCTTTCAACACATTGAGTTGAATCTCAGAAGTCTCGCTGGTCACCACATTGTCGGCAGTCCCAAACTTTTCGGCCGCATCCTCGAAGGATATCCATGGAGTTGTCGGCTCATCATATCCTTCCGGCTGGCGGATGCCGGAAGCGGCCTCAAAAGTTCCGGGCAGGCCTTCTTCTTTGTCAAAGGCCCAGGTACCAATCTGGACAGCAAGCCCGAGACGGCTGAATTTCTCGGAGAAAGACCACCAGTTCGTCAGCACTTCGTCCATGTCCACCGGATAGACCACACGACTTGTGGCGGGTGCCACATCCCCCCGGGCGTAAAGCAAGGCCACCTGCCGTTCCCCCATCATACTAATGGGATCGGTGGCCATATCGAATCCGCGAATCGCGTGCGCGGTGGTTCCTTTTTCGACACCCTGCGCCCAGGCGAATCGGTAGAGGCCATCCCAGTCCTGCAGCGCGCTGTAGGCACCCATTAAGGTTCCCCCCTCTGCACGATAGATATTGGGCGGACAGTAGTGGTATTCGGTTACGGTAAAGGGACGCCCGAAGATGCGGCTCGGCATAATCTTGCGAGGCACTTCAGCGAAGTCCTGAGTCACGCTTTGTTGCTTGTAGGCATGTGGCAAACGCCAACTGTTCACCGGAAACGAGGGGTGATCGCCGTACTGGTGATTGTCGACGAAATCGAACTGGCTGCGGAAGAAGACCTGGTGGCGGTCCGCAATAAAGTTGGATCCCGTGACCAGCAGGTGCGGGCTGATCCCCTTAATGAAGCTTTCCAACTGGCGATTGGACTTCGCCTTGATGTCCTGAAGAAAAGCGTAGTATTGGCTCGTGCGCGCCTTACCTTCCAACTCAACTTCACCCCTTTCTTCGAGATAGTCTTTGAACGCCTGCTTATAAAGATCCTTCACTTGTTGACCGGATGCGTGGCTGACGAAGTTAATCGTATCTTCGTTCAGAGGGCAGACAGAGAAGAAGGCCGGATCATCTTTCCATGCAATCCCGGTGTAGGGATTCACATGGTAGAGGAGTCGCTCAACCATGCCACTCCAAGCATCGAAAGCAGAAGGAAGGATCGGCACCAAGGCCTTAATCTCTGTCTTCACCTTACCGTCCATTTCGGGAATCATCCCGGGCGAGAAGTCGCGAAATGTGTAGAGGTCGATCGTTACATACATGCCGGCCTTCTTCATGGCCGCGAACATGTAATCCAGGCGATCCAACTTCTCAGCATTGAGCTCGATCCCCGTGGTATCCCCATTTCCTTCAGTCAACATGCCATCATAGTGATGGAAGCGCACACTGTTATACCCCATTCTGCGGAAACGCTCGGCCATGCGGTCGGCCTCCTCCTTCGTCAGGAAGTTCGCCGAAAAGCAGAGGTTGGCCCCGAGCAAACGGATGCGCTTCGCCGGATTCTCCGAAAAGCCGAAATGGCCGTTTTCGTTCACGATGATGGGGCCGTATTTTCCGGCGGGAGCTTCCAAGCCGGCGGAAAGATCAAGAATACTCCCGGGAACCACATCAACACTGTGGGTAAAAGGACGCCATTGATCATTCGCCTCCATCACCACCGTAGTCGAGGGAGAGGCCGTGTAACGCATTCTGAGATCCAGTCCGGCCTGACGGCTGGTATCTTCACCGGACAGCATGACCCGTAGCTCGAGATTTTTATGACCGAATTCCCGTCCGTCCTGTATGAGCAGTCTGGCAGCCTTGCCAAAGCTGAGGTGCAACCAGGAATCACCGATCGGCAGGGAGACTTGAGTCCCCTTCCAAGGTGCCTTGACATTCAATTTGTCAAAGACCCGGGGCAAGGGTACCTCCCTCTCATCGACCCGTAGCGTTTTCCCGGCAAACATATGCACTGGAAGGGATACGGATAGAGCAATCTGCTTGGTCGCCACCCCCGACTCACTGCTTAAGTCATAGGAGATCGACAAGGCCTCGCCGCCCGCTTCTTCTTTAATGACTTCTTTGACTTGGTAATCGCCTCCCGAAGTGTGCCAGAGCGCCTCGATGTGACGGGCTCCGTTTTGCATGCTGTCCGACAGCGACTCCATCTTGGTGCCATAGTTGGTGCAACTCCAGCCCGGACCGAAGTGAATCAGCTCGACCTGCACACCAGCCACGTTCACCTGGCCTTTTTGATTAACGCGAAACACCTCGGTTTCAGCATGGGCAAGCAGACTCGCACTCAAGGAGAGAAGAAGGCTTAGACCTAACTTTCGGGAAAATATCATCATAAATAGTCTTTGCGTATTGGTTCCGACGCAAGGAACCCTGCCGGAGCCAGCATCCCTTGAGGACCTGACTCCAGTATTGAGAATGTTGAGCCCAAACTCGACTTAAAATATTGAGCTCAGTTGCTCCGGATTTCAAATCCGGCAGCGGACTAAAGGCGTGGCTTCCGGCGAACGAATACCAAAGCACCCATGCCCGCACCAAGCAGAAGGGCTAGCGTCGAAGGTTCTGGGATCGCGGACACACTGAAGTTGTCGAATTCCACAGTATTGGCATATAAGCCATAAGCACGATAGCCAACAAGTGTGTTGCCGGATAAATCCGTGGCATCAAATCCGGAGTAGGTCACTGTATCGGTATTGGTCCCATCCGAGACAGAGAAGGACAAGTCCATGATCTTATTGACAGTGTCCGTATATATCCCGGAAAACGTCAGGGTATATTCCGCATCCTGAGTCATTGTGATACTGCCGGTGTTGCTATTCAACAAGCCAGCGCCTCCGATCTCGTGCAAACGCAACGAATTCACAGTGGACCAATCCACAAGCAGATACTCGGAAGAACCCGCATCACTCATGACCGCAAATCCAAACGAACGTCCCGCCCCAACAAGCAATGGTGTGAAGCTGGTGCTTACAGTGAAGTCAACAGGCGAAGCCAGATCGGTAACATCAACAAGTGACAGACCAGTCGCACTAGACCCTCTTTCATAATGATAAACCTCACCATAGGTGCCGACGTCATAAGTGAAGCCAGTGGCAGCACTAAAGTCGTCCGCATCACTGGAAAAGTCATTCGAATATGGCAGTGTTACCGTGGCCGACAGGCAACCCGCACCTATGGTGCCAAAGAGGCCGCATAAGGCGAGAGTTCGTAGAGGGGTGGTCAGTGTGGTTTTCATAAGTTTCCTTTGTTATATGATTTGGGGTGGAATCGATGCAGATGGATCGACCATGGCATGAACTACGCGTCGCTGATTCGTGTTTCGGCCTTATATTCTACAATTACAAGATACAGATAAAGCCAGAATATTTGACTTTTTTCGTCGATAAATGAACTTTTGCTCCTTTCAACAACAATACACCAACGCAACCCCGCTTCTATCGCATGCCCACAGCTCCCCAGAAAACAAATGAAGAACGCCCCTGCGTCCTCTTAGCTCTGGGCTGGTATTCGCATGCCATCCACCGCGGCATCGCGCGTTATGCTCGGAAAGCAGGCTGGATTATCGATGCCAGCATGGCTCGCAACGGCCGCATCCCCCAATCACGTCAATTCGATGGTGTCATCTCCCTCTTGAATGAAGATGCCACGCTCCGCGAATTTGTCGCGGGTTACCACAAGCCGACCGTCAATATCGGGGATCGGACACTTCCGGGCATCCCCACGGTCAATTGCGACGACGAAGCCATCGGGCGCATGGCGGCCGAGCACTTCATCACCCGGGGGTTTCGCCATGCGGCCTTCTTCTTACATTCCGGCACCCCTTCCGCACTGATCCGGATGAGGTCGTTTCAAAAAACAATGACAGCCGCAGGTGCCTCTTTCTCCAGAATTGATGCGTCAGTGCTTACACCCAAAACCGGGTCTGAATATGATGAGCATGAGCTCATGCACAAACTCGGGGAAACTCTCATGCAACTGCCTCGGCCTTTGGCGGTTTTTTCCGAGTACGACGAGATCGCCATCGAAGTTCTGTATGCCTGCCACAAGCGGCAGATTCCAGTCCCCGAACAAGTCGCCGTGCTGGGCGTCGACAACGATCCACTCTACTGCGATTTCGCCCCGATCCCCCTTTCCAGCGTCGACAACAACCAAGAAGCGGAAGGCTATCACGCCGCTGCACTTCTAGACCAGCTACTCCAGGATAAAAAAGTCAGTCGGCGCAAAGTCAAAATTGCACCACTCGGAGTCGCGACCCGCCTGAGCACCGAGATCCTGGCCGTCGACCATCCGCATGTGGCCGCCGCGCTCCACAATATCTGGCAAAACTTCACAAAACCGATCAATGCCAAGACCGTCGCAGCCACTGTCCCGATTTCCTATCGCCGCCTGCACGACGCCTTCAAGGATTCCCTGGGGCGCACACTCGCGGAAGAGATCACCCTCAAGCGATTGGAGAAGGCCCAACAACTGTTGCTCGACACACAGCTCCGCGCGCACGAAATCGCCGAGCAATGCGGCTTCCCCAGTGAGGATCGAATGGGGCGCGTGTTCCGGCGGATCCTAAACCAGACCCCATTGGAATTCAGAAAAGCCCGGAGCCTCTGCCAAAAAGAAAAAATGAGGCGGTGCAATACACGTCGGTGAGGTTCATTCCATAATTATGACCGACCTGTTACAGCTTCACCATCCGCTTATGAACGCAGGTTCAGGTAGCATGACGGTTCAGCAAACGTTTTCCTGATGAGTCGAGAATCCCCGCAGCATGTGTGACCATCAAGAATAGATGGTCAACATCGACGTATCCGTAAGAGTAATACAGCTCCCATAGCCTCCCATCCCCAACCATCTAACACCAAAAGTTTCACTTTTCGACGAATTATTATCACATTTTGCACCTTCCAAAGGCAATTCGCCTTTGATCTATTCACTGAGGCACATCGGAGCCGGACAGGCACTCAAATCACCCAATCCGGTGGCTCCCCAACAATTCAAATCCTTATTATGAAATTCGAAGACAAGCTGAAGGAACTGATCGACAAGCACGAAGCACTTATTACCCGCCGCAACGAGGTGGATGACGAGTTCTATAACGGCATTTACAAACGGCATAAGCATTGCGTACTCACGCGCGACCACGCCCCGATTTTCTGGCGCTACGACATTAACCCTGAAACCAATCCCCATCTGCTGGAACGGCTAGGCGTCAATGCGGCCATGAACTCCGGCGCAATTTACCTGAACGGTAAATTCTATCTCGTCGCTCGCATGGAGGGTAATGACCGCAAGAGTTTCTTCGGAATCGCGGAAAGCCCGAACGGTATCGACAATTTCCGTTTTTGGAACAAGCCACTGCTCGTGCCCGAACATCCCGATGACGGCACGAACCTTTACGACATGCGCTTGGTGCAACATGAAGACGGCTGGATCTACGGAATTTTCTGCGTAGAACGCCGCCCCGAAGGCACTCCCGAAAGCGACCAATCGGCGGCCGAAGCACAATGCGGAATCGTGCGCACCAAGGACTTGAAGCAGTGGGAACGCCTCCCGGACTTCCAAAGCCCCTCCCCCCAGCAACGCAACGTCGTCCTCCATCCCGAGTTCGTAAACGGGAAATACGCATGGTACACCCGCCCTCAAGATGGCTTCATCGATACGGGCTCCGGCGGCGGACTCGGTTTTGCGCTTTCGGATTCGACCAACCCGGCCATCTGCGGGGAAGAACAAATCATCAACTACCGCGCCTATCACACAATCAAAGAAGTGAAGAACGGCGCCGGAGCCGCACCGATCAAGACCCCCAGAGGCTGGTTACACATTGCGCACGGCGTTCGGAACTGTGCGTCCGGCCTACGCTACGTGCTCTACGCGTTTGTCACCGACCTGAAGGATCCGACTCAGGTGATTGCCGAACCGGGCGGCCACTTCATCGCCCCCCTCGGCAACGAACGCGTCGGAGACGTTTCCAACGTGATCTTCAGCAACGGCATCGCCGTTCGCGGAGAGGAAGTCTTCGTTTATTATGCTTCTTGCGACACGCGCATGCACGTCGCCACAACGGATATACCCACCCTTTTGGATTACGCATTCAACACACCCGCCGACGCCCTGCGCACCGGCCCCTGCACCCAGCAACGGATCGACCTGATTGAGCAGAACCTGTCTTACGTGAAACAGACGGGAATCCAAGTTGGACAAGAGAGCACATGGCGGTAGGCAGAGGCTCCCGCTGCGACTTCGACACCTTCCCTGCAGGCAACCGCGACATCCGATAAACGAAAGACATTTTGCCCCAAAGCCTGACGCCAATATTCCAAAGGAACGCACCCCACAATGAAACGAGGCTTACAACGGAGCCAACATGAACGACGGCGACTTCGAGGGGCTCTCCGGCATCGAGGTCACGTTCTATCTACCGTGGGTGAATTATACGAGTTTGGAAGATATCTATATGGATATTGACAACATCAGTATCGAGCTGGAAATCGCGGGTTCAAACTCTGGGGGGCGAAGATTCAGACGCTTCCGATGACGGCGGGGTCGACGGCACAGCCTTAGCCATCACGGAAATTTCGCTGCAAGCCGACCTCAACCTCACGCTGCCCCTACAGGGGCGCAGGCGACTCCGCGTATTGCGTGCTCCGCTCCAACGACCTGATGGGACCAGCCTGTCGCAAACGCAGGGTCTGGCAAGGAGCCGGCAACTTCCCGCTAGATCAAACTGAGCTGATCTGGCAACAAACCCATCCCGTGCATGCTCAGGCCTTTTACGTGGCGGCCGATGCCCACCCCAAGGCACGCATTATGTGTGTGGGCCATTCCGTAGTAGGCGTCAAAGATCAGTTCGTCGCACATCTCCCTTCTCACATCGCCGATATCGTGCAGTTCCATGCAGGGCACAATTACGACGCCACGCAATATACCGAAGGAGAAATCATCTCACACATCAATGGCGCGACACGGGAGATGATTGCAACGGCCCGAGCCAACAATCCCAATGTTATCATCCTGCTCGCCCAAAGGCAGTCCGACCAATCCGCCCCTCAGAGCAAGGCGACAGATCTGACCCAACGCCAAAGCCGCCGCGAGCGGCGACGCTACAAAAAACTTTCCACTCCTCACTTGCCACTCCCTACTACGCGCGTAGCTCGCCCGCGCAAGAAAGACTTGCCCTTTCTCCGATCTATAGCCTTAACAGGCAAAACTTTCGCTCTCCCCAGCCAACAGCCCTCTGTTGGCTTTTCTATTTTTACGACCAATGACACAGAACAAATATTTCCAAGAGTGGTTCTCGAATCCGCGCCGCGACATCATCGCAGGCACGGTGGTGGCGCTTGCGCTGATCCCGGAGTCCCTCGCATTTGCCATTATCGCAGGTGTGGACCCGAAAGTCACACTCTACGCGTCATTCTGCATCGCGATTACCATTGCATTTGTCGGTGGTCGGCCGGGAATGATTTCCGCAGCAACTGGCGCGATTGCGTTGCTAATTGGTTCACTGGTCGCCAACCATGGTGTGCAATATCTACTGGCCGCGACATTGTTGACGGGGGTGCTGCAGATATTATGCGGCGTCTTTAAATTGGCGGATCTGATGCGCTTCGTCTCCAAATCGGTGGTCACCGGCTTTGTCAATGCACTCGCGATTCTCTATTTCATCACCCAAGTCAATGAGATGATGGGGCAAACTTGGATCATGTATGCGATGGTCGCGGGGGGCTTAGTCATCATTTACGGCTTTCCGCGCTTAACCACCGCAGTGCCCTCTCCACTGATTTGTATCATCGTATTAACCACGGTTTCGATCACAATGGGCCTGGATACGAGCCTAAAGACCGTCGGCGATATGGGCGACTTGCCGAGTTCCCTGCCTTCTTTCCTCTTCCCGGATGTACCTTGGAACTGGGAAACCTTCATGATTGTTCTGCCCTATGCTATTCCGATGACAGTGGTCGGCCTGCTAGAGTCTCTGATGACTGCGGGCATTTTGGACGACTTTACCGACACTGAAAGTGACAAGAATCGCGAATGTAAGGGACAAGGCATTTCCAATCTTGTGGCTGGCTTCTTCGGTGGCATGGGCGGTTGCGCCATGATCGGGCAGTCGGTGATCAACGTCAAATCAGGTGGTCGTGGTCGTCTCTCGACGGCAGCCTCTGGTATCGTATTGCTGATTCTCATCTTTCTGCTAGGTGATTTGGTGAATCAAATTCCGATCGCGGCCTTGGTCGCGGTCATGCTGATGGTCTCGTTCGGCACCTTTAACTGGTCCTCAATCAAAGGCCTGCGCAAGAATCACCTCACCTCCAGCATCGTGATGATATCGACAGTACTTGCTGTAGTCTTGACCCACAATTTGGCGATCGGCGTTGGCATCGGTGTCGTGCTCAGCGCCCTATTCTTTGCTTACAAGGTGTCGCGACTACTTGAAATTTCATCCGAACTCGAAGTTTCGAAGAAAAAGCGCACCTACTCCGTCGTCGGACAACTCTTTTTCGTTTCAGCGGATACCTTCGCCAATGCCTTCAACTTCCATGAGGTGCTGGAGCATGTCACCATCGACGTCACTCATGCGCACTTCTGGGATTTATCCGCCGTCGGCGCCTTGGACCGAGTTGTCTTGAAATTCCGCCGCGAAGGCACTGAAGTAGAGATCGTCGGATTGAACGAAGCCAGCAAAACACTCGTTCTAAAAATAGCCACCCACGACAAGCCCGGCGCAGAAGATGCGGCAGGCGGCCACTAGGATGTCTCATTTCCTAATTCATAATTCCCAACTCCTAACTTCTGATCCCTATGCCTAACATACTAGCTTGCACCGACGGTTCCCAGTATTCACACAGCGTTTATGATCACGCGGCATGGGCTTCACGCCAAATGAACAGCGCATCGATCCACGTGATCCACATGCTAAACCCGCACCACGAAAAACCAGCCACCGCTAACTACAGTGGCTGTATCGGCTTGGGCGCACGCAGCGCACTGCTAAATGAACTAGTCGAACTCGAAGCCGCCAAGGCCAAGATCGCGAAAAAGCGCGGACAAGCGATCTTGGAAGATGCCACCACTCACCTCAAACAAGCGGGCGTCGCCCAAGTTCAAGCCGATCAATGGCACGGCAAACTGAGCGACGAGATCTCGAAGTATGAGCGCGACGCCGACCTCGTCGTGATCGGCAAACGCGGCAACAATGCCGACTTTGAAAAAGGCCACCTCGGCAGTAACCTGGAGCGCGTGGTGCGCAGCTGCCAACACCCGGTTTTAGTGGCCTCGCGAGCGTTTGATAAGATGAACACCTTTGTGCTCGCCTACGACGGCGGCAGTAGTGCGCAAAAAGCGGTCGATTATGTCGCCAACGAGCCCCTGCTCATAGGCATGCACGCCTATCTCCTTTACGTCGGCTCCGCCAACGCCAAGATCGAGGCCTCCTTGGCAGCCGCCGAAGCCAAGCTCAAGGCCGCAGGCTATGAAGTCACCATCGAACAACGCGACGGCGAGCCCGAATCCATCATCAGCGATGTGGTGGCCCAAGACCACATCGACCTTTTGGTAATGGGCGCCTACGGGCACTCCAGCATTCGACAATTCATCGTCGGCAGCACCACCACCTCCATGATCCGCACGGTCAAGATTCCTGTGCTACTGTTCCGTTAGCTCACTGCACTCCTCTGTAGCGATGCCACGCCAGTGGCGTCATCCCGACGCCCCTGAAGACCTCGCTCGCGCGAGTTCGCTACAACTGTTGACCTCCGCGTCGAAAAGCCGTCGCTCGCCCCACATATTTCATTGCACAATCTGGGCATCGGAATTTGCTACTTGCCTATGAGTATTACCTCCACTCCCTACGGCACACTCCCCTCGGGTGAAGCGGTCGACCTCTTCACCCTCACGAACGCGAACGGACTGAGCGCGGAAGTCACAAACTACGGAGCGATCCTCGTATCGCTCAATGTGCTCGACCGCGAAGGAGCACTCACCGACGTGGTGCTGGGCAAGGACTCGCTCGAGGACTATCTTGCGGGGCATCCCTGCTTCGGCTCCATCTGTGGTCGTGTGGCCGGCCGTATTGGTGGTGCGAGTTTTGAATTGGACGGCAAGACCTACCAGCTGGAAGCCAATTACGAGGGCATCAGCAATCTGCATAGCGGCCCCGAAGGCTTCCACACCATGTTGTGGAAGGCAGAAATCATCGAAGACTTTGGCGTTCAAAAACTACAGCTGCAACTCACCGATCCGGACGGCCACAACGGCTTTCCAGGCGAGGTACACTGCACAGTCACTTACGCTCTGCTGGATAATGACGCGCTGGAGATTCACTACGAAGCCAGCAGCGACCACACCACTCCTTTCAACCCGACCAATCACAGTTACTTCAACTTGCGCGGCCAAGGCGACATCCTCGGCCACGAGCTACAGATCTTTGCTGACAGCGTGGCCACTGTGGATGAAAATTGCACATTAATCGGCCGCCGCGATCCCGTGGTGGCAGGCTACAACGACTATCGCGAGCCCGTACAACTCGGCTCGCTGGAGACCCTCGAAGTCGGCAATGCGGACATCCACTTCTTCCTCAACGAAGGTCGCAGCGCTCAAGCGAAACTCGCCGCACGCGTAGTGGAGCCTGATTCCGGCCGCATCATGGAAGTGCTCACCACCGAACCCGGCGTGCAATTTTACGCAGGGCTATGCCTCTCCGAGGAAGGCCCCGAAATCGGCAAAGGCGGCGTGCACCATGAACCCATGCATGCATTGTGCTTAGAAACCCAAGACTACGCGGATTCGATCCACTTCCCCGAAATGGGCAACGCGATCTTAAAGCCAGGAGAAACTTTCAAGAGCACCACACTCTTTCGCTTCAGTACAAAATAAATGAAAAGGAGTACTTGCATTCAGCGAACAAGCTGTTTTCTTCACCCTCTTTCAAAGATGCCCAGATGGCGGAATTGGCAGACGCGCTAGACTCAAAATCTTGTGCCTTCGGGCGTCCGGGTTCGACCCCCGGTCTGGGTACCATCTTGAAATCTTAAGCCTCACTTCGGTGAGGTTTTTTTGTGAATGATTCATTCTTCAGGCGAGGGCTCACCTTCGGTGGTCCGGTTCGCTTCGCGCCCGGTCTTGTAAAGGAAACACTACCCTTCAAGCAGGCTGTGTTACGCTCAATGAGAAGAAAAATAACCTACTCATTCTCAACTTTTACTTTGCGAGTTCCCGCACGGACGCCTTTCTTTACAATAAATTACCTCAACATACCGCCAATGCCCGCCCTCGCCTAGCAAAATGAACAAAAAAGACCTCAGCGAACGCGACATCTGCACCAAGTTCATTACGCCTAGTATCCAAACGGCGGGATGGGATATCGCTAATCAAGTGCGCGAAGAAGTCGGCTTCACCGATGGTCGCATCTACGTAAGAGGAAAACTCCATACCCGCGGCGCACAAAAACGCGCGGACTACATTCTTTACTACAAGCCCAATATCCCCATCGCCGTGATTGAGGCGAAAGACAACAAACATAGTGTCGGCGCGGGCATCCAACAAGCGCTCGGCTATGCCAAGACTCTAGAAATCCCTTTCGTTTTCAGTAGTAACGGCGACGGCTTCATCTTTCACGACCGCACCGTTACTTCCGGCGACATCGAATCTGAGCTGGACCTAAATTCATTCCCATCGCCCGAAGTGCTCTGGGAGAAATATAAAGCCTACAAAGGAATCTCCGAAGCGGCCGCGCCGATTGTCTCCCAGGAATATTTCGCTGACGGCTCGGGGCGCTCTCCTCGCTACTACCAACAAATCGCCATCAACCGCACCGTTGAAGCCATTGCCAAAGACGAAGGCGACCACCGCCATCTCCTCGTCATGGCGACCGGAACGGGCAAGACCTACGTCGCCTTCCAGCTCATCTACCGTCTCTGGAAAAGCGGAATCAAATTCCTCGCCCCCTACAAGGTCATCAAGGTCACCCTCGACATCGACGCCGAGGGCTGGCGGCCCCCAAAAGGCTTCAAGGACAAAGACGGCCAAGAAGTCGAAGACCGCATCTATAATCGCACCGATTTCGACAAACACATCATCGTCGAAGAGCGCCGCCAACTCGTCGCCCAAAAGATCACCGAGAGCCTGCGCGACTACACCCGCAAGAACGTTCGCACCAACTACACCTCGCTCGACTCCTTCCTCAGCTCATGGCGCGACGCCGACAAAAAACGCGCTATCGTCGAGGAGCTCGAACAGCATGGCGTCATCTTCGCCGCCTTGCAGGATGAGGTCGGTTCCGCCTTCGATCCCTTCGACCTCATTTGCCACGTCGCCTTCGAGCAGAAACCACTCACCCGCAAAGAACGAGCCGACAACGTAAAGAAGCGCAACTACTTCACCAAGTATGGCGACCTCGCCCGCACCGTCCTCGATAGCCTGCTCGATAAATATGCCGACGACGGCCTGCTGGATCTAGAGAACCCCGCCATCATTACGCTCGATCCGATCAAACGCCTCGGCACCGCCCCCGAGATTGTTCGTGCCTTCGGAGGCAAGCCAGCATACGACCAAGCCATCCACGAACTCACGGCATACCTATACGAGAGCGCCTAAACCTGATCCCTACAGCTAGAATTGAAAATCTCCAAGCAAAGAAAGATAAACAAATAATCTGTTCATACCGGGTTGACATTCGACTGAAATAAGCAAATTAACTCAAACGAGAACAATTCCTATGCTATCTTCATTCTTCATTCGCAATTTCCGTTCAATTTTAGAACTACATTTGGATTTTACCTTTGAAGAAGGCAAGGCGCCCAATGGCTATAAGGAATTTGAAGTCATGCCCTTCCTCGAAGCAGCTAACAAACAGCGCCTAGTGCCCTGCATGGGACTTTTCGGAGCAAACGCAGCAGGCAAAACGAATATTCTTAAGGGCGTAGACACAGTGAAAAGGCTCTTGATCGAGGACTCTAGCTTGATCGACCTGTATGAACCGAATCTGCTAAATCCCAAGTTTACCGAAACCACCTTTGAAATAGTCTTCATTATTGGAAGCGATACATACTCTTATCGCATTACCTACTCTAGTCTTGCGATTTCAGAAGAGCGTTTGACGAAAAATGGAGCTGCCGTCTTCAATATACAGAAACTCAAGCCACAGTTTTCTTCAGCAATACAGTCCGCAACCTACTCGAAGGAAAAACTTTCCGACATCTTACATGTTGAGTGTAGCGATGGCGATGGTCATCAGACAAAGCCTTTCCTCCGTTGTATCGGTAAGTCATACCCTGGGTTACATCAGGACACGAAAGCCCCTTACCGCTATTTTCAAAATGGTATCAACTTTATAATAAATGATGACCCCATGCTACTCCCGATTGCGGTTGATATTCTAGCAAGTGTGATGGGAGGCGATCAAGCTGCTGCCCTAGATGCAATCACTGACGTAGTTCGCCGAGCCGACATCGAAATTGCTGCAATTAATATTTCAGAAACCGAACTCGGCCCCGATGAACAGCCGAGCAATGGTGAACTACTCAAGAGGAGCGGTAAAAACGGCCCCCGTCACACCATCAGCATCACAGCCACGCACAAGGATATCTCCGACAACCCGGTTCTGCTACATTTCAGAAAGCACGAGTCCGATGGGACACAACGTCTAGCTGGTTTAGTGGGATTGATTCTGTATGCACTCAAAACCGGTGGCGTCTTCCTTGTTGATGAATTAGAATGCTCGCTTCACCCTCTACTCATGCGCGAAGTCGTGCTGCTGTTTAAAAAGCGCCGACATAATCCAAGAGGTGCTCAACTCATTTTTACGACACACAACACAGACATTCTCGACGACTCGATACTTCGCCTGTCAGAAATTGTTTTAACTCGTAAGACAATCGCGAACGGCACACTCGTGCGGCGCTTAATAGACGCCAAAAAAGAGGGTGAAGACATCCGCAACGTCACTAACTTTCGCAAACAATATCTTGCCGGGTTCTACTCTGGTGTGCCACACCCAGCTCTTTAATTTAGCCAATGCCCACCGTTCGCCATATCATCGTTTGTGAAGGAGAGTCTGAATGGGCTTACCTACAACGATTACAAGCATTTATAGAGGATCAAGAAGTTCCCCCGAATTGCTTTGAGGCACCTCTTCGCTTTATCAGTCCAGTGTCGGCAATCGCCAAAACTGGTTCGTTCGGAAAAATAAAGACGACCTACAATAAGACCCGAAAAACCAACGGCAAGCGCTGTTCCATCCAAGTCTGGACAGACTTCGATCTGTATCATCGCAATGATAACCACTGTGCCGAACACTATGCCCAAAAAACCGCAGGCATTCCAGACTTCCTCTTCTCCTTCCACAACTTTGAGGATTTTTATGCACTCCATTTCGATGGTGCGACCTTAAATGAGTGGCGGGACTATGGAGGGCCAGGCGGCCGTCGTCATTTCACTGCGCCTCTCCATGCCCGAGATTATAAGTCTGAGATGGAACGCATTTTCCCAGGATACAAAAAAGGCGGACTCCCACCAGATTTTGTTTCCAAGGCATCACTACAGAACCTGAAAAATAACCTCCACCTACAGCCCGAATCCACCCCTCACAACCTGCAGGACGTCAATAGCTTCGCAGCTTTCTTGATTCGTCAAATTGAGCAAGCATACCCCACAATGCTCTCATCAGAATAAAATCTCATTTGCCAATTTCACTTGAGATTGGCCTCAACGCCAAGCCCATCTGACACAGTCCTTACTTCGAACTTCCCACCTCTTTTAAATGCCCAACATCTCATCGATCGTCAAAAACGTCCGCAACATCATGGGAACGAAGACCAAGGAATCTCTGGCGACGCCCAGCGCCTCGAACAGCTCGGCTGGATGCTCTTTCTCAAGATCCTCGATGAGAAGGATCAGGAGCTTGAACTCATCCGCGAGAACTACAACTCCGTCATCCCAGAAAAGTTCCAATGGCGCACCTGGGCAACCGATCCCGAGGGCATCACGGGCGATGAACTGCTAAGCTTCATCGACCATCCCACCGACGGCCTATTTGCCCACCTGAAACAGCTGCAGTCGACCAAAGCACCCAAGCGCGCCGCCATCGTGCGCGAGGTCTTTGATGGCTTGAACAACTACATGAAGTCCGGCTTCGCCATGCGCAAAGTCATCAACCAGCTCAACGGCTTCGACTTCAACAACTCCGAAGACCGCCACATCTTCGGCACCATTTACGAGTCCATTCTGATCGAGTTGCGCGATGCCGGCAACAAGGGCGAATACTACACGCCGCGTGCCATCACCCAGCTGATGACACAGATGACCGCGCCCAAGCTTGGCGAAACAGTGCTCGACCCCGCAGCGGGCACCGGCGGATTCCTCAGCGCCGCCATCGACTATGTCCGCGATAAATCAGAGAAAACATTGTCCAATGAGGCCACTCTCCAGCAATCCATCACTGGCTGGGAATACAAGCCCGTCGCCTACGTGCTCGGCCTGACCAATCTCATTCTACACGGCATCGACGTGCCCGACTACCACTATCAGGACAGCCTCAAGGTGGAATACAACGGCATCGGCCCCAAGCAGCAGGTGAACTGCATTCTAGCCAATCCGCCCTTCGGTGCGGGCATCGCCGACGGCGTCGAGACCAACTTCCCCGCCTCCTTCCGCTGCAAAGAATCCGCCGACCTCTTCGTGATCCTCATGATCCAGCTGCTCAAAGCCAATGGCCGCTGCGCCATCGTCCTGCCAGACGGCTGTATCACCGGCGACGGCTACAAAGAGCGCATCCGTGAAAAGCTCCTGGCCGACTGCAACCTCCACACCATCGTCCACCTCCCGCAGAGCACCTTCCACCCAGCAACCGTTTCCACCAACCTGCTCTTCTTTACAAAAGGCAGCCCAACCAAAGAAATTTGGTATTACGAGCACCGCCTGCCCGCAGGCCAAAAGAGCGACTCCAATACCAAAGTCATCCAGTTCGATGAATTCGCGCCCATGATCGAATGGTGGGACAAACGCGAGGAAAACGAAGTCGCTTGCAAGGTGAAAGTCGAAGACTTGAAAGACGGCTTTGATTTGGATGTGAAGAATCCAACCAGTTCCGAAGTCGAAGAAACCTTGAGTGTTAAAAAATGCCTCTCCGAACTTCGAAAATCCCTTGGCAAAGTTGAAACTGCGCTCAAGGCTGTCGAAACCGAATATACTGGAAAATAGATGAAACGTATCGGTGATATTCTAACCCGCTACAAAGTAGCAGAAACTGTCAAAGATGACGTGACCTACAAACAGGTCACCATCGGAACTAACTACAAAGGCGTCCGTCTGCGAGGAACCAAGCCGGGCATTGAGATCGGCACTAAAAATCAATGGTTAGTCAAAGCGGGCCAATTCATCCTTAGCCGAATCGACGCACGAAATAGTGCTTTTGGAATTATCCCCGACGACTTGGAAGGCGCTCTCGTGACGAACGATTTCATGGCCTACGAAGTCAATGAAGACGAAGTGGATCGTGATTTCTTCAACGTCTTCCTTCAATCTCCGCAGTTTCTTGAAGCTTGCATCAAAGCGAGTCGTGGCAACACCAACAGGAAACGAGTTCAGGAAGAGTTTTTTCTGAACTACGAAGTCAACCTCCCCGACATCGAGCATCAGCGACTTTTGATCCAGAAGATCGAACGAGCCAAGGCAGCGATGGCCACCGCCGAAAGTGAAATCGCCCACCAGCAATCCCTGCTCGGCAAGCTCAAGCAAGCCATCCTGCAAGAAGCGATTCAGGGCAAACTGACTGCGCAATGGCGCGCCGCAAACCCGGTAGGCGACCTGTCCACCGAAGCCTCGGCGAAGGTGGAACCCGCCAGCCAGCTGCTCCAACGCATCCAAGCCGAAAAAGTCCGGCTCATCGCCGAAAAAAAAAAATCCGTAAAGTAAAACCCCTTCCCGAAATCACCCCCGAAGAAATCCCCTTCGAGATTCCGGAGGGATGGGAGTGGTGCAGGTTGGGTGACCTTACCAAGTTCGTAACGAGTGGATCGCGAGGCTGGAAGGCCTACTACGCGAATCAAGGATCCCTCTTTATCCGAGCTCAGAATATCAAAACCGACCTCTTGGATCTATCGCAGACGGCATTCGTTAAACTCCCCGATAAAATGGAGGGCCAGAGAACTCGCGTTCAACCTGACGACATTTTAGTCACAATCACGGGAGGGAACTGTGGAAAAACCGCGCGAGTCGATCAGCAACTCGATGAAGCATATGTCAGTCAACACATCGCTCTAACTCGACTAATGGAGACAGAACTTTCAGTATGGATACATCGTTGTTTGACCACAGATAGCGGCCCCCGCGGAGTTCTGCTCAGCTATTCAAAAATGGTAAAGTGCGAACATCCTATACGCTTAATGACTTGAGAACCGCAAACGACTAAATCCCAAAGAGAAGTTTCAAGTTGCCTTCCGCCTCCCAAAGAAATCGGAGGCAGAGATTAAAGATTTAGAACATGTCGAACGGATTCATGGCGCCATGCGTTATGGATTATTAGAGCATCGTTATTTTATTTAATTCAAAATCGCCATTTTGGCGACTGTCTGTATTGGCGTAAATCAATGTAAATTAACGGTTAAAAAAGATACACCTCTGTCGACTGCCGAATTTAGGATGATGAAAAATTCGCGACACTCACAAACTCAAAAGCGGTTTGCAATTTCACTCAAGCTCGCGGAAGCCAACCTAGATAAACCACAAGCTATTAATATTCAGCATAATAACAAACCCCAACTCATCATAAATCGTTCAAGTTAAACTTAGTTCAGAACGACTAAGCTGATAAACTGACAGGCCCCATCCTCAGTGCATGCAGTGAATTACAGACATTGCCAGTAACGCTATCAACCGTGGTGAATCTTGACCTAATCACCATTATCAAATGAGATAAACACAATGGCATCGCCTAATACTACAAACCTAGAGATCCGCTCAAAAACAAGTCGACTGCCTTTTGTACTGTGTAGTTCGCTCTTCCTACTGCTGGCCATCTTTTCAGTCGCATCGGTCATTAAGAAAGCGGACCTGAGAATGCGCAGTGCGCTGATGGTTTCCGCAGAATTAGTCGCGAAGGGCCTTTCTCAGTCTGAAATACGTGATTTGGTTGAGGGCAGCTCTGAACAGCAACAAAAAGCAGCTGCCCAGATACAGGAACAGCTTTCCAGGCAAATTTTGGCTTCGGACCGTTTTCACTACATCTACATCATGAACCGTGATGCAGCAGGCGAAATTTACTTCTTGGTGGATGCTCAGCGCCCTGAAGAAGCGACGCCACCTTCTGCTTTTGGTGAACCTTATCCAGAGGCCTCCGCAAAGCTAAAAGGAATCTTCGATGAGAAAACGGCATTCCTAGAAGGCCCCTTAGAAGATCGCTGGGGCACCTGGATCAGTCCGATCACACCACTGTTAGATCCAGACACGGATCAGGTGATGGCTGCACTTGGAATCGATATCTCGGCCAAGGGTTGGTATCTCTACCTACTCGGAGTCGCGGCGCTCCCGACATTACTGTTCGTTTCGTTGGCACTGATGGGGCTTTCTCTGCGGCGCAGCCGATTACACCGCGCAGCTCAAAAGCAAAAGAACGATGAATTTCAGTATAAAGATCTGTTCCTGCAGCTTCTGATTCGGACTTCTCTAGAATACATTAACCGGCCATGGGTTTCAATTGATGAGACCATAGAAGAATCCCTCGGTGAAATCGGCCGTTTCACCAAAGTGGATCGGGCCTATATTTTTCGGTATAACCTCGACGAAGCAACCGCCACGAATACTCACGAATGGTGCGCCCCCGGAATCTCTGCAGAGATCGACCAGCTCCAGTCTGTCAAATTATCCGATCTACCGAACTGGTTAGAAACCCACCAGAAGGGGCAAGCCGTTGAAATTCCCGACGTGATGGCACTCCCGGGTGACAACGCGGAGCGTAAAATACTCGCTCCCCAGAATATAGTGAGCTTAATCACGGTACCACTGATGAACGAAAACGAATGTATCGGATTCGTCGGCTTCGATGCAGTCAAGCAAGCACATCAATACTCTAGCGACGAGCGACAACTACTAATAGTATTCGCGGAGATGGTTGTCAACGTGAGCAATCGCCGAAAAACTGATCTAGCACTTCAAGAATCGAACAAGAAACTCGCACAGCAAACACAACTAGCCCAACAAATGGCAGAGGAGGCACAACAGGCCGACCGAGCCAAAAGTGCATTTCTAGCAGCAATGAGTCATGAAATCCGCACGCCACTCAATGCGGTCATCGGCATGACTTCTTTGCTGATGAATACAGAGTTAGACGAGCAGCAGTCTGATTATACGTCCACCATTAACGTAAGTGGCAACGCGCTCTTGAGTTTAATTAACGACATCCTCGATTTTTCCAAAATCGAAGCTGGGCGCCTCGAGCTACACGAAGAGGTATTTCAAATTGATGACTGCATCCTTCCCCCGGTGGAAATAATGAGGAACTCGGCCCATGCGAAGAATATTCAGTTACAAGCCAGCACCGCAAACAAGACACCCAAGCACTTAAAGGGCGATATTGGCCGTATCCGACAAATCGTAATTAACTTGCTGAGTAATGCGATTCGCTTTTCTAACAAGGGAGACAAGGTCACCATAAATGTAAGTTCAGAACACTTGAGTGAGACAGAAATAAAACTGACCATCCAAGTCACCGACACAGGAATCGGAATATCTGATGAGGCGCAAAAAAACCTCTTCAAAGCGTTCATTCAAGCCGACAGCTCGATCACTCGAACACATGGAGGCACCGGCCTGGGCTTGGCAATCAGTCGTCAATTGGCGCGCTTGATGAACGGCGACTTATCCTGCCAAAGCAAGATCAACGAAGGTGCGATCTTTAAGCTCGAAATCCCCTTATCTGTCGTAAGCCCACATGGCACAAAAAAAACTCCCTCACGGAGTCAAGCAAGCCCCCTCCCCGCTTCAGCTCAGCCGCTCAAAACGAAAGAAAAAAAGAAGCCATACCATATAAATAAAGACCTATCAAAAGAGTGTCCTTTAAGCATCTTAATCGTCGAAGACAATCTAACCAATCAGAAGATAATGAGCCATACCCTCAAGCGCATGGGATATCTGACTGACATTGCAGAGAATGGGAAGTTAGCAATCGATGCGGTCGCGGCAAAGAATTATGATCTGGTTCTGATGGATATCGAAATGCCAATGATGGATGGCATCACTGCGACGCGTGAAATACGCCGCAATGGCTACAGCCACACCCCCATCATTATTGCACTGACTGCTCACGTGATTGACGAACAACGCAAACAGTGCTTCGAGCATGGCATGAACGACTTCTTGTCAAAACCGATCAAGATTCCCGATCTGACCCGCGTCATTATTAAAACTTCACGCGGCGAATACTAAAAAAAAGGTGCCACTCCTGACGGAAATGGCACCTTGCTAAAGACTTGGATCTGAAGCTCTGCTTAGATGATCATACCAGCCGCAACAGTCTCGTTCGTCTGCTCGTCGATGAGAATAAAACTACCGCTAATGCGATTGGTCTTATAGCTATCAGCGATCAATGGCGCGGAAGTGCGCAGCGAGATGCGACCGATGTCGTTGTGGTTAAAGATGAGATCATCTTCGACCTTATGCAGCGTGTTGATGTTCACCTTATACTTCACCTCAGTCACGATGGCTTTCACCTCTTTAGTTGTGTGACGCAAGATATACTTACCGCGCCCGGCGAGCTTCTTAGTCGAAGAGAACCAGCAAATCATCGCGTCCACATCCTGACGTGGCTCGGGTGCATTGTTCGGCTTGACCAACATGTCGCCACGCGAGATATCGATCTCGTCGTTGAGCGTGATGGCAACGGACATCGGCGCATAGGCTTCTTCCAATTCGCCATCCATAGTGTGGATCGCCTTAATCGTGGATTCAAAACCGGATGGCATCACTTTGACTGCATCGCCTGGTTTAAAGACACCGCCAGCGATACGCCCTGCGAAACCGCGAAAATCGTGCCACTTGTCGGAGTGTGGGCGAATGACCCACTGCACGGGCATGCGCGCTTCAATGTGATTTTCGTCCGCACCGATGTAAACTGTCTCCAAATGGTAGAGCATGGACGGGCCTTGATACCAAGGCATGTTTTCGGACTTATCGACGACGTTGTCCCCCAGCAATGCGCTGACAGGAATGAAAGTGATCTCAACGATGTTATCCAGGCGTGAAGCGAACTTCTTAAAGTCCTCAACGATGCCGTTGTAAGTCTCTTCGCTCCAGTCGACCAAGTCCATCTTGTTGACGCAGACCACGATGTGTTGGATGCGGAGCAAGTTGGCAATGAAGGCGTGGCGGCAAGTTTGCTCGATCACGCCCTTACGTGCATCGACCAAAAGGATGGCCAGATTCGCAGTGGAAGCACCGGTCACCATGTTACGGGTGTATTGAATGTGCCCGGGTGTATCGGCGATGATGAACTTGCGCTTCGGCGTCGCGAAGTAGCGGTAAGCCACGTCGATGGTGATGCCCTGCTCGCGCTCGGAACGGAGGCCGTCGGTGAGCAGTGCGAGGTTGACGTTTTCGTCGCCGCGTGACTTGGAGCTCTTTTCCATGGCTTCGAGTTGATCCTCGAAGATCGCCTTGGAGTCATAAAGGAGGCGTCCGATAAGTGTGCTTTTGCCGTCGTCGACGGAACCTGCGGTGGTGAACCGCAAGAGATCCATGTCAAGATAGCCGGCTGATGATTCTGATTCGCTCATGATATTTTTTTGTAAAGTTGTTCGGTTTTAGGTTGTTCAGTGAACAGTTGTCTAGTTCCCGCTTTTCGGTTCGAGAAGTCACTAAACTGACAACTGGTAAACCGGGAACTGGTTAACTACATTTTTAAGTCTAAGCTTAAAAATACCCTTCTTTTTTGCGATCTTCCATCGCGGTTTCAGAGCGTTTATCATCGGCGCGTGTGCCACGCTCGGTTTGGCGAGCAGCGGCGACTTCGTCGATAATATCATCGAGTGTCGCAGCAGTGGAAAGCGCCGCGCCGGTGCAGGTCGCATCACCGATGGTGCGGAAGCGCACAGTCATCTTTTTGACATTGGCCTTCTCCTCAGGAAGCAACTCCATGAAGTCTGTAATGCCCATCACGACGCCATTGCGCACGAAGCATTCGCGCTCGTGTGAGAAGTAGAGATTGGGCAGCTCGATGTTCTCTAGCTTGATGTATTGCCAGATGTCCATCTCGGTCCAATTCGAGAGCGGGAAGACACGGAAGTGTTCGCCGTGCTGCTTGCGACCATTGAAAATATTCCAAAGCTCTGGGCGTTGATTCTTAGGGTCCCATTGACCGAAAGCGTCACGGTGTGAGAAGAAGCGTTCCTTAGCGCGTGCTTTTTCCTCGTCACGACGGCCCCCACCGAGTGCGGCGTCGTATTGACCTTCTTCCAGGCCTTCCAATAGAGCGACTGTTTGCAGGCCATTGCGGCTGGCGTAAGGACCGGTCTCTTCAGTCACCTTGCCCTCATCGATCGCTTTTTGCACAGAAGCCACGTGAAGTTCAGCGCCGATCTCCTCAACGAACTTATCGCGAAATTCCATGGTTTCAGGAAAGTTATGTCCGGTATCTACGTGCAAGAGCGGAAACGGAAGTTTCGCAGGCCAGAAGGCCTTCTTTGCCAAATAGGCCATCACGATGGAGTCTTTACCACCAGAGAATAGGAGAACAGGTTTCTCAAACTGAGCGGCGGTCTCACGAAGGATGTAGATCGCTTCAGATTCCAGCTGTTTGAGGTGAGTGATTGTGTAGTCTTTAGCCATACGTAAAAGTGAATGAAGAATTCAGAGATTAAGAGTTTTTGATCAGTGGAAGGACTTTGTTAAGCAGTTGCTCGAGCGATTCAGCTTCGCTCTGGTTGTCAGTAGTGATGGTCCAATCCGGATCCCCTGCAGCGGGCCCTTCAAAAGAGGAATCCTTACCGGTGAAGTTTTTCACGCCGCCAGCTGCGGCTTTGGCGTAGAGGCCTTTGACATCGCGTTCGGCACAGGTCTCAAAAGAGGCTTCAACATACACGGGTGTGATGTCCCCCTCGCCCACGATCTCCCGCGCCGCGGCACGGAGTTCACGCTTAGGTGTGATAAAAGAGGTAAAGACTACGATGCCCGCATCTAAGAATAAACGCGTCACCTCAGCGATGCGGCGAATGTTTTCCTGGCGATCCGCATCGGAAAAACCGAGGTCACTATTCAGGCCGCTACGAATATTATCGCCATCCAAGATCTTAGTCACAAAGCCCTGCTCGGCCAGCTTGCGCTCCAGTGCATTGGCCAAAGTGCTTTTGCCCGAGCCAGAGAGCCCGTAAAACCAAAACACGTGCCCGCGCTGCTTAAGTTGCGCCTCCTTGGCATCGCGCCCAAGCATGCGGTGAAATTCAGTATGTATGTTTTCTGGTGTGGCCATAAAAATGAGCCGCTATCTAAGCGGGAATAAACAAAATGTAAATGCGTTTCTCGTTAACTTAGGTTTTTGAGTCAAGAACCTATTAAAAGAAATCTGAAGAGCAAATACACCCGACGGCAGCGCTCCGCGGCGATTGCCACTCACTCAGCAGCAGTTACAAAAGTATCCGATAGCCATTCGAAATATTGGCGACTGTGATACCCGAGGTCTTCACGCTCGATCGCAGTTTCACACCACTGAATAAAGTCAGCGAAGGCCTGACGCTGTGCCGGCGAAAGCCGCTTCACATTCTCCTGCAGCCTAGCTTTGGTTCGCATGGTCACATGATAAAGCGAGTCAGGCCCATACCGGTAGCCAAAGTTGAACCCGAGCAGCAATTCACACTTCGCCTGCGTAAGTGGGTCCGGCTCGGTCCAAACGGCTACAATCCTTCGAGCCATATGATAACGCTCGCCATGTTTCAGCTCAGGCTGACGACCTTTGCCGAGCGCACTCCCCCCCTCCTGCGCGTGCGCATCCATAGTCGCCAAGCGCTGGAGAAACGCCCCAAACCGATGCAGGTCCGCCGCGTAAATAAATTCAGAAAATCGTCCCCAGCCACCGGCATCCTGCTCAATATAGCGCTGCCCCCAATCAAGCAACCAAGCATGTGCTTGCGACGACTCATTGACGACCGCTAAATGAAGCATTAAAGCCAAATAACTACCAAATGAGAACTCATTCCAGCCAGTATTGGCTGCTTTGATGTAGAGCTCCACTGGCGGCGGCAGCTGATTACGCAGCAATAGGAACAGTGCCGCATCGTAGACCAGATAGCGTTCCGGCCACGGATCGCGTGAGGGATGCATCTCTGACTGCAGCAGCTCCAATAGCGCCTGATCCAAGTCAATGCGCTCAATGGTGTTGGGCTCATTCTTGGGGAGCAACTTTCTCAAAGCCGCGACCCGCGTTTTAGCATCGAGCGAAGGCGCACACATCGTTGCCAGCAGAGATTGTATTGTCGCCGCATCCATATTAGCGGCTGATTGATTCTGCGCGAGTGAGGGCAACAATTTGAGCTGCTGCAAGCGCGGCAAGCTTTCGACTAAAGCCTGCGCCAGTTCACGATCCTGATTGGCCAGATAGCGAATTATATTTGTGCGCCATCGCACTTGCTCACGAAAAACTTGGCTCAGCACCTCGCTCCAAGCTGCCGTATTGACATCGCGTAATCGCACGAGAGCCCATAAGGCACCCGGTTCCCCCGCGCGTTGCGCCCACTGGGACAAAGCCTCAACATCATCCGCCACCTCTAACTGCCGAATGGCCAAATTCAAGGGCTCGCGCAACCAGCCCCATAGATGATCACGCATCGATTGCTCAAGCGTCGCCATTTGCGCTTCCAACTCACTTTTTCTTCTAAAACTACCGATGTCGGACGCATCCCCCAGCTCTTCCAGTGCAAGCGCCAAGCGCTGCCACTCCAGTTCAAAAGCGGCCCGATCAGGGACCAAGGCTTCTATTTCTTTCAGCAAGGGCAACAAACTCCCCTCTGCCGAATCGCCCACCGATCGCACAATGGCCTGCGCCAACTGGGGAGGAATACGCCCGGCCTTTAAGTCCGCGATCAAGTCGGGCATGCTTGCGAGCACTTGAGGCAAAGATACATCACGCAGGCGCTCGCGATATAATCCACCCTCGTTCGCTTTAAAAAGTTGCTGCGCAAATCCGAGGTATTGCTCAGGGCCAAACTCATCTCGCCATGAGCCGGAATAAGCACTGGCTCGCTCCGCCTTAATATCGATCAAGCTCGCACCAGCTGCCGTCAGCAAACGCAGCGAAGGAGGTGCGGCCTCCATATCGGTAGGAAAGCAATTCGTCGAAAAACCAGCGCTACTGGAATAACGACCTGGCTCACGAACTTTCAAATCCGAACGAATCTGCGCCAACCACCAAAGCCCCTGCTGTAACCACCGTGTGCGTTCTGCATCCACCCGCCCGAGCTCCCACTTCCACTGATATTCACCCGCAGGATACTTTTCTGGCAGGGGGCGTGAATATTTGGCCGACCAATAACGCCCAGCGCCCTCTTGCTCAGACTTCAACACCTCCACTCCGGGCCCTTGCCGCGAGCTAAAAACCACCCAATCGGCATGCTCTGCTTGCTTCAAATGAGTCGGATAGTAGAGCGTAAATTTATTGCGGTGCACATGGCTCTGGTTGCTCTCAACAAAGGTAAACATGGCAGCCCGCGGGTCTAATTCGCTCCACGCCTGTTTAAACTCAAAACGATGATTCGAGCCACTGGCGACTGCGGTCGCGGTCGACGGAGCCGTCGGCGCGAGCGACGGCGAAGGCTCATTTGAAGACGTCGCCTTCACTGGCGTCCAGCCACACATAAAATGGAGTAAGTCTGCATGGCTTGCGTCGACTAAAGAACGATGCCGATAAGGCTCACGCTGCCGCCAATCATAGACCGGCGGCGGCACCTCGGCCGCAAGCACATCGGGCGCGTTGGCCTCCGCGATCGCCTCATATTGCAGGCCGCCCGCAGCTTTGACACGGCGCAGCTCATCCCAAAGATCGAGCTTAGGATCGAGCAGTAAATAATGATCCTCAAAACTCCCCGACGGCCCTACATACTGCCCCTGCTCGGCGTCCCAACGATAAACCACCTGCACCTCCGGCTCAGCCGACTCATTCTCGATCGGGCCGAGCACGATTTCATCGATCCCATCGCCATCTAAATCGCGCACTGCCCAGCCCCATGTCGGAACCAGCTCCGACTGATAACGATGCCAATTGAGCAATAGATAAAAGAGCCGTTCCGACTCCAAATCCACCGCCTCAACCCGCAAAGCCTGGACTCGAATATCCGGCTCCCCTTCACGCGTATCATACACTCTGAAATTCGAACTATACACACGTTCGTAACGACCATCCTGATTCAGGTCCTTAAAAACATCGCCCTCCGTCATATTATCCCCGCCGAATGGCCTCACCACTTGTCCTTGATCGCTTAAGAACACGATCACTCGCTCCTCCAGTTTCTCCTCTGGAGGCAATGACAAATCAGGATTCTGCCCAGCGGGCAACCAATTCGAAGAACGCCCCCCCACACGCACCAGTGCTTGTGGCTTATGTGCCTCCTCAACAGGTGAAAAGCCTCCGCTGCGACTGGATCGATATTTCGAAAAATAGCGACTGTAAGTCGCATGATCCCAGAAATACGACACCATATACAACGAAGGCGCGCCCGCCAGCTGCGGGCATTCGGTGACTAATAGATCTTGATGATACAGCTCAAATGCCGCCATCGGCAAGGCCTGCCAATCATTGCGCGGATTCTCCCCTTGCCGCGCAATCTGCACCTCGCGAAAAGCCTGCGAGCGCGTCTCGGGTGCGATCAGCCGTTCTATGATCTCCGTCCCGAAAGCAGGCGTCTCGCGCCTAGCAGACAAAGTCCCCAACGACAACAACAGAGCAATAAGCAACGTAAATAAACATGAGAACCTAAACATCACTAACAACTTATCAAAAAAACGCGACTACTCGAGGCATTTCTACAACAGAGTATCCATTTTCAGTTCACATCACGATCAGACATAGTAGCGACGTGACGCCAGTCACGTCCAACCGAACGCACCCAACCGCTCAAAGACGCCGCTCGCGCGGCATCGCTACACCAACTTTCGCCACCACAATTCTGTAGCGACGTGACGCCAGTCACGTCATTTCTTTTCTGGCCGCATCGCGAGACTGACCACTTCCTTGTCAAAATAATTGCGATCCATGCCGGCATTGACCACGACCCCCTGCCCATTAATACCGCTGGATGCAGGACTCAGCAGAAACACCGCAGTGTTCGCGACTTCTTGAGTGGTCAGGTTTTGTTTACGAAAGGTCAACTTCTCGGCGTAGAGATAGCTCTCCAAATAGCCGGGAATTCCAGCCGAAGCACTGGTCTTGAGCGGTCCAGCATTGACGGTATTAAAACGCACCCGTGTGTCGGCACCGAAGGATTTGGCCAAGTTATACGAAGAAGTTTCCAGAGCTGCCTTGATCGGTGCCATGTAGCCGTAGTTTTCAGCCGTCACATCGGTGGACGAAATGCCGATCGAGACTACCGAGGCATCGTTGTCGAGATATGGCTTAAAAGCGCTGGCCACTTCCACCAACGAGAAGGCGGAAATCGCGGTGGCCTGCAGGAAGTCCTTTCGCACCGTATCGTGGAAGGGCTTGAAACCTTCGGAGTAGTTGGCAAAGGCGATCGAGTGCACAATGCCATCCAACGTACCGTAATCCGCCGCGACTTGTTCCGCCAGCGCGGTGATTTGCTCAGGAAATTCCACGTCGCAGATATAGGCCTTCCGATCACCGAGCAACTTTTGCAAACTTTCCAAACGCGCTTCGGAACGCACACTGTGGATGACTTCGGCGCCCGCTGCTTCCAGCGATTTGGTGATCGCCCACGCGACGCTCTTGCGATTGGCCACCCCCATGACGAGGAAGCGTTTATTTTCGAGATTTAAGAAACTCATACTATTTCCCCTCCCCCTCGACCATCGCCAGCGCGAACTTAATGGTCATAGCTGGCTTGCCGCCCTTGAGCACTTTGGCCTTCATGAAGAAGAAGCGGCTCACGGTCTCGTCCATCGTCACCTCAATGGTGATTTCGTCACCGGGCTTCACCATTTGCTTGAAACGCGCATCGGTGATGCGCGAGAGCACCGGCGTCACATCGTTGAGCGACTTACCGTCTTTTTCAATCTGCTTGGCGAGATAGATCGCGCCCGTCTGGAAGCAGGCCTCACACAGCAAGACCCCCGGCATGATAGGGTTGCCGGGGTAATGGCCCTCAAACTGCGGCTCTTCCTTGCGAATCGTGCGCTTACAGGTGGCGCCATCTTCTCGAACTTCGACGATCTCGTCAATGAAGAGAAACGGTGGGCGGTGTGGGATTGTGCGTAAAATTTCGTCCATAGAAATAAGTGAAAGACGAATTTCTAAGAATGCGATCTAAATACCCCAGCGCCCGCAAGTGATCCGAAGCAAAATTATTTTGGCTGCAACTGAGTTAGCTTCTCCTTAAGCACTTTCGCATTTATAGGCTTGCTAATATAATCGCAAAAGCCCTGCTTCAAATACTTAGCCTTATCTTCCAAGTGCTCGAAGTGCTCGAAGCGCTCAAAGATGACTTCCATTCGATCCTCAGAAATTCCAATTCCTTGATATTGGACAAAAAATTCGACGCTATCTCCCAGCTGCCGATATCCAAACTCGATCACACCCTCATCTGAGAACTTTAAGGCATTACTCAGAAGATTGATCAACACCTGCTGAAAGCGATGTCCATCCGTCTCCATAATGATATCCTTGGCCTCTGGAGGAACCGTTTCCTTGAACTCGATAATAACACCAATATAACTGAGAACATTGCCAGCCCCGTCTCTTTCAAAAACGCACTTCACAGAGCGACACCAAATAGTCACTCCGTCTTTCCTCTGATACTTAAAATCGTATCGAGACTGCCGTCCGCCCTTAATGACTTCATCCAAATGCGCCTGATAGGCCTCAAGATCGTCCGGGTGGACACACATGAGTAATTCTCGACGCCCAAGACGTCCCACCTCTTCAGGCGTGAATCCTATAATCCTGGAAACTGATCGTTGAAATACCGATAGCGATCTTCCTTGTAATTGGACACAAAAATACCGACCGGCGAGAGTTCATTCACCCGATCCAGAAACTGCTTTTGTGCAATCAGTTCATCCCGAAGTTTTACTCTCTCAGTGATATTCTGCGCGACACCTCGCAAAGAAATCGCTCGCTTGTTTGCGTCGTATTCGACTGCGCCCCGCGCCCAAATCCAAACTTCTTCACCACTCGCCGTGGTCAGATTAAGCTCAATTTCATAGGGCTCTCCGGTCGCGTGTGTGCTCGATCGCCTGGGTCAAGCGCAGCCAGGAATCAAAGACTTAGTATATTTCCGAATTTTGAGCTCACGATCCAAGAAGAGAGTTCCGATCTCAGTACTCTCGAACAGATTGTTCATATCGTTATTAATTTCATGCAGCTCCTGGTTCTTCTCCTGCAACTCGGAGTTAACTGTGTAAAGCTCTTCATTAACCGACTGAAGTTCTTCGTTAGTGCTCTGCAATTCTTCATCTGAAGCCATCAATTCCTCGTTCGAGGACTCTAGCTCTTCATGACTCGAAACGACTTCTTAGACAGGAACCTATACGTATCAGTACAATGCTCATCGCAAATCTTAGCCAACTATCCAGCAGACACGAGGTTCAGCAGCCTCTCGATAAACAAGCAAAAAGGACTTATGACTAACGCACACAGCCAATCGCAGCCCCCAAATGGCCCTATGCCCAAAAACAAACTCCCAGCTCTAACAACAACTACTTTAGGTTTCATGTGATTCATAGATTTTAGGATAACACGCTTCCACTCTTGCTCAGACAGGAGATTTGCCGCAATACTAGCACTGATGTCGCCCTACCACCCTCGACTACTAAGCTATCCCGCCGCAATGCCAGCAGCTCCAAATATTCCACTCGGATTACGCTCTGTCGGTCGGGATGAATTGCTTAAAGGCGTCTCTATAGTTTCGTGCCATAAGAACTTCACCCAGCTATTCTGGAGTGTTGCCGGAGAAGGCAGTTTCCTTCGAGAAGGTCGCTGGTATGAACAAACACCTGGCTCTATATTTTGCTATGAGCCTGACAGTATTCATGAGCTCATAGTTAAATCAGACAAATGGTGTTACTATTGGATCAGCTTTGACCACAAACATGCGCTAAACTGGTTACGAGACTTTGATTTCACTCGAATGGATACCGTGGATCGCTTCGTTTGCATTGTCTATCTATACGCAAGCGGAGCAGGCCCCGAACCCTACACTGAAGACATCACAGAGTGGAATAGGCTCAGGCAGATCCCCTATATGGCGACTTACTTTGACCATATGAACTTATTGCACATCAGCTATGCAGCGTTTAATAACAAGATCGACGCTGGAAAAGACTCCGCTTACATACGTGCTCGACGTTATCCACGTTCATTATTCGGCGGTCAGTTCGACCGCATGGAGCTGGAACCAGATTATACCGCAATAGATTTATTTGAGCCCGGCATGGAGCACCACATGACCATCATTAAACGCGGAGAGGAAATGTATATGAATGTTAGTAATATAAATGAAGAACGCCTCTATTACTGGGATTTAAGTCAAGTCCCAGGTCTACAGAAAGGACGTATTGGCCTACGTCACATGTGGCAACGCGCTGGTCTCTACAAAAACATTACAGTAAGCCAATTGGAAAATAGGAAGTCGGAAAGCTGCTAGGGGCACTAGAAAGACGCAACGGCATTAAGAATAACTTAATTGTATTTTTCTCAGACCACGGAGATTCTATGACGGCCGGTGGATGGCAACTAAGCATACTAGCTTTTACGAAGAAGCGATGCAGAGATCAAGATACTGATCGCAAACTACCTGGCGCACATCCATAAGATTGTCTAAAGGCACGCGAAAACGACGAAAAGCTCTCGTAACCACATTCCAAGGCAATCTCGCCAACTTTGAGATGCGAAGTCGTCAGTAAATGCCGCGCACGATGCATCCGCATACGTTGCAGTAATTTCAAGGGCGTGATTTTAAGATGTCGCGCCACAGTCCGCTCTAGAGTCGAAAGCGACATGTTCGCCTTTCGCGCCATGGCCTCTACCGTCACCCCAGCAGTCAAATGCTCACGCGCATAGCTGACGATTAAAGATAAATCTGCATATTCCGCAGGCAGATCCCCGAGCGCCACCATTGGCTGGCTCATACCATAAGTGCCCGCCACCTCTCCACTCACGTCTACATAAGGAAATTTGCTGGTCGCATGCCAGACGACTTCGCCATCAGCACTCATCACCAACTCTGGCTTATTGATGATCGCTTGCTGCGTCTTGAGCACAGCAACATCATCCTCCATATAAACATCGGCGAGCTCGTTAAAGAACCAGTCACTGTCTTTCGTGCCTAGAATAGCCGCGCGCGATGCCTGCGCCTGCTCGGCCAAGTTTCGATTCACCCACACAAAGCAGCCCGCACGGTCTTTCACCCAGAAAGACACATGATCTATTAAATCCCAAAGTCTGCGGTCGGCAAATGCAGTTAAATCCATATCGTGACGAATACTGCACAATTATGGATGACTGAGAGCATTGTCAATTCCAGCATTTCAGCTATAATACCACCTATGAGTCGAAAAGTTACCCTCTTTACCGGCCAGTGGGCAGACCTGCCGCTGGATGATCTACTTCCCCTCGTCAAAAAAATGGGCTACGATGGTGTGGAACTCGCCTGCTGGGGCGATCATTTTGAAGTCGCACGCGCCCTGAAAGAAGACGGCTACATCGCCTCGATCTGGGAGAAGCTACAAGCCAACGGCCTGAGCTGCTACGCCCTCTCCAATCACTTGGTGGGCCAAGCGGTCTGCGATCGTATCGACGAGCGCCACCAGGCGATTCTCTCGCCAGAGATCTGGGGCGACGGCGATCCAGAGGGCGTGCGCCAACGTGCGGCCGAAGAAATGAAAGCCACTGCACGCGCTGCGCGTAAGTTCTTTGACGCTCGCCCGGACGAATCCGTGATCGCCCCGGTCGTGAATGGCTTCACGGGCTCCTCCATCTGGCACGCGCTGTATGCCTTCCCCCCCACCTCGCAGGCGTATTTAGAAAAAGGATACCAAGACTTCGCCGAGCGCTGGATTCCGATCCTGGACGTTTTCGAAGAGGTCGACGTCAATTTCGCACTCGAAGTGCACCCCACCGAAATCGCCTTTGACATCGCCTCCTCCGAACGCGCACTGGCCGCGGTCAATGGGCACCAGCGCTTTGGTTTCAACTACGACCCCAGCCACCTCGGCTATCAGGGCGTGGATTACGTAAAATTCATTCGTCAATTTGCCGACCGCATCTACCACGCGCACATGAAGGACGCCTGGTGGGGCCACGGCGATGGCACAGTTGGCGTCTTCGGTGGCCACACCGATTTCACCGATGCACGTCGCCACTGGGACTTCCGTTCGCTCGGTCACGGTGACATTCAGTTTGAAGAGATCATCGTTGCGCTCAACGATATCGGCTACGCCGGCCCGCTCTCGGTAGAATGGGAAGACGGCCGCATGGATCGCATCCATGGCGGCACCGAAGCCGCTGCCTTCGTCAAGAAGCTCGACTTCAAGCCCAATGCCATCGCCTTCGACGCCGCCTTTGACAAAAAGAATCAGTGAGCCCAGGGGCTCAGTTCAGCAGTTTTCGGTTAACCAGTGAGCAGTTAACTAGTTTTTAGTTCATCTAGCATCTCGCATCTCTAATCTCGTATCCCGCATCATGAAATCAAATCGTAAAATTCGTATGGGCATGGTCGGTGGCGGCCAAGGTGCCTTCATTGGCGCCATTCACCGTATCGCAGCCGGCATTGATGGTCAAATCGAACTCGTCTGCGGCGCCTTCAGCTCCGACGCCGAACGCGCACTCGCCTCGGGCAAAGAACTTTTCCTACCAGAGGCGCGTTGCTACAGCGACTTCGAAACAATGATGAGCACCGAGGCGCAACTGCCCGAGGGCGAGCGCATGGACTTCGTCGCCATCGTGACGCCCAACCACGTGCACTTCCCCGTGGCCAAAGCGGCCTTGGAAGCCGGCTTCCATGTGCTCTCCGACAAGCCAGCCACACTCAACTTGGCGGAAGCCCAAGAACTGGCCCAAATCGTAGCCCAAACAGGCCTCAAGTATGGGCTCACCCACAATTACACAGGCTACCCCATGGTCCAACAGGCCCGCGAAATGGTCCAGAGCGGTCAACTCGGAAAATTGCGTAAGGTGGTAGTCGAATACCCGCAAGGCTGGCTGGCCACTCCGATCGAGCAAGACGGTCAAAAGCAAGCCGCATGGCGCACCGACCCCAAACGCTCGGGCGCCGCAGGCTGTATCGGTGACATCGGCACCCACGCCGAGAATCTGGCCGAGTTCATTACCGGCCTACAAATTAAAGAACTCGCCGCCGACCTCACCGCCTTTGTCGATGGACGCCTATTGGACGACGACGGCAACATCTTACTCCGCTTCGAAGGGGGCGCCAAGGGCATCCTGCACGCCTCACAGATTTCAGCCGGCGAGGAAAACGCGCTCAACATCCGCATCTACGGTGAAACGGGCGGCCTGGAATGGCATCAAATGGAGCCGAACACCCTGCTAGTCAAACACCTGGATGCGCCCACCCAAATCTATCGCACCGGTGGTGGCTATTTGGGCGAAAGCGCCACCGCTCACAGCCGCACCCCAGCGGGCCATCCGGAAGGTTACCTCGAAGCATTCGCCAATATTTATCGCAACTTCGCTGCCGACATCGCCGCAGAGCTCTCTGGTGCTGCAGCTCCAGCCTACGCCAAAGAATACCCTAGCATCCAAGACGGCGTTCGCGGTATGGCCTTTATCGAGGCAGTCGTCCAGAGCTCTCAGAACAATGCAGCCTGGACTCCGTTGAACATCTAAACTGCCAAATAACGAGGCATCGCAATCGATGGATGTCTGCCTCAATCCAGGCAGACATCCGATCTCCTCGAGTCTGACGGCGCTGGCTTGACAAGCCAGACCTGCTCGCGAATCTGAAGACATGCGCTTTCTCATTACCGCTCTTCTTTGCAGCCTCTTCGCAGGCTGTGCCTCCACGCCCCGCCAGCCAATCACCTCTGTCAGCATCGAGGAGATCAAGCCCCGCTACATAGAAACGGAGTCGTTTAAGCGTATCAGCGAATATATGTCGGGCAAAGAGAACCTCGGCGACCGCGTGGTTCTGCGCACACAGCCCCAAGAGCGTGCCGGCTACTATTTCACCTTAATTCTAGACACTGATGTGCGCCGTCTGCCTGCAGGCACCGTCGTTGTGGGCGAGTTCTACACCAAGAAATCGGTAGAAAAACAAACGCACGAATTCACATTGCCCAACAAACGTCCCAGCACCAAAGAGATCTTTGTCGGCCTGACGGGTGCAGATTGGCCCGAAGACAGTGGCGTGCCAGCCGCGTGGAAGTTCAGCTTGAAAGATGCCAACGGTCAACTGCTCGGAGCGAAACAAAGTTACCTCTGGAGCCTGTAACTGAACGAGCTTCAACGAATTGAGCGCATCGGCACCAATTCGATCAGCGTCATTTCGGTCGGGCAATTAAAGCGTATCGGCGGCAGACTATGTCGACGGTTCGAACCTGCCCCCGCAGAGACATTTAAATACGGAATGCCCACTCGGCGGAAGCCTTGCGCCCACTCCTTGGGCACTTCGCTATCGATCACCAGAGGTCCATAAAAGGGCAGCTTCACCTGCCCCCCGTGCGTATGCCCTGCCAGGCACAAGTCAATCGGTGCTTCAGCCACCGAGAGCGCATAGTCCGGCGCATGCCCAAACAATATCCGAAAATCATTAGGGTCCGACTTTTCGAGCCATTGCTCCACCGAGCGCATCGCCCACTCGCCCGACTTAGACTGATACAGGCTCAAACCATGCAAATTAATTACCCCCGAGCCGACCCCAATTCGCTGCTCACGTGAAGAAAGCATAACCAAAGGCTTCAAGGCCTCCGGCTGATAGCGATACAGCTCACGCTCAGTATCGCCAAACACCCCATAAGTGCCCAAGCGTGGATTCACTCGTTTAATTAAAGCATGTAACTTCGGCCACTCGCTCTCGAAGGTTGCAGGCGGCACCACTTGCAAAAAGTCCCCCGTGTTAATTATTAAATCCGGCTGCAAAGACTCAATGCGGTCAAAAATGACCTTCTGATACTCCCCGATCGAGCCAGCTTGAATGTCAGCAATGTGCAGAATACGCACAGTTTGATCTAATTTCGGAGTTTCCAATCGCACCTGCCGCACCACCAAGCGCTCTGGCTCTACATAAGTAACGTAGTAACGCAAACCGAAGAGATCCAATGCCAGGAAAGCATATAGCGCCCCCACCCAAATCAAAGCGCGCCGCACACTCACCCAAGTGACCGCCAGGCCCATGCTCAGACCAGCCACCACCAATAAGATCACAGGCAACTCAAACAAATTAAAATCATAGGCCTGATGGATAATAGTAAAATTCGGCCCTAACATGCCCTCTTCAATGAAAAGATAATTACGCCAGACCACATAGAGTATGATGCCAAAGCCCAGCAAGGCGGCCCATTTCCATACAGGTCCACTGCGCGAGCGAGTCGCCATATCCGTCATACCAAGTTCCAGATCTGTCATAGCGCGACTTGCCTCCGAATCATTAACCGCATGCCGAAGGGTATCAACGCCAGCGCGCCCAAGAACCAGCATAGCGTCAACTCCACTGGCGCACGAAAACCACCACGCATTGCTTTTTGATAAATCATGAGCCCCATAAACAAATTAATAATCTGCAGATTACAAAAGAGCACCAGAAACGCAATCGGATGCTGCGCAAAGCTGCGTGCAGCATCGTAACTTGCCGCCGTCACAGGCTCTGGCAACAGAGCCGCTTGATAGGATTTCCATAACAAGAGCACCAGCACCCAACTATATACAGGTACCACAATCCAGGGCTGCGCCAGTTGCTGCAGGTAACGAGCATTCGGAAAAAAGATCATAGCCAGCCAACATGGTGCGGTCATTAATGTGATGCCTAAAAAGGCCACATTTAAATCCCGTGCGCCAAATAACTCAATTAACCAAATAGGCATATCTTAGTATACGCCTCAATATAGCGATCTAAGGTCCCCGCAAGCACTTCGGCTGGCAAAGCCGGCGGTGGAGGAGTCTTATCCCATTCCAGCGACTCTAAATAATCGCGCACAAACTGTTTATCATAGGAAGGCTGCGGCCCACCCGGTGCAAAACTCTCCCTCGGCCAATAACGCGACGAGTCAGGGGTCAAAATTTCGTCGATTAAGTAAAGCTCTCCCTGCGCGTCCGTCCCGAACTCAAACTTCGTATCCGCCAAAATAATATCCGCCGCTTCAGCACGCTCCACTCCCATATTATAGAGCTCAATGCTCAAGTCATGCACGCGCTGAAAAAGCTCCTCTCCGATCAGCTTGGCAGCATCCACACAATCGATCGGCATATCATGTCCACTCGCCACCTTCGTCGTCGGAGTAAACACCGGCTGCGGCAGTGAGCTACTCTCCTGCAAATCACCCGGCAAAGTATATTCAAAGAGCTGCCCCGACTCCTGATACGCCTTCCATCCCGAGCCCGACAAATAACCGCGCACCACAGCTTCGATCGGCAAGGGCGTCAGCTTCTTAACAATCATGCTACGATATTGCAGCTCCGGATACGTCTTTCCCAATTCGGCGATGCGAGCAGCATGATCGTCCACCAAATGGTGCTGCGTGACGGCGCCCGCCTGCTCAAACCAGTAAAGGCTAATTTGCGTCAGCAAGATCCCCTTGCCCGCCATGCCCTCATTCATCACCACGTCGAAGGCCGACACCCGGTCCGTCGCCACCATTAAGAGCGCGTCCCCCATGTCGAAAACTTCACGCACTTTACCAGCAGCCACCAAAGGATAGG
The DNA here is from genome assembly GCA_002729725.1 of Puniceicoccaceae bacterium. Classification (GTDB taxonomy): domain Bacteria; phylum Verrucomicrobiota; class Verrucomicrobiia; order Opitutales; family Coraliomargaritaceae; genus Thalassobacterium; species Thalassobacterium maritimum. The sequence continues at coordinate 67,029 of PBYS01000061.1, forward strand.
GCAAGCCCTCCACCTTTAGCAGAGCATTCTCGGGCATAGGAAACGGTAAATCAGTAATAGCCATAGAGATTAGATGAGTGCCGAAAGCCTCGCGCGCAAACGGATTTTAAAGGCAAAATCATAAAAATCGCTTTTTATTGAAAAAAGGCTTGCAGAGAACAGATCGAAACCTAGCTTCCGTGACTTCTCCTCCCTCCCGTTCGTCTAGCCCGGTCTAGGACACCTGGTTTTCATCCAGGCAACAGGGGTTCGAATCCCCTACGGGAGGCCATTTTTTAAAGCCCTTCGGTTAATTACCGAGGGGCTTTTTAATGTCTACACCCCAATGTGAAAATAAGGAAAAAAAGAACTTGCAGAGACAGAATCGAAACATACCGTCCGTGCCTTCTCCTCCCTCCCGTTCGTCTAGCCCGGTCTAGGACACCTGGTTTTCATCCAGGCAACAGGGGTTCGAATCCCCTACGGGAGGCCATTTTTAAAGCCCTTCGGTTTAACTACCGCGGGGCTTTTTAATGCCTAAATACCAACACTAGGGGATGAAGAACCCAGGGGTTCGACGTAAGGAGCGAAGCGACTGGAGATGGGGCAACCGCCCTGACCGCAGCTCGAAGAGCGAAGGCGGAAGGTTGATCGCGCAGCGATGGCGCAACGCGACACCAATCCCCTACGGGAGGCCATTTTTAAAGCCCTTCGGTTTAACTACCGGAGGGCTTTTTAATGTCTAAACACCAAAAATCAGGCTCGATTCCTATAAAGCGAACGATTGACTGGCTTAGCTAAAGCGGCCGGATCGATGGGGGTGCCGAGAAATTTAGCCAGTATCGGCGCAACGGTCTCAGGACAATCTAACAGATCGGCATGTTCTAAGTGTAAAACCGCGGAACCAGCCATCTCCTGTAGATGCGACAAAGCTCGCTTTTCCTGCTTCACAAATGTTTCGACCAACATCTTCTGGACCGGAGCAGCCATCTGAAACTCGGACTCGACTCGCTGACGCATGGTGCACTGCGAGGCCAAGATCTCCTCCCAGTTGCGATGCAGCATCAACACGCGATACGTCTCCGTCGCGGGCAATTGCAACAGTAACGGAGTCACAATTTTGACCACCTGCCCCCGTGCCCCAGCGAGCCAGCTATGGTCTGCAGCGATTCGCTTGACCGCGTCTAATTCAAAATAACCATTAGGATTCGAAACGTCCGCCTCGCGAGTTTCATCGCAAAAGAGCGGCAAGCCTGCGGCAGAGAGCATTTGCATAAGCAATGAAGTGCCAGACCGTGGAAAGCCAGAGACGACAAGGATGGGGGCTGAATCTAATCCGGCTCACTGAAATCCACCCCCCAAAATGTGAATGCCTTGTAAATATGGGAACCGAAAGCTATCCAACTTGACAAAAAAGGCTGCGAAAAGCACCTAGATAATTGTATCTGAGTTACATACGTCGCCCTAGATCAAACATGCATCCGATCCGCGGCGACCTAAACGCCCCTGAACTTCCAGTTCAAAGAGAATTTCCTTAAACTTTAATATTTCCATCATCATGCCCCAGCTATTAGATGCCCCTTTGCCCGACACGAACCGCGTTTCCGAACTTAATATTGAAATGAAAAAAGTAATTGTCATCGAAGACCAAACAATCATGCGTGACCTGATATGTCAGCTGGTTGAAAGCTATGCTGGAATGGAAGTCATAGCGCAATCGGGCGATGGCGCCGAGGGCTACGAACTTTGCCTCGAACACGCACCTGACCTGGTAATCCTCGACATCATGCTGCCCAACCTAAACGGTAGCGAAGTGCTGCGCCGCTTAAAAGCGAAGAACCCTAAAATCAATATTTTGGTCTTTTCCGCCGCGTCCTCCAACTCAATGGTCAATCGCCTACTAAAGTCCGGAGTGACTGGCTACATCGAAAAAGACGCGGGCTTGGCGGAGCTAGAGAAAGCAATCGATCTAGTCTCCGACGGTCGCTCCTACTTTAGCCCACGCGTGGTCGATGCGATGCGAGAGCTGATGGTGAGCGGCGGCCAAGATGATTCGCTGGAATCGCTCACCACTCGTGAGCGTGAAATCGTACAATTGATCGCTGAAAGTTACAGCAATAAAGAAATCGCCGCCAAATTGGGAATGAGCGTACGCACCGCAGACACGCACCGCACCAATATCATGAAGAAACTCGACCTGCACGACGTCGCCGCACTTACACGTTGGGCCATCGCCAACAAGTTGGTGGACCCCGCAGGTGGTGATATGAGCACGGCCGACCTGTAGTGGGGCACGCCATAGACTTTAGGCGAGCTAGCTCTAGACACTTTCCATCCACAGGCTGCGCGGCAGGATTGACTTCGGCGGCTGTGGCCTTTGCATGCACCCCGTATGGGTAATTCTTTTGGCACACTATTTCGTATTTCCACTTGGGGCGAGAGCCACGGCGGAGGCATCGGCGTTGTAATCGACGGCTGCCCGCCGCGTCTGCCTCTATCGGTCGAAGAAATACAATTCGAACTCGATCGTCGCCGTCCAGGACAGAGTGAAATCAGCACCCCGCGCAAGGAAAGCGACACCGCAGAGATCGTATCCGGCATCTACGAAGGTCAAACAACGGGCACTCCGATTGGCATCTACGTGCCCAATGGTGACCACCGCCCCTCCGCCTACGCGGAAATGAAGGATAAGTTCCGCCCCTCACACGCGGACTTCACCTACCAAACCAAATTTGGCATTCGCAACCATGAAGGCGGCGGACGCTCCTCAGCCCGCGAAACCATCGGTCGTGTGGCCGCGGGGGCCATCGCCAAGAAGATCCTCAAACTCGCGGGCGACATCGAAGTGCGCGCTTACATCACCCGCGTGCACGACATCGAAATGCCCGCCCTGGATCATTTCCCAAGCCTCGAAGAAGTCGAAGCCAGCCCCGTGCGCTGCCCTCACCCCGCGACAGCCGAACTAATGGTCGAGCGCATCAAAGCCATGCGCAACGAAGGCGACTCCGTCGGTGGCGTCATTGAATGCCGGGTCCGCAACCTGCCCGTCGGCCTCGGCGTGCCCGTCTTTGACCGGCTCGAAGCTGACATGGCCAAAGCCATGCTCTCCATCCCCGCAACTAAGGGCTTCGAAATCGGCAGCGGCTTCGACGGCTCTCGCATGCAGGGCTCCGAGCACAACGATATTTTCATCAATAAAGATGGCAAAGTCGGCACCGCCACCAACCGCTCCGGCGGGGTGCAAGGCGGCATCAGCAACGGCGAAGAGCTCGTCTTCCGCATCGCGTTCAAGCCGACCGCGACGCTGATTCAAAAGCAAGCCACCGTCGACAAAGATGGCAACGAGACCGAGCTCATGGGCCGCGGTCGCCACGACCCTTGCGTCGTGCCACGCGCCGTGCCGATCGTCGAGTCGATGGCCGCACTGGTCCTTGTCGACCACTGGATGCGCCACAAAGCGCAATGCCAAAGCTTCGATTTCGAAAGCAAATAAAAGTCCTCTAGTCCCAGCTCTCTGGTTTCAGCTCTCAAGTCCACAGCCCGCAATATGTCCGACGCAGCACCACTCGTTTATTTAGTCCTTGGCATCCCGAACTCAGGGCGCCGCGAAGTCATTTTCGACCTGATCGAAGGTGGCATTCCTAACAGCGAGCAAGTGCTCTACTTCCGCCCCGAAGGCGAAGCGGCCTGCACGCACGACGAGCAGATCGAAGCACTGGACAACGTCAATGTCGTGAGCTGGAAGCTCAAAGACAGCAAAGTCACCCATGGCAAAATAACCGCCGCGCCCGAAAAGATCATTTTCCTAGCGCCCGGACTCAGCGATCCAGCCGACTGTGCGGAAGCCATCAAAGCCTGGACCGACCACAATCATTGCCAAATCGCGCGCGTGCTCACGGTGGTGCACTGCCACTTTCTCTCCGAGCAGACCGTCGCCAAGGCCTGGTTTGACGCCTGCATCCACTTCTCAGACGTCGTCTTACTCAACCGCCGCGAAGAAGCTGGCAACAAGTGGGTCAAAGATTTCGAGACCTCGTATAAAAAGGCCTGTAACCCGGCCCGCTTCATCATGGTGAAAAAAGGTCGTGTGAGCAATCCCGCTGAAGTGCTCGATCCCGAACCACGCCGCGTTTCGCTCTACTTCGATGAACTGATCCCCATTGAAGACGACGAGTTCGAAGACGAGCACCAGCCCGACGACCTCAAGCCCGACATGTACATCGAGCGCCTAGAGAGCGGCCAGCGCGCCAAACCGATCCCAGAGATCGGGAAATTTCTTACGTAGAAAACGGTCCCTCCCAGCGGCGCCAGCTGAACGAGGTGGCGTGCCCGCTTGAGGACGCCGGGCTGCTCAACTTGCACGCGCTCCAGTAAAACAAAGTCACGCCCAAGTTCGTTCCAGCGCTCTCTTACATAGCGAAGCTATCTACACGACTTAACGCAAGCCGCCGCAAGCGGCGACGCCACCAAACTCCCCACTTTCCACTCCCGGCTCCCCACTTTCCACTCCCGGCTCCCCACTGCAGCGCGCAGCGCGCTAAGCCATTTCTTTTTCAATGGTGGTCAAACGGTGCTGCTTTTGGCCGAGCTTGGGAATGCAGGCGATCAACGCCTTGGTGTAAGGGTGCTGGGGATTGCTCAAGACGGCATCCACCGCACCTTGCTCGACGATGTCACCGCGATACATGACGATCACTTCGTCGGCGAAGCCTTTGACGATACCGAAATTGTGCGTGATCAATACGATGCTCATACCGAGCTTTGCCCGCAGTTCGCGCAGTAAATCCATGATTTGCGCTTGAATAGTCACATCCAGCGCAGTGGTGGGCTCATCGGCGATCAGCAGGTCGGGCTCGCAGGCCAAGGCCATGGCAATCATTACCCGTTGCTGCATGCCGCCGCTCATCTCGTGCGGGTAGGCCTTGTAGCGCTTGGCAGCATCGCGAATTCCGACCAGCTCCAGCAATTCAATCACGCGGCCTTTGACATCCTCAATATCGGGACGGTGCAGCTTGACCGCTTCCGCGATCTGGTAGCCCACAGTAAAGACAGGATTCAGCGAAGAAGAAGCTTCTTGGAAAATATAAGCGATCCCCCGCCCGCGCACCTGACGAATCGCATCGGCATTCATCTGCAGCACATCTTGGCCCTTAAACAAAATCCCCCCGCTCACCGTGCAACTGGGCGCCGTCGGTAAAAGTTGAGTCAATGCCATGCAACTAACACTCTTGCCACTGCCGCTCTCGCCTAAGATCGCCACCGTCTGCCCGCCTGCCTGCACCGTAAAGTCGATGCCGTGCACCACTTCGTTGGTCTCGCCACGCGAGTGAAAAGCGATTCGTAGGTCGGAGACTTTGAGCAGATCGGTCATACCAAGAATATTGAACATCGAACGTCCAACGTTCAACATCGAATGGGACTTGGCGTGATCAGGCCGCAGGCTACTCACCGGGTTTGCATTTTCGGATCCACAATATCGCGCAGTACGTCGCCGAGCATGTTGTAGGCGATCACAGTGACAAAGATGGCGAAGCCTGGGCTAAGCAGCCACCAAAAGTTGAGATAAAACACTTTCACATCTTGCGCCTGCGAAAGCATCAAGCCCCAAGAGGCGGACGGCTCTTGAATGCCAAGCCCGAGAAAAGACAGCGCGGCCTCGCCGAGCACATAACCGGGAATGGAAAGCGTCGCCGCCACCAGCAGATAACTAACAAGGTTGGGCAAGATATGCTTGCGCAGGATAACGAAGGGCGACTGCCCCATACTTTCGGCTGCCATTACGTATTGATTCTGCCGGATTGAAAGCGTCATGCCGCGCAAGATGCGTGCGGTGCCCGCCCAACCGATCAGCGCGAGGATCACAACGATCACAAAAAACATTTGATCAGAGGCGAAGTGCGGCGCGAGGGCGGAACGCAAGGCCAGCAAGAGATACAAGCCCGGCATCGCCATCATAAACTCGACGAAACGCATGGCTAGGAAATCAGCACGGCCGCCAAAATAACCGCTGAGCCCCCCCACCAGAAAACCGAGCACCGTTGTGATAGTAATGCCGAGCAGACCGATGAAGAGCGAGACCCGCGAGCCGAAGACGAGGCGCGAAAAGACGTCGCGGCCGGTGGAATCGCTCCCCAGCAAATAGACCGGCCCCGCATCGTCAGCGACTTTAAACAAGTGTCGATCGGTGGGAATGATACCAAACAAGCGATATTTAAAACCACGCGCAAATAACTGTAAGGGATAAGACTCCCCCTCGATCGCTTGATAGCGTGCCTCGGTAGGATCGACCAGTTCGTAAGCCTGCACACGCAGGCCACCCTCTCCGAAAAAGATGGCTGTGGGAGGATGGTATGTGCGCTCCAGGTCTTGCTCGTTGGTGGCATAGGGCGCCAGTAGATCGGCGAAGATCGCCGCGGCATAGAGCAAAATCAGCACACTGGCGGATATGATTCCGAGTGGACGACGGAAGACTTCTTTAAATAATTTCCAAAGTAACTGCATCTTACTTTTTGCGCTCCAAACGTATACGTGGGTCAGACCACGCGAGTAAAATATCGGCCAGCAAGTTGCCCAGCACCAGCATACTGCAACCGAGCATCACCGAGGCCAGCACCACGAATTGGTCTTCACGTAGAATCGATTGATACATCAACTGACCAAGGCCGGGATATTGTAAAACGATCTCCACCATCAAGGCACCGCTCAATAAGCTAGAAAAAGCGAAGCCGAAAGCGCTCACCAATGGATTGATGGCATTGCGCAGGACGTGCTTAAACATCACGACCCGCTCGCGCAAGCCCTTCGCCCGTGCGGTGGCGACAAAGCCCGCGCGCATGCTGTCGAGGAAGTTGGCCCGCATGATGCGCATAATACTGGCGATCGACCCGATCCCCAGTGCCAGCGTGGGCAGGACTAAATGATGCGCCCGATCAAGCATCTTACCACCGAAACTGAGATAATCATAATCAATCGAGGTCGCGCCTCCGAGCGGGAACCATCCGGTCTGCGCTGCAAAGAAAACCAGTACTAGAGCCAGGAAAAACTCGGGAATCGAGAGTGCAGCATAGGCCAATACCGCGGAGACCCGGTCGAAGATCGAGTCTTTGTACACCGCAGCCAATACGCCGAGTGGAATGGCGATCGCCCACGAAAAGACGAAAGCGCAGAGCGAGAGTAAAAAGGTCGACCAAATACGCTGACCGATCAAATCCGCCACAGGCACTTTAAAAGCCCATGAATGCCCAAGATTGCCCTGCAGCACATTGCCCAGCCATTTATAGTATTGCACATACCATGGCTGATCGAGGCCGAACTCGGTCTGGATCGCTTGGATCAGTTCGGCCGGCACATCGCGCTGCGCTCGGACCGGCGTCAGGAAGTCGCCCGGTGCAAGGCTCATCAATAAAAAGACCAACAAAGTGATGCCCAATAGCAAGGGGATCAGCGTCAACAAGCGACGTAGGATAAAGGCAATCATTCGCTCACCTCCGACCAGAGTGATTCTAGATTCCAGGTAACCCCGCCCAGCGGGGTCGGCTCGACATTGTGCCAACGATTACGATAGCCCGCATATTCCTTGGCACTGACGAGAAAGATAAAGGGTTGCTGCTCGGCTAGGATGGCCTGCACCTCGTTGAAATACTCTTTACGCACTTCGACCTCGGTATGGCGGCCGACCTCACGCATCAGCTCGTCGATCCGTGCCTCCCACTCAGTCGCAGGGCTTTGCTGTTGAGGGTACCAAAAGTGCATGCGGCCACCGCTCATCAAAATGTCTTTGCCTGCATAGGGGTCCGGGGCGCCTCCACCGAGCCCAAGCATGCAGGCCTCGTAATCGAAGGCATCGGAGATCTTAGTGACGATGGTATTGAAGTCCAGGAACTGCAACTCCACGTCCACCCCGATCGCAGCCATATTCTCCTTGAATACAGTCGCCATTTCAACGCGTAGCCCGTTGTTGGAATTGGTGATCAAAGTGAACTCGACCCGACGCCCATTGGCATCAAACAGTTCCTGACCGCGATACTCGAAGCCCATTTCTTGAAAGAGCGCACGCGAGCGTTCGACTTGATAGGGGTATTTGCGCACCTCGTCGTTATACCAAAACTTGCGCTTGGGCGAGACGTAGCCATTTAGAATGTCGGCACGGTTAAAAAAGACGCCGCGAATGATGCCCTCGCGATTGATGCCATACGAAATGGCCTGGCGAAAGCGCTTGTCCGAAAACCAGTCAAACTTGTAGGGCGCTACAAAAGGTTCGCCCTCCGCATTCTTGCCAGGGTTGAGATTAAACCAAATAAAGTTGGTGCTACTCGATGGGCCCATGTCCAGCACGGTATAATCAAAGCGCTCTTCGCCCCGCCGCACCCAAGCCACATTATCAGGGCCAATGAACTCGAAATCAGTCTGCCCCTGCGCAAAGGCGACATTACTACTATTGCCATCTGGCACGATTTTGGAAATCACTCGGTCCACATAAGGTAAGCGCTCCCCTTGTGTATTCACTTTCCAATAGTTCGGATTCCGAGCAAAGACCATTCGCTCTCCTGGACGGTACGTTTCTAGCACGAACATATTCAACCCGACAATCTTCCATGGCTCATCAATCGCAGTCTGCAAACTCCATTGATCCATCAGAGTGCCGTCCTCATACGCATCGTATAAAATATGCTTAGGCAAAATATCGACTCCGCCCCCAAAGAGCAGAAAGGGCGCATACACTTCAGGCGTCGTAAAGCGCACAGTAAAGTCATCAAGCATTTCAACCTGCGGCTCCTGTCCGTTAATTTGCTGCCCAAAAGTGGAACGCGAATTGTAGCGATAAAGTGGCCGCCCATCCTCGCCCGTCATCACCTCCCCCGTCTCCGGGTCCGACTGTTTGGCAAAGAAGGTTTGCCAGGTAAAGACCACATCCTCTGCGGTAAACGGCTCGCCATCACTCCAATGCACTCCCTTGCGCAAGTGAAAGGTGTATTGTAAATTATCCTCAGAAATCTCCCAAGACTTTGCCAGGTTTGGAATCACTTCGCCCGTCTTCGGGTCCATCGTAACCAGACTGTCCAAGATCCGCCCAATCACCAGCGAGCCCCCGACCGACTCATTGACCAAAGGATTCACCGTCGCGACATCCCCCTCGATCGTTTCTATAATGTTTGCACCAAACTCACCCACCGAAAAATCAACCACCTCCGCATCGACTGGTATCGGCTGCACAATGGGCTCTGGTCGCACTGACCGGCCGGGCGAATCGTCGGCCCCACCACAAGCCGCCAACAAGACTGCCGCTAGCGCGGAAAACGCAATCGACGAGTAGGAACGTATTCTATAGGAACAGCAGCGTAGCATACTCCCCCCTACGAAAGCCGCACGGAAGCTTTGTTCAACGCTTTTTCTAGCTATTTCACAGTCAATAACAACTGTTGAGAGTAATTGAAACTTTTCTTTCATCTGGAACGATCTACTATTTCCTCAAACCATGTCGCAGCCAGCCCCCACCCCACAGACTTTTGCCGTCGAAGATGCCTGGAAGCCCCTCCCGATGAGCTTCTGGCGAATCGAAGAGGCACAACACTTCCTACGACGCGTCGGATTTTCAGCCACCCCCGAAGCCGTGACTACCGCCTTGCGCGACTCCCCCAAGGCGCACCTCCAAGCAGCCTTCTTACCAGGCACCCCCTTGCCCAAATCGACAGCGCTCAACGAGTACGAAGCCACAGCTAATGAGCGACACGTGCATATCTATAAAAACGTCGAAGACGAAGAGGAAAAACGGCGCCTGCGCCAAGAACTGCAGCGCGAGGAGAGTCAACTTTTCCGCGACTTTGCCATGGACTGGTTTGCATTCGCCCGTCAACCCGAGCACAGCGCACAAGAAAAATTCGTAGTCTTCCTACAGGACGTCTTCGTGGTCGAACAAAACTCAATCCGCGACACTCCGCTGCTCTTTTCACTGCAACAAACCCTGCGAGGCGGCGTCCACCTAGACTACCCCGAGCTGTGTAAACAAGTCAGCCGTGAACCCGCAATGATGCGCTATCTCGACCTGGTCAAAAACACCGCCCGCAAGCCCAACGAGAACTTCGCACGCGAACTTTTCGAGCTATTCACCCTCGGCGAAGGCAATTACAGCGAGGACGACATCAAAGAAGCGGCCCGCGCCTTTACAGGCTATCGCATCAAAAAGCGCTACGAGTTCTACTTCGAGAAAAAGCTGCACGACGCCTCCCCCAAAACCATATTCGCTGAAACTGGTAATTGGGACGGCGACGATGTCATCGACCTCACCTTCCAACAACCAGCGGCTCGCACTTTCCTGATCCGTGAGCTCATTAAGTTCTACCTGACCGAAGAAGCGGTGCCCGAAGCCTACATCGAGGCGCTTGGCGAACAATGGGCGAGCCACAACTTCAGCCTGCGCTACTTAATCGAGACCTTCTTCCAAAGCCGCCTTTTCTTCCATCCCGCCTACCGGGGCAATATGGTCAAAAGCCCGATCCATTTTTACATCGGCCTGTGCCAGGATTTGCGCCTCGACGTCATCCCTTTGGAAGCACGCATCCTGCGCAGCATGGCAACCATGGGACAGAGCTTCTATAATCCACACAACGTCCGCGGCTGGCTTTACGGTGAGCACTGGATCAATTCCACCACCATCAGCGCCCGCCGTCAACTCGTCGACTATCTCTTCGCCAATCTCAACGAGAAGAAGCTCAACGCCAACGAACAACTCGCGCTCAAAAATGCACGCGAAGCCGGCCGTGGCAACTTTCTCGTCACCCAAGAGCGACTCAAACAAGTGCTCAGCCTCGCTCCCGACGACCTGGCCAAGCACTTTACCACCTATTTTATCACCGCCCCCTCACGGGCGACCTACCTCGACGCACTCCACTCCATTTTAGGGGACACCCAAGGCGAAGGCGCCGCCCAGCGCGTGCGCCACGCCATTATCGCCCTACTGCAATCGCCCGCCTATAATCTGTGCTAGGTTTTCAGTTCACCAGTTTTCAGTTCACCGGTTTTCAGTTTTTCAAACTTCACCTTTCACACTTCAAAAATGCAAAACCTACCCCTCACACGTCGCGAATTTATCCGCGGAGCCGGCGGCCTCGGCTTCTTAGCATTTAGTGGGGCCGCACCTGCGTTTCTGGCGCGCAGTGCCATGGCACAGACACCTGCGCCCGAACGGGACCGCAGCATCTTGGTCATCATTCAGCTGGCCGGTGGCAACGATGGCCTCAACACCGTCATCCCCTTCACCGATGATCGCTATTACAACCTGCGCCCCACCATTGGGCTCAAACACGGCCTACTCCATCTCAACGATGACCTCGCCCTGCACCCTGCCTGCGAAGAGCTGCACCAGCTCTACGGCGAAGGCGATCTCTCGATCGTACAAAATGTAGGCTACCCCAACCCCAACCGCAGCCACTTCCGCTCCACCGAGATCTGGGAAACGGCCAGCGACGCCGACACTTTTAAGCACGACGGCTGGCTAGGCCGCTATTTTGACAACGCCTGCGCAGGCAGCCCCGAAGCCGACGATATCAACGCCGATCCCACCGCCATCCACGTGGGCGACATGATCCCACAGACCTACCTCTCCGAGCAAGCCCACTCGCTCTTCGGCATGAAGCACCGCGGGCGCTTCGACCGTGGCAACGACCCTGCCGACCTCGCTTACGAAAAACTGCTGCAAGCGGACCACATCGAAGGCAATGCCAGCTACCTACAGCACACCATGATGAATACCCTCGTCACTGAGCGTAGAGTCGAGAAGATCATCTCCCAATACAAAGCCTTAAGTCACTACCCCGGCAACAAGCTGGCACAATCACTCAAACGTGTCGCCGCCCTGATCCATGCGGACTTAGAGACACGCGTCTACTTCGTCTCGCAAAGTGGCTACGACACCCACTCCAATCAACTGCGCAATCAAGAGCGCTTACTGAGCGAGCTATCCGGAGCAATGAACGCCTTCCAAAAAGACCTCAAGGCCCACAAAAAAGATGAGCAAGTCATCACCATGACCTTTTCCGAGTTTGGGCGACGCCCCGCGGAAAACGGCAGCGGCGGCACCGACCACGGCACCGCAGCGCCGCTCTTCGTCATGGGCTCACGCGTCAACGGTGGCCTCTTAGGCGAATCCCCCGAGCTCGTGACCGACGTTAAAAAAGACCTCCAATACAGCACCGATTTCCGCAGCGTTTACAGCACTGTGCTCGACAAGTGGCTCGAAGCCGACTCCAGTAAGATCCTAGGGGAGACCTACGAGCACGTGCCCTTTGTGTAGGCCATAATTCGACAGCCCCAAGACCTCGCTAGCGCGAGTTCGCTACCTCCAATTCTGCGCCAACCAAGTGTAGCGATGTGACGCCAGTCAAGTCCTGCATTCGATGTTCAACGTTGGACGTTCAATGTTCGACGTTTTCCCGTTCTCCACTGATCGCGTGCGCAAGCACATCTATACTGCCCACAACTGTAGTTACAAAAACTATGATTCTTAATGCGAACACATTATACACTTGATCCAACCCCGTTAGTGACATCGTATACATCCCAAACCTCACGACATAAAGATTAAAACCTCACAAATACATGGGACTCTTCGATAAAGTAAAATCAATGGCGAACGCCATCACGGGCAACGCAGCTAAAGTATCCATTACCGCAGCTCCTATCACAATTGGCGTCCCCTTCGAGCTCAATATTCAAGCGCTGGCCAGCGACAGCACCGTCGCTTACGCTCGCGTCTACGTAAAGGTGCGTGGTCTGGAAAAGATCGACCTACACGATCGCGACCGGGACGGCACCGAGCGCATACGTCGTAAAGAAACTACCTTTGAAACCGAAATCGTCGTCGAAGGCGCAGGCGAATTGGCCGCGCACGAAAACAAGACGTGGACCTGCGAAGTCAGCATTCCCGGCACCGCGCCCGCGATCTACCGTGGACGCTACGCAGAACATTTCTACGAAGCACAAGCTGCACTCGATTGCACCGGCAACGACCCCGACTCGGGTTGGGTACGCCTGCAACACGCCTAAGCGATCCTCTCTAGCATTCTTCTTTTTGACTCACTCACTTTTTGACCGTCTCGCGTTATGGCAGCTGACAGCTTCTCCGAAATCTCAAGCAATTCGTGGTTCTCACGAATCGCGTCCTCTTTCAAAGGCATTCTAACAGGCATCCTGTTGATCATAGTATCCATTGTACTATTGAGTTGGAATGAAGGACGGGCCGTTAAACGCTACAAAACGCTCAAAGAAGGTGCCGGGGCAGTCGTCAGCATCGCCTCCGCGCAAGTCGATCCGAGCCGCGAGGGTCAGTTGGTTCACACCAGCGGCACGGCTGTGACAACAGACAGCCCCTCTGACAGCGAATTTGGCATCTCCGCCCATGCTCTGAAACTGACACGTCAGGTCGAGATGTATCAGTGGAAAGAAAGTAAAAGTAAAGACACGCAAAAGAAACTCGGAGGCAGCACGGAAACCGTCACCACCTACAAATACACCAAAGAGTGGAACACGCGTCCGGTGCGCTCCGATAACTTCCAAGAGCTCGAGGGGCACCGCAACCCTGCAGAAATGCGATTCACCAATACCAGCTTCAAGGCGAGCCCAGTCACAGTGGGAGGCTTCACCCTCACCCCCTCCCAAGTCGACATGATTGGTGGTGCCCAAGCGCTCCCTTTCCCTAGTGATTACAAAGTGCCCTCTCACATTGGCGAGAGCCACTTAAGCCCCACCGAGCTCTATATCGGCAAAGACCCCGCGAACCCTGCCATCGGCGATCTCAAGGTGAGCTTCGCCATGGTGCCGGAACAAAGCATCAGCCTAGTCGCCGCACAAGTGCAGGATAGCTTCCAGCCCTATCGCACTAAAGTCGGCGGCACCATCAACCTGCTACAAAGCGGCACCTACTCGGCAGATGCCATGATCCAAGTCGCTCAAGACAACAACAAGATCATGACCTGGGCGCTCCGAGCGGGCGGTCTACTGCTTATGTTCATTGGCTTCAATTTATTGATGGGCCCCGTCAGTGTGCTGGCCGATGTGGTCCCATTCATTGGCAATATTGTCGGAATCGGCACCGCCATCGTCGCGATGATGCTAACAGCCATCGCTGGACTCATCACCATCGCAGTCGCTTGGATCGTATTCCGTCCGGTGCTCGCAATAAGTTTACTACTCATCTCTGGCGGCGTGATCTACATGATCTTCAAGCAAGCAAAGAGCGCCAAGACATAGCAGTCAATCGTCACTAAATTCTGTAGCCGAGTGTGCCTTAGCCTCGCTTCAGGCGGGTCGAACACTGCAACTCTGAACATGCCCCAAACGAGGTCTAAAGAACCTCGCCACTACCTCGCCCCCCGAAAGTCAACTGTCCAACTGGTTAATCGTTTGCACGCATGCAGCAAAAACATTGAATGCGACAACCATGACAGTTTACCCCCGACCTATGGCGCCGCGCAGGGCGTTTACCCTCATTGAACTGCTCGTCACGCTAGCGATTATCGGCATCTTAGCCGCCATTCTCATTCCTACGGTCGGCAAAGTGCGCGAACGCGCCAAAATCGTCGAAGCCACGGCAGATGCGCGCTCTATTATGACAGCCTTCAAGCTCTACTATGCCACCTACGGACAGTGGCCGACCACCAATGGTAAGATTTTCGGCAGCAACAACCCAGATCAGTCAGACTGGGGAAAGGATGCGGAAAATTCGGATGGTGAAACCGTATGGGACTTTATTACTAGCATGTTCAAAGGCGGCTTAGGCTATGATCCCGACGGCCGAGCACGCAATCCACAGAAGGTCGCCTTCGCCCCCTTTCCTGAAGATAAAATAGTCGACGGAAACATCGTCGATCCTTGGGGCAACCCTTATAAATTTAAATTGGACGTGGATAACGACGGTCGCATTCCACGCTTTCTAGAAGCGCACCTGGACGACCCCGAAAAAGATCAAGTTTGGGTTGGAGATACAGTCATCGTTTGGTCTCGGGGCCCAGACGGAGCGGATTGGCGTAAAGAAGAAGCCGAGGACGACCCGAAAACTTGGTAAGCTGGAATTGTGTTGGACTTCGTGGCGTATATGCTCTGAATCGCCAACCTAATGAAAATCGGCATATATCCAGGATCCTTCGATCCAATTACCAATGGTCACCTAGACGTGATCAACCGAGCGCGGCACATTTTTGACAAAGTGATTGTGGCTGTGGCCATTAATGCATCGAAGAATCCGCTCTTCACCAGTGAAGAACGCGTCAAATTGATAGAGGATAACCTGCTCGACCGTCCGAATATTTCCGTCATTTCATTTGATGGCTTGATCGTAGACTTGGCAAAGCAGACTAAAGCCGTCGCCCTGATCCGAGGCATGCGTGCAGTCTCAGACTTTGAGCACGAATTTCAGATGGCGCAAATGAACCGTCATTTGGACGATTCAATCGAGACCATCTTTCTGATGCCCAACGAGCGCTTTTTCTTTACCAGCTCTAATCTGGTAAAACAGGTCTTTAAATTTACCGATCGAGAACGCCGCCTGATTCCAGCAAATGTGCACGCGGCGCTCTCAAAAAAGTTTGGCCACGAAGCTTAAAAGCATGAGCGCTACCACTCCATCTACTACCGAAACCAAGCAAAACCGCAGCACTCTAGGCATCATTTTCCTGACGCTCTTCCTGGATCTGGTTGGGTTCTCAATTATCTTTCCGCTGTTCCCAGCGATGCTCACCCATTACCTGCCCAGCGGTGATGGAGCCCAAAACCTCTTGGGGCATCTCATTGCACCGCTGACAAAACTGGCAGAAAGTAGCGGCGCGGCCGACCCGGAGTTCATGACCGCGGTGCTCTTTGGTGGCATTCTCGGCTCACTCTATTCGGTGCTCCAATTCGTGTGTGCGCCACTTTGGGGCGCCTATTCCGACCGAGTCGGACGCCGCAAGGTGCTACTAATCACCATCAGCGGGCTCGCACTCAGTTACATCGCATGGTTTTTTGCCGCATCTTTCTGGGTGCTGGTATTCGCACGTGTGTTGGGCGGCGCCATGGGGGGCAACCTCTCCGTGGCCACCGCAGCTGTCGCCGACAGCACCACCCGTGAAAAGCGCTCCAGCGGACTCGCGATTATCGGGATCGCCTTTGGGCTAGGCTTTATCGTGGGCCCTGCCATCGGCGGCCTACTCGCCAAGATTGACCTGACTGAGATCACGCCCGCACTCAAAGCCTTTGGCGTGAACCCCTTCTCCGTGCCTGCACTGGTCAGCCTCATGCTGACAATCATCAATTTGATCTGGGTCAGCCGCCGCTTTAAAGAGACCTTGCCCGAGTCCAAACGCGGCAAGCCCACCCCGGAGCGCAAAGGCATCGCGGTCTTCCGCATCTTCCAATGCCCGGAGCCGGCCACTCGTCGGACGAATTTCGTGTATCTAATCTACATGCTAGCCTTTAGCGGCATGGAGTTCACCCTCACCTTCCTAGCCGTCGAGCGCTTCGGCTTCAGCCCTGCACAGAACGGGGGCATGTTCGTTTTCATTGGCTTAATTCTCGTCTTGGTGCAAGGTGGCATCGTGCGTCGCCTCGCCGCACCTGTCGGCGAAAAACGCCTCGCACTGGCCGGTCTAGCCTGTGGCGTGGCTGCATTTATCATGATCGCCTTCGGCCAGGGCTACGGCCTATTTTTTACAGGCTTGGCACTTATGGCCTTCTCGATCGGGCTCGCCTCGCCGACTTTGAGCGCACTGGTATCGCTCTACTCGAACGAGTCGGATCAAGGCGCCAACCTAGGGATCTTCCGCTCCGCGGGCTCGCTCGCACGTGCGATCGGCCCGCTACTGGCCGCCTTCACCTACTTCGCCTACGGCTCACGTAATGCCTACCTCATGGGCGCAATCGTAGTGATTCTGCCCCTCATCCTAGCCATCCAACTTCCAAAGCCCGCAAAAGGCGAGGTCAACTAGACTCGCAGGAATCTAGCGGAAGCCTCGTAAAAGTCCGTCTAGCGAATTTAAACAGTCGCCTCGTCGCTGCGGCTGGTCTCGTCGTTGCTGGCGGCGCCGGCCTTGTCATCCGTAGCCTTATCGTTGCTGGGACGCTCTTTCGCGACATTCACCACTAATTGGCGGCCAGCCACTTCTTGGCCGTCAAGCTGGCGGATGGCTTCTTGCGCGGCCGCGTCATCGACCATAGTCACAAAGCCAAAACCACGAGGGCGACCTCCGCCGGGACGTGTCACAATCGCTGTATCTTCGACCGCACCGGTTTGCCCAAAGATCTCACGGAGATCTTCGGCTGTGGCATCGAAAGAAAGGTTACCTACATAAAGTCGAACGGACATAATAATAAAAATTAGAAATTAAGAATTAAGAAATGAAGATTGGGAGCGATGAACTGGCCATCTAATCGCGAAGAACTAGAAACAGAAGGCCAGACACCTGAAAACACTGGTGCAGCCCACGACTGACAACCTTTTATTCAGATTTACATAGATTCAGATTTGCCAATGCCAGCCATCGAGGCTTGCTTGAGAGATTCGTTGAGCGAGCAGGCCGCAGGCCTGAGCCGCTCTGGTATCGATTTAAAACTGGGGGCGTCATGAACCAATACCGCCCACCTACCACTGACGCACGTGAACAAGAAAACTAAAAAGAAAAGTACTATCCTGCGGGTCTCCGCCTACCTATTCCGCTACAAGAGCTTGTTCTGGCTCACGATCGGGCTGGCTGGCAGCATGGCCGCGATGGAAATTGCAGTGCCCATTGCAATCCAGCGCATCTTCGACGGGCTACAGGCCACCGATGCCCTCGACGGCTTACTCTACGGCGTCGGCCTGATCGCACTCCTCTATCTAGGCAGCGAGGTCTTCAATAGCCTGCGCATTCGGGTCAACAATACCCTGGAACAACGCGTGCTGCTGGAAATGCGCCGCGATCTACACAGTAAACTGCTACGCCTGCCGGTATCTTTTTACGACCAACGTAAGAGCGGGGAAATTTCCTCGCGTGTGATCGAAGACGTAGCCGCGGTCGAGCGCGCCCTGCTCTACGGCACCGAACAGGGCACCGGCGCCCTCCTACGCATCATCGGCATCACTACTGTGCTCTTCATCATGCAGCCCTTCTTGGCCTGGTTCGTATTTCTCCCCGTGCCCATCCTGCTGTTAGTGGGCGTGCTCTACTCCAAGCGCTCGCGCAAGGTATGGAAAAGTGTGCGCGAAAGCGCTGGCGAGCTCAACAGCTTGCTGGTCGAAGACATCCAAGGCAACCGCCTGATTCAGACCTTCGGTTTGCAAAAGCGTGAATCCGCTCGCTTCGAAACCAAGGCAGAAGACCTGCGCGCCAAGACGCTCTTCGCGATGTTCCGCTGGTCGATCTACAACCCGGCCACCTCACTGGTCACCAAGCTGGGCTTCCTCAGTATCGTCGCCGTGGGCGGCTACCTGGTGCTACAAGACACCGCCGACTTCACAATGGGCAAACTGATCGCCTTCTTCTTGTTGGCCAACATGCTCTATCAGCCCATCTCGCAGCTACATGGGCTCAACCACTTGATCGCCGCGGGGCGCGCCTCCGGCGAGCGTGTGTTTGAAGTATTGGATGCACAAGTCGAAGTCGACGAACCAGAAAAAGTGACACCACTGCCCGCAGGCCCGATCGAAGTGACTTTCGATCAAGCAGGCTTTGAATACCCGGGCCGCCCCGCCGTGCTCGACCAATTCGAGCTGACGCTGGAAGCCAACAAGGTGACCGCCATCGTCGGCCACACAGGTGCGGGCAAGTCCACCGTGGCCAACCTCGCCATGCGCACCTATGATGTGAGCACGGGCACCGTTAAACTCTCTGGCGTCGACATTCGCGAGCTCAGCCTTAGCGAGCTACACGACAAAGTCGGCCACGTCGCGCAAGATCCCTTCCTCTTCGAAGGCACCGTGCGCGACAACCTGGTGCTGGCCAAAGCAGATGCCAGCGACGCCGAAATCGTGCACGCCCTGGAACAAGCCTGCGCATGGGAATTTGTCGATGCCCTGCCCGAAGGCCTGGACACCAATATCGGCGAAAAAGGCATTCGCCTGAGTCAAGGTGAGAAACAACGCCTCACCATTGCCCGGGTCTTACTCAAGAACCCGCCGTTCGTCATTTTGGACGAAGCCACCGCCAGCGTCGACACCATCACTGAGCGCAAAATCCAAGAGGCTCTCGACCGCTTAGTGCAACAGCGCACTGTGCTGGTGATCGCCCACCGCCTCTCCACCGTGCGTCGTGCGGATAAGATCGTGGTGATGGAGCAAGGCCACATTATTGAATCTGGCTCCCACCAAGCGCTGATCGAACAAGGCGGCCACTATGCCGATCTATGGCAGCACCAGAGCGACCTGATCCCAGAACTCGCGGGCTAAACAGCCATTCGAAATTCGATTTCCGAGCTTGGACCTTCCAAATCCGACATACGTTTCCCTCTTGACGCGATTTTTGCAGACGGGCTTAATAAAAATTCAACAGAGTTCACACGATATCAGCTAAATTGGATTATTTCTTGCTAATATTTTATGTAACTCTTTTTTAACGGCACTACACATGAGTACACCAGAAACAAGTGACAGTAGCGAATCTTTGAATAAAGAGCTCGTTGTTCAGAATAAGATGGGCATACACGCCCGTCCAGCAGCCATGATCGTACGTATTGCAAACACATACGGCGGCGAGGTTTGGGTGGAAAAAGATGGCGAGCAGGTTAACGGCAAGAGCATCATGGGGCTCATGATGCTAGCAGCTGGCAAAGGCTCCAAACTAGTGGTCCGCACCGAAGGTGCCGCCACAGACGGCGAGCGCATGCTCAACGAACTCGCGGATCTATTTGATCGCCGCTTCGAGGAAGCTTAAGTCAAAGAAGCCTCGCCATAAAAGCAGCGAGGCGAGTGGCAGCTTGCAGCAAGGCATAAAAAACGGGGCTCACCTGCGTGCGCCCCGTTGAAAGTAATGCGAAGAGCCACATTGGCCCTGCTTGACTGATTGTGAACTAGTAGCTGTCGCGACCACGACCGCCGCGATCACCGCCACGTCCGCCACGATCACCGCCGCGTCCGCCACGATCACCGCCGCGTCCGCCACGGTCACCACCACGGTTGAAACCGCCGCG
>PBYS01000062.1 GCA_002729725.1 Puniceicoccaceae bacterium
GGGCCCACGATGCAAGACGGGAACTTAGTGAAAATCATCGGTTCAGCTGGGAGCGCCCTACCCACCTCGGCAGTGTGCGCCTTATAATTGAGCCCAACGGCGAACACCTGATTCGGATGAGGCACCGGCGCCTCTAAACGAGTCAGGTCCTCCTGTAGTTTATCGGTGCTGAGCGAAGGATCCTCGGCTGGCCTACTTTGTTCGTACCAGACTTTCAGCGAATCGAGCTGCGCAATGATCCGCTGCGAATCCGCGCTGAATTTTCCTTCGGATGCGGCTTCGATATCGATGCCGCCTGTTGGCGTCACAATATGCGCACGTCCTTTAATATTGGCTATTTTCATTTTTGTTAATGTCTTTGAGTATCATGCTCAGTCGCGGATGTCGGAGCCCTGCATGGCGAGCGTGCGACCGCCATCGACGATGTAGTTCTGCCCGATGATGAAAGAGGCTTCGGGCAGGACGAGGTAGTGGACGAGATGAGCGATGTCATCGGGCGTGCCGATACGATTGAGAAAGGAATGATGAAGGGCGAAGGCTTCGGGGTCGGCGGGCTGCTCGCGCGGGATCTGCCCAGGGGACACGCAATTGACGTTGATGCCGAGAGGCCCGAGTTCCTTGGCAAGGCTCTTGGTGGCCGACAGGATCGCGCCCTTGGAAGCGGCGTAGTCCACGCATCTAGCAAGTCCCTGCACGCCGACGGCGGAACCAATATTGACGACCTTGCCGGACTTGGCGGCGACCATGTGCTGGGCGACGGCGTGAATGCAGTTGAGCGTGCCGAAGAGGTTAACGCCGATAACGTCTCTGACGACGTCCAGCGTTTGCTCATGGAAGACTTTCATGCGGCCGCGGGCGCTACCACCGGCGCAATTGACGAGTATATCGATGCGCCCATGGCGGGCGTGCAGGTCGTCCACGGTGCGGCGGACTGCGTCGGCGTCGGTGATGTCGAGTCCCACGGCTTCGGCTTCGCCGCCGAGAGCAGCGACGGATTCAGCGTTCTTCCCGGCGAACTCAGCACGGATGTCGAAGAGCACGATTTTGGCGCCTTCGGCGGCGAGTTTTCGGGCGACGGCGCCTCCAAGGACGCCGCCACCGCCAGTAATAATGGCAATCTGGTTTTTAAGTTTCATAGTCTATTTTTATGCTTTTGTGAAATCAGGTGAAAGTGTTGTAGCCAGAGGCGGCGAGCAGGGTCTCATGCACGTGGAACTCGTGCGAAGACGGCCAGGGATTTTTGATCTCGCCGCGGATGACGCGGGCGAGCTCGGTGAGTTGTTCGGTGTAGCGCCCGTGCATCACGCCGACATCGATCACGTGGGTGCCTGCGGCGTAGTCGCCGCAGGGTTCGGACAGGGTCAGGCGCACGTGCAGAGGGTCGAGTTCGTAACGGGAGTTGTGGTGCTCCAGCGGACAGATTTCGACGGTGCCCTTGGTGCCACAAACGACGAGTTGACGGCGGCGAAAACCCTCGACCTCGACGATGGAAGCGCGGACAGAAGCGGTGGCGCGCGGGTATTCCAGCACAGCGAAGCCGTTGTCATGGCAACCATCGTCACGCGTCGGGCGCTGGAAGGACGTCACGTTTTCCGGGCGGCCGAGCAAAGAGATAATGATGTCGATGAGGTAGCCACCGAAAATATACAGAGAACCGCCTTTGAAATTGGCGACCCATTTGCGGTAGTCGTCGCCGTCGAGGCGGCTCATGACGGCGTGGACTTCAAAAATGTCGCCGAGCCAGCCGGAGCGGACAGCTTCCCGGCAGAAGTTGATCGCCGGGTTGTTGCGATACATATACCCGAGTTGGATGGCTAGGCCGCGGCGTTCGCAGGTATCCAGCAGCGCCTTGAAGTCAGGTAGGGATTCACCGCCGGGTTTATCGAGGTGCATGTGCAGACCGCGCTCGGCGCAACGAGCGGCGGTCGGTATCAAATCCGAGCCGTCGGTCTCCACCGCTACAGCTTCCAAGTCGGTCGTGTCAAAAAGCTCCGCCTCGGTCATCCAGCGGAGACCTTTGTACTGGGATTGACCCCCACGTTTTTCACGCCATGCCGGATCCGCTTCCACAATGCCGACGACTTCGAACAGGTGCGGCAAGCTGCGGAGCGTGCGCATTTTTTCATCGGCGTGATTGTGCCCGATACCGATCTGGCCGATCTTGATAGGTTTCATGGTTCGATGGGAATGGCGCTAACTTAAGGAGGGAAATCGGTTCTTTGAGTTGGCTAACGTAGTGGCTGCTTTAGCTGCCATATAGCTGTTCGTAAGCGTGTTTGGCCTGATGGCGGCTGAAGTCGCCACTACGGAAAGCAAGCTTAAGTGAGTGCGATTCATGGTTTGATGGCATTCTACAAAAAGAATGCCCTGCAATCCGCGCCCCTTCCGAAAGACAACAATGATCTTTCGACTTACGCTAGGGGAGCGTAGGATCCAAGGCAACTTCTTGACTGTGCTCTGCTTCTGGTAAGCAGGATTGGAAGCCTTAACAATGCACGCCTAATTACGATCTACGTCGGATAGCAGCGATCCATAAGCTGAACCCACCTAATAGGAGAACAAAAGAGGAAGGCTCGGGAACCAGCGTGAGGGTGGTTCCGGTGCCCGCTCCGGGGCTTTCCTTGCTTCGGAATCCGTTAAAGGTACCGGTTCCGTTCGTGTTGTAGACGAGAAAAGTCGCAATGTTGTTTCCGTCGTTATTGAGGAAGGCGTCCAGCGCGGTCGAACTGAAGCTGACCGAACTCCCGATATCATCGTCAGTTACTCCTGAAAGGGTTCCAAGATCCACGAGATCTCCAAAACTGGCGGAGTCGCTCAACGAATCGGTACCGCCGTAAGCATACCCGCTGTTGTTCCACGTTTGCAATGATGGGTCCGTTTCTATGTTGTTCCCTGCTGTGGTGGTCGCACCTTCCCCGAAGTTCTCGCTGGCGCCCCCATCGATTATTCCATAGATGATGAATTCCTGAGGAGTGGAGCTGAATTGTTCATAAGGAAACAATTCCAATTCAGCATCAGCAATCGTCCCGCCCGTGTAGGAACTGAGATCGAAGCGGAAGAAGGGGATACGATCCTTAAGATCATAAGCGCCATCGGACTCGGAAGTGACTTTATACCAGCCTCCGTAGTGCTTATCCTGAAAGTCCGTGGAGCCACTGACCCAGTTGTCCGCGGCTACCTCCAAGGTGAGGGGCGCGGCGACGGCGGAGGTCACCAGACTTCCGGTTGCGAGTAGGGCGGTGATTAACAGTTTTTGGGTGTTTTGCATACAGTGTCCTTTGTTTGATTGGTGATAGTTATCTTCAGGTGGGGCATCGTCTCTGGTAAGATCAATAAGGGGGGCAGATAGACTGGGTAGGTAAATGATTTAATTTCATGATGCCAATCTTGCAAAAGATTGAATTTACGATCAATTTCGTTCTTCATGCAACTGTTGCAAAATAGCATCAACCGACATACTCAAAATTACATGAGACTTGTACCGAACGACTTAACCACTCACTACACTAGCGTATGAAGCAGCCCTCCTTTCGACAAATAGCCCAGAAATTGGGCTTGTCCGCATCGACCGTATCCCGTGCGCTCCATAAGGATCCACGCATCCGACCAGAGACCGCTAAGCGAGTCATGGATGCCCTAAAAGAGGAGGGTTACGAGTTGGATCCTGCCGTTTCCGTAGGCATGTCCAAAATTCGGCAACGTAGCTTTTACAGAGAATCGATCGCTTGGTGCGGAACCGCTCCTCGCGAAAGCTGCCCTTGGTTTGAACCCATGTTTCAATCCGCTGAAGACTACGGGGCCAGGCTAGGCTATAAGATTGAACATTTCTCCTTCGAAAGAGACTCATCTTCGAATTTCCAACAACTGAGCAACAAGTGGAAAGCGCAAGGAATTAAAGGTGTCGTGCTGGGCCCTTTTAAAGACCAACAAAGAAATCTTTCCTTTCGGTGGCGAGACTTCGCATGGGTGGTCATCGGCCAGCCGTTTGAGGATCCGGCACTACATTCGGTCGGGCGTGATTATCTAGCCGACATTCGTAGAGCCTTAGATTGGCTTAAGAAGCAAGGCAGCCGCCGTCCATGTTTTCTCCAACAAAAAGAATCAAGTTACGCGTATAAAAACCCTCTACTGCTATCCAGCATTACAAATTATAACGACTCTCACGCCAACATCCCCACTCCCTGCTTCGAACCCGACGATACGAATCCGGAAGCGTTACGCACTTGGGAAAAACAAAATCGACCGGATGGCCTGATACTCCCGCACTACCCCTCCCCTAAGCTACAGCGGTTGCTTCAGCCGCTCCTGGATACGATGCCTGTTGTTTTCTTAACCTCCCCCAACGTTTCGCTACCTTCTAACCATGCTTATTTCCAACCCCGTTTTGAAGTCATGGGCCAAGCTTCCATCAATCTATTGCACCGACTGCTCTTCAACCGGGAATTAGGCATTCCGTCTTACAAGCAAAGCATCTATTTGGATTCAAACCTCGTCGCTGACTCTGTTGATTAAGCTCAGAACATCTTCGTTAAGATCCTCGCTCGCACAGCATTATTGATGCCGCAAGCTTGGAGATACAGCAACGACCAAAGTACTACAATCCAGAGCAGGAGAGAAAACCGCCGTCGACAGGTAAACAGATGCCGGTCACAAAAGCAGCCTGCTGGTCATCGATCAAATATCGGACTGCTCCCACCATCTCAGCTGCTTCACCAAAACGTTTCATAGGTGTATGCGAAACCACTTGTTGCCCTCGCTCACTAAACCCTCCGTCATCTGTCATCAACAATTTGCGACTGCGTTCATTGATAAAAAAACCTGGCGCAACCGCATTCACACGAACCCCCGCCGGAGCCAGATAGGCAGCCAACCATTGTGTGAAATTCAGAATACCAGCCTTGGCAATAGCATAGGCCGGAGCCCTTGAAAGCGGGCGGTAACTATTCATGGAAGCGAAGTTGATAATGCTCCCCTTGCCTTTACGGGCGATCCCAGCGCCAAAGATTTTTGAAGGCAAAACCGTCCCTTGAATATTCATGGCCAGCTCTGCGTCAAAGGCTTCGCTATGAATCCCAAAGAAGCCATTGGCATCACCACTCAGTTCTTCTGGGGTAAACTCAACTCCCTCTGTCAAGGCGCGATGATCTTTGCCTCCGGCACCATTTATCAGAATATCTGGATCGCCCCAATTTTCCTTTATGATTGCAAGGGCTTCCTTCAAGTCCAACTCACTCGTGACATCAGCACAAATTCCAAGTGTGCAGCAGCCTTCGTTATTCAACTTTTCCGAGAGTGCGACTACTTTACTACGGGTGCGGCCAAGCAAAGCCACCCGCGCACCATTTTTTGCAAAGTCTTCCACAATTGCCGAACACAGCGTACCGGCTGCGCCAGTGACCACGATTACTTTATCTTTTAGATCAAACATATACTTCCTTAGTTCCCGTTTGTTATAATTTTAGAAATTGCTTTGCATTACCATAAGAGAGTCGCCGCACCAGCGGCTCTAGAACTACCCATTCATCAGGCATAGTACCCGCAACAACCTGTTCACCGATCCACTCACACAATACTCGTCGAAAGTATTCATGACGAACCATCGACAGCAAGCTACGGGAATCGGTCGTCATCCCCAAGAAACTGGAAAGAACACCATAGCTAGCCAGACAGTCCAAATGCTCCCGCATACCACGTCGATGGTCATTCCACCACCAGGCCGGCCCCAGTTGGATCTTCCCTCGAACACCAGATTGAGTAAACGAACCAGTCAAAGTTGCATAGGCAGCATAATCGCCTGGATTTAGAGGGTAAATAACCGTGTTCGGCAGTGCGCCACGAGCTTCCAATTGATCAAGAAACCGGCTGACCGAACATGGATCAAACCCAGCGGCAATGCCTGCGTAGCCGCCTGAAGCACCGGCGATTTCTCGCAAGCGTGAACTGGTCTTTCTCAAAGCTCCCAGATGAAGCTGCATCGACCAACCGCGCTTAGCATAAGCCTCGGCAAGAACATCCAGGCCGTCTAAACCATCCGGCGAACTCACCGCATGATCAGCGATCACGCATCCCAGCGACTCGAACACACGAAACCTTTCCTCATCCACATGCGAAGCATCCCTCAGCGATGGCAAGATACGAAAGCCTAATGATGACTGCCTAAGCTCCTCATGTATCGACAAATCATCTCCGAGTAAATCGGAAGTGCACACGACCTCGATCTCACCCTTGCGTAACAACCCCCGCGCTGAAAATTCCGCCGTCTGCAAGCACTCTCTGCAATGGTTCCAGATTCGTTCAGCTGAATCCGGTGAAAGCATCTCCGTGATACCGAAGTAGCGGTGTAACTCCATCGCTGACCAATCAAATAGTGGATTCCCCACAAGTTGCGGAATCGACTCCGCCCAACGCTTGAACTTCGTCATCGGATCGGCAGCTCCGGTAATCTCCTCCTCCGGAACACCAAGAATGCGCATGGCTCGATGCTTGTAAGGATCCCCCTCGATCCAAAGTTCATACAAATTTTCAAACCGACGATCTTCAGCAATCGCGACAACGTCCAGGTGGCAATGATAGTCAATAACAGGGCAAATCGAGGCCACGTCATGATAAAGCCGTCGAGCCACATCGGTGGTGAGCAAGAAATTTCGGTCGATTATATTCTTCATCAGCTCGAGGATTATCCGACGACACAAGTCGTTTTCGCCTGAACTAGGCGCTTTTGCAGATACTTCAGATCGACCTTAGTATCCCCACGATACCATTGGCTCCATTTACCTGATTCACCGAGTGGCAAGGCCTCTAATATTGCGACCATCATCTCCTCCGCCTGTTCGAAATCCGGATCACTCGGCAAGAGCTCCAGCAGGACTCCGTAGAGGCCGCGCAAGATTTTAACCTGCAAGACAAAGTTACTCTGGAAGAAATCGTGCGTATCCTCCGGCTCAAGATCCAAACTAGAGGCACGTTCAATCAAACCGTCGAACGCTTTAATCGCTCGACTCAACAAAAGACGCAGCCTCTCATTCTGGTCGACCACATACATTCGTACGATCTCCGGCAAGGCCTCTAAATCTACATAATACTTCAGCAAACTGGATATGAAAGTCCTCGCACAGCCATCATGCAGGCTCCACTCATGACGAAGCTGCGGAAATGCAGCAAAAAAGGATCGATATAGCTCGGCGGTTCCCTCCGGCACCCAGGAATGTATAAAATCGTCCGGGTTGAACGGTTCCGATTTCGACACCAATTCACTCCATGCCGAAATCCCCAAAACGTGCTCTCGGACATTAGCCACATTCAGAATCGCATATTCGCGATCACCTTTATTCAGAACTTCGGACATGGTTTTTGCGATTTTATCCGGCGACGCCCCTTGCACCAGATGCGCGCCAAAACTCCATACCGCCAGGTGATAATAGACCCCATGTGTTTGGCCTGGGCTACGATTCAAAAGATGAAAATCGCTTCTCATTTGCTGCGATAAATCATCGTCGGCAAAAACCAGTGTCACATTATCCGGCACAGATAAGTTGCCGCTTTCGATCAAATCAGCGCCTTCCAACCAAAGTGTTAAGGTCGCTGGAGG
The DNA here is from genome assembly GCA_002729725.1 of Puniceicoccaceae bacterium. Classification (GTDB taxonomy): domain Bacteria; phylum Verrucomicrobiota; class Verrucomicrobiia; order Opitutales; family Coraliomargaritaceae; genus Thalassobacterium; species Thalassobacterium maritimum. Next base: position 7,589 of record PBYS01000062.1, read on the forward strand.
TTGACCCCTCGATTCAACAGAATGAATGATTTCCAACTGATCCGATAACGCCCCCGAAATGAATTCCCCGGCTCTCATCTTAGCTTCAGGATCGTGATCCCAAAGAGGGCGATCTCCACGTCCACGTAAACCTACTTGCCAGATAATCTGCTCACCCGCAATTTCCCACCAACGCTTTGCATAATCAGCCCAACATTGGCGCATGGCATCCGGAAACTGCCGATAGCTAAAGGAAGGAGAGGTATCCAATTCCTGAGCCCAAGTCTCAAAGCCGAAATGCGATACACCCAGTGGCTCGACATGGTGCTGCGAGACATACAAACCTCGAACAACTGCGGCTTCGACAATCGACGCCTCATCCGGATTCATGATATCGATGAACGAAGCGGGGATCACCAGATTACACTCCATTCGCAACAGCGCCTCAAACACTGCAGACATTACATTCGCATCGACAATCGATGAATAATAACGCAGGAGGCGCTTTTCGTAGAAATCGTAATCAGGATTCGCCTCAGTCGATCTCCGTCGTGGCCACCGCGAAAAGCGCTGCTTCCCGGAATCCTTCCATCGGCCAAGGAGATCTTCATCATTGATAAACCAACCGCGGTATTTAAAAGCGCGCGGTTTCGAGTCGATCTGACACTTGGACAATTCCAGCTCTCCCTTAAACTTCGGCTCAATCCCCTTCCAAAACCACATAGGATCGACACCCAGAAAACGATGCGTGAATGCATAGATCCCGAAGATCAATCCCAGTCGACCTCCACCTTGAATTTCCACCCGATCCGTAATACGGATCCGCCAAGCTTCCGAGTCGAGTCCAAGAGCCATACCAATACGAATCGTGGCTGTGCCCGATTTCACCTGAGTCGGATTGCCACCGAGCACTTTTTTCAGATCACGAATGAGATCCGCGACAGCCAACTGGATCGCTGGATCGCACTCACTCGTTTGAACTGAACAGTTACCGGTCAGTCTAATTCGGCGCATCTCTTAAGAACTCATGTGGATAAACAAACTCGGCACACCGTAGCTACAAAGTGTGTCGAGCTAGTAAGGAGGCTTGAAGCAATGATTACTTTCGGCGACGTACGATCACACCAAGAGAAACCAAGCCCAAGAACAAGCTATACGCACCGACCTCGGGAATCTGCGTGAGCGTAAAATCAGAGGCTAGGCCATCTCCAGAGGTCGGCGTGCCAAACCCGACAGCAGCAAAATCAAAATCTGAAGTCAGACTGTATGCGGCGCTCTGAATACCTGCAATAGTGTAGGTCAGACTCCCAAAGTTGGTGCTGCCATCCCATGTGCTCAAATCCAAAGTCACGCCATAAGTTTGCGCACCAGTCAGTCCAGTCGCCACGTCATCCCTGACAATGGAGCCATCAAAATAGCCGTCTCCTTCTCCATTATCCCGAAACAGAAATACACCCATTGCATTGTCCACCCCAGACTGTCCGACGGAAACTGCGCCGTTGTAAAAGCCAACTGCGATCCAATTCCCGCCCCCGGCCAACGGGTCGATTGTAGCCGACACCTCAAAGATGGCATCTGAGTCACCCTTCTGGTCATTAATAAAGTCGCCAAGCCCTAAGAACGCAGTCCGGTTCCCGATATCGATTCCGCCATCACGAAAGAAGCTCCCCGAAGCCTCCCAAGTAGTCCCAGTCAGTCCTGAAGCAACAGTCTCAGGGGTTTTCCCTGCTAATGATGTGGCTCCGTCGCCGGAAAAATCTTCGAACAAAAGAACCGTTTCAGCGTTCAAAACAGAAGATAGCGCCAATAAGGCAGCTGAAGATGCGAACAGTGTGCGAAATATAGATGCAGTTGTATTTTTCATAAACGATATGGTTTTTGTTTTGGAGTAAAGAACATGAGAATTACACGCTGTTTAAGCTGGCAGCTCACGACTAAACACTTTCACTTCATAAGTGTTTTGTTATATATTTTTAGAACCGTAGAGCAGCCCATGCACTCAACGAAACAAAACCCTACACTAAAAACCATTAAACCAATGAATCTTTATCTACTGATTCATAAACACTTAGATATACTTTACATTTGCACACTCCCTCAAAAAGTTAAGGAATCGAAAGACAAAATCATACCACGTAAACATTTCATAATATCTCAGCCATGCCCTCAATAAGCACCCACCATTGGCGACACTTAGAAACCGTATTGGTGAACCTCTCGGAAGGTGCCCCTCAAAACTACCGAGGCACTTTTTCCAGCTCCCTCCTGACCGCATGGCACCTTTTGGCAGGAAGTGCAGAAGTCAGTACCGATGACACCAGAATCCACGCGGAGACCGGCGACTGGGTCATTCGTCTCCCCGGCACGCGCACACATACGTTTTCACCAGACGCACGCATACGCTGTATCCATTTTTTTATACGCGACAGCACACACGCAGCACAATGGTACGGTTCGAAGATCGCGCGTGTCAGTCAATGCCCGTCGCTCAGCCAGCTGATTGACCAGATTAACCAAACACAGCTGATCGTCGAAATGAACAATCAAGGTATCACTAACCCGACCCAAATCAGCTGCGAATTGACTGCATACCTTGATTACCACGCATTAGAAATTAAACTATTTCAAAC
>PBYS01000063.1 GCA_002729725.1 Puniceicoccaceae bacterium
CTGGTGGGAGCAACCACTCAAAGTCATAAGCTTGTTTGGCAACGGATGGATACGCGCTTCAGCAAACGCTACCTGAGGTCACCATAGGATCAAACATTTTTAGAAATGGTATGATTCCGGTATCAGCGAACCAGTCAGTTTCTAGAAAGTCGCGGCGTTGCTGTGCGGTAGGGGGCGCGATACCTCCATTTTGTTGTAATAAGACTGATCCACTGGACCCCTTGAAGGAGGTCATCTCAATTTGGGTCAGCTGGTCAGTCGTGTAGGTGACGCCATTCAAAGTGACTGACTGCAATAGGGAGCTGCTAAACGTTCCGTAGTTCTGACTGTCGGCAGTTGAAGTGCCGAGCTTTACAGAGGCAGCTGTAGCTGTGCTTACAGTCGCAGATAAAATTAGGGAGGTAATAGTTAGGTGTGTTTTTATAGTAAGGTAGTGAACATCTTGTTCCAATACACTTTTATCTCAAGTTTATAATGTTAACGATTTGTTAAATAAAGCGGGTTAATCTGTGCGAATTGTTCGTATTTATCCATCCAGTAGTTTTAAGCGGTCGACGAAATCGATGAAGACACACATGGCGGGTGAGTAACCGGCAGAGGTGGAGAATTCCCCGGTCCAAGGGTTCATTTGCTGCATGAATTCTGGGGCGGCGAGGAGTGCTTCCACCCAGCGTTGCATGAGTTCATTCAAATCCTCTTTTTTACCGTAGTGCTCAAACCATCTCGGTGCACGTAAGGCTGTGAGTGCTTGAGATGCGCCGCCCCAGGAATTGGGGGGCAGTTCGCGGACGAAGCTCGGATCGTCCAGCGCGATGGAGGGCAGGGGGTAGGGGGCCCAGAAGGCTTGCGGGTTCTTGATATGTCGCGCGTAGATGCGCTCGAAGCGTGCTTGGTCCACGACATGCTCGCATAGCACTCGGGTGAGCACATCACCACGGACTTTGACGAAGGCGCCGTCGGCATCGACATCGTAGAAGCATTCGTCCTCTGGATCATAGCAGAGCTGGAGGATTTTTTGTCGGAGGGCTTCCGCTTTCTCTTGCCACATCGTCGCTTCACTGGCGCGGCCGAGCTGGAGGGCCATTTCTGCCAGGGCACGACGGCCCCCATAGACCGTGGCGGACAAGTCGGGCGCGAGGTAGGGCAGCTTACCGGCTTCGGGGCAAATGGCGGCGTTTTCATCAGGGCATGTTCGCGGGAGACCTTTGAACCTGGGGCTATTGTCGTGCCCGGTGTCATGTTGGCAGAAGGCTTCGCACAAACCAGTCTCGCGACTATCCCGATTCCGGCTCAGCCAACGATCCCAAGCTGCGCATGCATCGTAGGCTCTGGACAAAAAGGCCTCGTTGCCAGTCAGTGTCGCGGTTTCGAGCGCGGTCTTGGCGATTGGGACGACCATCTGTATTTGTGAACTCCCCACACGGTCTCCCCAAATCCAACAGGGAAGATAGCCATCGGCTCGCTGATGGGGAAAGAACACCTCATGGTTGGCGATGGCGACCTCTGGGGCCTTGCGCCCATAGACCAAGCCTTCCATAGGGCCGCATTCCAGCCAAATCCCAGGATAGTTGCCGCCCTCGATCAGGACGGGCTGTTTGAAATCGAAGACCTTACGTGTATTTGATTCGAGGCCAGCTAGGGCTTCTTGATATTTTTTCTGGATGGCTTTGATATCCATGCTGCGGGCTCCCTATTCTAAGGCGGAACTATGAATGCTGATTCGGCCCAGATGAATCCTTCATTCTTTGTTAAGGAATGAAGGATTCATGCCATCTTAACCGATTCTAACTTTAAATAGAGCTTCGTCTATGCGAAAGTCAATTCTCTCCAGCTGCCCGAGGTGATCGTGAGCTGTCATCTGAGTTTGATCAGGCTTCTAGAGCAGGCAGGCTGCAGAGTCCCGGAAGATGTTGGCTTTGTCACGCCCACGGTGCGTCCCGAAGACGATCGTGAGCGGTCTTTAACTGGAATGAACCAGTGCTCTGAAATGATTGGAGCGCGGGCAGTGGAGTTATTGTCCGACTCATTAGCAATGAATCGTCTCGGGGTTCCAGAACATCCTGTGACGCTTCTTGTGCGCGGTCAGTGGTGTGATGGTGAGACGCTCCAGTCCAAGTCTTAAGCGGACTGAAGCGACTCGATTGATCCGCGACGAGTGGCGATCAGCTTGCGGGAAACTCGAAGGAGTCGCCTGTCTTGGTCGCCCAATCGCGGAGCAGTTCGTTAAGTTCTTTGCGCTTCTTCCAATGGGCGGTCTGGAAGGCGAGGTTGTTGAGCTCGTGCGGGTCGTCGTTTAAGTTGAAGAGGAGCCACTCGCCATTCTTGACGCAGGCGTATTTCCAGCCGTCGCGTGTGATGACGCAGCGCCAGGCGTAGCTGCTTTCGCGGTCGCCGATGAGTTGCAGATAGGCACTGTCCGGTTCCTGATGAATGCGTTCTTTCGCATTGATGCCTGTGCGGCGGTGGGAGTAGTCGAAGCCTTCCATCCAGTCCGGGGTGGGGATGCCGCAGAGTCCAAGCGTAGTCGGTGCGATATCGACATGGTTGACCAGGCAGGGGGCGTTGCCGCAGCGCCAGTCGCCGTAGGACATGGGTTGACCGCCGCCGATGATGAAGGGCACCCGGGCGGATTCTTCGTAGGGCACGCATTTGCCAAAGCGTCCCTGACTGCCCATTTGATCGCCGTGGTCGCTGAAGAACATGAGGTGGGTGTCCTGTATCATATCCTCCGCGTTCAGGCGTTCCATCACGCGACCGACGTTGGCGTCGAGGTGATCGATCTGTGCGTAGTATCCGGAAAGTTGAAAACGCGCTTCCGCTTCCTGAGTGGCGGGCACATTCGGTCGGAGCTTCAATTGCTGCGCCTGATAGCGCCGGTGATCGGCGGGTGCCAAGGTTGGTACGTGCGGGGGCTGAACCGAGATCACCATGAAAAAGGGGCGGTCCGAATCTTTGCGGGCGGAAATACGTTCGAGTGCCATGTCGGTGAGGCACTCGGTTTCATATCCGGGCAGGCGCATGTGTTCGACCTCGGTGTCGTTTTCATGCCCATGGATCCAGCTGTCCCACTGGCTGTTATTGTTTTCATAGCCCAGCCAAGTGTCAAAGCGTCCGCGGTCTTCGCGGGGCACGGTGCGCAGAGCGGAACGGCCTTCGCGCTCCTTGAATCCGGCGAGGTGCCATTTGCCCAGATAAATGGTTTCGTAGTCGTTCTCTTTAAAAACGTCGGTGACTGTTTGATAGGACGGGTCGAGACGTTCTTCGTGGAGCTTGACGGAATGGTTGTGCGCGTATTTTCCGGTCAGCATGCTGCCACGGAAGGGACAGCAGAGCGGGTAGCCTGAGACGGCTCCGGGGAAATTGGTGCCGGCGATCGCCATATTGTCTAGGTTTGGCGTATAGACATTGGGGTCGCCATTGCGACCGGTTGCTTGGCCGCGCATTTGATCGGCGACGAACCAGATAACGTTGGGTTTCTTCTGTGACATGTTGATTGATCTTCCGTGTGGAGTGTTGGCTGCGTGCTTCTATATTAAAGCTCTGATGCCCTTGTATTCGTGTAAATATGAAAGTCTTTGTAACGTGAATGTTTTTGCCACATTTGGCGAATGCCAAAATAGCCGGACTCTGTGGCTTCGACCGTGTTCAGGTTCCAGCAGTGGTAGCAGGGCTGCGCACCGCCGGTGATTTTCAGCGCGAGTGTGGCGCGTGTTTTGATAAAGGTCATGTGATAGCTTTGCCCGGGGATGAAGAGGCCGGTCTTGTGCACGGTATCGCCGACTTCAATTTGTTCAAAGCTGCGATCCTCGCGCACGGGATAACGACGCACGCGTATGTAATCCTCCGGACTGTCGTCTCGGTTTCCGAAGGCGGCAAAGCTCACATGCAGCAGGTCCATCTTTTCAAAATAGGTTTTCATGTAGGGCAGCTCCCGCAGCTTGGACCAGCGGTGAATGTCTTTCACATACTCGCCTTCGCCGATTCCGTTAGCATGGAAATAAGCGATGCAGACATAGCGGTTGATGGTATCGAGGCGCGTGAACTCAAAGCTCACTTTCAGGTCGCCGGAGAAACGTTCTCGAGTCCAGAGGACGCCGTGATTCGAATGGTCGCCTGCTTCCGGGCCGGATTTGAATTCCATGCCTTCCGGACTGTGAGTGATCGTGCAGTTCGAGCCATCGAGCGTCCAATGCCTGCGCCAGTCCTCACAGCCGGAGTCCTGTAGCGCGAGTCGCCAGTTGTGCTGATTCAAGCGGTCAAAGACCTGTTGTGCGGAAGACATGGATAGGGAGATGGGCTTAGTGTTCGGAGTTCTGCGCTTCATTGCGGGCGGGCGGAAAGGCCGGCCAGATCGCCGGCTTGGGCGTGGGGTCCTGGTATTCCACCGCACCCATGTCGGGGGCTTGTCCGGTGTAGTGGTCATTGAAGTTAGGCAGGCGTTGGCCGGCGTCATGTCCCGGTGTGCCGGGGGCGAGCCAGAGGCGACCATCAGGGGCCCGCTCGAAATGAGGTGAGGCTTGGATGCCGTGGGCCTGCGAGCCTTCCTGGTAGGCAGTGCGGCCGTCGTAGAGGTCGTAGTCGAAATCGTTGCTCGTGTTGTGGTGGGGGTCTTTGATTGCCCAGTCACGCTCCGTGCGCAGATGGAAGATGTTGTTCCGCGAAACGATGTTCTTCTGTTTCTTGCGTTTTGAAGTATAGACGATGCCGGCCTGGGCCCCGCTGCTGGGCGCACTGGCTCCGGGGAAGGGCGGCGGTTGCAGGATTGTATTGTGCAGGACATACATCCGACCGCGCGACCACTTGGCGCTCTCGTTGCCGATCTTGATCAGGTAGTGCCCGGTCAGGTCGTTGGTGCGGGTGCGCTCATCTTTGCGGGAGACGGCGTAGACATTGCGAAAGAAATAGACCGGTCCGAGTGAGGGGACCGCGGCACCGATCGCGCCGTAGGTCATGTCCATGTAGTTGTTCCAGACACGGACGTTCATGTCGGCCCCTTCGATCTCGAGGGCGTCGTCCCAGCAGTGGGAAATGAAGTTGTCGTGGATGTCGCTGTCGCGCACGGGAAAGCCGGCATAGCTGAAGTTGTGCACCTCGCCCATGCCGTCGTTAAACATATGCTCCATGTCGGATTCGATTCGGTTGTAGCGGATGACGTGTCCGCCCTTACCGCCGTAGAAGACGATGCCTTGCGGGCCTTCCGGATGGCGGCTTCGGGTGCCGGGGCGTGTCTGATTCCAGGAGTTGCTGTCGCTGCGCGGGTGGTGGAGTCGGCAGTTTTGAATGACGATCCGTTCCAGCACCGGCGTGCGGGCGTAGATCGCTGCATTCAGATTGCGGGCTTGGCCGTCCTGCATCGTGTCGCCCCAGCCGCTGATGTCGCATTGGTCGATGATCACGTCGTGCACGTCGTCGAGATAGATGCCGTGGGTGCGGGCATTTTTCAGTGTGAGCCCGCGCACGATCACATAGGAGGCTTTGATTTCGAGGTTGTGTTCGATGACGCTCCGACCATCCCAAACCGCTTCGGTGCCCTGGGCCGGTTCGTAGAGCACATAGCCGTCTTCCTCGTTGCCGCCCTCGAAGATTTCAAACTTCTTCGAGTAGCTGGAGGGGAGGGTGACTTTGCGGGCGATTTTAAAATCGTCTGAGCGTGTAGTGAAAGACAGGATACGTGTGGGGCCGTCTTCAAGAGAGAGCTTGGCTTCGTAGTCCGTTCCCGAGTCCAGATAGACAATGCTGCCGCGATACTCCGCCGTGTGCTGAGCCGCCTCGCCGTCGTGTTCGTTATCATCGAACCACAGAGGCATGGCCTCGGACCAGGAATCCTCACCGACTTTGCGGTAGTGGACGGATACCTTGCGTGCGGCGCTGCCGCCCGTGGGCTTCCAGTAGAGCCCCACCGAGTTGAAGGTAGCGATGGCCTGCGGGCTCACTTCCTCGCCTTCGTAAACCAGGGGACCAAGCTCGGTGATGGCGAGATTGTCAAAAGCCACAGTTTGCCCGAGCTGATCCGTCTCCTGTGTCCAGCTGAGCACCGCCTCCGCACTGTCGCAGTCTGCCGTCTCGAAGTTGAAGCCGACCGTGGTCCAGTCGCTGCTCAAGACCGGCTTCGAACGCACGCGGGTATAGGGCTCCCCCTTACGATAGAGGATGAGCTCGATCGCGCCCATGCCTGCGGGGCCTTGGATCTGACCGGAGATGCGGTATCGCGAGCGCGGTTCAATGTCGAAGGCTTGGCGTATCTCGCCGTCCTTGCCCGGGATGGCGGTGGTCACTTCGACCTTTAAGGCCTGCCCCTGCCCTTCGGGGCCTGCGGTCGACAGAATCTTTTGCGTGTCCGGAAGCGCCCAGCCAGCGGGATGGTCATTCTCCCATGACTCCAACTGCCCGTTGTTCAATCGCTTGTCGGCGAGCGCGCTGCCGGTTAGCAGGCAAAGTAGTGAGCCTATGGCGGCGGATCGGAGCAGAGGGGGGATTCTAAAACAATACATAAAATTAAGCTGTCAAAGTTTGAGACGCGCATTGGCGGAGAAAACCTTGTGCCTAGTGAAGCTATTTAACGTGTCCAGAGCTGTCCACCCTCGAACGCTCGATCTCTTAGGAGGCACATTCCTACTGTCTTGATTGGCGATTCAGCCTGACCGGATGTCGCTTATCTATCAGTCACCAGTCTCTGCGGAGATCAGCTGATTCCGTAACTCTCTTGGCAACATGAATGTGGCCTTTTTTGCCTGCAGATATTGGATTACTTGGAGGAACTGTTCGAAGCGCTCACGATCCCATCCGCCCGGATGGGCTTGCAGTATGTAATAGGGGCGATCGGGGCTTGCTTCAAAGTCGCGCACGAAGTTTTCAAAATTTGGATGGTGGACCGGTTGTTCCAATAGGATGCTGCGCCCAAGCACTACTTGGCCCGGTACTAGTTGAGCTTGCTCGTCGCCATATAGCCAAGTCTTCAGCTCGGGGACTGCGCGTAATGCAGCCGCGGTATTTTGATCGAAATGATTATAGGGGGAACCAAAGCTGGTGAATGAGAAGCCTAGCTTTTCAACAGCCAGTGCTTGAGCTCGCACCAATGTGTCGAGCTGCGAGTCCATTGAAGCACCCTTAAACTCGCTCTGGCCACTCTCTTGATCTCGGCGATGGGTGATACCATGATTCCAGAATTCTATTTGGCCCGCGGCGTGCAATGCCCTGATTTTTTCAAAATACTCCAGTTGGGCATTTTCCAGCGAATGACAAATGATGCCGATCGAAATTTTAATTCCTTTCTCCTGGGCGATTTCAATAAATTGCAGCCAGTTCTGGCCAAAGATTGTGCCGTCCTCACGATAGAGTAGGTCGTCGGCTTTGATTACGATCAACGGCCCTTCAATGGGCTGTGCAGAATGAGAGTTTGCTTGGGATAACATAAAATTAAATAGGATGAGGAATGGCTGCGATGACAGCGCCAGCTCAGGTCTGTATACTTTGCAGTCTATTTGGCATCATATGCACGACTTGCCGGAGGAGCGCCGGCTGGGGGTGGATTTCGGTATTGCTCTGAGTATATGGATTGGCTCTTTCGCACCGCTTATTGGCCGAGCGTGCTAGAGCGGCCTAGCCAGCAAGCTGCCGCACTTGGCTTTTCGGGGATGGAGCGCGTGCCGCTTTGTTAAGTGGACGAATGTGGAGCCCCTTTAAGCGGTTTTGGCGAAAGTTGCGGCAGGTGCGATAGTGGCCCGCGCTTAAGCGATGCCTTTTTCGGTGGCTAGCCAGCGCTCGATGCGGCGCACGGCGTCGGGACGGCGTGGGTCGTCGGGCTTCATGCGGTTGAGCAAATTAAGTGCGGTTTCGGCGTAGTCGATGGCCGTGGCACTCTTGAGCTTGTCGAGTTCGGAGTGCTTGATTTCGCCCTCGCGTATCATTTTCCGGGCATCGGCTTCGATCTCCATGCTAGCGCCGCCTGTGCCGCGTTCTTCGCCTTTACCTTTGGCACCGCCGCCCCCTCCGCCGCCCGAGCCTTCGCTGGGAGAGCCGTCGTTCTCGACTTTTTGACTGCCGCCGCGTGGTTCACGCTCGATGCCGGTCGGGTATTGTTTGCCATCTTTGCCAGTGACCTGGCTTTGGCTCTCGATGCGGTTTTCCTTTTCCATCTCCATCCGGCAGCGCCGGACGAGATCGGGGGAAACTTTGCACATGGAGGCGATCAGCGCATTGGACATTTCCGGCCACTCTTCGAGTGCGATCTCGGCTGCGTTACGCTTGTCGGCGTTAGAGCGGTAGATGCCGTTGGTGGAGTTGGCGCCGAGTGCGTGGCGCAGGGCATCCGTGCGGGAGCCTTCGTGCACTTCCGCTGCGATTTCCTCGTATTCGTTACGCTGGGCTGCGAGGAAACGGTGAAAGCCGTCGGCTAGCCAGTATTTTGTGCCGTCGTAGTAGGTGACGATGGGGGGGAATTGGGCGCCTTCGAGCATCGCGTCGGCGTAGCTGGAGATGGCGTCGTCGTTGGTGGCGACTCGCGCTTGGGTGCCGCCGTAAATGTCAATTTTGTCGAGTTGTAGATCTTTGCTTTGCATAGTTTAATCGGCTTTTTTGATCAAGGGATTCAGTAATGACAACTGAGATCTCTTATTGAGCGTAAATAGCTGCTTGCAGCTTGTTTTTTTGTAAATGTCATTGACCTTACAGTCCTGCGTGATTGCGCTCTTAGACTTCTATTAGGCGTGCTTGCGCGCTCAATAAGTCCCCACTCTAAATTCTACCCAACATGACTACTGATAATTCCTCGATGGAATCGGTCTCGCATGAGCACCGCAAGTTTCCCCCTGCCTCTGAATTTGCTGCGTCTGCCCACATTAGTGGTGAAGCTGCCTATAAAGCGCTCTACGAAAAGAGCATTCAAGACCCGGAAGCTTTCTGGGCCGAAGCGGCTGAAGAACTGCATTGGTTTAAAAAGTGGGACAGCGTGTTGGACGCATCCGAAGCGCCGTTTTTTAAATGGTTTGATGGCAGTCGCACTAATCTTTCTTACAACTGCCTAGACCGTCACATTGAAGCGGGGCGTGGTGACAAGATCGCGATCCACTGGGAGGGCGAACCGGGCGATGCGCGTGACATTAGTTACAAGCAGATGCACCTCGAAGTCTGCCGTTTCGCCAATGCGATGAAGGCGCGTGGTGTGAAAAAGGGCGATCGTATCGCAATTTATCTGCCGATGATTCCGGAGTTGGCCATTGCGGTGCTGGCTTGTGCGCGTATCGGTGCGGTGCACTCGGTGATTTTTGCGGGCTTCTCTGCGGACTCGATTCGTGACCGTGTGCTCGATAGTGAGACCTGCATGGTGATCACTGCCGATGGAGGCTACCGCCGTGGCAAGATGTTAGAGTTGAAGCAGATCGTGGACGAAGGCATTGCGAGCTGTGAGTGCGTGAAAGATGTGGTCGTGGTGAAGCGTGGCGATGCACACCCGGTCGACTGCAAGATGCAGGAAGGTCGCGACAGCTGGTATCATGATTTAGTGGCAAATGTGGACGACGATTGCCCCGCCGAAGAGATGGAGGCGGAGGATCTGCTCTTCTTGCTCTACACTAGTGGTACCACTGGTAAGCCTAAGGGCATCATGCACACCACTGCGGGCTACCAAGTGTATAGTTATTTGACTTCGAAGTATGTCTTCGACCTCAAACAGGATGATGTGTATTGGTGCACCGCTGATGTGGGCTGGATCACCGGACACACTTATATCGTGTATGGCATCATGCAAAATGGCGTCACACAAGTGATGTATGAGGGCGCGCCCAACCATCCGGATGAAGGACGCTTCTGGGACATTATTGAGAAGTATAAAGTATCGATTTTCTACACGGCACCGACTGCGATTCGTGCCTTTATGAAGTGGGGCGACGACTGGGTGACTCGTAAAGACCTGTCGTCTTTGCGCCTGCTTGGCACTGTGGGAGAGCCGATCAACCCTGAGGCGTGGATGTGGTATCATAAGATGATCGGGGCGGAACGTTGCCCGATCGTAGATACCTGGTGGCAAACCGAAACCGGCGGCCACATGTTGACGCCGATGCCGGGCGCGACCGCGACCAAGCCAGGCTGCGCGACTCTGCCGTTTTTCGGGATCGAGCCTGCAATTTTGACTGACGACGAGCAGGAGGTCGATGCCGGCATCTTGGCGATTAAGAAGCCATGGCCGGGCATGTTGCGCGGTATCTACGGAGATCCGCAGCGCTTTAAAGACACCTACTGGTGTAAGTGGGACGGCAAATATTATTTCCCCGGAGATGGTGCTCGCCGTGATGAGGATGGCTATATCTGGATTCTTGGCCGCGTGGACGATGTCGTGAATGTATCTGGTCACCGTATCGGCACTGCCGAGTTAGAGAGCGTATTTGTCGAGCACAAGGATGTGGCTGAATCTGCGGTGGTCGGCGTGCCACACGAGATCAAGGGGCAGGGACTGGTCGCCTTTGTGACCGTGATCGATGGGCGTGAGCAAGATGATCACTTGCGCAAGGAGCTGGTCACGATGATCGATAAGAGCATCGGGAAATTTGCCCGCCCTGAGCGTATCTTGTTTTCCTCGGATCTGCCCAAAACACGTTCTGGTAAAATTATGCGCCGCATCTTGCGTGACATCGCCGAAGGCAAAGAGCTGGGCAATGTCACCACACTGGCCGATCCAACAGTGGTCCAGGATTTACAGCAACAATATTTGAAAGGCTGAGGTCGGGCTCTCTCGCCGAGAGAGTCGTTAGTGGAGGGCGTTTTGTGTGTCTGTAATTTTCGTCTTCGTTTGTGGCTGGATCGACAAACGGACGCCTCCCGAGACGTCCTGCCACGCGTTCCCTTCTATTTATCGCACCGTTTGTCCGTCAACCCAAGAGCCGCTAATCAAGGTGGCTCTTGGGTAGGGGGGCACGCCGCTTTCGCCGCTGTGAATCATACTGATGACCATGTCGATGGCGGCCTCGCCGCAGACGTCGTTATGCTGATTCATGCCGGCCCATTCGGGCGCGGCTGCGCGGTGCTCGAGTTGTAGGAGTCCTATATCTTGCGGCACCTTCAGTCCCAGCGCTTGCACCCAGTCGTGCACCTTGTTGTAGAGCGTGAAAATGACATCGGGTTTTTCATGTTCGATCCATTGTTGAAACAGTTGCGGCTTGGCTTCGGTCTCGGCTACTTGATAGAAGGGCGTGAGTCGTTGTTGGCTAGGTAGTGAGGATTGCCCAATCTGATAGCCTGCGGTGAAGCGCCCTTCGACTAGCTGATCGATGGTTCGATCAAGCACCAAGCCTGGACGACGATAGCCGCGCGCTAGCACATTTTCAAAGGCTCGCAGGGTGATGATGTGATGGTCGGTGCAGGCGAAGGACAGTGCGGGTTTGCGCGTGCGCACCCCTGTGACCACGCAAGGATACTGCTCCCAGGTTTCGGCGAAAGCCTCTGGCAGACGGTTGCTGCGCATCAGGCCCACCACCACTATGCCGCGAATACCGCGAGCTCTGAGGATTTGGTTTAGACGTCGACCGTTCAGCTCAGGGTCGTGCAACCAAAAGTGGTCTAAGCTGTAGCCCATCTGACGCGCGCGTCGTTGACAGCCCTGCACGTAGGTGGGAATGGTCGGGTGGCGGGTAAATGCCTGCGGATCTTGGTTGGCGTTTAGCAGGGCGAGCGATGCCTTGGGCCCCGTGCTGTTTCCCGATCGCAGCTCCGCCATGAGATGCGCCACCGTGGGGTTGCGCTGATAGCCGAGTTCGTTGGCGATCTGTTGAATGCGCTGTCGTGTGGCCTCCGGGATTTGAGGATCGTTGCGCAATGCCAGCGATACGGTGTTTTTGGAAACTCCGGCTTTTTCGCCGATGGTGGACATGGTGACGCGCTTCATCACACTAGCTATGTGTCTGCTTACATTACTGTCAAGTATTGGGCGGCTTCCTTCTGTGCGGCGAGCCTGTAGTTTAACAGCATGTCTTATACCCTCGGAATCGATTATGGCACCAATTCGGTGCGTGCACTTATTGTCAATTGCCAGACTGGCGAGGAACTTGCCGCTGGGGTAGTGAATTATCCCAGTGGGCAGCAGGGCATTTTATTGGATGCCAAGGACGCGCATGTCGCGCGGCAAAGTCCGGCTGATTATTTGTATGGGCTAGAAGAGTCGGTGCGCATCGCCTTGGCTAAGGCGAATCAGCGCGACGATTTCGACGCCAAAGATGTGATTGGCATTGGCGTGGATAGCACGGGCTCCAGTCCCATACCTGTGGATGCCAGCAATACACCGCTGGCATTGGACGCGGCGTGGCAGGATCACCTCGCTGCGCAGTGCTGGTTATGGAAGGACCATACCAGTCATGCCGAGGCGAAGCGTATTACCGAACTGGCGGCGGCGCATCGTCCGCAATACATCGCGAAGTGCGGAAATATTTATTCCTCCGAGTGGTGGTGGAGTAAGATCTGGCATTGCTTAAATGTGGCTCCCGAGGTCTTCGAGGCCGCTTACAGTTGGGTGGAACTCTGCGATTATGTGCCTTCTGTGCTGGCCGGTGTTAAAGATCCCAAGCAAGTGGTGCGTGGGATCTGCGCGGCGGGGCATAAGGCACTCTACGCGGAAGACTGGGGCGGTTTGCCGGACAAAGAATTTTTGAGTTTGCTCGACCCCAAGCTCGCCGATTTGCGTGACCGTCTTTACACGCAGGCAGTTGATATTTCCCACTCAGCTGGCAAGCTCTGTGCCGAGTGGGCAGAGGCCTTAGGCTTGCCAGCAGGCATCGAGATCGCAGTCGGTGAGTTCGACGTGCACTTCGGCGCGATCGGTTGTGGCGTGACTGAGGGCACCTTAGTCAAAGTGATTGGCACGTCCACCTGTGATTGTGGCGTCGTGTCGGCAGAAAATACCGTAGCCGACATTCCCGGGATTTGTGGCATCGTGAAAGGTGCGATCTTGCCGGGATTCTACGGCATCGAAGCCGGTCAAAGCGCTTGTGGCGATCTCTTTAAATGGTGGGTGGAAATCGCCTGTCAAAACGACGAGTCCATGCACCGCGAGTTGACCGAAGCCGTGGCTAGCCAGCGTCCCGGGCAGAGTGGCCTCTTAGCTTTGGATTGGAATAATGGAAACCGCACCGTACTGGTGGACCAACGATTGACCGGACTCATTCTGGGCCAAACCTTGCACACCACACAGGCTGAGATTTACCGCGCCTTGATTGAAGCCACCGCCTTCGGGGCGCGCATGATCATTGAACGCATCGAGGCCTATGGCGTGCCGATCGAGCGCGTTGTTTGTGCTGGGGGCATCGCCGAGAAGAATGCGATGCTGATGCAGATCTATGCAGACGTGACCGGGCGTGAAATGCGCGTGTCCGGCTCCTCACAAGCCTGTGCCTTGGGTTCCGCTGTCGGAGCCGCCGTGCTTGCAGGCGCACACCCTGACTTTAGCAGCGCGCAGGCCGCGATGACCTCACTTAAGGACATCGTCTATCGCCCTGATCCAGCGGCGCATGCCACCTATAATCAACTCTTTAAATTGTATCAGGAAATTCATGACGCCTTCGGTGGCGTCAACAGCAATGCCGACCTGGGGCAGGTGATGAAGCAACTGCTCAATATTAAGGAAAGCATTTAATCAGACCACTGAGTCGTGGCCTATCCACTGCGGTCTTCACAAATGAAGCCCCTACAACTCCCTCTAAAATTTAACTTTTAAAAAAAATATGACACAACAAATCTGGTTCATTACTGGTAGCCAACATCTCTATGGCCCCGAAACTTTAAAACAAGTCGCTGCGAATGCAGAGACGATTTCACGTGCGCTGAATGCGGATGCGAGCATCCCGGTTGAAATTGTATTCAAGCCGATCGTGACCACGCCGGACGAGATTCGTGTCGCGTGTACGGCTGCGAGTGGGGATACGAATTGCATCGGACTCATTACCTGGATGCACACTTTCTCGCCGGCGAAGATGTGGATCAATGGCTTGTCCAATTTAACTAAACCGATCTGCCATCTACACACACAGTTCAATCGCGACATCCCCTGGGATACGATCGATATGGACTTTATGAACTTGAATCAGTCCGCGCATGGTGGTCGCGAGTATGGGCATATTTTGACTCGTATGCGCATCCAACGTAAAGTCGTGGTCGGGCACTGGGAGGATCCCGCAGTTCGCACACAGTTGGCTGACTGGAGTGCCGTCGCTTTGGGCTGGCACGAAATGCAACATCTCAAGGTAGTGCGTTTTGGCGATAACATGCGTTTCGTATCGGTCACCGACGGTGATAAAGTGGAAGCCGAACGCGTCTTTGGCATGTCCGTCAATACCCATGGTGTGGGAGATCTGGTCGCTGTGATCAACGAGGCCAGCGATGCACAAATCGATGCTTTGTGTGAAGTGTATGCCGAAGAATATGAGCTCGCAAAGGGTGCCGCACGTCACGATTCGCTGCGCGAGGCCGCGCGCATCGAGATTGGCCTACGTCGCTTCTTAGAGGAGGGCGGTTATGGCGCCTATACGAACACTTTCGAAGACCTGCATGGCATGGAGCAACTGCCCGGCCTGCCAACACAGCGCCTGATGGCCGAAGGCTACGGCTTCGGTGCCGAGGGAGACTGGAAGCATGCGGCGCTGGTGCGTGTGCTCAAGGTCATGAGCCAAGGCAAGAGCGGGGGCACTTCCTTTATGGAGGACTACACCTATCATTTCGATCCCGCAGGTGCGCGTTGCCTCGGTTCGCATATGTTAGAGATTTGCCCCAGTATTGCGGCGTCCAAGCCGCGTTGTGAAATTCACGAGCTGGGCATCGGTGGCAAGGCTGACCCTGTGCGCCTAGTGTTTAACGGCGCCGAAGGACAGGCCATCAACGCATCCCTGGTAGATCTCGGCAATCGCTTCCGTTTTCTTGTCAACGAAGTCGAGAGCGTGGCTATCGAGCAAGATATGCCCAAGCTACCCGTCGCGCGTGTGCTTTGGGATGCCAAGCCCGACTTGCAGACCGCAGCCGAAGCATGGATTCAAGCGGGCGGGGCGCACCATACCGCGTTTAGCTTCGATGTCAGTGCCAATCAAATTGAGATGCTCTCCGAGATGGCGGGCGTGGAATGTGTATTCATCGATGAAAAAACCGAGATGCGCGCCTTCAAACAAGAGCTGCGCCTCGGCGAGATGTATCACGGAATCCGCGGACTTTAAAACGTGCAACTGTAGATAAGTTATGAATTATAAGGACATCCGTGAAGAATGCTGTGAGGCCAATATCGCCTTGCCGCGCACTGGTTTGGTCGACCTCACCTTTGGTAATGTAAGCGTGCTCGATGCCGCAGCCGGGGTATTTGCGATCAAGCCGAGCGGGGTGGATTATGCCGCGCTCAAGCCAGAAGACATGGTGATCGTCGATCTTGAAGGTCAGACCGTCGAAGGCGAGTTACGCTTTTCCTCCGACACACCGACCCATCGCTGTTTGTTTCTCGCATTTGCCGAGCATGGCGTGCGCAGCATCGTGCACACGCACTCGCGTAAAGCAGTGGCCTTTGCGCAGGCGGCGATAGAGATTCCATGCCTCGGCACGACGCATTGCGACTACTTCAACGGTCCCGTGCCCGTGACTCGTGACATGACCGCAGCCGAGGTGCAGGGAGCATACGAGTGGGAAACCGGAAATGTGATTGTTGAGCGTTTTGCAGAGCTCAACCCCATGGAGATTGCAGCTGTGTTGGTGCGCAATCATGGTCCTTTCGCTTGGGGCGTGAGTGGCGCCAAAGCCGTCGAGACCGCGCAAGCCTTAGAGATCGTGGCCGACATGGCCTTGCATAGTTTAAGTCTCAATTCAACTGTCTGTCCCGCGCCGAACTATTTGCGTGAGAAGCATTTCTTCCGCAAGCACGGAGCTGGAGCGTATTACGGCCAGAAGTAGCTCCAGCAAATGCATGACCTCAATCGTAATGGCTCCGTGGAGATTCGATGATACACGTTGGATGGCGCGAGCGATTTCATTGCCTACGCCAAATGCGTGACGGACGGAGTCGCCAGCATCGCCTTTGCAGATGGCGTAGTCAAGTTCCCGCAGTCGACCGCTGCCTAGGATTTGTGTCTCTTCTTGTTACGTAGGCTTGCATACGCCTGTGCTTTGTTCTAATTGCGAGTATGCGTATTCTGTTTCTTTCTTCTTTGTTTTCTGTGCTATTGGCGCTGACAGCTCATGCGGCTGAGGTACAAGGGCGCGTGCTTGCTGTTTTACCGGATTTGCGCTCTTTGGAAGTGGAGTTGACTCAATCGGGCGACGGGGAGCTTGTTGCGGGGGCAACTCAGACTTTTCGCGTGGGTGCCGGGGATCTGGCGATTGGGTATCAAGGACGTCTGATCAAGGGCAATGTAGCTTATTATGGCAAGCGCTGGCACTTGGAGCAGGTATTTCCGCTCGATGGTCAGGGCGCGAAGGCCGCGGCTGATGTGAATCAGCAATTGCACCAAACCACAGCTAGTATGAGTCGACGTAAGTTTGTGAAGCAGGGCGATTACATCCCGAATTTTGCGATGATTGATCAGCACGGTGACTTTGTGCAGGCGCGCCAGCTGCAGGGGAAACCCTTTGTGCTGAATTTCATTTTCACGCGTTGCACGGTGCCGACGATGTGTCCGGCTTCAAGCACGCGTATGTCTACGCTGCAGGATGCAGCTCGCGAAGCGGGGCTGGATGATTTGCAATTTGTAACCATTACCTTTGATCCGGCATTTGATTCGCCGGGGATTTTGAAGCAATATGCGGAAGGCTACGGCATGGAGCCCGAGAATTTTCATTTGTTGACGGGCGAGCCTTCGGTTGTGGACGATTTGTTACGTCAGTTTGGCATTTTGACTATGGATGAGGACGGCACCATTAACCACACCATGGCCACCTTACTGGTGGATGCGAATGGACGCGTGGCTTATCGCAAGGAGGGCGCAACGTGGACGCCGCAAGAGTTTCTCCAGGCTGCCAAGAAACTCTAGTGCCTGCTCCGCTGAGTGGTGCGAAATGATTGCCTGACTCCCAGTGGGCTACAGGAGAAATACAGCTTGAGTTTATAAGTAATTTTTCTGCATATATATCCGTATATGGCTCAGATAGATGTTTTCTTTGATGCGTTGCTCGAATTTAAAGGCTCCGATTTACACCTGACTACAGGTAATCCGCCTTTAATTCGTATCAATGGAGAGTTGGAGTCGTTGGATTATCCGCCTTTGGTGGATTCTGAGCTCACTGAAATGCTGTATGAGATCTGCCCTGGTGATAAGATTGCCCAGTTTCAAGAGTGTGGAGATATTGATTTTGCGCTTGGTTTCGGAGATAAGGCACGCTTTCGGGCGAATTATTTTCAACAAAGTAAAGGGATCGCCAGTGTCTTTCGCACGATTCCAGCTAAGATTTTAACAGCAGAGGACCTTGGCTTGCCCGCGATTTGCCGTAAATTTGCAGGCTTGAAAAAGGGCTTGGTTGTAGTTACAGGACCGACGGGGTGCGGCAAGTCGACGACTTTAGCGGCGATCATCGATCAAGCCAATCGGACGCGCTCGGACCATATTTTAACGATCGAGGACCCGATTGAATTTGTTCACAAAAGTAAGAAAGCTCTGGTCAATCACCGTGAGGTGGGCGGGCATACAAAGTCTTTTGCGAGTGCCTTGCGGGGAGCTTTGCGGGAGGACCCCGATGTGATTCTAGTGGGGGAGATGCGTGATCTAGAAACGATCTCCTTGGCACTTGAAGCGGCGGACACGGGGCACTTAGTCTTTGGCACTTTACACACGCCGAGTGCGGCCAAGACGGTGGATCGTATTATTGACGTCTTTCCTGGAGCACAGCAGCACCAGATTAGAGCCACATTGGCGGAGGCTTTGGTGGGAGTGGTTTCGCAAAACTTGTTTAAGCGAGTGGACGAACCAGGACGTGTGGCTGCATTTGAAGTTCTAGTGGTGGATACGCCGATTACTAATTTAATCCGCGAGGGGAAGACTTTTCAAATTCCTTCGATGATCGAGATTGGGCGCAAGAAGGGAAATCGTCCACTCGATGACTCTATCATGGAGCACCTCATAGCGCAGCGAATTAGTGGTGAAGAGGCCTATGAGAAATGCATCAATAAGGAGATTTTTCGTCCCTTCCTTGAGCGTGTGCCGGAGCCATGGGAAGAGTAGCGATGAATGCATTACAGCGATACGATGCCAGTTTACTTGAGAATTATAGCAGCCTGATCGGAATCGACGAAGCGGGGCGCGGCTGTTTAGCAGGGCCTGTTTCGGCTGGAGCTTGTTATGTGCCGCGTGCACTTTTTGAATCGCCTGAAGCGCTGGAGCAGAGCGCGTTAATTAACGATTCAAAGCAACTTACAGCAGAAGCTCGCGAGGCACAATACCAGGTCTTAAAATCCTTACAGGCGCGTGGTTTGATTGATTTCGCTGTGGCTTTTGCTTCGGTGAAGGAGATTGCAGAATTGAACATTCTCGGTGCGACGCGCCTAGCCATGCAGCGTGCTGTAGATCAGTTAGCGAAGCGAGCGAGTGCTTGGAGCTTACCGCATACAGCCGCGGAGGACCCACTCTTTCGAAGTGCATCTGATGTGAAATTACTGGCCGATGGTCGAGCCTTGAAGCCTTTCCCATACGCGCATGAAGGTGTGGTCAAGGGCGATGGGAAGTCACTTGCAATCGCGATGGCCAGTATCGCTGCTAAAGTTTTGCGCGACCGTGAGATGCGCGTGCTGGCGCAAACATATCCGGCCTACGGCTTTGAGCAGCATAAGGGCTATGGAACGGCTGCGCACCGAGCGGCTCTTAAGGCGCACGGGGCGACTCCGGTTCATCGGGCACTGTTTTTACGCAAAGTCCTAGGCTAGTTAATTGGCTTGTTGGGCTTCGGAGTCGATTGATGTATCTCCTATCTTCGAATCAGTTGGAGTGTACTTTGCTATTGTGCTGTTATGCGTAAGGCACATGCCTTTTATTCGTTTTGTCATCATGTATTTATTTAAATTAGTCATCAGTCTCTTGTTTTGTGTGTTGTCCTTGGTCGGCTGTGCGCCGCAGACAGAGCAGGCTGCTACGGATTTACAGGTCTGGGTGAGCCTCTTGCCTCAGCAGCCAATTGTGCAGTCGATCGTTGGTGAGCGTGGACAGGTCGAGGTGATGGTTCGGCCTGGTCAGAGCCCTGAAACCTATTCGCCCAGTGTGCCGCAGATGGCGTCGCTGGCAAAAGCTGATGTTTATTTCGGAATTGGTATGCCTTTGGAGCGTGTGATTTTGGCCAAGATGGAGCGCTCGATGCCGCATCTGCGCTTTGTGCAGACAGCGGATTTAAACGAAGATGAGTATGAACATGTGCATGGCTTAGATGAGCACCATGTACACGGGGAGGAAGATCCGCATGTCTGGATGGACCCTCAATGGATGTTAGGCTTTGTGGCGCAGGTGCGCGATACGTTGATCGAGCTGGCGCCTGAGTCGAGCGAGCTATTTACGGCCAATGCAGCCGCGCTGAGTGCAGAGTTGGAGGCGTTGGATGCAAAGATTGCGGCCCAACTGAAGCCTTTTGCGGGACGGTGCTTTTATATCAATCATCCTTCTTTGGGTTATTTTGCTGCGCGCTATGGCTTGGTGCAAAAATCGATCGAGCAGGGTGGCGCTGCGCCTTCCGCGAAGCAGGTCGCTGGCTTGGTTAAGTCGGCTAAAGCAGAGCAGGTGAGGGCGATCTTTACTCAGCCGGAGTTTGGACGTAGCAGCGCTGGAGTGCTGGCGAGTGCTTCGGGCGTGGATTTGGTGGAGGTCGATGTGTTGAGTGGGGAATATTTTAGCAACATGCTAGACATCGCGCAAAGTTTGGAAGATAGCTTTAAATGATGAGTGAGTCGGCGCATAGCGATTGTGGATGTCAGGCGCATTCGGGGGAACCGGTGGTTTGCTTCGATGGCGTCTCGTTTAGCTATGGGCGCACTCCTGTGATTGAGGATGCCGATTTTGATATTTACCAAGGAGAGTCGGTCTGTGTGATTGGTCCTAATGGAGGCGGCAAATCGACCTTGCTCAAGTTGATGTTGGGGCTACTGACACCAGATCAGGGCGAAATTCGTCTTTTCGGGCAAACTACCAAGCTGGGGCGGGCGCGAGTCGGCTATGTGCCGCAGCAGATTGAGTTTGATCCGCTCTTTCCGGTTTCTGCGCTGGATGTCGCGCTGATGGGGCGTCTGAGCAAGAAGAGTTTCGGCTTTGTGAGTCAGGCTGATCGTGCCAGTGCTTACGAGGCGCTGGCTAAGATGGGCCTTGCGGATCAAGCAAAGCAGCCCTTTGCCAGTCTTTCGGGGGGGCAGCGTCAGGCCGTATTGATTGCGCGCGCGCTGGTGGCCGAAAGTGAGTTGCTCTTGTTGGATGAGCCCACCGCACATGTGGATGTGGCGGCTGAAGAGCGCTTGATGAAGAGCTTGAAAGCCCTTGGTGATGAGCTGACGGTGATCACCGTGTCGCATGATTTAGCCTTTGTTTCACGCTCCGTGCCTAAGGTAGTCTGCGTGAATCGCTGCGTTCACTTGCACCCGACCGCTCGTTTGAGCGAAGCACGCATTCGTGAGCTTTACGGACACGAAGTTCGCATGGTACAACACGACCACGAGCATCTCGATAGCCATGGAGGCCACCATCATCATGCTTGAATTTTTTAAAGCACTCTTGGATCCAGATTTAGGCTTTTTGCGTAACGCACTTTTGCTGGGATTGATTGGGAGCATCCCCTTGGGTGCCGTAGGCACATTTGTGGTGGCGCGGCGCATCAGTTATTTGGCGGCCGCGATTGCGCACTCGGTGTTGGGGGGGATCGGTGCTGCACTCTACGCCCGCGAAGTGCTGGGTTGGTCGTGGTTGCATCCGATGCTGGGTGCTTTGCTGGCGGCTTTGACAGCGGCGGGTGTGATTGCCGCGGTCTCGTTGCGAAGCAAGCAGCGGGAAGATGCCATCATAGGTGCGATCTGGGTGACTGGTATGGCGGTCGGTCTACTGTTTATCTCACGTACGCCCGGCTATATCGATCCGATGGCTTATTTGTTTGGCGACATTTTATTGGTGACTCGCTCTGACTTGTGGATCGCCACTGGGGTGGGGGCGCTGATTATTGCAATCCTCTTGCTTTGGCATCGTCAGATTGTGGCGGTCTGTTTCGATGCTGAGTTTGCAGCGATCCGTGGCGTGCATGCCGATCGAATTTATCTATTGTTACTGCTGTTGACTGCGCTGACGGTTGTGACCCTTGTCTCATTGGTCGGCATAGTGCTGGTGATCGCCCTGCTTACTTTGCCTCCCGCGATCGCATCATTACGAGCCCGCAGCCTGGGGCAAATGTTGATTTGTTCGATCGTATTGACTGCCTGCTTCGTCTTGTTTGGCTTAGGTCTCAGTTATTCGCTCGATTTTCCGACGGGCCCAACAATTATTTTACTGGCAGCTCTCGTCTATTTGGTGGCGAATGGCAGCAATCGTTTGTGTGCGAAATAGGCTTGAAATAGCACCGAAATTCGCTGCTCGGATAGCCTCGATTAAGGGATCGCGACGCGAAAGAAGACTTGATCAGGGGCCGTTTCGGAACGGTTTTCTGCGTATGAATACTCGTGAAAGTCACGGCTTAGTTCCACCGCGTTTTCCAAATTGAAAGATAATTCGGCGGGTGTGAGCCAGGAATTTGAATCCAGTGAGTCGGTTGCTAAGAATTGTACCGCGCCTGTTGAGACTCCGCTGCGTAGAATCACGTAAACTCTTGGATTGTCTGCATCCAAATCGATGCTTGGTTGCACCTTATGCGTTTCATTAATAAGTGGATGACCGCCCAGCCCAAATTCCAGTTTGTTGATTTGCCCGTCGCCATCGGGGTCGGCCAGTGCGCCCCAGACTGTTGCTTCGAGGCTTGAATTATTCAACTGCTCCGATGTGAAATAAGTGTTTTGCCAGTCTTGGAAACGAACGCCTTGAGTCCCCGCTGGCGCAACACGTAATGCATCGGCTACGACGACGCCATCCACGTCATCTGCCGATACTGTGACGACTAATTCAGCACCTGCGTCTAAGTCTAGAGTGTCTAAGGCGTTCCAGATCGCACCGTTTAATTGCTGGTTTACTTCATAATTCCAGGTCCTCACTGAATCGCTTACAGAAACCGGCACTTGGCTTGCCCGGTCACTTCCAGCTGTCCAAAGCAAGCTGATTGTATAGGACCCATTTTCTGGAATCGAGTAGGTGTATGTAAATGCTTGTCCTTCGCCTTCGATCGGGGCAGGGGAGGGATCTGCAATGGCTAAACCGATTGCAGCAGTGTCGAGGTTGTCGGAAGATAGTTGATAGCCTGTTACATTGTCGGAGGCATCGAGCCCCATGTCTGCGAGTGACCAAGTCACTGTGCCGATTGTGCGGTTCAGCAATTGCGCGCCGCCACTGGAGCGATCCCAATTGCGGCCGCTGATTGTGGGGTTTCCGTCAAGCATACTGATATTCATGATTGTGTAGGGGCTGCCTACAGCTTGGTTCGTAGCATCCAAAGCTTGAATGGTCACGTCGTTGGATCCGTTGGCTGTGGGGCTGCCATTGCAATCAAAGATGTAAAAGCGATCTGTCTCGGTGACTACTTGACTGAAGTTCACTGTGAACTGGCTGTTTAAGGTGGCGGTATCCAGGTTTTGACTACTTATCGCGATGTTTGCATTTGCTGGGAAGGTTGCGAGTGCTTCGTTTTTTAACAGGTCACTAGAGCTGACTCCTGAGAGAGTTCCAGGAATTAAAGTAGAGTAGGTCTGCGAGCCGAGCGATAGCGCTGTGACGACTCCCATGACATCCTCTTCTGGTTCTGTAGATGTGAAACTTGATAGCGTCTGTGGTCCTGCTGCAGGCGTTGTATTTTGTGCGGATACGTGATAGCCACTCGCATAATAGCCACTTGTTTGACTCTCTGCTGCCCATGCGCCCGTTTTATTTACATTGCTTGTGTCCAGGTCATCGACTACCCACACGCTTTCGTCTGCAGAGACTTCCATGACACGAGCATCATCGAGTAATTCAAGGCGCTCGCGGGCGGCATCGCCTTCGGGATCACCCACAGGCACCACGACCTCTGTGGGTAGATTGCGACTATCGCGCAAGACGCCGTCATTATTCAAGCGCCATTCGCCATCAAAGATAGTGCGCTTGCCATCGATGCCGCCGTGGGTGACCGAGCGAGTGAGCCCTGGACGGCCTTCCAGTTGTGGGCGTATACTGCGCCCGCGAATCGGGTGATCATTTGGCAGGGGCACGCCTGCTAGGCTGCAGACGGTCGGGTAGATATCTGTCATGTCGACTAGGTCGTCGACCACGGTGCCACCGTCAGCGATGGAGTCGGGACCCCATACAATAAATGGCACATGGCAACCGCCGTGGACGGGATTCCATTTGCCATCTGTCACTGTGCCATCGACGGTTTCACGTTTGACGCCATCCTTGAAGCCTGATTCGTGCGATGCTTCGGTGCCGTTGTCGCCCAAGAATAGTATGTAGGTGTTATCCTTGATGCCCAAGCGTTCGACTTCATCGAGAATTTCGCCGACCAATTTGTCTAAGTAGTGAACCATCGAGTAGATATCGCCAGAGCTACCGGCTGCGACATCATCAGGTGTGTCGATGATCGGTGTGTGCGGTAGCATCATATTATGCATAATCAATGCTGGCGGCGCGCCAGGTACCGCCGCGTCTTGTAATTTTTCGAAGACAAAGTCATGAATGATGTCCGGGCCAAAGTCGTTGGCAGTCACCGGAAGAATCGAACCATCGCGGTTTAAGAACGGCTCCCAATAACGCACCGTCTTTACATTGTTTTCGCCGTCCCAGATTTGCCAGACGCACCAGGAATCAAAGCCTGCGGATTGAATATGATCCGGGTGAAATGACAGGGTGGCTAATTGCCATTTGCCAGTGGTACTCGTGGCGTAGCCTTGGTCGCGAAACTGTTGTGCGAAGGTGGCAAATCGGTTGTCAAAGTCTACTTTGACATTGGAGCCCAAATGCACGGGCAGCACCGAGGTGTAACCATGCTCATCCGCATATAGGCTGGTGTGCAGTGTCATGCGAGCGGGGGTGCACACCGGGCTGGTATACATGCGGCTAAAGCGCACACCTTCGTCGGCCATTTGGTCGAGGCGAGGCGTCTCAAAATCAAGGCCACCATAGGCACCGACAGTTTCATAGCCGAGGTCATCTGCCATGATAATGACAATGTTCGGGCGAGTCTCTTCTGCCTGAAGTGAGCTGGTTCCCGTCAAGGAGCATAAGGTAAACGCGGCCAGGCTAGCCGCTGCAGTCAATAAATATTGTTTCATCTATGTATGGATAATGGGGTGAGTTCACAAGTGTAGCAGATTTGAAAGTGTCGCGTGAGTCATCTACCGACACTTTTAGCGTCACTTGCTGACTTTTAGTGAAATCGATGTGAAAAGAGTGGGGCGTGAGAATGCTTGGTATGAGATGTCTGCAATGCGTGGGATATTCTGCCCCTAGAGCGCCTCGAACTGCTGAGCGCGCTCAGGAAGACGGTGGAGGTGTTGATGGGGTAGCTTGGTAACTTCTTGGTTGGTAGTGGGTTTTGGCGGTTTTTGTGTAGATGTCAGCAATTGACACCATCCGCATCAGCAGTGAACTACCACAGACCTCTGAAATTTGATATAGTTGTGTCCGATTCTACTGATTCAGAATCTTATTGATAACAACATATCCAAACTAAACCCAATAAATACATTATGTAATTATTCCCCTCACTTCTTGCTGCATCTTCAGCTGTGCTATTGAGCACTGCAGCGCATGCGACCACTCTTGCTTTTTGGGACGTTTGGGCAGACGACACTGATTCTAGTATTGCCGCAGACTTCACTTTTGGAGCCTTCGAGGCTTCGATTAGTTACGATGAATCTCGTATCAATACTGGCTTTGGTTCC
This sequence comes from Puniceicoccaceae bacterium, assembly GCA_002729725.1. Taxonomy (GTDB): domain Bacteria; phylum Verrucomicrobiota; class Verrucomicrobiia; order Opitutales; family Coraliomargaritaceae; genus Thalassobacterium; species Thalassobacterium maritimum. The sequence goes on from PBYS01000063.1 coordinate 24,959, forward strand.
AATGATACCACCTTCGGCACGCTTGCTGGTCCGGCCTCCACTGCTGGCGGTGCTCTTTTGGTTCGAGGACTCGCAGGTTACACTGTGGAGCTAAATTTGACCAACAATACAACGTCCGCTTACCAGATTGATACGCTGAACTTTGACTTTTCTGCTAGGAGTGGTGGCGATGGAACCAGCTTCACTGGATTCGACATCGTCTATACTTCTGGCAGCTTGGGCGCGACAGAAACACTTGTGGGATCGGCTACGGGTGTTCCGGTCGGAGGCAATCTTGTAGATTCCTCTGATTTTGACTTCGATCTCTCTGCCAACCTCGCGGATACGATTCTTGGAGTTGGAGAATCTGCTTTGTTTACAGTCACTTTCAGAGACAATATTCATGCTTACAGCGATAGTGGTAATAACGTCTCCGCCATATTCGATAACGTTGCGTTCACTGGAACATCTGTAGTCCCCGAGCCATCTTCTTTCGCACTGTTGTCTGGCTGTCTCGCTTTGGGTGCGGTGATGATTCGTCGCCGTCGCTAGTCGACGCGACTCAATTACTTTATTTTACGAGATCCCGTTGTTTCAATTTTGAAGCAGCGGGATTTTTTTTTATAGCTATGCTCTTTCGGAAATAATATATAAATCGGAGCTGCGCAGTTGCTTCGGTTTTTGTTGGATCAGCTAAAATTCACAGCGAAAGTCAGCAGCTGACACTAAAACTGTCAGCATGAGATTAACGCGTAATGAGTCAATATGATATAATGTTGAGTCAATATGATATAATGTTGAGTCAATATGATATAATGTTGAGTCAATTTCATCTCATTTCCCAATGAACAACTATTCTATTTTTATTACTTTGTGCGTTTTGCTATTTGTTCCGACTGCACATGCTAGTGGCCTGTTGGTTTCCTGGGATGATTGGGAGGGCGTGGTATCTCCGTCACAGATCGACGCTGACTTTGCGGAGGTCGGCTTGAGTGCTTCGATTCTTTACGCCAGCAATCGAGTAAATGCTAGCTATGGCTCAAACGATGGAAGTTTTGGCAATCTGCTTGGAGCAAGCCCTGCAGCGGGAGGCTTGTTGGTGCGGGCTCTAAATTCGGGAAAGAGCCCCGGCGGCCCAGATTTGGCTGTAAGGCTTAAGAATGAGAGCTCATTTGCGTATCGAGTCGATAGTCTACATTTCGATTTTTCGGCTAGAAGTCGTCCGAAGAAAAATGCAGAACACGGGTTTACGGGTTTTGACATTGTCTATAGCTCTGGGGACCTCGAGGATGCCGGAACATTGATCGGCACGGCTGCGGACTTAGTTTTACACGACGGCGGCAAGACTTACGACTATCCTGATTTCGACATCATTCTGTCAGAACAGTTAAGGGATACCATTCTCGAAGTGGGTCAATCTGCCGTGTTTTTAATTAGCTTTAATGGAGAGTCCGAAGCCGACGTCTCTAGTGGAATTGACAATGTCGCCTTTAAGGGCAGCAAAGTAGACATACCTGAGCCATCGAGTTGCGTGATGCTTGCGAGTCTTTGGGGCTTCGCTTGTGCAGCCCGTCGTCGGGCAACTTAGTCGCATCTGAGGCGACTCGGATGAGGGACTTGTGGGGTGCTATCAAACTTCTCTGGAATCGTTATCGGAGGCAGGGCGTCCCGCCCAGCGCTTGTCGTTGCGGAGACACTCCGCGGGCGGGACGCCCACGCTCCGAGAGTCGACTTCATTGGCTTGACCGCTGGTGCTACGTTTATCCTTTCACGACATTTTCCGTCTCTTGATCGAAGAGCGCGGTGCGCTCTTGATTAAATTTTAGGTGTACGGTTTGCCCGATCGCGAAGGCGTGCTCGGCTTGTACTTTGGCGATGAAG
>PBYS01000064.1 GCA_002729725.1 Puniceicoccaceae bacterium
CCTCACGCCTCGCGGCACATGACCCTTAATCATGCGTGTCTGCCAATTCCACCACTCGACCGATGGACTACGTTTCCGTAGCGAAGTTCGAAGGTGATACGTGTGTTTTTTTGTAGATCAATCACAAATTTCAAAAAAATAGAATTTTTCTTACAAAAAAGACAGTTCACATGCTTGTATCTTGAAAAATTTTCCCCTATCAACTCTGCATTCATCAAACTAACTCACGTGCCCAAGCTTCAATTGGCGCGTTTATCCCAGACCGTTATGGTTGAAAAACCAGTAAAAAACAAACCAGAGGCTCCTAAACAAGCACTCGATCTAAACGCACTCTCCGGCCTTGATTTCGGACCCAACTGGGCCGATGAAAATGCTAAACCAACTCGTCAAAAGAATTACGATTCTTCGGGCAAGGGGGGCAAAGCTAAGCGCGGCGGTGGCTCACGGGATCGTCGTTCAGGTGGTGCGCCTCGGGGACGCTCGGGTGGACCTGGTGGTTCCGGTGCAGCTGGTGGATCTGGTGGTTCTGGTGGATCGGGCGAGCGTGGTGGTTTTGATCGCCGTGGTTCCGGTGGTGGCGGTGGCGCTCGTGGACGCCGAGACGACCGCGAGGGCGGCCGTGGGCGCGATGCTCGTGGTGAACGTGGGGGACGCGAGGGACGTGGTGCTCGTTATGGCGCGCCAGCTCCTTTTGAGCCTACTGTGAAGGTCGACCTCTATCCGCAGGACGAGGCATTTGAGGCTTTAATTAATCGCCTACGCTCCAGTGCGCGTACCTATCAGCTTTTCGATATCGCGCATTTGTTGTTGGAGAAGCCAGATCGTTACATTGTAGTCATTTCGCCTAAGCCCACAAAGAGTGGTGAAGCGCCACAGCTCTATTATTCAGTGCCGGGGCACCTGCCTTTCGAAAGCGAAGAAGAAGCGATCAATTATGTGATTTCGAATCACCTCGATCTTTTCTTTGATATCGAAGAAATCGAAATAGATCCGCCTAAGGGGAATTTTCAAATGATCAGTCGCTGCACGATTACGGGTGAGCTGATCGGGCCGCCAAATTATCACCGATATCAGGAGTTTTTACAACGTCACTATGCCGCACGCATCACTGGCATGTCGTTTGAGCGCTTTACTTCCAAGTTGGAGGGGGTCAAAGAGCAGGAGCAAATTGATGCATGGCTCGAATCGATGAAGAAGGGGGCACGTTATACGGTCAAGGATCGTCAAGAAGGTGAGCCTGAAGCGTTTGAGAGCTTAGAGGCGGCACGCCACTTCCTATTACAGCATCGTAAAGATAAAGTCGTCGGCTCGGGGGAGACGATTCGCTTTGCGGGGCGCGATATTGAGCGTTTACCTCAGGGAGACATCCGTCGCTCGGTGGAAGCGTATGTCGAAAGTCAAAAGCACTTCCCGCTGGATTCGGCGAATAATATTCGTGGACGCTTACGTCGCCACAAGTTCGCAGTGTATAAGAAGGGCTCCAAGGGAGTTTCTTATGTCTGCGCGGTGAAACGTAAATTCCGTGATAGCCAAACATCATTTACTACTTCGATACGTGATTTGATCGAGTTTATTGAAAAGCATCCGGACATGCCTGCATCTAAGTTGCCGAAAGAATACATTGGCATCGATACAGAAAAGCAGAAGCCAGAAGCGCTTAAGATGACCGAGGCGGAGGTGGAAGCGGCTGCAAAGACTAAAAGCGAAGCCGAGGCTCAGGCCGCCCAGGCCGCTCAATCAGCTGAAACTGCCCAAGCTGCGGACTCAGCTGTCGCAGCCGATTCTACTGAGTCGGCCGAGCTTAAGTCGCAGTCTGTAGAGGCAGAGCAGTCCGCAGAGGCAGAGGTAAAGCAGTCTGCGCCCGCCTTAGCTGAAGGTGCCACCGCTTCGACAGATGCCACTCCCAAGGTTGCTTTGAGCGCTGAGGACGAGAAGAAACTCGGGCAGTTGATGCTGGATTTGCGCTGGTTGATTACCGAAGGCTATGTGACCGAATACGGGGATGGTCGTCTTTTTGCTGCGCCGCCAATGCCGGAGGCGAAGCCTAAGGAAGCGCGGGTGCGTAAGCCGAAGCCAGCAGCTCAGGCTCCGGCCGTAGCGAAAAAGGAGTCTGCGGAAGTTTCGGATGCCTCACAGCAGCCATCCGCTTCTTCAGGGCCCGATGTAGATCCAAGCGCGACGTCTTAGTTTGTCTTCCATGCGGCGTTTATTGACTGACTACGGCATTCTTGTGTTGGCAGGGGTGCTGTATGCAGTCGCCTTGAAGTATTTCGTGTTACCGTCAAAAGTCATTTTGACGGGCACGGAGGGCATCGCGACTGCGCTTTCCTACTACTACGATAGCTATTGGCTGTTCATCATTCTTTATATGGTGTTTCAAGCTGCACTACTGAGCTTTGCTTTTGCGCACGTGAGTCGAGTCTTTGCGCTAAGGTCTTTGGTGGTGGTGTCGGTGGTGGTGTTGGCTCTAGCCTGTTTACCGGAACTGCGATTTGCGGATCCCGATCCATCAAATGAGCGCATTATATTAGTGCTTTTTGGTGGCTTGCTGGCTGGTGTGGCTAAAGCGATGGCTTTTACCCATCGTGGCTCTACTGGGGACGAAGATATTTTGGGCGCGTATTATGCTTCCAAATATTTGAAACCTGTTGGCTCGATCGCGATTATTGCGGCGGTGATCTCTACGACCTTTGGTCTGAATATGGACCTAATCAAGAATGGTGAGTTTGAGTCGGTCGTGAATACATTGATGTATACCTGCATCTATATCTTCGCGTCGGCAGAAACGCTGAATAATCTTTATAAGAAATTTAAGATCACTATGCTTGTGATCATCACCAACGAGCTTAAGTCGGTGGGAGAGGCGATTACTGCTGCATCGGCACACCGCACCTATACGGTGCATGAGGGCACTGGGGGGCACCGCGGGGAAATGCGCCATATCGTGCGGACTATCATTACGCATGAGGAGCTGCCGCAAATGGTCGCGAGTATACAGGCAGCAGACCCAGGTAGTTTTTATTATCATCACGATATCGAAGGCATTTCCGGACGCTATTATATCGCGCCGATTGCCTGACACGCATGGTTTCCTAACTTTTCACTCGCAACGCCTATCCCGCTTGGCGTATCTCCTATATTGTGAATTTTAAACATGTAGCCATCGAATCAATCGCGTATGCGCTCCCGGATGAGGTTTGGACCTCGGCGGATGTGGAGGCGAAGCTGGCCCCCGTCTATCAGCGCTTGCGCCTGCCCGAAGGGCGCTTGGAGCTGATGACAGGCATCAAGGAGCGCCGTTTTTATCCAGCCGGTACGCCGGCATCCGTCGCTTCGGCGCAAGCTGGTGAAGCGGCCTTGGCGCAGTCTTCATTTGGACGCGAGCAAATCGACCTTTTGATTCATTCAGCAGTATGCCGCGACCGTCTGGAGCCAGCCACGGCGGCCTATGTGCACGGCTTGCTGAAATTACCGGGTCATACTCAAATTTTTGATGTGTCCAATGCCTGTCTTGGTTTTCTGAATGCCATGGTGGTGGCCGGCAGCATGATTGAGAGTGGGCAGATTGAGCGCGCTTTGATTTGCTCCGGCGAGAATGGGCGTCCTTTAGTGGAGAACACCTTGCAGCAGTTGCTCAATCCCGAGCTGACACGTCAGTCGATTAAGCCGTATTTTGCTAATTTGACGATTGGGGCCGGTTCGGTGGCAGCGGTGCTTTGCCGCAAGGAGCTCGCGCATAAGTCCTGTCCATTAATGACGGCAGCTGTGGTGGAGACGGATACATCGCACAATGCTCTCTGTCAGGGGGACAGCGCGGGCGATGCTCTGGAGATGTTGACTGATTCGGAGGAGCTGCTAGTCGCGGGCATTGCCGTGGCGACTCGTGCTTGGGCGCAATTTGTGGCCGCCACGGGCTGGACCGCAGACACCCCGGACCGAGTGATTACCCACCAAGTGGGCAAAGCGCACACGCGTGAATTATTTAAGGCGTTGGAGCTGGACCTCAGTAAAGATTGTACCACTTTTGAAACGCTGGGCAATGTCGGCTCGGTTTCGTGTCCGATCACGCTAGCGACTGCAATGGAGCAGGGCGCTTACAGCCCAGGTCAAAAGGCCGCACTACTAGGAATTGGCAGTGGTTTAAGTAGTATAATGATGGCCGTGGAGTGGCCCCAATCATGACTGTCGCACGCGCAACCCAACTTCCCGCTGATGTACGCTTAGAGTACCCTTTTGCGAGTAACGAGCTCGATCTTAAGTCTGGTGCGACCATGCACTACTTGGATGAGGGCACTGGCCCTGTGGTGCTCATGTTGCATGGCAATCCCACTTGGTCGTTTTACTACCGCAACTTGGTGAAGACAATGCAGGCCGCTGGCTATCGCTGCATTGTACCGGACCATATCGGTTGTGGCCTTTCGGATAAGCCGCAGGATTATAAATACACTTTGCAGCAGCGCATCGAGGATGTCGAAGAACTGCTCGACCATTTGGCGATTGAGCAATTCAGTCTAGTCGTGCACGACTGGGGCGGTGCGATTGGTTGCGGCGTCGCGGGGCGCCGACCCGATGCACTCGAGAAGTTGGTGCTGCTCAACACGGGTGCATTTCGTTCCAAGCGTATACCTTTTCGAATCGCGGCGATTAAAGTGCCCTTCGTTGGAGAGTTTGTGATTCGTGGCTTGAATGGTTTCGCTGGACCCGCCGCGACGATGGCGGCCAAGACACCACTTACTCCCACGGCGAAGCGCGGCTTATTGTGGCCGTATCGTAACTGGCGTGACCGGGTGGCAGTTTGGAACTTTGTGAAAGACATTCCATTGCGTGCGTCTCATCGTTCTTACCAGAGCTTAGTCGATGTGGAGACGGGCTTGGCGAAACTCGCAGGTAAGCCGATCCAGTTGCTTTGGGGCAAGCGCGATTTTTGTTTTAGTATGCGCTTCCATGAGCGTTTTAAGGAATTCTTTCCTCAGGCGGAGTCGTGCGTCTACTCGAAGCATGGGCACTACATTCTTGAAGATGGCGGCGATGAAGTGTGGCAAAATATTGCGCACTTTTTGCAGGCTTAATTTTATTCAGTCTTAGCGCTTGTACTTCGCTTGTTCGGATGAAGTTTTCAGTGAGCACTTTGCTTATTTGCTCTATTAATGGATCTTCTATGTTGATTTATTGTCCCTATAATGCCATATGCATCGTTCCTAATCTTGATCTAGACTTGATTTAGCTAAGGTCATCTCCTTATTGACCCAGAGCCCCTCGTATCGGCGACAGTTGTTTCATTCATTATTTAATGCCAGCAGTTTCAAACCCCTTGATTTCATTACCGGCTCATTGTCCGTGGGGCATCGCTGTGTTTTCGTATAGCACAGGTCGAGTTGTCGCTGCGAACGATACGATGGGGGTGGTATATGGCTGTCGCGAGGGGCTGGCTGCTGGAGAGTTGTTTACTCTTTCGGTTGAAGAACCTTTTCAGGTCAAGATCGTGTCTTTGAAACCCGGGGAAAAGTGGACGGGGCGTATCTATCCGCAAACGAATAAACACGGGATTAGTTCTGTAGAAGTTGTTTTGGAGCGCTTGTCGAACGACTCGGACCAAGTTTGGCTTTATGTGCTGGAGCACCCCTTGGTAAATAAAGAGGTGCGCTTCAGTAGTCGCAGCGAGTTGAACATGTTGCGTGTACTGTTGGATAATACCTTGGAGTATGTGTTCTTTCGCGACTTGAAGGGGAACTTTATTCTCGCGAATAAGGCGTTTCGTTCGGCGGTGGCCGTGAGTGGATACAGCCCCAGCGTGGATACCAAGATTGAAGATTTCGTCTCTGTTAAAAGTGCGGCTTGGATGAAGTCGCTTGATATGCGGATGATCGAGACAGGGAAGCCGGTCGTCAACGAGGTGTCGCTTTTTGTTTTTCAAAATGGTACTAAACATTGGTTGCAGTTGACGACTGTGCCTGTGCGCAGCGATGAAGGTGTCATTATTGGCTCGCTCAGTGTCGCGCGCGATATTAGTGATTTGAAACGCACCGAGTCAGAATTACGCAGTGCGATTGCTGAAGCCCATGAGGCCAGCCGTGCTAAGGGCGATTTCTTAGCGGCCATGAGTCACGAGATTCGTACGCCGATCAATGGTATTATTGGGGCTTCTGAGCTGTGTGGTGAAACTGCTCTGGATTTCGAGCAGCGTGGCTACCTCGATACCGTTCTGCAGTGTAGCACGACTCTATTGAGCTTGGTGAATGATGTGCTCGATTTTTCTAAAATAGAGGCCGGTCAACTCAATCTGGAGAGTCTCAATTTCAGCCCACGTAATTTGATCGAGTCTGTCGCTGAGGAGTTTACGCCTGCTACGCGCGCGAAGGGCTTGGAGCTGGTCGTGAGTTATGATGCCGAGCTACCCGAGTATATGTTAGGAGATCCAACTCGTGTGAAGCAGGTCTTCTATAATTTAGTAGGCAATGCTGTGAAGTTCACGGATACGGGTGAAATTGTGCTGCGTGCGCAGGTGATTGACTTACAAGAGGAGCAAGTGCGTGTCTTGTTTTCAGTGAGCGACACTGGCATCGGTATTTCCAAAGATCGTCAAGATGCGATTTTTAACAGCTTCACCCAAGCGGATATGTCAACCACCCGTAAATACGGAGGTAGCGGTTTGGGGCTTTCGATTTGTCGCGAATTGGTTCGTTTGATGGAGGGGACTGTCAATGTTAGCAGTGAGCTCGGGCAGGGTGCATGTTTTCAGTTTGAAGTTCCATTCCAACTTACGAGGAACTCGGGTGCACAAGTGGTTCCTTTCAATGCCGAGTTGGCTGGCTTGCGGGTGTTGATCGTTGACGACAATCATACCAATTGTGATCTTTATCAACAAATGTGTGCCGCTTGGGGGTATCGCAGCCACGTTGTGCACGATGGCTTATCCGGCCTCGCTGCGTTGGAAGAAGCAATACGGGTGGACGATGCCTATCGCCTGATCTTACTCGATCAGCAAATGCCCGGCTTGAGTGGTTTGGACTTTGCGAGCTTAGTGCGTTCACGCCCGGATTTGCGTACGACTGAAGTGATTTTACTGTCTTCCTCGTTGAATCAGCAGGAGTCGGAGCGCGCTAAGGAGATTGGTGTGTCGCGTGCTTTGTCGAAACCCGTCAAGCGGGCGACTTTACAAGAGGTCATTCTCGAAACCTTCGAAGTGGCCGGGGCGAGTGGGCGCTTGCCGACGCGCCCTCCCTACGAAGTCGCAAAAACGAATAAGTCCTTACACATCCTGCTAGTGGAGGATAATCCGATCAATCAAGATCTGGCTTTTCGTCGTTTGAAGAAACTGGGGCATACTGTCGCCTTAGCTGAAAACGGACATAAAGCAGTCGAAATGGTGCAGCAAGAGGCTTTTGATTGCATTTTGATGGATATTCAAATGCCCGGCATGGATGGCTATGAGGCCACGCGGGTGATCCGTTCTCATGAAGCTGCGAGTCGTTTGCCGCGGCAGTATATTATTGCAATGACGGCACATGCCATGAAAGGAGATCGAGAGCTTTGTATCGATGCAGGCATGGATAATTATATTCCGAAGCCCTTTCGTGTGGAGGTGCTCAAGCAAGTTTTGGAAGATGCCAGCTTGGCTCATCCTGAATGCTGCTCCGCGAATGACGACTTTGAGTTCAATCACTCAAAAGCTCAATCTGGCGCCTCAAGTGAGCCAAGTGAGCCAAGTGAGCCAAGTGAGCCAAGTGCCTTCAAACTTCGGCTGCAAGCAATGGAGGATGAGGATCGAGAGGACGTTATTGCGACGGCGCCGATATTTTTAAACTCTTTGCCCAAGGACATGGAGAAATTGAAAGCGGCGGTTAAAGCAAAATCGTTTAAAGACTGTTTTTTTGTTGCGCATAGTCTAAAAGGAGTGGCTGGGATTTTTGCTTGCGAGAACTGTATGAATCTCGCCGAAAACTTAGAGGTCACTTGCCGTGCCGAGGATATTGATCAATTAGAGGGCGATGCCGCCGCGCTACTCGATGCTGTGCAGACGCTTGCTTCAGAAATTGAGAGCTGCTTAGTGTAGGTGAGTGTAGGTGAGCGTAGGTGAGTGGAGACAGGGAAACGCTCTGCTTGCCTTTCGGAGCCGCGCAAGGTCGCTGCGAAAGGGGGGGGCAAAAATTCGCTCGTTTGCACAATTGCTTTTTGTGAGAATCCCGCTTTACTCGCGCGCTTATGAGTTCCGTCCTGCAATTGCTCCTCGAAGGTGAGCATCTCAATACTGCCCAAATGGCGCAGGTGCTCGGCATGTCTGAGTCTGAGATCGAAGCCGAATTAACACGCCTAAAAGCCGAAGAAATTTTCCTCGGCTGGCGCCCCGTGCTCAATCCTGATCGAGCGCAAGAAAATGTCGTACGCGCGGTGATCGAGGTGAAGATTAGCCCCGAGCGCGATGGTGGCTTTGATCGCCTTGCGACTCGTATTGCTCGTTTTGATGCGGTTGAGTCCTGCTTCCTGATGTCAGGCGGCTACGATCTGCTAGTATTTGCGGTGGGTAAGGATTTACGCGAAGTCGCCTCTTTTGTGTCCGAGCGTCTCTCTACTGTGGAAGGTGTGCTTTCTACGGCCACGCACTTCATGCTGCGTGCGTATAAGGAGCAGGGCTATTTATTACTTTCGCCCAGCGAGCGCGAAGATAAACCAGCTGTCAGCCCATAATGAGTGATAATGGTCAACATTTTGTAGCCGACCACGTAGCGGGTCTGCCGCGTTCGGGTATTCGCGATTTCTTTTCGATTGTTGCGGCCATGCCGCAGGCGATCTCACTTGGTATCGGCGAGCCCGATTTTGTGACGCCTTGGCATATCCGAGAGGCTGCTATTTTTGCACTCGAGAAGGGGAAGACGAGCTACACGGATAATCTCGGCCTGATTCGTTTGCGTCGTGAGATCAGCAGCTACGTTGAGAATAATTTCGGCATAAGCTATCATCCCGAAACGGATGTTTTGGTGGCGGTTGGAGTCTCGGAAGCCTTGGATATTGCGCTGCGTGCGGTGCTCAATCCCGGTGATAAAGTGCTCTATCACGAGCCGTGCTATGTTTCCTATAGCCCGAGCATCGTGTTGGCGCATGCCCAGCCCATTGCGGTTGGCACTTCTGCCGAGGATCAGTTCGGGATCGATCCCGAGCGAGTCGAAGCTGCTTGGGAGCCCGGATGTAAGGTGCTGATGCTCAATTTTCCCACCAATCCTACCGGTGGGGTGACGGAGCGCGCCAAATTGGAGCGCCTCGCAAAGTTCGCGATCGAAAAAGACTTGCTGGTCATCAGCGACGAAATCTATTCGGAGCTGACTTTTGAAGGCGAGCACACTAGCATCGCCTCGCTGCCAGGCATGCAAGAGCGCACCATCTTTTTACATGGCTTTTCTAAGGCATTTGCGATGACGGGCTTCCGCATTGGGTATGCATGTGGTCCAAAGCCATTGATCGAGGCCATGATGAAGGTGCACCAGTATAGCATGCTCTGTGCGCCCATTCTTTCGCAAGAGGCTGCCATTGAAGCACTCAAAAACGGCGCACCTGCGGTGGCTAAGATGAAAGAGCAATATCACCGCCGTCGCGATCTTATCGTGCGTCGTTTTAACGAAGCAGGCTTAGACTGTCACTCGCCCAAGGGCTCTTTTTACGCCTTCCCGTCGATCCAATCCACCGGTCTGGATTCCTTGAACTTCTGTAAGGGCTTGCTAGATGAAGAGGAAGTCGCAGTGGTGCCAGGCACTGCTTTTGGTCCCAGTGGCGCAGGTTTTGCCCGCGCTAGCTTCTCTACCAGTTACGAACGCATCATCGAAGCCACCGACCGTGTCGAACGCTATGTTGAAAAATTAAGCAAACGGGCTTAATCTTTCTATCCGCGCCATGGCCCCGCTCAGCTGTTTCAACCTAGGCTGGCCAGCGGCGCAATTTACTGTATTAATTCAAAATAACGAGCGAGAGCCTACTCGGCTCTCGCTCCCTAATAAATATGATCGATCCATCCAGAACCGTCGCCCTCGTGGGGCGCCCTAATGTCGGGAAAAGCCGTCTCTTTAATCGGCTTTGCGGTAAACGCATGTCTATCGTGCATGATATGCCCGGAGTCACTCGCGACCTAATTTCCACCGAAGTGCGCGACGACTATGTGCTGCTCGACACTGGCGGCATCGGCATGGAGCTCGACATGACGCCGAAGAAGATTTCGGTAGCTGCCGAGGAACAAGTAGAGTTTGCGATACAAGCAGCCTCCATTATTCTCTTTGTTGTCGATATTCGCGAAGGCATTACCTCACTTGATGAAATCGTGGCGCAGAAGTTGCGTCGTTATGGCAAGCAAGTGGTTTTGGTCACCAACAAAGTTGACTTGGAAGAACACGAATCGGCCGCTGACGAATTCATTCGCCTTGGCCTCGGAGAGCCCTTGCTGGTTTCCGCTGAACATGGCCGTGGGATTACTGAACTCGAAGCTGTGATCGATGAGAAACTAGGCCCCAAGCCCGAAGGCAGTGGAGCCGACCAGTCGGAGCGTATTCGTATTTCGTTGCTGGGTCGTCCTAATGTGGGCAAGTCTTCCATTGGTAACCGGCTCTTGAAATCCACCCGTTTGATCGTGAGCGACGTGCCAGGCACTACGCGCGATTCCGTGGAGCTCGACCTGGATTACCAGCATAAGGATGGCGAACTGCTCAAGTTCCGTCTCGCTGATACCGCGGGTCTACGCATGAAACGCAAAGTCGATAATCCTGTCGAATATTTCTCCAGCGTGCGCACACAAGCCGCGATGGAGCGCTCTGATGTGGTATTCTTAGTCATTGACGCCGTTGATGGTGTGACCAAGCAGGATCAAGCCCTCGCGGGGGAAGTGCTCGATGCCGGGCGGGCTCTGGTGATTGTGGTTAACAAGTGGGACTTGATTATTGACCGTTGGACGCACGATCCGATTGAAGGTTTTAAGAACCTGAAACACTTCTTGAAGAGCTACGAAGAGTCGCTGCGCAAAGAGATGTTCTTCTTGCCCAATCCTCCGGTGTTATTCGTATCTGCGGCCACCGGTTTTGAAATTGAGTCCATGCTCAACGCGGCTGCGGCCATCCAAGCGACGCTAGACATGAAGCTGTCGACTGGTAAGCTCAATAGTGTGATTCAGGAGCTCTTCGAGGCCCGCGCACCCAAGATCGTGGGCACCAAGCGTTTTAAGGTTTTCTACGCCGTGCAAACGGGCTCGCGTCCACTGCGCATACGTTTTTTCTGTAATCGGATTGAGCGACTGGATCCGAGCTATCGTCGATATCTGGAAAAAGCGATCATTCACGAGTTCCGGCTGAATGGCTGTCCCGTGCGCTTTGATCTAGTGGGTAAAGAGCGTCGCTATGAAGAAGGTGAGGGCGAACATGCGCCTCGCCATAACGATACCTTACAAAACAAGGCACGTCTTAAAAAGATGGGCCCTGATGCGGCGAAGCTCGACACCAAGCACCCTGAGCGCCGTAAGCGTATCACGCAATCCAAGGCCGCGCACAATGCCAGTGAAGGCAAGGGCGGCAAGGGCCGGAAGAAACGCTAGCGCGTCCTTTTAACGTTCCGCCTTTTGAATGTTTCGAAGTGCGATGCAAAACAGCTCTGGCTGACATCGCACTTCGCAGCATTCGCATCATAGCCCTGAGCGAATGCTGCGTTCTTCGATGAAGTCCTGCAGGATTAGGGCTGCCGCACGCGAGTCGATTTCGCCGCTTTGACGCGTCGGCTTTTTCTTTTGGCCTCGCAGGCCTTGTTCGACTGAGTGGCTGGAGAGGCGCTCGTCGACACGGTGTATCGGAAGTCGAAAGCGCTTTTCCAGTTCCTCGATAAATACATCCACTTCTTTGGCTTTAAAGCCGATGGATCCATCCATATTGAGCGGGTAGCCGACGACTAGTTCCTGAGCACGTCGCTGCGTGATCATCTCTGCAATATGTCGCATGCGCTCTTTCTTGGAAGCCGCCACCGCAGCCTGTAGGGGCATGGCAATGCCGATCTCGTCGGCAAAAGCCAAGCCGATACGCTTTTCTCCCCAATCGATGCCGAGATAGTTCACTGTAAAAAGTTAAGACTAGAAGATTTAGGATTTATGAGTGGGAATTTAAATCTGTGAACCTGGTCGATTACACCGATTACACCGATTACATTAGGCGCTTGTAAGCTTCCTGTGCGCCGATCTTACTGACCAGAGCCTTGATCTCTTGGGCTTTGTCTTTGTGGCATACCAATGTGGCATCGCCGGTTTTGACCACGATCAGATCCTTCACACCGAGCAGTGCCACCAAATGTGTGTCATCGCGCGAGTAAACAATGTTATCTTGCGAGTCGCTGAGTTCCGCTTGTCCGCGTACTACATTGCCATTATCATCGGCAGGGTAGTGACGCGCCACAGCTGGCCATTCGCCAACATCGTCCCAGTCGAAGCCAGATTCCACCATCACCACATTGCTTGCTTTTTCAATGATGGCATAATCCACCGAAATCTTTTCAAGAGTCGGGTAGTGTGTGGCTAGTAGGGCGTCGATGTCTTGGCCTGCAGCTAGGCCTTGGTCGATCGCTTGCAGTGCTTGCCACAGTGTTGGAGTGCTCTTTTCGAGTTCAGCGACGATCGAGGGCACCGACCATATAAACATGCCAGCATTCCAAAAATAATTGCCATCGGCTAAGTAGCTTTCCGCAGTGGCCAGATCGGGCTTTTCAACAAAACGCTGCACATTATAAACGCTGCGCGCTGCAAATTCACCCATCGCATCTGCTTGTTGGATATAGCCGTAACCTGTGGCAGGAAAGCTGGCGGTAATGCCGATCGTCGCGAGCACTGGCTGCGCTTCAGCCGCGGCAAAGGCGCTCTCGAGTGTGTCGCGTAGGCCGGCAGCATCGTGAATGACCGCATCCGCAGGGAGCATGGCAAAGCTGGCGTTGGGATCTTCGCGTCGAACCAGCACGGTGGCGAGCCCCACGGCCGCGGCGGTGTCGCGGCCGACTGGTTCGCCGATCACCTTGTTGGGGTCCAGCTCCGGGCAGACTTCCAGCACGGCATCACGTTGCTCGGCATTTGTAATCACAAACACGTCCTGTGGTGACACGAGTCCCGCGAGGCGGTCGATCGTTTGTGCGAGCATCGCCTTTTCACCCACGATGGGGAGGAGTTGCTTGGGGCGTGCGATACGGCTTTCTGGCCAGAAGCGTTCGCCCCGTCCACCTGCCATGATAACTACAAATCGTTTAGACATGCCCGCAGACTCTATTCACGCCCGCAAATGGCAAGTTTGGATTTTGCGAGATGATCACGATTTATAGACTGAGTGTCGCGGGAGGCGTCACCATCAGCTGCTCGATGGTGCTGGCTAGTTCGTCCGCAGATACTGCGAGTTCGAGATAGGCGTCGGGGCCACTCGGATCGGCCTGCCAGCTGTTTTGGCCTGTGGCGGAAATGCGGTTTTTGCCCGCGATGGCATTAAACCAAGTGCAGCCATTGCTGTGTAAGCCGCGCACGGCGTGAAAGACGGCGACCTGGTCCCAGCTGGGGCGCCCACGATTGATCGAGTCGTAGGCGAGCTCATACGCACGTCGCATCGGGCTGTCTGGGGCGGCCTGATAATCGGTGCCAGTGATCACGCGTTCGCCGAGTTCATAGCCGATAAATGTGATCGGCACGGTCTTAGGCCAAGCTTCGAGCGCCGCTTGAGTCGTGGGGCCAGTGCCACTGAAATCGAAGTTATACTCGTTACCAGAGGGGTAGGCCCCGCCCATAATTGTGATGCCTTTGACTTTGCGAGCGACCAGTGCGGGCCCCGACTCCATGGCGAGCAAGTCTGCGATATTCGAGAGAAAACCGATGCTGACGATGGTGACGGACTGGTCTTCGGCCTCGCTCAACAAACGATGGTAGAGTTCCACCGCATTGGGACGCTCTGAGTCGCGCAGCCCGTCGTGCGGATAATTTTCGTAAATCGAGCTGGAGTAGCTGGAAGCCTTGACGGGAGTTTGCTCCTCTCCGCGAGGGCTCATCGCTACGGGAATTTCAGGTCGGCCAAAGTGGTAGTTGATTGCACTCACGACGGATCCGTGCAGGCCGTGGCTATCGATGCCGTTGACCGCGACGCCCAAAATCTTGGCTTCGCCCTGGTCCGCAAGGACGTGAAGCATCGCGAGTGCGCCTGCGTCGTCGCAGTCGGTGAGCATATCTGTGTCGAGGAGGATTTGGGCTGGTTTTTGCATACTTGCTTGGGTATCTTTTGGGATTGAAACGCTGTTTTTGCTAGCCTCCTGACGTAGTCACTCGTTTTCAAGCTAATATATCACCGAGCGTGTGAACCTCCACGCGTCGTGTCGATTCGAACCTAGACCCGCAGTGGAGCGCTGCGGGCTCGTCTTAGAAGTTCAATTCACGTAACCAGCGCTCAGCTAAACCACGCCACTGATCGGCAGAGCCTTGACGGCGTGAGTGGATCGTTCCTAGGCCGATGCCATGTTCGCCACAGGGGAAGACGTGCAGTTCATGTGGGATTTGAGCCTGCTGCAGCGCGATCGCCATCTGGTAGCTATTTTCGACCGGCACTGTGGAGTCGGCCACAGTGTGCCATAGGAAGGTCGGTGGTGCTTCCGGGTGTACATAGTCGTCCCAGCAGATGCTACGTTGTAACTCTGTGCCTACTTGCCAAAGATAAGACAGGGGCACTGGGGTGGAGTGCTTGGGAGGGCTCTTTGAACATACCTGCAGCATTCAGATGCTTCCATTTAATGAGTCAATGGGAGACTGTGCCTAATCGCTTCTTTCAGGCGTCAGTAGGGCTGGAGTTTGGCTAAAAAACTTGCTCTTTAATTAGCCGTCAATTACCTTACGGGGATTAATTCAGACAAGCTCGCACGATAAGGAGAATGAACCTATGAATGAACTAATGATAATTAGTGGTATGGCTGAGGATTTAGAACGGTCTACTGAGGTTCAAGGAACCAGTCAGCGCACTTCGACGACTCATTTATCCATGTTTGTTGTAGACGGGCAGCGCGTTCTGCTACGAACAGCAACACCCAGCGTCATCTCGAATGGAGACCAAGTGGAGCTTGCCGGCACACTTTCAAATGGACAATTCCATGCCTTAGCATGTAAGAACTTAACGGCGAACTGGATCAGTCCTCTTAGGCAGCAGAAAGTCGCTTTTGCCGTGTTAATATGCATGGCAGTCGTCTCGTTTCTGTCATTCTTTTTAGTCTTACCAATTATCTTTGGAGGAGTCTGTATCTTTTTTGCAATAAAGCTTAAAAAGCATGACGATCGACTCAAACAAGCCCACCAAATGATAGTGAATCACTAATCTGCACTCATTTAAACCTACGAAGAGAACCATGAAGACAGCCCCGAATGTAGTCTATATTTTTGCCGATGAAATGCGCATGCAGGACGCTGGTTATGCAGGGAACCGTGATGTCCAAACTCCGACGATGGATCGTTTGGCGGGGGAGGGCCTCAACCTGACGCATGCGGTGTCCGGCTGTCCGGTATGTTGCCCTTACCGTGGAAGTCTAATGACGGGGCAGTATCCGCTGACGCATGGTGTCTACATCAACGACGTGGAATTGAACCCGAACTGCGATTCCATTGCTCACGCCTTTAAGCGAGGTGGCTATGACACTGCCTATATTGGCAAGTGGCATCTCTATGGCAGCCCCGACGGCAAGTATGGGCGTCGGCAGGCCTACGTGCCGCGCGACTACCAGCTTGGCTTTGACTACTGGAAGGCTTTCGAATGCACTCACGATTACAACGACTCGCATTATTACTTCAACGATGACGACCGGTTACAGCCGTGGGGCGACTACGATGCGCGTGCGCAAAGCCAAGACGCTGCGCAATATATACGGGATCATGCCGAGGCGAAGACGCCTTACATGATGGTGCTTTCCTGGGGGCCTCCTCACTTCCCGCTGCACACGGCGCCGCAAGAATACCAGGATCGCTTTGCTCATGTGGACATCGAGTTGCGCCCCAACGTGCCTGCCGACAAGCAAGCAGAGGCGAGGGAAGAGCTACGGGGCAATTACGCGCATATCGCGGCTCTGGATGATTGTCTGGCCACTGTGCTCGATGCGATCGACGCCTCCGGCCAGCGCGACAATACCATAGTCGTGTTCACCTCGGATCATGGCGATATGTTCGGTAGCCAGGGTATCAACCGTAAAAGCGTGCCTTGGGACGAATCGATTCGTGTTTCTTTTCTGCTGCGCTGGCCAGCAGCTTTGCCAACAGGGGCCTTGCCTTTGCCTTTGGATGCGCCCGACATCATGCCCACACTGTTGGGACTTTGTGAGCTTGAGATCCCTGCGACGGTTCAGGGGCAAGACTATTCAGCCGTCCTGCGTGGCGAACAAGCATTGTCGGGGGATGAAGCGGCACTGCTCAATCTACCAGCGGCCTTCGCCAATGTGCTGGAACACGGGTTCAAAGCCTATCGGGGGCTACGCACGCAGCGCTATACTTATGTTCGAAATACGGATGGCCCGTGGCTGCTGTTCGATAACGAGGCAGACCCGTATCAGATGTGCAATCTGGTTGGATCCGCCGAACACGCGGATGTTCAAAGTGCGCTGGAGTCTCGCTTGCAGCATCGGCTCGCAGCACTTGGCGACGAGTTTCTAGATGGGCAGGCCTACTTGGAGCGAGATGGACTTAGTCACTATCAAGAAGTCAATCGTTCTTGTCATCGTGAATGGCAGGATCCCTGGAGCCGCCATTAAGCCAAATTTGAAGCTCTGTTATTTGTATGCAACTTGTGGATACTCCCATCGCTCCTGCCCATCAACGCCAAGTGAGCGCTTCGTTGCGCTTTATTGATTTTGGACGTGCGGTATTTGGCACAGTGGAACTTGAACTCAACTGCGCCTGCGCTGGACATGTGTTGCGGCTTCATCTCGGGGAAAAACTCGCCGCGAATGGGCGCTTGGATCGGGCGCCCGGCGCTACGGTTCGCTATCGGGAGATTCCACTTAAGCTGAAGGCTGGCAGGCATCGTTATCGGTTAGTCATTCCGGCTGATGCCAGGAATACGGGCGCGCGTGCGATTAAAATGTCGCCCGCGATCGGTGAAGTCTTGCCCTTCCGTTATTGCGAAATTGAAGCACTGATCGGGGGCATTGAACTGCTGGATGTCCGACAACGCTTTGTGCATGCACCCTTCGACGATACTGCGGCCGCGTTTGAGTGTTCGGATCCAGTGCTAAACGAGGTTTGGGAGCTGTGCCGGCATACGATTAAGGCGACGACTTTTTGCGGGCTTTATGTCGACGGCGACCGTGAGCGCATTCCTTACGAGGGGGATGCCTATATCAACCAACTTTCGCACTATTGCCTAGATGCGAGTTACGGGATGGCGCAGCAGACGATTGATTATTTAATCGAGCACCCCACGTGGCCGTCAGACTGGCATCTGCACATGACCTTGATTGCCTGGTATGACTTCCTTTACAGCGGCGATCAGGGGCGTATGCGGGCACACTATGCTATGCTCAAACTGAAGACTTTGCACAGCTTGGCGGGGCGCGATGGCTTAATTAGCGCTGCCAATAGTCCCGCCAAAGACGTCCTGATGGAGCAGCTGGGCATGGATGGATTTTTTAACGAAGGCCTCCAAGACATGGTTGATTGGCCTCGGCATGATTTTACTCAAAATGGATTGCTTGGCGAGGCGGATGCGTATGTCTTTTCACCTGTGAACACGGCCATCAATGCCTTACATCATCGCAGTCTGATATTGATGGCGCGGATCGCTGGGCACTTGGGAGAGGTGCAGGATCAACAGTTCTTCGAGTCACGCGCGCGACAGGTGGCGGCGAGTATCAACCAGCAGCTGTTTGATACCAAGCGTGGGATCTATGTGGACGGCAATGCGACTGAGCATGCCTCACTGCACGCAAATTTTTATCCATTGTTAGCGGGTATCGTTCCGGTGGCGCGTCAGGCAGGCGTGCTTGATTTCGTAAAAAGTCGAGCGATGGCCTGTAGTGTGTATGGTGTGCAACATCTGCTAGACGCGCTCTACAAATGCGGAGCCTCCGACCATGCGCTGAGTCTGATGACATCGAAGAGTGATCGCTCCTGGTGGCATATGATTCACCGTGTCGGTAGCACCATGACACTCGAAGCCTGGGATGCTCGCTACAAACCGAACCTTGATTGGAATCATGCATGGGGCGCGGCGCCGAGTAATATTATTATCCGTCGTCTGATGGGTGTGCGCCCTGCGGCACCGGGCTTTCGACAGGCAATCATCCAGCCTCAACTGGGAGGTCTGGAGTGGGCCAGGGCGAAGGTGCCCACCGCACACGGATCAATTGAAATCGAAGTCATACATGCAGCCTCGGGCAAGCCAGTGATCGAGTGCACCTTGCCTGATGGAGTTGAAAGAGTGTGATATCAATGCTATGGGAGGCTAGCTTTTCGCTGGCGTTTCGTCTTGTGGTGCTGGTGTGTAGATGGGCCCGCAGTTAATTTGAGCGAGTTGGTAATGAGCTAAGATATCCTCTAGTCGCTCGAGGAAATTAGCATAGTCCTTGTCTGCTGCCGGGGACCAAGCGACTTCGGCTAAAGCAGCGATGCGCGGGAAGGCTTGGTATTGCATCTTTTTGAAATCCTTTATGAACTCGGACCACAAATTGGCTTGCACGCCCAAAATGTGAGTGGCCTCTTGTGGGCTGAGTTGCGCGGGAACGGGATCATACTGATAGACCTGTTGCAGTGGTAGGAAATTCTCGAAAGCTTGAAATTCTGCGCCTTTTGCGAGTTCTTGCGCCGCGGGTGCCTGATAGTAATCAAAATACATGTGGGACTGGGGGCACATCACGACGTCGTGGCCTTCTTGGGCTGATGCGATGCCGCCGGCTTCGCCGCGCCAAGACATAACGCTGGCCTGAGGAGAGAGGCCGCCTTCGCGGATTTCATCCCAGCCGATTAGTTTGCGCCCCTTGCTCGCAAGGATTTTTCGACCCGTTTTACAAAATAGCTTTGCACCTCGTGGCCGTCCTTGAGGCCCTTGGCTTGCATGAGTGCCTGCACGCGTGGGGAGGCTTCCCATTGCGTTTTGGGTGCTTCATCGCCTCCCATGTGGATGTAGGTCGAGGGGAAGAGGGCGCATACTTCGGTGAATATGTCATCGACGAATTCAAAGACCGCTTCCGTAGGTGCTAAAGTATAAGGATGGATGCCCCAATGGTTCTGAACTTTGGGGGCATAGTCCGGAAGGTCACTATTGCCGAGATAAGGGTAAGCCGCAGTGGCGGCGGCCATATGACCCGGCATGTCGATCTCCGGCAGCACTGTGATGTGTCGCTCCGCTGCGTAGCGGACGACTTCTTGGATTTGCTGCTGTGTGTAGAATGCGCCGTAGCGGGTGTGATCGCTGCCTTTGCGATCTCCGTAGGGCGGCGTCGACTCGCGATAAGCGCCGACCTCAGTGAGTTTTGGGTACTTCTTGATTTCGATGCGCCAACCTTGGTCATCGCTCAAGTGCCAGTGCAGGTTGTTGAGCTTATGAAAAGCCATCCAGTCTAGGAACGATTTAATATGATCCACTTCTATGAAGTGGCGTGCTGAGTCGATCATCATGCCGCGCCATGCGAAGCGTGGATGATCCGTGATCGTCATTGCTGGGATTTCCGCACTTTCGAAGTTGGTCGTTGTAGGCAGTAATTGCAGCAGCGTACGCGTGCCGTAAAAGA
>PBYS01000065.1 GCA_002729725.1 Puniceicoccaceae bacterium
ACTAGAAAAACTGCTACCTCAAAACTGGAGCTAGAAACTCAAGCCTAAATCCAAGGGTGAATTGTCGGACGATAACGATGTGGTCGAGCATGACGGTGGTTCCGGTGCCGATCCATGCGGGCCGTAGGTCGATGATCTGTTCGTAGATGCGCCTCATGTTGCGAATGTAAGAGTTGAATGGAACCACACCGCCCTAACGGGTGCCCCTCCTATCTCTGCCGAGCAGGAGGGGAGTTAAATCAGGCCCATCGCGGCCTGAGCGATATAGGCCGGAGGTCGAAGCCCTGTCGAGGGTGTTGAGGTGGGAAGGTTAAAGGTTTGAATGTTTGAAGGTGAACAGGCTCAACCCCGACCATCCCCTTCTCAGCCAACACTATCCAAGATACAGACTCGCAGATTCAACACAGGAGAATTCTAATGGATATACAAAGTTCTCAAATTCAAATTGATCCTCTTGACATTACATGTCGTTAGTATATTTCTACCTGCAGCAATGTGGAAAACGCGGGCTAGATTGGCCCCACCCAGTGTAATTATTACACAGTTCCTGACTGAGTGACCCTCAGTAGATGTCGCTACTCAAAAAAACATCTAAGTCATTCAATGAATAATTATGAAAAACGATATTTCCTTTACGGGCGAAGCTCTGCCTGAACGCTTCCAAGATCTGATTGAACTCTCTGAAATTAGCGCTCCATTTCGCGATTTTGTAGAGAAACATCTACTCCCCTCCCACTGCCGTTTCCCTCATTACAAAGCCAGTGGAGACCAACTACTATTTGCGCTTGGAAAAGCAAAATCAGTAACTGGAACAAATGAAGCTGAAACATTAACCTTACAGGTTCTAAAATTGATTGAAACGATCGGCCTGCCGCTGGATCATTTCGAGGTCCGACCTGCCATTAAGCGCATCGGCGAACTCTATTGGCAAGATCGTGCCCTTGAATTTTTCGTATTCTTGGTGCACAACGGGGACTACCCTGTAGTCCGCTGGCGTTCTATACTATGCGACCACGAGAACTACGATGCATTACCTTGGTTTGATCGTCCCAAAACAAAGTCAAAGCCAATCGAAAATCAGATTGTCGAAGGCCTGATTCGCCATAGTCACGAGAAGCCACCAGAAAGTTCTGCATTTTCTCTCTGCTTCTGGTTCAATATCGAACTGTGGAGAACGGAACCGCGGATGCCTGGCCTCGGCACCGTTGGAACCAAGAATCGGGAAACAGGCGAATGGGAGCGCGACGAGGATGAGGACAAGTCCACTGCTCCATGGGAGAGTGCTCAATATCCACACAACAAAACACTCTTCAATTCAGTCCTGCGCAGCTGGACCATTGCGATGCTAGAAGCGAATAACGAAGATGCAGTCTATGCATTCCTGAATTGGGCGAATAACCAGAACATCAAGGAACACCTAGAAGAGAATCAACTTGAGTCGATCTGGGAACAGCTGCAACAGCGCCCCTTCCCGCTCCCCCTCTACCCCTTGGCCTTAAAAGACATTCCTGCCAGTATTCGTGCCCTATGTCGTGAATTATGGTCAAATGGTAACGAGGCATTCAACCCATCTGATGATTTGCGCGAAAATCTACAAAAGCAACTAGCCCAAGTGGCTCAGCTGTGCGCAGAAGACCGCCTAAAGTTTAAGCTACCATTAAACACGATACGCGATTTGATTCTGGTTCTTGATTGGGTTCCAGACGGATACATCCGAAATCCAAACTACATCGAACCTGGGCAAGATGCTCTCGCTATTAAGCTTTTAGCCCTAATGCGTAGTTGTATACAACATGAGCCACAGGCTTTTGACATCTATGATTATCGCGACTCGATGAAGCATCTAGTCTGGAAAAAGAAGGAAACAGCGGTACTCCGTCAGCTCCTAATGACTTTACGAACTTGCCCTCAGCCATGTTCAAACGAAGCACTGAATTTCCGTCCAAAACGTGAAATTATCGGCTACATAACAAACGTTAATTTCTCCGAACTATCGCCTGGATACTGCCTAAGCTGCATGATTGACCTGTTGATCGGCTCACACCAAATCGAAGACCGCCGTAGAGAGCTCTGTATCGATCTAGCAGACTACTTCATATCACGACTCAAGTTCCGTAAACAAAAAGGTCGCAAACGTAGTGAAGAAAAACTATCTGACTGCTACGACGAAAAGAAGTGCGTGGAACCTGTCGCCATGTGGCGCAGAGCCTATGCAGAAGCCTTGGGAGAGCTGGGATATGCCTTAGATGGGAAAGTAATTCACCTCCTTGATTTCGTCCGCAAGCACGATCCGGATGAGTCAGTACGCGAAACGGCTCACTCCAGCTATCGCTTAATACACCGCGAGCAAACCAAAGAATTGGACGACTATAAAAGCCTACGAGCTGCATTCTGGGCTCTGCGTTTGGCACAACGCCAAACACTCGAACTCCCAATCGAACTTGCTCAAGCAAAATTGCTTCGTCGCCAAGAAATGCGAAACGAACGCCAAACAGACGCAAGTCTGATCTACACAGGATACTTAGATTTATACTAAGTCCCACTCAATAACACTTTGCAGGTGCACGGGGTAGATTGCCCCACCCGAGTCACACGCTCCACCAGCCGAAACTGTCCTCCCTGCGCAATCCCGTGCCGTGAGACGAGAACTAAGCACATGAATACATCATACCTACCGGAGACGATTAATCTCCACTTTCTTTCCGCATGCGAAATGGGCTGCACACACTGCTTTGCCCCCTTTGTCGATTGCGGCAAACTATCACTGAGTGACCTTAAAGCACTCATTCTAAAACTCGCGCAGGCTCCTCGAACACTAGGGATGCCAAAGGCTCGTCGCCTAAACTTTGTAGGCGGTGAACCCACGCTACACCCCCATTTCCTCGAGCTAGTTCAATACGCACATAAATGCGGATTATCTACATCAATCGTGACGAATGGCTACTCGCTCATTCGCAATGGCATCCCTAAAGAGCTTAAAGTCTTAGAGCTTGTTGGCGTCAGCATTGATAGCCTCGACCATGCGCGTAACCGCAAGATAGGTCGCGTTGTTCGTCAAAACACCATCAGCGAGAATCAATGGTATTTATTCTTCGGTGAACTCTCTCAAATGGGGGTTTCACTGAAGATTAATACAACGATTACGCAGCACAACGTAAACGAAGACTTCACTGATTTCATCCGTAAGACAAACCCTTCGCGCTGGAAGGTATTTCAGGCAATGGTAGTCCGTGGCCAAAACTGCAAGGGTGCAGAGCACTGGAAAGTATCACGCAAAGAATACGATAGTTTCATTGAGCGTCATCTCAATGTGGGTTCTGCACTATGCGCTGAACCCGAAGAACTCATGCGTGGGTCCTATGCCATGATCTCGCCTGATGGACGCTTCTTTGACAGTGCTGAAGGCTACCAACGCTACAGCGACTCGATACTAGAAGTTGGCATCGAGCAGGCCTGGAATCAGGTTCAATGCGATGCGGATCTGTTCCTAGAACGCACCCGCAACTATTAGCCCCATACAGCCATGTCACGTTTTCATAAACGCTTACACCGGCTTCCTAAAAATGTGCAATCTGATGTGACGAAAGTCATCAAAGCACTACAGGGTGGCACACCGCTTCGTGAACTTGATGGAGCCTTTATTGGACGCCTAAAACGGAGCGGTCAACGAATCTACTCACTCAAAATAGGCAAACACTACCGAGTGCTCTGTGAACAAGCTAACCACGGCCTCAAGCCAACTTGGGTCGGGTCACATTCCGAATACGACAAAGTCATCAACCAATACTAGATAAATATGAAAAAGCGGCCAAACGTAGGATCTAAAAATCTCCCCGTAACAACAGCTATCAGTTCGAGCTAAAATCCAATGTCCAAGCCACTTTCCAAACCCAGGAAAATCGTCATCGCCTCGACTTAGGTTTCCAGTGCAGGGCGAAATTTCAATGGGCTTGCGGCTTCACTGACGTATCCGATCTCTATCTGGAGCCGCTCGTCGATCACCTTGGCGTTCGCCCAAGCGATTACATTTTCCTGCCAGAGTAATGGCATGGCATAGTAGCCCCGCTCACGTTTGGATGTGGGGACGTAAGCCTCAAAGCGGTAGCTCCAGCCCCACAGCTGCTCGAAGTGTTGACGGTTCCGAACGGGCGGATCAAAGGTTCACTCCATAGCGGGTGCTGCGTCCGCCTCCGATCGAGGTGAGCACTCCCTGTTGCAAGAGCTCCTGCAGGTCGCGGGTCGCGGTTGGTTTCGAGACACCGGTGAGTCGCTGATACTTACTTGCGTTGACGCCACCTTCGAAACTACTTGGCCCTGCGTCCAGCATCCGCCGAATGACTTTAAGTTGACGCTCCGAAAGTGCTTCGCGGTATCGGTCAAAGAATCGGACCTTCTTCAGTACAAAGTCGATGCGCGCCTGCGATTCGTCTAAGGCTCGCAACAGCAGATCGACAAAGTAACGTAGCCAGTCGGTCACCTCGTTGCTGCGTTGTGCGCGTTGCAATGCCGTATAATAACTCGTTTTGTCGGCTTCAATTGCCTGAGAAAGACTCATTAACAACGGACGCCCTGCTCCCTAAAGCAAGGCCTTTTCTGCCACTGCGCGCCCGACCCGACCATTGCCATCCTCGAAAGGATGGATCGACTCAAAATATAGGTGAGCCAGCCCTGCGCGTATCGGTGCATGACGGATTTGATCGCGACTTGTATTAAACCATTCAACAAAGCCTTTGATTTCAGCGGGCACTAAGTCTGAAGGGGGCGCTTCGTAGAGCACTATCGGCTCATGTAAACTGCGTCAATGGCGCACCCCCAAAGACTAGCAGTTGAGCAAGAAGGCTCGATCGTTGTATCGTTGAGACTCGCCCTCACCACTTAGGCTGGCGTTACCTCCAGAGTGCGCATCTCCCAGTGATTCCAGAAAGGCACGGGCATCCATCAAGAAGGGGCCGCTTGCTGCTATTCGGATGTCGGCCAATGGAATGTGAGCCTTCAGACTATAATTCAATTTAGTTTGTGTATACTGATAGTCATTCTGCGCAATCAGTGTATTCCCTCCAAATACTTCAAGTTTACAATCCTTCCCCACATTGGGCAATAATTGCAATCCCATGATGGGCCCACCGTCCGGGTCTGAAAAGAATATCTGTATAAAGGAGCCTTGCCGCGGACGATCCAAACAAGGCTTCGGGTTTGAATCTTGAACTTCCAGTTCTAATTCAAGCTGCTCGCCTTTTCGTCGCATTTTACCGGAGGCACAAGGGAAGCCGGATAGCGACATATCAAAATGACAATAGCCATCTTCCTTGACCTCGATGTGGTCACGAGGAATCAATCTCGTTCCAATTAACAGGATGCCCCCCGCATCCGTCTCCAAGTCGATATTGGTCGTCTCTGTGATGGCCGCTTGTAGCCTGCCATTCACCTTCAGGCTCTGTGTCGATTCCGGGGACACTTCGATCGTCACTTCAGTGTTCTCAAATACGATCGCAGCACTGGCTGGCACGATCTGTAGAGTGACTTGCTTGGTCTCCGTATTCGGATTTTCAACCTGGATCTCCAATTGAAGCTCGCTGCCCGCGGTGTCAAGCTGCGCTCCGCTGGCCTGCGCCCTGGCAATCAGGCGATCCCCAACACCGGCGAACGCACGCCCCGTCCCCGAGATAACTGGGGCAAAATCACCTAGATATCCATCTTTTTGGTGCTGCTCTATGAGCTCATCACACATCGCCCAAATCTTATCCAGTGGTAGTGTCGCCGCCGTGTGCGGGTCGGCCATGGCGGCATGGTAGATACTTTCACGCTGACCGCTCAAGGCCGCGGTTACGGTGAGGCGCTGCACGTTGACATTTGTCATGCAAATGGCGGCCAACTGTGGCGGCAGCTCGCCGATTTGAACCGGATTCAGGCCAGTGCCATCCACCAAGCAGGGTACCTCAACACAACAGCCGTCTTGCAAATTATCTATAATCCCTCGATTCGGAACATTACCATAGACCGTGCGCGGCGTGTTGGTCTCTCTGGAATGTATGATGAATGAGCCGTATTCATGCGACTGCTCTTTCACCTCAATATCCCCATGCTCCCCGATCAATTTAGCTTCAGTATCCTTCCATGAAGACATGATGGCTTCGCAACGGCGGATGTACTCATCCAGCGGGATCTTGTAGCGATCCACGAGCTCGTCACCGAAATGGATGAAGTGTGGCACATATTCTGCCTGGTGCTCGCTGGATTCAGTGACGAAGTAGCCGAGGCGACGCATCATTTCATAACGCACGAGTTCGTAGTTTCGCGAGGGATCGTTGAGTACCTTAAAGAGCAATGGGTATGCGTCCTGCCCTTTGTATTGAAACTTAAGGAAGAAGGCCATGTGGTTGACGCCGGCGACTAGATATGAAACATCATCATAACGAAGTTTGGCATGTGAAGCCAACATACGCGCGGTGCCGAAGACCGAATGACACAAACCCACATGGGGAATGCCAACTGCTTCATCAATCGCCCAGCAATTCATCGCCATCGGATTGGTGTAGTTGAGCAATAGGCAATCCGGATGCGCGAGCTGTTCAATCTCTTGCGCAATCCCGACGAGCACGGGAATCGTTCGCAAACCGCGAAAGATGCCGCCGATCCCCAGTGTATCCGCGATCGTCTGACGTAGGCCGTATTTTTTAGGAATCTCAAAGTCCACCACGGTCGATGGCTTGTAGCCGCCCACCTGCACCGTACAAATCACGTACTTCGCCCCCTTGATCGCTTCGCGCCGATCCAGGGTCGACACAATCTTCGCGTTGACCCCGAGTTTACCGGCCATCCGCTTCATCATTACATCGGCCACCCGCAGGCGGTCGGCATCGATGTCCATCAGGCAAATCGTGGCATCTGATAATTCCGGAAATTGCAGAATGTCGCCAATCAAAGTTTTGGCAAAGACAACAGACCCTGCGCCAATCAGTGTAATTTTACAGCTCATTATTAGGTTTCAACATGGTTTAGATCTTCAATCAGATCGGGGTGTGGTGATCAAAAACAGTAGAAACAACACCGAACATCAAGGTTTGCTTTGTGATAACTATTATGCAATTTGTGATCTACTCTATGACGCTCCCTCTCCTCTCCATTCTCTACGCCAGTTCCGATACGGTACACGATCACGGTTATTTCTACGACAACCATACGCGCTCCCAAACTCCTATCGCATGCGTCATCCAACGAACGCGCAGAGGTGTGGCTTATTTGGACGACCAGGAGACACGTCATATCGCGCAGGCGGGTGAAGCCATTCTCTTTCAGCATGGAGAGGACACGTGCTACGGCTTGCCCAATGACAGTGAACTCCCCTACGAGAACCAGTGGGTCTGTATTAGTGGAGAGTCCGCACCAGAACTCTTTCACGGGCTGATCAGCCATGCCGGGCGCAAACTGTCCATGCCCGACGGCAGTCGAGCCAGCCGTTTATTACAAACGATTATCGACCACTATCAACATCGCTCTTTTGAAGACCGCTTTCACGAATCCACTTTAGCCTATACCTTACTCATGGCCTGCTATCGTCTCACCGACACCGAGAGCGCAACACTGGACATTGCCCGCCAGTCACATGAGTACATCCTCAGCAACTATCACCGCCCCTTTTCCCAGGAGGACATGGCGTCTCATATCGGAATCAGTCGAGAACACATCAGCCGTCGATTCAAAGAAGCCTATGGCATCAGCCCGGGACAATACTGCTCCCAACTGCGTATGAAACGCGCCAAGGACTTGCTCTGTGTCTCCTACGCTCCGATCAGCGAAATCGCGCGCCAATGTGGCTTTGCCGACGCGAATAGTTTTACGCGCGCCTTTAAGCAATGCTACAGCATCAGTCCGCGGCGTATCAAAGATCGGTCCGGCCACACTCGATATGCTCGGTAAGCATTGGCACATCTATTTGGCCGAACGAAGGCGAAAATCCAGGCAGCCTCTGCACAGAAGCGACATATGGATGCCGCAGTTCGATCAGTCTCCCCCGGAATAATAGGACCAACCCCAGGTGTACCCCTCAGGATTCAGCGGGTGCGGGTAGGCATCGAGTTTCGCTCGTTCAAAGGTTTCCACATGTCCGTCGGCCATAAGGATATTACTAACGTCATCGTGATGCCAGCTATCCCGATACCAACTTCTCGATGGATCGGTATACCCGGCCTCGCTGGCTCGAACGGTTTGCTCAAAAACCATGATGGTACGACTCGGATTTTTTAATTTGGCATACACCCCGGGATTGGCAACCCGGTTGCGACTCGCTTCCATACTCAGAAGACCTCGCTGCTTGGAGTTGGCCATCACATACGAATTACCGGAATAGGTATAAAAGGCTACCAAGTGCTACACAAATTGTTTCAAAATTCGTCCTTCGACAAGGATGAGCTCACGGTCGTATGGCAGACGATTAACGTGGAGCACGAGTGCCACTACTGCGTGCCAGCTCACAGCTTCATCGCGAATTCGATGGGCGTGGATTCCGCAATAACGGAAGCGCTCAGAAACCGCACGGCAATGCCCAATGAAAAGCTGCAAGTCTTGCACGACACCACGCTCGCCATGGTGCGCGGTCGCGGACAAATCAGTGAGGAGGAAACCCAGCGTTTCTATGATGCGGGCTATGCACAGCGTCAGTTGTTCGAAATCGTGCTAGGTCTTTCACAAAAAGTGATGAGCAACTACGTGAACCACATTGCGGAAACTCCAGTGGACGCGCCCTTCCAAAGATTTGCATGGGAGAAATAGTCGTCGTAGAAGCTAGAGGTAGCAGCGGGTTCCCCCGCAAAGACTAAAGGGGGAACCCGCGAAGGGCTCTAAACGTTTGATAAATCTGCACGCCACAACACTTTACAAATCAGACTGGGCGAAATGATTGCCCCCGACTCGAAAGCTTATATGAGTTGACTCAATGGTAAGCCGCTCGAGAGCTTGCTGATCCATTCATCGGGGATGGCTCGGACTCCATGACTGGCTCCTAGTAGCAAGCCAAGCGTGAGTCCTCGAGCGCAGTTGTCGCCTCCGGCCATAGCGTTTTCGCAAAATGCTTTGGGCAAGTCGTCGCCGTGCTTAAGTGCTAGATAGATGACTGCGGAGAGCGCCGACTCGATGGGGCAGGATTGTCCGAGTTGAGCGACCGCCTCGACAGCATCCAGCTCGAGCACGCTCTCGGCTTTTTGCAAGGCCCAGCTGGGTGCGGTGGCTTTTAAGGTGTCTTTCAAATCTGCGCCGTGCATCAGTCGATATCCAGCGATGGCGAGAAAGGCGGCGGCCTCCTGAGAGGGCTCACTGCCGTGGGTCAGAAATGTCTGTTCGACACATGCGGTGACAACTTCGGCTTCGGGCTGGTCGGCCAGGTAGGCCAGTAGCGGCGCGATCCTCGCGGCGCCAGCCAGTTCCGCGGAATCGCTGGCGGCTGCGGTGGCGGGCTTACCATCTTCAATGTTCTGCAAGGTCGTCTTGGTGGCGTGATCGAAATAGTCGCCATAGCTCGCCCACATAATTAACCAGTCCTGCATAAAACTGGTGGCATCCCACTTTTTATTTTTCTGCAAGGAGATTGCAAGCCAGAGTGCTTGATCACCGACGTGGCTTTGCTCGCCCGCCTTTTTCTTGGGATGATAGGAGTCAAAACCGGGGGCATGATAGTCGGAAACGTATCCAAGCTTCTGCGACAGTTCAGCGGTGTCATAAATCCAATGCACCCCTAGGGAAAGTGCATCGGCGGTAAAACTGCCGAAGAGAAGTCCGGCGCGGCGTTGAGTAAAATCATTCATAAGTGATATAATTGAGAGGGCCTGACGGCAAGGGCTCGGCGATGTTGAGCATGAGAATGTTACTTACCTTTCAGCAAATGCTCTAATTCGTCAAAAACACCAGTGTATTTTCGCTCACGCCTCGCGTAGTGCTCCTGTACACACCTTGCTCTTTGGCACATTCTAAAACTTGCTCGAAGTATTACGTCGCGACACGCATCAGGAACTTCGCGCTCGGAGGCGGTTGACGGCGCCCCGGCTCCCAAGCACGCACCGTGCCGACGGGTGGATCAAGTCACGGAGCAAAAACCTTCGTGACATCGCCGAGTTTTTACGAAGCGCTGACAATGATAGAGGATCGAGCTATATACGCCCGCTCCTGGAGCGCCAGGTGTTGGGCGTGCATCCCGCCCGCTTTCGAAACCATTTAATAAAATGGGAGGCATCGTGGAAATGAAGTTTCGCGGCGATCTCCTTCACCGACAGTTGCTCAGCCTTAATCCACTCCACTGCGGCTTTCATAATATGAACGTCTGACCACTGACGCGGGGTCAGTCCAGTTGCTGTTTTGAAAATTCGGTTTACCTGTGCCTTCGATAAACCGACTGCACGGCGTAATTCCTCGTAATCAATTAAGCCGAGACCGGGATTTTGCCCGATGCGGGACATAATCTCAAGGACACGATGGTCCATCGAGATCGGCGTGACACCTCCCATCGCTTCTCGGGTCAAATGCCAATGATACAGCCAATCTGAAAAACACCGACTGCGCAGGCACTGCGTCGACAGCAGTGACTGACAGTCTAAGTCCGTGCCGGCTTCAAAGGCACACAGGGCTTCGGCACTGCGCAGGAGTTCGGCATCGTCGGCAGAGCGATACACCCTCGGCGCGAGTCGTGGTGGAATAAAACTTAAGCCTCGCCAATTGAGCCCAAAGCGGATCGAAATCAATTCCGCATCTTTCGAAAAAATGTGCGAACGTGTCGTCAGCGGGTCCATAAAGACCCATTCCCCTGGCTCGACCCGTAACGTCCCTGCCTCGGTCTTAACTTCCACACTACCCGCCCGCAGATACCAGCTTAAATACCTCAAGTCCATATGATCCTGCAGCTTACGAGACTCAGGAACCACCGCCCCATCGTAAGTTAGTCCTATCTCATAATGATACTCGGTTTCTGTCAAAATTGCCATAATGAGCAAAATATACTATTTTATGCGAGTTCTGTATATCTTAAACATATTGTTTCAGGCGCTTCCCGCTTTAGGTTGATGTATGCAATCAACCTCTCTCCCATTCAAAAATTTCCTTCAGTTGCCAACGTGGACGTCCTCATCATCGGAGGCACTAGCCAAGCGGTATCCTTTGCCCTCTCTGCTAAAAAGCAGGGACGCAGCGTCTATCTCGTCGCACCACGCGCCTACCTCGGTGAAGACATCTGCGCTGCTTATCGGTTTTGGCCAGAACAGGCCACCGGCAATTCGCTCTCGCAGACGACTATACCTTGAGCGCCAACCGCTACCAACTCGAAGTTGATTTTGGCGCAGGCAGTCCCGCCGAACGTGCCCGTGCCTATAGCTCGGCAGTCGAACGCTGCTGGGTGCCAGGCGAATATCGCCATCAAACGACACTCACCGCAATTCCTACGACTTCCGATCGCCTGCCGAATGCTGCGGAACTATCAATTGAAGTCGGCTTATTCGCACTGACCGAATCCATCCGCCTGACAGACGATGCGCAATCCGTCTTTTCAAATCCAATCACTGCCATGGCTATCAGTGAATCACTAGCCAGTGAAGTCTGTGCGCAACTCCCCGCAGCCATCGACACGGAATTATCCGTCAGCTGCGCGGGTGCCACTCCGATCCAATCGGGCACGATGTGCACCTTGAGCGATGGCTTGCGCCCAGGCTCCACCAGTGAGCGACTGGTTAAGTTTGATGCCTCGAAGCTTCCCATGTTGGGTGCCTTCGATGTGATCGTCGCTGGCGGCGGGACCGGTGGTGCACCCGCTGCAATTAGCTCGGCGCGTGCCGGCGCTCAAATGCTGGACGTCGAGGTCACTTCTGGTCTCGGTGGTGTCGGCACCATGGGGCAAATCGCTAAATACTGTCACGGCAATCGTGTCGGCTTCACAGCCGAAATCGATCAAGGCGTCAATGCATTGGAACACGATGACACGTTCAAAAACTCTACCGAAGCTTGGTCAGCCGCCGCAAAGAGCGAATGGTTCCACAAGACTGGATACGAGGAAGGCTGTATCTATTGGTTGAATACACTCTGCGTCGGCACTGTCGTCGAAGATTCACGCGTCGTCGGACTCGTCGTCGCTGGCCCATATGGTTACGGTCTAGTCAAAGCAGGCTGTGTCGTCGATAGCACGGGTTGTGCGGACATCCCTGCCGCGTCCGGCGCTCCGACAGCTGTCATCGGCAAGGAGCACGTTGCGGTGCAAGGCACAGGACTCGCGGGCATGAAGCCCGGCCGTGAATACCACAACTCGGACCACAGCTTCTCGGATGATACCGATGTGGTCGATGCGACTGCTTTTTTTGCGAGTTCGAAACTTAAGTTTAAAGACGACTTTGACTGTGGTGAATTAGTCGATTCTCGTGAGCGCCGCCAGATCATCGGCGACTTCTCGCTTGCACCGGTTGATATGTTATTCAATCGGCGCTTCCCCGATACGGTCTGCATTGCAAAATCCAATTTTGATTCGCACGGCTTCACCGTCGATCCGGTCTTCATGCTGGTGGCACCTGACATGGAACAAATATGGGCAGACATCCCATTTGGTTGTATGCTGCCTCAAGGTCTCGACGGCGTGCTAGTCACTGGTCTGGGCATCAGTGCCCATCGCGACGCACTTCCAGTGATTCGCATGCAGTCAGATGTGCAAAACCAAGGCTATGCCGCGGGATTCATTGCGGCACAATCGGCCCTATCACACAAACCAGTGCGTTCGACCGACCTTGCGACCGTGCAAAAGCACTTGATCGATATCGGCGGATTGCCAGAACGCGTGCTCACAGATGAAGATAGTTTTCCGGTCGACGAGACTACACTTGAAGCAGCTGTTGCGAATGATTGGGATAAATTATCAGGCGTGTCACTCATGCTCAACGAAGGCGAACGCAGTCGCCGTTTAGTCGCGCAAGCATATGCTGCAATTCGTGGTCAACACACGGAACAGAGCATACGTTATGCGCAAACCTTAGCCATACTAGGCGATGCGACAGGACAAGAGGAATTAATGGCAGAAATCTCAAAACGTGGTTGGGATAGTGGCTGGCAGTTTCAAGGCATGCACCAATTTGGACGCAACATGTCCGAACTCGACAGCCTATTGGTCTGCCTCGGCACCTGCGGTGACGCATCGGCATGGAGCTGTATCCTACCGATGATCGAGGCTCTACCAGCAAGCACCGAGTTCTCACATATCCGAGCAATCACCATGGCCTGTGAGCAACTCTACGCACGCCACCCGATCGCGGAAATGGCTCCTTTACTCGCGAAGTTATTGCAACGCCCAGACTACCGCGGACATGCGCATCGCAGTATTGAAGCATCTCAACGTGCACTCAGCGGCGACATCAACGAAAATGAGGTGCGTAATTTCGCATTGCGCGAACAGATCCTGTTCAGTCAAAGTACAGATATTGTTGCTGGCTTATCATATTTTTAATATGCAATGGCATTGTCACAAGTGACGCCCCTACTGGCAGCGCATTTTCCTCATTCAAAATTGGACGTTCGAAGTTCGATGTTCACTCGCCTTCTTCGATCAGCTTCTTGAGTAGCTCATCCAACATCTTAGGATTCGCTTTGCCTTTGGTGGCTTTCATGACGGGGCCTTTCAAAGCGTTGAGTGCCTTTTCGTTGCCGTCCTTAAACTGGCCGACGGCTTTGGCGTTGCCGGCGATGGCTTCGCGGCAGAGGGCTTCGATCTCGCCGGTGTCGTTGCTTTGCTTAAGGCCTTTCTTCTCGACGATGGCGTCGGGCATCTCGCCGGTGGCGAACATTTCGGTGAAGACTTCTTTGCCGATCTGTTTGGAGATGACGCCTTCGTCGATGATCTTGGCTAAGGTACCGATGTGCGCCGGCGTGAGCTTTGACTGGCTGACGGAATGCGCGGATTCACCATGCTCGGAGACGGCGGAAAGCTCGCGGAGCAAGTCGTTGGTGATGTAGTTGGCGATTTGCTTGGGCGCGTTATGCGTCTTGAGGGCTTCTTCAAAGAATTCGCTCAGTTCGCGGTCCACACAGAGCACGGAAGTAATCGTAAACGGCAAGCCCAGCTCTTCTTGATAGCGGCGTTGTTTGTCCAATGGGCGCTCGGGCAGCTCGGCTTCGAGCTCGGCCACGCGGGCGCGGTCCATTTGCACGGGCATCAAATCGGGGTCTGGGAAATAGCGGTAGTCGTGGGCCTCTTCTTTGCTGCGCAGGGAGAAGCTGGTGCCGCTCTCGACTTCCCAGCGGCGGGTTTCTTGGGTGATGCTGCCGCCCTCTTCAAGGATCTCGGTCTGGCGCTCGATCTCGTATTCGATCGCGGCCTTGACGTTGGAGATGGAGTTGAGGTTTTTCATCTCGGTACGGGTGCCGAGCTTGTCGGAACCGACGGGACGTAGGGAGACGTTGGCGTCGCAACGCAGTTGGCCCTTCTCCATGTCGCAGTCAGAGATACCCGCATAGACGATCATGTTGCGCAGGCAGTTAAGGAACGCGACGGCCTCGGCGGAGGAGCTCATGTCGGGCTCGGTCACGATCTCGGCCAGCGGCACGCCGGCGCGGTTAAAATCAATCACGGTTTCGAATGCTTCGTGGGTGAGCTTGCCGGGGTCTTCTTCGAGGTGAATACGATTGAGCGCAACCCAGCGGTGCTCGCCTTCGACATTGCGCGACGGGCCGGGCAGTTCGATCTCGACCTTACCGCCGATGCAGAGGGGCTCTTCGTTTTGCGTGAGCTGGTAGTTCTTCGGCGAGTCGGGATAGAAATAGTTTTTACGATCCCACTTGCAGACCTCCGCGATCTCGCAGCCAAGCATCAGGCCGAGCTTGGCACACTTCTCGATCGCGGTGTGGTTAAGCACCGGCAAGGTGCCTGGGAGGCCAAGCACGACGGCGTCGGTCAGTGTGTTCGGCGCGGCGCCATATTCGTAAGGTGCCGCGGTGAACATTTTCGTGCGGGTTTTGATTTGAACGTGAATTTCAAGTCCGATGACTGCTTCGTATTGCATGATAATAAATAACTGATGAGTGATGACTGATGAATAATCATTCTGTCATCACTCATACTTTTGAATTATAAAGTTGGTGTTTGCTGCGCGTAGTCGTGGGCTTTTTCGAAGGCGTTGGCAACGGCGAACATGTCGGCTTCGCCGAAGGCTTTGCCGATGACTTGCAGGCCGATCGGCAGGCCGCTTTTGGTGAATCCGCTGGGCACGGAAATCGCGGGCAGACCGGCGAGATTGACCGAGATGGTGTAGACATCGCTCAAATACATGGCGAGTGGATCGTCGGCGCGCTCGCCGCGTTTGAAGGCGGGCGTCGGCGAGGTGGGCGTCAGAATGGCGTCGACTTGTTCGAAGGCTTTTTCGAAATCGCTGAGTATCAAGCGACGCACTTTCTGCGCGCGCAAATAATAGGCGTCGTAGTAACCGGAACTGAGCACGTAGGTGCCGAGAATGATGCGGCGCTTGACTTCGTCGCCGAAGCCTTCGCCACGGCTCTTGGTGAACAGTGTCATGGCGTCCTTGGCCTCTTCGCTGCGGTGGCTGTAGCGCACACCGTCGAATCGGGCCAAGTTGGAGGAGGCTTCAGCAGTCGCGACGATGTAGTAAACCGGCACCGCTAGCTCAGAGTGCGGCAAAGAAATGTCTACGATTTCACAGCCTTGGCTCTTATACCAGTCGATGGCTTTTTCGATATTGGCCTTCACTTCGGGGTCGATGCCTTCGCCGAAGAATTCCTGCGGCACGCCGAGTTTCCAAGGGCCCTTCTTTTCTTTGAGTGCTGCGGCGTAATTGGTTTCCCCCTGCGGTGCGATCGAAGTGGAATCGAGATCGTCCTTGCCGAGCATCGCTTCCATCAGGATGGCGGCGTCTTCAACCGTGCGAGCAAAGGGGCCGACTTGATCGAGCGAGGACGCGAAAGCGACCAGGCCGTAGCGCGAAATGAGTCCGTAAGTAGGCTTCATGCCGACCACACCACAGAGCGCGGCGGGTTGACGAATAGAGCCACCGGTATCCGTGCCGAGAGTGGCGATCGCCTCCCCTGCTGCCATCGCGGCAGCGCTGCCACCAGAGGAACCGCCGGGGATGGTTTCCAGGTTCCAGGGATTGGCGGTGGTTTGATAGGCCGAGTTCTCGGTCGAGGAACCCATGGCAAACTCGTCCATATTCAGGCGGCCCCAGATGACGGCACCCGCTTCACGCAGTTTGACAATACAAGTCGCATCGTAGGGAGACACGTAGTTCTCCAGCATCTTGGAGGCGCAGCGTAGGGGCTGGTCTTTGACCGCCAGCGTGTCTTTGATACCGATCGGAATGCCATCGAGCGGGCCAAGAGCCTCGCCCGCCGCGCGACGCTCGTCGGACGCCTTGGCCTGGGCCAGTGCATCCTCCGCATCGGTGGAGAGAAAGGCTTTCACCTGTGCGTCGACCGCAGCGGTGCGATCGATCACCGCTTGGGTGATTTCGACGGATGTAGTTTCACCCGCTGCCAACATAGCAGCAAGTTCAGAAATGGTTTTGAAATGAAGGTCGGACATTCTATGGATGAATAATGACTAATAAATAATGGCGAAGAATACCTGCATTTATTCGACGACTTTGGGAACGACGACTTGGTTGTCGCGCGACTCGGGGGCCATTTTAGTCAGCACCTCGGGCGCGTAGGTTTCGCCGGGCTGGTCGCCTTCGCGCCAGACATTGAATACGCGGTGCGCGTGAGCCATCGGCTCGACGCCATCGACGTCCACAGCGTTGAGCTTATCAAAGTAGCCCAGGATGTCATCCAGCTGAGTTCCCAGCTTGGCTTTCTCTGCGTCGGTCATATCCAGACGCGCTAAGTTGGCGACGTAATCAATGTCAATATGTGGTGTTTCGGACATAATGCCTATCTTTGAAACGGAACGCACGCTCACAGGCAAGGGCACAAAATAAAAAAGTAGAGTTTATGCCAAAACTGAATTAGTGTGCTTGTAGTCTTGCCCTTCCGCGAGTGCTTGTATCATAAGTAACGAGTAATGAGTTCTACCCGACCAAAATATGAAAGTTTGGCCCCCTGCCACCTACTCGTGTGCGAAGACAACGAAGACAACCTCTTCTTAATCCAAACACTGGCAAGATCTTACGGCTGCACCACCACCAGCGCGCACAACGGGCAGCAAGCAATTGATTACTGTCAGGAGACTCATTATGATGCGATCTTAATGGATTTGGCGATGCCCCGAGTCAGTGGCTTAGAAGCATCTAAACTCATTCGCAGCAGTGACAATCCGAATCAAAAAACACCGATTATTGCAGTCACTGCAGAGGTCTGCTCGCTCGCCCAGAGCGCGAGTGTCAGCTTTGGCATCAATGCCTATATCAGCAAACCCGTCGACCCGGTTTTGCTGCATCAAACGATTCAAAAGCTTGTAAAATAAGGAGCTCTTGAGCGATCAAAGAAGCGTATTTACCCGTTCGAAATACTCAAGGCAGCTCGTCAGCTATGCGCTAGGCGCCGCAGCTTTGACCCAGTGCTCAACGCGGCAGTCGAAGCCGCCGAGGTCGACCCGGTGGCGCGCTTCGAGCCTTAATGATGGAGCCGGGCTTTCCAATTTGAGTGGATTGATAAAAACAAGGCGGCCGCCGGGGCGCAAAGTCTTTGCCGCGATTTGGTAAAACTCGCTAATCAGACCTTTTTAATCTTCGATTCGCACGCGTCGCCCCAAGGGAGGATTCGCGATGATCAGACTGACACTAGCTGGCTGGATGCCAGTGACTTTTACATAGTTACGAAAGTCGCCGCGGCTGAGCGCGATGCGATCGCTCGAGATGCCGGCAGATTCGAAATTTTTGCGAGCGATCTCGATCGCGGGCCCATCGATATCATTGGCAATGATTGAAGCTGCGCTGTTCAAGCGAGCACACTCGATCAGTTCCAAGCCTGAACCACAAAACGGGTCCCAGATAATTTCATCGCTTTGAATGC
Source organism: Puniceicoccaceae bacterium (assembly GCA_002729725.1). Lineage (GTDB taxonomy): Bacteria > Verrucomicrobiota > Verrucomicrobiia > Opitutales > Coraliomargaritaceae > Thalassobacterium > Thalassobacterium maritimum. Next base: position 17,971 of record PBYS01000065.1, read on the forward strand.
CTGCCATTTGAGCCATGGCTGCAGCTAGTGGCGGATGCGTGGAAGCAGGCACATCGTCGACACGGTAGCTAAAACGAGGATCAGGCAAAACACGGGGGCGCAGTTCGACCGATTGTCCGACTTTCTCTGGAAAGATTTCGACCGCCCATGGAGACTTTCGTGGATCGTTAAGGAGTTCGGGGCAAAGCGCAAAGGCCGCATTGACGATGGCCTGCACTTTGCGCGGCGGCACCTTGGTGCGCATAAACTGGAGACGATAGCGAGGCTGCCCTTCGGTCAGTTTGCGGCAAAGCAGCTGCGTCGACTCGGAGGCGATCACCTTAGCCATGGCCTCGGTATGTTGAGCTTCGCCATCAGGCACGACTCCGAGCACGAAATTGACCGAGCCGAAGCAGCGTAGTTGATAGAGCTCCGCCAATGTGAAAGGCCGCAGGGCAGCAAGCGCCACGCAGCCTGGGCTGGTGCGAACGATCTTGAACCGACTTTTAAGTTTGGGGTGTGCTAGCAGTTCATCCCGCAACAAGAGCTCCGTACCGCGGCGCGTGCGCAAATGGATGCGCAACTTGCGGGTTTCCTTAATCTTAGCATCTAAACGAATACTGGCGGGAGTCTCTTTACGAGCGAGTTGCGCTTTAATTTTTTGCTCGGCAACGTGCAGTGCTTCGTGCTCACCGTGTAGCTCTGCCAGCTTTTTTAAAGTCGCTTCGCCTCCAATTTTGCTGAGTGTTTGACCCAGGTTTTTAACCTCGCGCTCGCCACGTGCTGCTTTTGGCTGGTCCAAGAGTTCCAGCACGGCCTTTTCGCTTTGACTGCGTTCCCCGAGCTTGGGCAAGGCATTCAAAGCGTAACGACGTATTTTTTCTTCTGGATCTTGCAGTAAGCTCGTCAACCACTCACGCGCTTGCTGACGTTGTGCTTGGGTCGCTTTTTCCAGTGCGACAACGCCGATCGCCCGTATCAGGCCCACACGGGCGAGACGCAACTCGGAGCTGCCAGCATTAAAGAGAGGCACTTCGAGCTCCCACAAAGTCTCCCACGATTCGGTGCGTAATTGCTTGTAAACTTCTTTAGCGGGATTGGTGGATGACTTCATATGCAAAATTGTTGAGACGGCACGATGGGGCTAGCTCCAGCAAGGTCAATAGGCGTTCAGCGACAAAAAGAATCTAATTCACCCACAGACGTAGATATCAAAACGATTACTTTTGCCCTCCAAGCTATAGCTTGGCTTAGCCTGCGCGAGCCGGGGAGCGACCCGTGGCCTTTTAACCACGACCCGCTTGAGCGCTTTGGCGCGCGCGAGCTCCAGTAAGCCGTCGGCGTCGGAATCAATACCGACGAGTTGATGAAAGACATGCATCTCCTTTTTAACTTGAGCGCTCTTGTTGCGAACGGGAAACATGGGATCGAGGTAAACCACATCTGGTCGTGCAACATCCTCCAGCGCTTGTAAATGGGTGGCCGCGTCTGAGTCGATGAGCTGCATGCGAGCGAGTATTTCAACCAAAGAAATATCGTTAACCTCGCCCCACTCGCACGCAACGCGCATGCCATCGGCAAGTAAGCTACGCACTTCAGGCACACGCTCGGTCATGCTCAACGAACAGCCCAAACTCGCCAGTACAAAAGCATCGCCCCCCAAGCCCGCAGTCGCGTCAAATACTGAAGGAGCTGGACCGCCCTGGAGCCCTACCGCTTTAGCGATCATCTGCCCCTTGCCGCCCCCCTTGCGGCGGCGATAGTCTACGGTCGGACTATAAAAGTCGGCTTTAATACGGAGCAAACTGCCCGCATCGACTTGAACCAGCGAAAGCCCCGTCCGCGTAAAAAGAAAAAAATAGCAAAGCTCCGCACGACCTGGATCGATCTGATTGCGCAGATAGCGATCGACCTGCCGCGGCTTAGCATCGGCCAGATCGGTAGCGTCTAATAATGCGAGTGAAAATCGCTCGGCCAGCATGCGTGCATGCAACTCTTGATCCGGGCTGATTAAAATGATCTTGGAAACTTTCATTCTTGAATAGGCACGAGTCGAACCACTCGGTCGGGTCCGTTGAGAACGAGATAGAGATAACCATCGGGGCCACTCGCAACATCCCGAATGCGCCCCTCCCCCTGTAAGATCACCTCATCGCTCACGACGCTATTTTCTGTGATCACTAGACGATGCAACTCTTGCGAAGCGAGTCCACCCGCAAAGAGATTATGCTTCCATGCGGGGAATTGATCGCCCTCATAAAAGTCGATACCGCAAACCGCAATCGACGGCGTCCAATAATGTAAGGGTTGCTCCATGCCAGGAGCAGCGGTTTGCCCAGTGATCGGCTTACCATTGTAGTTCATACCATAAGTAATCACCGGCCAGCCATAATTACGCCCTCTCTGGATCCGATTAATTTCATCGCCTCCGCGAGGGCCGTGCTCAGATTCGAAAATTACACCCGTTTCAGGATGCGCATCCAAGCCTTGGGCATTGCGATTCCCATAGGTCCAGATGGAGGGATATGCATCCGCAGTTTCGACGAATGGGTTGTCGCGCGGCACCCGTCCGTCATCGTGGATACGATGAATTTTCCCATTCGGCCGCGTTAAATCTTGCGCCTGATCCTGCGCACCGCGGTCACCGATACTGAAGTATAGATAGCCATCTTGAAAAACAAAGCGCGTGCCGAAGTGAACACCCGAGCTGCGATGCAACTCAGCCGGCACCTCAAAGATGACTTCTTCATCCTGCCAACGCTGATCCACAACTCGGCCGCGCACGATCTTGGTCATACTGTAATTAGAGTCGGAAGCAGCCGCTGCCGAATACCCAAGATAAATCCACCCATTCTCTGAATAATTCGGATGTGCCGCGACTTCCAGCAGTCCGCCCTGCCCTCGAGTGGCCACTTCGGGCGTGCCGGCAATCGGCTGACTGAGTTGGCCTTCTGACCAAAAGCGCAACTGCCCTTGGCGCTCGGTAATGAGCGCTTGTGTTGAAGAAAGGAAATTAATCGACCACGGAAGCGTAAGCCCGGTAATGACAGGTTCTAAGCGAAAACGATAGCCGCCAGCCGAATAAATCTCCCCCGCCTTGACAACCGTAGAAAGGCCAGCGGCGCGATCAGACTTCTGGCGCATCTCATCTATATAAATTTGAAGCGAGCGAATTTCAGGCACCGACAAACTCTCACCAAAGCTCGGCATTCCCGTTTCTGAATCCCCCGCCTGCACATATTCGATAAAGCCACTGCGCTTACCAACAACCTCCCAAGCGGACGGATCCAGCAAAGATGCGCCCAAGCCTCCAGTTAGATTTTCACCATGACACGACATACAGTGTTGGCGATAGAGCGCTTCGACCGCCCCGGTACCAATACGATTTTGCCCCCATGCTGGGAGGCAAAGTGTTAAGAATAAAAATGAGAGCGCACGCATGCTGCTGAAGCTTGCGCAGCCTTGTAAAATTTGCAAAAAGATTGCGAGAACAATCCTGCACAGCCTAAATACTAACAATGAATACAACTTATCAAATGGGCGACTGGATATTGCCCTCGGGAAACTTCAACCCCGACGACCTATGGCAATTGGCCCTAGTCGGGCTTTCGCTACTGATTTTTTCGCGTATTTTCAAAAGTGAGACAGGCTCGGCAGGCTCGGGTCCCCTCTCTTGGATCAAGTTAAACCTAGGTTTCCTCACAACTTGGTTGATCACCCTGGTCTGTTTTTTTATCCTCACCAGCACAGAACACAGCGCTAGCTATGTTCGTTTTTTTACAATCTTAGGCGGTCTCTGGATTGCGATTGGCTTGCTGACCAGCTTTATCAAAGACCCATTTTGGGCTCGTTCCGTCGCGATGGTTGGCTACCTAATCACCGGCAGTTACGCGATGGCTCAGCTTAATGGTCTCGGCGAAAACCTGCAGGATTTTCATATCGAAGTCGGCACACTCTCGATATCAGCCTGGGGCATTATCACTGGGCTGATCGCCTTTGGCATCACAATGTGGCTCAGCCTGGGACTGACACGTCTCTTAGAAGCCAGGATCGAAACAGTGCCCCGCCTCAGTGCCTCACTTCGAGTGCTGATTGTAAAAATAATCCGGATCGTATTCATATTCGTAGCCACCATGATCGCATTGAGTTCGATGGGGGTCGACCTTTCTTCGCTCACGGTATTGGGTGGCGCCATTGGTCTCGGTTTAGGCTTCGGACTACAAAAAGTAGTCTCCAATTTTGTAAGTGGCATCATCCTTTTACTAGACAATTCCATCAAGCCCGGCGACGTGATCGAGATCGACGGCACCTACGGCTGGATTAATAACCTGCGTGCACGCTATGCCTCGGTCATTACACGTGACGGCACCGAGCACCTCATCCCCAACGAAGATCTAATCACGCAACGCGTGATCAACTGGTCCTTCACCGATGAGCTGGTGCGCATGCGTGTGCCGGTGGGCGTTTCCTACAACGCAGATCCCCACCAGTGTATTCAGTTGATGCTAGATGCCGCAACAGGACACGAACGCGTGCTCGCAGACCCCAAGCCAGTCTGTCTACTCAAAGAATTTGGCGACAACTCCATCAACTTAGAACTTCGCTTTTGGCTGAGCGATCCCGCCAATGGAGTTGGCAGTGTAAAAAGCCAAGTATTACTAAAAGTGTGGGATCTATTTAAGGCGCACAACATTGAGATTCCTTTCCCACAGCGCGACTTGCACATACGCTCCAGCGATGTCGAATTTGTCAAACGCGACATGCCCAATCCCGATTAAATTATGGCAAAAGTTAGTAAACTCCGTCTCGACGAACTATTGGTCGCCAAAGGTCTGGCCGATTCACGCTCGCAGGCCAAAGCATTAATCCTCGCAGGCAAAGTCAAAATCGGCACCGAGCGCCTCGATAAGCCCGGCCGCAGTTTGCCTGAAGACAGCGAAGTTTGGGTGGAAGCTCCGCCCCGATTCGTGAGCCGAGGCGGCGAAAAGCTGGAAGGTTTCCTGAATCAGTTTGAAATCTCGATGGAAGGTCTACACTTCCTCGATGTTGGTGCTTCCACTGGCGGCTTTACCGATTGCTCGCTACAACGCGGCGCCATTAGTGCCACCTGCGTCGATGTCGGCCGTGCACAAATGCACAACAAATTAATCCAAGACGAGCGCGTCACAAATCTAGAAAAAACCAATGCACGCCACTTACAAATAGGTGACCTCCCCCACGACAGCTATCCACGCATCGTGATGGACCTGTCCTTCATCTCGCTGACTAAAGTGCTGCCAGCAGTCTGGCAATTTTTAGCACAAGACGGCTGTCTGATCGCGCTAGTCAAACCACAATTCGAAGCCGAAAAGCACGAAGTCGACGCGGGGCGCGGCATCATTCGCGATACAGCGATTCACGAGCGTGTGCTGTCACAAATCAAGGATTTCGCACTCAAGGAACTCCCAGGGGCCAAACTGATCGGCAGCATGGACTCACCGATTAAGGGCACCGACGGCAACCGCGAGTTCCTACTGGGATTGCGGCGCGAGGGCGAATAAACTCGCGGAGAACTCTATCACTTCGCCCCCCAAAAAAATATCTTTTAAAGCAATTTAAAAAAACTTTCGCTTTGACAGCATGCTCTGGGAGAATTGTTTTTATTCTCAAATGGAAAACGCTGCATATCAAAAACTGCTCACACCCTTGCATATCGTCATCGGACTCGTGCTCACATTTCTTGTGTACATCATGATGTCGTATCTACTGGTTCCTTTCACTTTCTCACCAGATGCGACCGTGGCACAGCTGCAAGCTTGCCTGACCGCAGTGCCCATCGCAGCGGTATTCTGGTTTGCTTACCACATGTTCATGGTCGTACTGATGGACCAGAAAAAGCAAAAGAAGGAAGCCACGAAATAAACGCGCTTTACTTCATTTTATAACTTCCCTCAAAGGCCGTCCAATTAGGACGGCCTTTTTCGTGCGCACACCCCAGAAGCGCAATGACGGCTTGGCGCTGCCGTCGATCTCAGTTCGACGGTAGCGCTAGGAGCAACTGCGTTTAGGCTACACATCGTCCAGATCAGCCAGCGCTTCCTCGCGCTTTTTCTTCTCAACCCGTGTGCCCACCCAGATCGCTAACTCATACAAGCCATACATAAAGCCCGTAGTGAGTGGCAAGGAGACAAAGTCGCCCCCCGGAGTTAAGAAGGCTGAAAAGACCATTAGGCCGACAAAGACCGCGCGACGGACCACCTTCAACTTTGCAACTGGAATCACTCCCAGATAAACCAAGATCACTATGATCAAAGGAAACTGGAAGAAAGCCCCAGTCGTCAGCGAGAACCACACCACCATACTATAGTATTCCGAAGCTGCCCACAGTAGATCAAAGCCGAAGTATAAATTTAAGCTCACAGAAAACGCGAGCGTCAGCGGCAAAATTAGAAAAAATGCAAACGCCACCCCCGCAATAAAAAGTAAGAATGCCGCAAAGCACGCAGGACGTAATACTGAGCGCTCCTTCTCTGTTAGACCCGGCGCTACAAATGCCGCTAAGAAATATAAAACAAAAGGCATCGAAAGCGTGAGCCCCGAAAGTAAAGCGATCTGAATAAAAACAGAGATCACTCCCATTGGACGATACGTAATTAAATTAGCGTTAGCCAATTCAGCAGATCCGTATGCACGAACGATCGGAAATTTCAAGAACTCGGCAATGTCACCGATAAACATTGTTGCTAAAATCACCCCCAGAATGAAAGCCAAAAGACTCCGACCTACGGTCCAACGAAAATCTTCTAAGTGTTCAAGAAAGCTCATGCCCTCACCTTCAAAGGTATCCGCTTCGTTTGCTTCATTCGTATCGTCTTCCAAATATTGCGTCATTACACTTCAACTCCTATTGAGCTTCATAGCGTTCGGGCAAACTCCAATCTAATTTATTTAGATAAATCTGCTAATAAAGCACGATTAACCTACACTTCTTATAGCAATCTTTAAAGTGAAAGATTCTAATCCATTGACAGGCAGGGCTAAATGTCTTTGCTCAAACTTTTCTCAACTCTGTTGCCCCTAGTAGCAGAGTTATAACAACTCGGTCCACAAAAAGATCGTAATCTTATGCCAGCTAAAAAAGCAAAAAAAGCCACCAAGAAGGCCGCAAAGCGCAAGAGCGCATCTGCGGTAAAATACAGCTACGACTTCGGTCAAAAGACCGATGGTAGCTCAAAACTCCGTGAACTCCTCGGCGGTAAGGGAGCCAATCTCGCAGAGATGGCCCGTATCGGACTCCCAGTGCCTCCTGGTTTCACCATCACCACCGAAGTCTGCACTTACTTCTACGACAATGGTCGTCAGTACCCCAAGACTCTAGAGAAGGAAGTTAAAGCTTCGGTTGCTCAAATCGAAAAGGAAGTCGGCAAAAAGCTAGGCGCCGACAAGAACCCCCTCCTCCTATCTGTTCGTTCAGGTGCTCGTGAATCGATGCCTGGTATGATGGACACCATCCTCAACCTTGGTCTAAATGACAAGACCGTGAAAGCGCTCGCCAGCGAATCTGGCAATGAAGCTTTCGCTTACGATTGCTACCGCCGCTTCATCCAAATGTATGGTGATGTCGTGATGGGTGTGCAGGCCGTAAACGAAAACGACCACTGCCCATTCGAGGCTTGCTTGGAAAAACTCCGCGAAGAAGCCGGCGTTGAACTCGATAACGAACTCACCGCCGACGACCTCAAAGAATTGATCAAGCGTTACAAAGCGATCATCAAAAAGCGCACAGGCACAGCATTCCCTCAAGATGCTTACGAGCAACTCTGGGGCTCAGTCGGTGCGGTCTTCAGCTCATGGCAAAATGAGCGTGCGATCCTCTATCGTCAAAAATACGGCATCCCTGCTGCTTGGGGCACTGCAGTTAACGTTCAAGCCATGGTTTTCGGTAACATGGGTGACGACTGCGCGACTGGTGTTGCATTCACACGCGACCCAGCCAACGGTGAAAAGGTATTCTATGGCGAATACTTGATCAATGCTCAAGGTGAAGACGTCGTTGCGGGTATCCGTACTCCGAATGCAATTGCACAGCTGCAGGAAGAAATGCCTAAAGCACACGCTGATCTTGAAGCCGTTCGCAAGAAACTTGAAAAACACTTCAAGGATATGCAGGACTTCGAGTTCACCGTTGAAAACGGCAAGCTCTGGATGCTGCAAACACGTAACGGTAAGCGCACCGGCCTCGCAGCTGTGCGTATCGCAGTGGAACTTGTTAAGGAAAAACTGATCGATCAAAAGACAGCTCTTAAGAAGATCCCTGCAGACTCCATCTCGTCCCTCTTGGTTGCGGTCTTCGACCCTGCAGCCGTCAAGAAGGCTAAGGTTCTAACAACAGGTCTTCCAGCAGGTCCTGGTGCCGCAGCAGGTAAGATCTGCTTCACAGCGCCCGACGCTGAAGCAGTCGCAGCCCAAGGTGGCCACGCGATTCTTTGCCGCGTGGAAACCACACCTGAAGACCTTCGTGGTATGATCGCCGCGGACGGCATCCTCACCTCACGTGGGGGTGTATCTTCGCACGCTGCGCTGGTAGCACGTCAAATGAATAAGGTCTGTGTCTGTGGCGCGTCTGAAGTCGTCATCGACTACGGCTCCAATACACTTACCATTGGTGACAAAGTCTTCAAAAATGGCGACGACATCTCCATCGATGGAACTACTGGTGAAATCTTCGCCGGTGCAGTCGACACAGCTCCTTCCGAAGTCGACCAAGTTCTCAACGGTAAGCTTAAGGCAGAAGACAGTTATACATTCCAAATGTATGACCAAGTTATGAAGTGGGCCGACAAGCACCGTAAACTTGGCGTCCGCACGAATGCCGACTCACCGGATCAAGCCGCTTCTGCGATTGCTTATGGTGCTGAAGGTATTGGCCTCTGCCGCACAGAGCACATGTTCTTCGAAGGTGATCGCATCACTTTCATGCGCCAAATGATCTTGGCAAGCGACGAAACTGAGCGCCGCAAGGCCCTTAAAAAGTTGCTTCCATTCCAGCGCAAGGACTTCTCTGGTCTCTTCAAGGCAATGGGCGGACTACCTGTAACTGTGCGTTTACTGGACCCACCTCTTCACGAATTCCTTCCTCACGACGAGTCCTCCAAGCGCGAGCTTGCAAACTCACTCGGTGTCGATGTCGATGTCATCTCGAATCGTGTGCACGCACTGCACGAAGCCAACCCAATGCTGGGTCACCGTGGTTGCCGTCTCGGAATTTCCTATCCAGAAATTACAGAGATGCAGGCGCGCGCAATCTTCGAAGCTGCAGCCGCTTGCTACAAGCTCAAGAAGCCTATCAAGGTGATTCCTGAAGTCATGATTCCTCTCGTCGGTTTTGCTGATGAGCTCAAGAATCAAGTCGCAGTGGTTCACCGCGTAGCAGCTGAAGTCATGCAAAAGAAGAAGGTCGAATTCAAGTACCTTGTCGGCACCATGATCGAAGTGCCTCGTGGCGCACTGACTGCAGATGAGATTGCCGAAACCGCAGAATTCTTCAGCTTCGGCACCAACGACCTCACTCAAACAGGTCTTGGCATGAGCCGCGACGATGCGGGCTCCTTCCTCGGCAAGTATAAGGACCTCGATATCCTACCACAAAATCCATTCGCATCCATCGATGCAACGGGCGTGGGACAACTAGTTGAAATCGGCGCTCAAAAGGGCCGCAGCACCAAGAAGAACCTCAAGCTCGGCATCTGTGGCGAGCATGGTGGCGACCCCGCCTCCATCAAGTTCTTCAACGACGTGGGCCTCGACTACGTCAGCTGCTCACCGCCTCGCGTGCCCGTCGCACGTCTGGCAGCTGCACAAGCGGCACTCAAGTAGCCTGAACTAAGTTCAAAGATACAAAAGCCCTTCCGTTGATTCGGAAGGGCTTTTTTTATAAAGCGAGTCTATGAATAAATTTAGCGCACGCTGTAATATGAGCGAACAGTCCCGCTCAAGATGCTTTAGGTAAATTCACCCCCCCGCGCGTACGGCTTGATAGCCGCGCGCATTGAGCTCAGCACACACGCGATCGCAAACATCTCCTTGCAGTTCTACCACGCGACCTTTCAAGGTGCCTCCACAGGCACAGATCTTCTTAAAATCAAAGGTCATCGCATCCAAGGTACTAAGCGGAATGTGAGATGGAAATTCTCTCAGCGTGGTGACAGTCTTGCCCCCACGCCCAGCTTTTTCACGGCGGACTTCAACCCGCCCTTTCGACTTCTGCTTGCCAGACTTCTTTTTAGCCAACGAAGCTTTAGGCTTTAATTCTCCCGCGGGTAGGCCACTGGAATCAAGTCCTCCAAAGGGATTGGCACCAAAGGAATCGCCCGCGTCGGTCGAGATTTTGCTATTTTTACGTGCACTCATACTTTGTGTGGAATAGATGGATCCTCCAGCCAAGCAAGTGCCTTCACATAGCTGCGCTGAGACAAATAATGCTTCAACTTTATAGGTAGATCTACCGCCTCAGCGACTACGTCTAAACGCGCCAAAACTAGAATCATAGTGTCCCCGGCATCCATAGCACGCTGTCCAGTAATACACTCTAAGTCAGATTTCAATTGCTCCGTATCCATAAAGACATACGCAATGCTATGCAGACAGAAGGGCAAGTGTGTTTACCCGACTTCTTCTTTGAGCATATCACTCAAATCCTTGAGTAAGGCTGTATCTTGTGTCGTGGTTAGATTCTTCAACTCCTCATCAATACCCGCATCTTTCGCAGGACGGAAGATTCCAAGTGTTAAGTGCAAGAGCCAATGCAACACACCTTCACTCTGAGGGTCATTCAGATACATGAGTTCACGACAGAGGTAAGCAGAATCGTGCAATCGCAGCAACAAGCGTGGTTGATGATTACAGAAATAATGTAGGCACTGAATCACCTCTGGCATCAGTCGACTTTCAACTACGCTGGGCATTTCCATACGCTTACTACTCAAGCGACTACGCTTACGGCGGCGCTCGTGGTACTCTAGCACCGCATTCAACTCATGCTTCTTAATGCGATTTAAGATAAACGACAAAGCCTCTGGCAAGTGAAAGCCGCGATGCCCTAGACGATAAGGAAAATACTGCGTTAAGCCCTTCTCATCTCCATGAGCAAAGACGTTTTGCAAGTTCCGATAACTGCCACCGATCCACGCTTTGTCCGAGAGTCGGTCAATAAACTCCATGAGATCGACAAAGGTGATCACCTCTTCCGCTGCACACAGCTCTCGCAGATCAAAATCGAGGTTGGCTAAGGCGACAGGATAATCCTGATACAAACCGAACTCCTCGACAAAGCGCATACGCTGGTGGTAGGCCTGCTTATCAATTCCGTCAAATGAGCCCAACTCATTACATTCCTCTTCAAATAGGAATGTGGCCTCACAGATTTCTAACAATTGCGTAGCCGACTTCATGTCCAGCTTTTCAATCTCTATGAGTTCTTCAAAGCTTAGATAAATGTAGCGTGCGATAGTGTCGCCCTTCACAGAACCGGGACGGGACCATGCTTTAGTACCAGTATTCCTAGCGAGTGCGGATACACTTAAATCTTCAAAGGGTGAACCCTGGGCACGATAAGCGGCCTTATCCCAACGCGCAGCCAGCTTTTCAACTGGGCTGAGCGCATCCCCTTGCACTATTGGATCCTTCTTCATGAGTGGCATAGTAGGCATTCCACCCCGAAAGACTAGAACAAATTAAGTCGCACTGGCTAAATCCGCACCTCGGCTGGTTTGCGCCATCGCATTGACATCATGCGCAAGCATCTCCTCGGCGAGATCGTTATAGTCTTTGCCCACTCCTTCGGCCACTTCACGGCTCTCGACCAGACAGACTGGCAAGCCCAGCGTCACTGCACGACGCACAATGGTCGCATCACGCACACAGGCATCATAGATCTTTGCTTCGTTCGAAACCAAACGCTGCTTCTTAAATTGATTCAAGCGCAGCTGCATACGCATTTTCGGCACACCAATATCTACATTGGCCTTAATTGAGTTAAAGATCACACCGGACACGCGCGCGAAATTACCCATTTCCGGCACTCGGAAACCAGCAGAACGCCGATAGAAAAGAAGCAGCTTCTCAATCATCAAGGTAAAGCCAATCAGTGAAAGCGCATCTGGATTTGCGGGCACATACAACTCATCGGCACTAAAGATACCGAGCTGCGACGCATTGAGAATATTGGGCGGGCAATCATAAAGAATGAAGTCGTAATCGTCTTCTACCTCCCGAATCTGCTCATTAAAGATCAAGTAATGCGGATTCTGAGGATCAATTTTGTATTCATTCTCAATATCGATCAAATTGAAAGTCGTTGGCAGCAGATCGAGACCTGGCAACTGCGCGTTCCCTTGGTTGTCCCTGACCACGTCTTTAACGATAATATCCTTAATACGATCATCGCCTGGATCAAAAATAGAAAAGATTGAGCCACGCTTCTCCATATTAATACGATTCCAGCGCTCGATACGTAGCAGCCAGATACTGGAGTTCGACTGTGTGTCGAGATCGCAAAGTAAGACACGCTTACCGCGCTGCGCGAGGCATGAGGCAATATTGACGATGAGCGAAGTCTTACCAACACCACCTTTGTAATTAATAAATGCGAGCTTACGTGCCATAATTGAAACTTTCCAGTGTGTTTAAAAATCGTGATGAGCGCCTGATTACGGCTCCCTTAAAACTTAGAATCGAATTCATCCATAGTAGGCAACTCCTCAGAGAAGCCCACAGCAAAATCGCCAAACTCTTGATCACCGTCAGTGCCTGTGCGAAGTGCAGGCTCTTTTTGACTTGATAAGATTTTCTCAGAGATCGCGTTGTCGATATAAACTTCGGCCCAATAGCCGTTCTCGACCTCATAATCATCCGGCACATAACCATACTTATCAAGAATCTCTAGTATCAGCGAAGAATCCGGAGTGGCCGAGAAACCGCTCAGCATACCGCGCTCCTCATGCGCGTTGATCGCTTCGTCCACGATAAATGGCGGCACAATACCGTCGTAAGAAGGGTGAATACTGTGCTGTGAGGCCCACTGAATCCATCGATCGCGATCAACCGAGCGCTCTGTCTTTGAAAGCGCTTCATAATAATAAACTTTGCGACGTGTGAGGCGGCGGACCAGTGCACAAGCCTTGACATCCCCATGCTCAATTTCGAGCCAATCGCCACGTCGTGGCTCTTCGATAGGATTGCGTGTTTGGGAGATATCCTCGGGCGCTTCAAGAAAGTCTTTTCCGCCAGCGAAACAATATTTCACATCGGTTTCACCGTGACGCATTACGTCCAGCTTGCCCTTTTTAATGAGCTCTTCTTGAAACTTCTCCGCATCGCTGCGAGACGATGCCCACATATATTGAGTGATCGTGGTGGTTACTTTAAATTTACGCTGAATAGACATGGCTTATTGGGAGTTATTGATAAATAAAGAGTGTTAAGAATGAAGTATAAATTAGCTACAAATTAGCTACAAATCAGCTACAAATCAGCTAGCCGCCTGTTCAGAAGCGGCCGAATCATCGGCCTCATCGCCTGAATCAAGCCCTGGTATCGCATGCAGCATATCAGACGCAGATTGGAAACGATCCTCAGTATCATAAGCAAGTGCCTGCTTCATCCAAGCATCCCAGCGTGGGTTGATGCCATTGACAGCCTGCGTGGGCAGATCTAGCGACAAGCTATAGCGCCCAGTCAACATGCGATACGTAATCAAACCGACGGTGTATAAATTACTCGCAATATCAGGCTGCTTCCCAGCGCGCTGCTCAGGGCTGTAGTATTCAAATGAATTCAGTAAGGAAGGCAAAGCACGGCTAAAACCTGGCAATGGATCGAAAGGCGTCGGATCCAAGCGAACGTCATTACGAAGCAGATGAAAATCATCCCAAGCATGGCCGATCAAATCGGTCACTCCTAGCTCAGAAATCTTCACCCCTTCATCCGTAATCAACACATTTGCTGGTTTCAAATCTGCGTGTACAATGCCTTCATCATGCGCATGATCCAAGCCTAGCAAGAGGTAATACAAGTAATAGTTGACCTCCTCCTCACTGAGTGGGCCCTTATTGTTGCGCATCAAATCTTCCAAGGTTCGTATAGTCACCTTTTGCGCAGTGACCTCACCTTCGATATACTCCATCCGCAACCAGTAAAACATGTCTTCCTCACCGAGATCATCGATGCGTAAAATATTTGGGTGATCAAGCCTAGTCTGAATCCGTGCCGCCTGCTTAAACACCGTAGCGCCATCTTCTCCATTAAAGCCCTTAGGAATCACTTTTACAGCAAATTGCTTGCCAAGCATTTCATGTTGAGCGAGATAGACCTCTCCAATGGCACCTTTACCAATAAATTTAGCAATCTGTAAGTTTCCCAAGCTCATGCCTGGTTGAAGCGAGCTTAGCTCGTCAGTAAATCCCATTCCTGAAATATCCATAATCATTGGGGCAAAATATTAAGTTAAGGTAATAGAGTTGAGTTTGGTAAGTAAAGTATTACTTAAAAACGTTTTTTAGGTTTCGCTGGTGCTTTAAGTCGCGAAGGTGCATTTGGCGCTTTAGGTGCCTTGGCTGCGGAGCTCGTGCCTGGCTTCTTGGGAGGCTTAATGCCAGGATGTCCCGGCTTACGAGGCGGCAGAGGTCGCGATGAAGCAGGTTTAGCGACTGACGAAGGCTTATCAAAATTTAACGGCGCCTCTTCTTCATCAACTTCTCCATTCAAAAATTGAATAATTGGATCATCGGGATTTCCGGTCTTCAGCTTCTCCGGGCGCGCTGCTGGAACCGGCGCAGGCACCTCCTGCATAGGTTCAGGATCAGCCGCCGCAACTGCTGCCACCGCTTCGCGGGACTCAGCAACTTCGACTGCCTCAGGCGCGGCATCAGCAGCAACACTTGCTGCAGCTTGCCCAGACTCCTGCGCAGGCATAAACTCATCCGCTGAAGCCATTAACGACAAGCTCACCACTAAGACAAAGTCAAAAGTAATGAAGTTAATTAAAAAAAGTGTCAGGGCATCACTCAGGCCACAAACATTTGCAAATGCCAACACAGGCAACAAGGCAGGCAAGAGCAACAAACCGTAAATCAGAATTTTATCAGAGGTCTCATTTAGCTCCTGATGACGTGCCTTCGCGCGCTCAAAAGCAGTCAACGAACGTGCAATCGGAACAATCATCAAAAAGCCAGCTAAAATAGAAGCGAGCAAAGCAGCGTTGGTCTTAATTCCCGAACTCACCCCACAAGCAGTCAGGAAAAAGATCAGCCCATAAACCGCGGCATCCACCATGCCGGCTTTCATGTTTGGCTTATCGCCCCGCGCCAATAAGTGACGCGTAATAATACCTACAGCGGGCCCCACCAGAATCCAAACCCCCATCGTCAGAAAAAGTGGCGCAGTGCTCACCGAATCGTTTAAATGAGCCGCATATAAATAAGTAGCGAAGAAGCCATGCAACATGATCAGCACCCCCGCAATAGCCATCGCCTTTGCGCTGACCACAAAGCGCTCCTCAGCCAGCTTCATTGCCTTTTTGTACAAAATGACCGCAACTGCACCAGCAAGCAGAAAATTCAAAACGAAAGAGGCATAGGTCACCATCTGAAATCCAGTAACCGAAGCGGGTTCCGGACTTGGCTCCAGCTCTACGGGCTTGAGCAAAGCTGAGCTAGCAGGCTTAGTTGATGCAGTTGATGTAGTCGATGCTGCAGTTGCAGTTGATGTAGTCGATGAAGATGAGGCAACTGGTTTAGCTAGCTCAACTTCTTTCGCCGGTGTCCGAACCGGAACTGGCGGCGCCTCACGTGTTTGAGAGAGTAATGAAACCTTACCCGTCGCCTTGATGGGTTCAATCTTCATCAGAGCAGGCGCAGCCGTGACGGCTTCATTTTCAGCAGCATCATTACCTGAAGAGCTATAGGACTGGCTATAGGGCTGGCTATAGGACTGAGATGGATCCTCGACCTTCATCTTTGCCTCAGTCGTGCTTTCAACATTCGATAGAACAGGCATCGGGGCTAGGAGCGATTGGCGACCATCATTCGACTCCGTGGTTTTAACCGGTGGAATAGAACTCAGTAATGTTGCTTTCTCAGACATAATTATTGCGCGGGAACTGCTGAAAGTATTAGGGGGGAATAATAGAGTATGGCCCGTTCCGCAAGGCCTCGTAAAGTCACAATATCGTCAATATAAATTTTTTACACTTTCTTGAATGACATTTCCAATCAAAAACGCCCCCATTTAAACAAAAACTACACGCCACAAAACGAAGAACTCAGTAAAACACCCCACAACTACGTCCTTCAGCCAACAAACAAAAGTAATTTCCAAAAACATTATACGCATAAAAACCGCCTGCATCAACGCCAGCTCATTAAAATCGATCAAAGCCCCACCCCTCAACGACGAAAATGACGACTAATTTAGCATCCAGTTCGAAAAGTAACTCGACGCGATGCAGCACATCTACAACCTTCATCCCATGTCCTCAGGTCTGGAAGCAATTGCAATCGAGTTAAGACGTTTACAACGTGATGGTGTCAATCGGGTCTTCATTGAAGATGACACCATGCGTCTAATCACGTCTCGTGCGGCTGAATCATCCAGAAGCAGTGCCACGTCCTCAAGGCAGGAGCGAAACGAGCGCAACTCAGCCCCCGCACAGCACGGCGATCTAAAGGCATTACTCAATGACAATCCGACTCAAGCAAGCTCAAGTGGCACTACAAAAGCTGCTGAATCCAGCAAGGCTCCACCACTACCGGAACCACCACAAATAAAAATACCTGATGGCGACGCCAGCACTCAATTGGCATGGCTACGCGAGCAGGTAAACACTTGCGAAGTATGTCAGCAGCATCTCAGCAAAGAGGGAAAATTAGTCTTCGGAGCGGGCTCGCATGAAGCCGACATCTTGTTCTGCGGCGAAGCGCCCGGCACGGAAGAAGAGCTTGCCGGAGAACCCGCGGCGGGCAAGGCCGGCCAACTATTGGTTAAAATCATTAGCGCCATGGGGCTCTCGCGCGAAGAGGTCTATGTCACAAACATTTTAAAGTGGCGCCCGGAGCATAACAAACCCTACGGCAACCGCCCGCCCACAATAGAAGAGATGCAGTTTTCCCTCCCCTACTTGAAGGCTCAGATCGAAATCATTAAGCCAAAGGTCATCGTAGCCCTAGGCAACGCCGCGGTCAACGGCCTACTAGGGCCCGATCCTGAGCGCAAACTCGGCTCCGTGCGCGGCACCTGGGCCAGCTTCGAAGACATACCGGTCATGATCACTTTTCACCCCTCCTATTTATTGCGAAACGGCACATTAAAAACCAAGCGCATGGTCTGGGAAGATATGCTCAAGGTCATGGATGTCTGCGAGCTCGCTATCAGTGAAAAGCAACGCGGATTCTTCCTCCCAAAAGCATAGCCACGCGCGTGCACCCCAACCATGGCACAGACTAAGATACAACGACACTACCCAATCACGGGGCTCGGTTTTCGAGATTTTTGGGACATTTGCAGCCGCTTCCAGACAGTCCACTCCGAGTATAAATACGTCCACTTCACCATTGATGGCTTCGATTCCTTCATCGTGCTCGAAGAGCCAGAAATCTCGAAAGTACTCAACAAGCTAAAGGGCAAAGAAGAGCGCGTCCGCAAATACTCCGCACGCTTCTACACCAGTCGCACTCAGCACAGCGAAGACTACGCTGTATCTGAACTACAATACCGTCCGCTGTCTTACGACCGCTACCAAGAAGGCTTAAGTTTCTATAGCGATTCCGTAACTAAATCGAACTACTACCAGTTCGAGGAAGAAATCTATACCAACTACCCCTTCATCGAAGATACCGAGCCCGAAGTCGAATTCGGCAAGCCCTGTGAGGTGCTGGCGCTGGTGATCGACATCCGCGGCTTCAGTATCTTCTGTGAGAAGCCCGAAATTGAGTCGCCCTATATTTGCGGGCTCATGTCTGCCTTCTACCACATGGTCAACCGCGCCCTGCAACGCTTTCCACCGGAGATGACCAAGTTCTTAGGCGATGGCGTGCTCGCGATTTGGGAAACTAGCCCCACAGACCGAGAAATCGCAGTGCGTGAAGCGCTCAATGCCGCGCTCAACCTACGACACAGCTGGTCAATGGTTAAAGATAGCCCTCATTTCACACACGGCGCCCCACAGGATATCGGAGCTGGCATTTGCTTTGGCCTAGCCAGCCACCTGGAAATTGGCAACGACTACATCGGGCGTCCCATCAACATCGCCAGTCGCCTCTGTGGCGCTTGCCCAGGCGATCGCGTCTACGTCGACCGGGCTGTGCCGAACCTGCCCATTGAAATACGCAAGCAGGAATACGTAACACACATCAAACCCTACGGACGTCACAATATCTGGTCCTACTCCACAAAAACAAAATAGCGATCCTATTTGAGTGACGCGCGCAGCCAATTTTTATAATATTGCCAACTATTTTGGAAGGTTGTAAATAAAGAGAACGACAACGGGGCACGTTTTCTTGATTTTAGAGCGATCAGTCGAAAGCGGTTCCCGC
Source organism: Puniceicoccaceae bacterium (assembly GCA_002729725.1). GTDB lineage: Bacteria > Verrucomicrobiota > Verrucomicrobiia > Opitutales > Coraliomargaritaceae > Thalassobacterium > Thalassobacterium maritimum. The sequence continues at coordinate 36,519 of PBYS01000065.1, forward strand.
GTCCGCTACGGGACGGAAGCATCCACCTCATTCCATTGCATAATCCGGATTGAAAAAGCTCCGGAAAGTTTACTACCCTATTGCGAGAATTCCCCATCTGGTGTTTGGAGATTCAGCGTGAAGCAACGCAGGCCGACCTAGAGGCGAATCACCATCTGTAAGAAGTTAGAGAGGCCCTTTGGACAACCATGCTGGAAGTCAGCCATTGTCCCTATCGCGGGCTTGCATTACCCCAGCATTGGGACCAGCGCCCCGAAGATTTAGGTCACTCGGTGCACTTTGACTAATCCGTCTGCAACTGTCGGAAGATGTAAGCCATAATAGACAACAGTAAAGTAATAGTTTACTAGATATAGTTGGAAGCATTTAAGGCTTCACCTCGACTTCAATCCGGAAAAAATCAGCTTCTCGACTTGGTATCTTAGGGATGCGTGCACGCCAAATTTCTGTCTCTCCTTCGTCGGATAAGAACTCCATAAACGCACCCGCATCACTCCACGATTCCGGCGCTAAGCTTTGACTACGCACCACTGTGCTTTCGAGTAGATCTGTCCGACTCGCTTTCTGGAAATCGAAATAAAAATAATCGGCATCTATAGTAAGCCGCATAAAGGGTCTATCTTGAACTTGTGGGTCGAGACCAAAGAAGTATTCCAGCCGTAATGGCAGCCCATCATTATCGTAGTCATAATAGGCATTATAACCATTAGATCCTAAGTGATCATACTCCCACTGATCGGGAAGGCCATTACCATCCTGATCATCAGTATGAACATTCTGACCATCCATGGTAAAGCTATACGCTTCGGTCGATGCACCTTCATTCACGAGTGCAATGTAATAAGATTCTTCCGTCACCCAAGGCCACGACGTGCTGAAAAGACGATCGTAAGCCCAGTTACTTTGCCAACTACTGTAAGCATCATCTGAACTTGTGGCTGAAGGAAAAGAGCCTTGTTCAATATAGAGCTTCACATCACTGGAATGTGATGCCTGATGCTTCCATCGAATCGCTTCTGCGGGCACCTCAACTCGATAGTATTGCGTCTTACCACTATCCAGTGTCCCACTGACACTGCCCGCATAGAAATCAATCAAGTCTGGATCACTGAGCGTCGCTCCAGAAACATCTGAACTGATAGAGAAATTTGAATCAGTCGACGCTCTAAAGCCAATATAGTAACTGTGCCCTGGCCGCACTTGTGGTGCACGCAGCGTCACCGTGCCCGGAGATGTGTAATATTGGTAGCTGCCTTGATTCTTTTGATCATTAACCCAGCTACGCAAATAGGCATACGAGTTATAAACATAGCCAGGAGGAACGCTATCACGCAAATACATGGTCGCATTCCCCTGACTCAGCGTATAAGTGAGCTCCCATTTTTCAGGAAGGTCCATTGGCACATCCACACGATAATAACGCCAGTCGCCACCTGCCATAACTTGATTGGATAAGCTGCCTCCATCAAAGGCTAGATCCTGAATGCGACCTGTCGACAAGCGTAAGCGATAGCGTGCGTTGGTGCCGCTGGCCGCCTCGACAGCTAAATAGTAGATACCTGCGGGCAATTGTTTCTCAACAAAGGCATCTTCAGCCACCCAATTGGCATACTCTGTCTGATCGTTTTCATTCAACTCATAGTCATTTGAAAACTCGTCTCCCGCCAGCAGTCCGCGACGAATGTATAGATCGGGATTGCCACTAATCGCATCCAATTGTATCCGGAAAAGCCCTTCATTTCCTTCTGGAATCGTCACAGCATAAAAGTGAAGTTGGTTCGCAGGAATATCAACCCCTTGGTCATTCGCGAGCGGATTGCCTGAGGCATCAATGCCACTATCCCCAAATTCAGGTGCAGTCAGCCCTGGGGTGACCGTCACTCCGCCCTTTACCGGCATCGTCCAAGTGCGACGTATAGCATCGGTGGTGATCGCCTGACTACTTAGCACATACTCTGTTGCAGTACTCGCAGCGACCTCGATGTAATAGGTCCCTGGAGAGGCTTGCTGCGCGTCCAATAATAAAGTGTCATCACTGTCGCTATAGCTTGTCACATTATAATTAATGGGCAAGACATCTGGGCTAACCTTAACAGTCGCATTGCCTGAAATCTCCTCCAGCTCTAGACTCCAGCCTAAGACAGCTTCCCCCTCAATCGTTGCGGGCACTTCCACCACATAGAATTTCTTTTCTCCCGCAGCGATCAAATCAGTATCCATGTGCGAATGCCCGTTCGTATTCTGCGAGGCATCCATATTCAACATAGTCGCAAAAATCGCTTCACTCGTCAGCGTGCCAATAACGTTACCGCTCGCGGTGACTTGCGCGAACCAAGTCCCAGGAAGAAGATCGTAAGCCCCACCTTGGTAGCCGTAGAAACGAGTTCCCAGATACAAGCGTTGTGACGAAGAACCGCTTTGGTAAGTTCTGTCAGAATCAAGTGGCAAGCGATCCTTTTGCACATTCACACTGGCAGAACCCGATGTCATATTAAGTTCGAGCAGCCAACCAAGGAAGGCTTGCCCATTCACAGTCTCTGGAACTGTAACCTTGTAAAATTCCAGCTGACCACTTAGCAAATCAAAACTAGCCACATTTGAAGGCGGTCCAGCTAGCTGACTCGTAAAGCCCAAAGCGCTGGATTCCTTCAGCTCGATCTCAATCGCATACTGGCTGGCCTGTGGGCCATCATGCAAAGACAAGGCGTATTCACCCGCAGCAGGATTGCTCAGGTTGATAGTGCCTGTGCCATTAATATACTCTTGATACGACTGACCACCCGAAAAGCCATAGCCGTAACTGTAATTATCAGGCAATTGGCCGTCCGCGGTGCGCAAGCTCAAATATGGCTCATGGGGACTCGCAGTATCTTTGGCAGTAATTGCCAGCGCCAATGTATCCGCAGGCACCGTGAAACGATAAAAGTCCACTTCACCAGGCTCAAGATTGTCCGAGGCCTGCTCCACAGTTCCGAAGCTCAAAGTGCTCAAGTCCACGACTCCTAGATCAAAATCGTTACGCAAGACAAAATCCACCGCGCCCGTGCCGATACGACTGGTGCTCTCCGGGCTGTTCCCTTCGCTTATCACCGCAGCATAATAAGTTCCCGCTGGAATCTCGCTCTCGCCATTATAAGGCAACAAGGTAAAACGTTCCTGCCCCTCAATCTCTAACTCTGTTTGTCTAGTGAGCTGGCCGATTTGTGCAGCCGAGTTAAAAGGACTCGTGTAAGAGTCGCTATAAGAGTTATAAGTCGTCGGCAACCAACCTTCACGTAAGACCAACATGCCCTCTCCATTTGGACTCGCGGCACCAAAATCCAGTTCGAACTGCCAGCCGCTAACTGGAGTCGTCAGTTCGTATTTGTAAAATGCTGGCTCACGTGCGCCTAAACCATTGATCACCGCATCCGATCCGGGGCTGACATCCACCACATCCAAGCTCATCCCGCTGCCAATGCCACGACTCTGAAAAGTGAACGCACAAGCTTCATTATAACTCCGATTATAAATGCCGATATAATAAGTCCCAGGCTCCAAGGGACTGCCCATCGCCATGCTCAAGACACAATCTACTGTGTCTGACGCACCGTTACTGGTGTTACCATCCCCCGTCCAGCCATCATAATTGGTCCCAATCTGGTAGCCAGCATTCCAAGTGTTCGAAGTATAGTCCCAGCTACTATTAGGAGAGGTATTGACGCTATCCGGCACTTGCGCACGCCGCACGACCAAAGAAGGATTCCCACCTACCCAGTCCTTCACACGCAACTCCCAGCCTAAGACTGGCTCGCCGCCGACCGTTTCAGGCACTTCGATGCGGTAATATTGCCACTGCTGCTCTGGCAATGCAACCACCGTGTCCGTGCCGCCATCAAAGCTGATTAGCTCAGGCACAATAGGCCCCGAATCTAAGGTAAATGCGCCCAGCGCATTAGTTGGATCATAAATACCAACATACCAAATATCGGCCTCATGATTTGCATCCTGTAGAAAGTCGGCCTCAGACTTTTGATTGTAAAGTCCATTTTCCCATCCTGGCACTGCATTACGGCGAATGTAGATTTCGCTCTCTTGTGTTTGATTCAACAAATCCAATCGCCAACCCAAGAAGCCTACCTGAGAGTCAATATCGAGAATGCGATAAAAGCGCCAACCAACTTTATTAGTTAAATTATTCACCGTCGTGCTGGTATAATCGATATCGGTGATCACGGGCTCCCCGTTGAAATACTGAAATGAAAACGGAGCATCCGAATAGACAGTCGTATAAAAACTGCCATCCGTCAGGACATTGGGAACGAGGGTGACACTATCATCCACAGAGCCAAGCACCTCGGACTGGAACTCGTGTTCTCGCGCGTTAGGCACCCGATTTTTACGAATGACCAGATCGGGGTTCCCACTTAAGCGCAGACTCGTATTTTCCCACGCAATTTGCTCGACGGGCACATCGATATGGAAGGTGTGGAAATGATAGCCAGTCGAGTCGATGGACGCAGTCGTCGATTGGTGGGCAACATCAGTCACTATTTGTTGCCGATTATCCAGTCGCAGCGCAGTTCCAGGATCAGCAAAAACCGCAATAAAATAAGCTTCGCCCGTCCCAGCTTCATATTCCTCTGGCGAGGCATCGGGCACGAGTAAATCTTGCCCGTTAAATACATGTTGATAATAGCTGGTGCTGGAAAAATGAGGGGCAACATTAGCTCTGGTATAAACAGGCACATCGAGTGTGACATCGGTCCCATCGTTCACCCACAGCCGCCAAGCGAGCATTTCTTCGGGCAATTCCGTTTGAAAGAATCGGGCCCCTTCGGGGCCGACCGGTGCGAGACTTGAAGAGCTAGAGCTGTCATCAGCCAATACGCCCAAGTTTTCAACATGGATGTCGCCAGCAAAAAAAGACCAGTCCGCCCCCTCACTCGCAGTTACTAAGAAAAACCATTCCTGCCCCGCACCGCTGCTACTGCTCAAATAACTGGTAAAACCGTCACTGCCACTACGCTCAGACTTTTGGGTGCTTTGATCGACAGTCGGGTAATTACGATTTCTCCAGTAAAGATCAGCCTCGCCAGAGTTGACCTGCAATGCCCCACGCCAAACAGCATGGTCCGGATTTTCAGTAACAATGCGAAACAAGTATTCACCCCCACTGGCACTGGCTTCGACAAATTTTTCTGTCCCGGCCGCCTCGGTGCCAGGGTCCCACACTAGCTCTACCACCGAGTAGTCCTCACTGTAGAGCGAAAACTCAACGCTCTGGGACGCATCAGGCGGCAAATACACGCCAACATAATAGCTGGTGTCATTTAGATCCTGATCGGTGAAAAAGAGCGTATCCGACAGCTTATTTTGAGAACGACGGGTATAATAATTGGTTGAAGCATAAAGATCCTGCCGCACATAAAGGTCAGGATCGTCTGCCAGAGCGCCCGTGCGATTATTCAAGACCAACCGCCAGCCCTCACGGTCGGCAGGCACTACAATTTCATAATTCTTAAATTCTCCCGGAGCGATGGTATCAATATCAGAAGAGCCATCAAAACTGATCCGCTTCAGAGCAAAATGATCGCTATTAAGCGTATAATTCACAGTGCTGGAGGTAGCCTCCACAGGTAAGTGAACAGCGATATGGTAAGTCCCCGCACTTAACTCCGCCTCGCTATAGTAAATGCTGTCCGCCGTCCCCGTAGCAGAAATGCTGTCATAGACAGAAAGCGTGGGCTGCGCAGCTCTTCGGATCAAAAGATCTGGATCATTAACGCCACTGCTCCCGCTTTGCAGCAAAACGCGCCAACCATCCGCGCCAGCGGGTACCGAGACCTCATAGTAATCGTAATCACCTGGACTCAATGAGCCGATCAACTCACCCGCATCAAACGATAATGAAACCGCCTGTAAGTGACAGAATGTAAAAAGACAGATTAATACATGTAATACACACTTCATAGCAACACGATAAAGTGCTTAGGTAATACTTGATTATAATTCAACCATATATTAATAGCTTCAATAAGCATAGCTAACACTAATGCTAGAACCTCAAACTAGAAATATTGCTAAAGATTTTAGAAAAACTCAGAGGCCGACCTACGAAATCGATACGCTACCGATGTTTTTCATGCGCTTCTTGCCCTCTTTTTACTTCTCTCGAGCAGGCGGTAAACTTTGAAGCGGTTTATTTTGATAGCACCTGCCTGAAAGCTGACATTAGGACAATACTATCCTGAATGTCCTCAATCCAAATTCAAACTGATAATAGCCCCCCATTACCACCAGACACACCCCAAAAAAGCCAGTGACCTAAGGCCACTGGCTTCTAAATTGACATTAAAATAACTGAAAAATTATTTTTCAGAATGGATACGACGTCTACCGACGACTACGTATGCCAAACTCATCGCACTACATAAAAGACCAAATGCAGCTGGCTCAGGCACGACCTCTAGAGTCTCTGTAGTACCTTCAGCAAACGCTAGATTGTTCGCATCAATCAGCAAATTCCTATTTCCAGTGCTGTTAGTGTTTATAACAGTATAGTCAAAAATGACCGTTGCTGTGTCTGTAAATGTGAATGAAATTGCGACGTCTGCTTGCTCTGGTGTAAAGCTCGTCAGTCCTTGTTGACCATCTATCGCTGCGGTGTCCTTGCCAGACGCTGTAATAGAGCCATCGCCGTTTGTAGTAATCGTTAAATCTGTCGTAGTCGTATAGGTAGCGACCGAAGGCGTATATACAGTGACAACATCATAATACTGGTCACCATAATCATCATGCCCATCAATGTCATAAAAGAACAAATCATAAGTAAAACTCGAAGCAGGCGCATAGATCTCGCTTAAAGCCGCATCCTGATAAAGCGTTAACGAATATTGAGTCGTGGTGTTACGATATTGACCAATTTTGACGTCACCCGCAGCAGAGCCCGCGAAATCACCCGTAAAGCCATTGCCATCGACCACGGAAAGCTGTGCGTATATATCGGTAATACCATCGTTTCCAATCGCTGTGCTAGAAAAACTCGAAGTGCTCGCACTATTCATCTCACTGGTGAGATCAAGCTCGCCAAAATCTAGATCAATCGCAGCACTGGCAGACATTGTCGTGATTAATAAGCCAAGCCCCGTGTAGGCAATCGGCGCATGTATCATTTTATGGTTCTTCACGGATTTCGGTCACAGCTCTTTCCGGGTGGATAGGTTCGGGAGATCGTAGATTTTCAAATGGAGGAACTCTTCATCCCTGTATC
>PBYS01000066.1 GCA_002729725.1 Puniceicoccaceae bacterium
GTGTTTCGGTTTTATTTGTTTAAGGCTACTTTAGCCACTGAACCCCAACAGGTTCCACTCTTTTAATAGAATTTATCTCACGAATTCAGGCGACAATTAATACTCTGTGATCTGACATAACAACTTTTTAAAGATTTCGTAAATTTATTATCTAACCTTACAGAACTTGGCAACACACGAAAAGACAGAATCGCAAGAAAATCGCTTAAAGGTCCTCTATCAGGACGCCGATTATATCGCGATCGACAAACCAGCAGGGCTGCTGGTGCATCGTAGCCCGCTAGATCGGCTGGCCACTGAATTTGCGGTGCAAATGCTGCGCGACCAGGTCGGGCAGCCCGTCAACCCCTGCCATCGCCTGGATCGCCCCACCAGCGGCGTTTTACTTTTTGCCTTGAACACCGAAGCCACCCGCGCCGCACAGTCAGCCTTCGCGGAGCATCACGCCATAAAGACTTATCACGCCGTGGTCCGCGGCTGGCTAGAAGGCTGTGGCGAGATCGACTATGATCTGCGCAGCGAAGAGAACCCCAACAAGGTGCAAACAGCCGTCACTCAATATCGCAGCTTAAAGCAGTCCAGCGTAGCGGTGCCCGTCGGTCGCTATTCCAGCGCCCGCACCTCTTTAGTCGAGCTACAGCCCAAGACTGGGCGCACCCATCAATTGCGCCGACACATGGCGCACTTACGACACCCCATCCTAGGTGATACCCGCCACGGCGACGGCGCTCAAAACCAATTCTTACGCAGCCACTGCGGCCAACAAATGCTCTTACTGCGCGCCGTGCGACTACAAATCCCCCATCCGATGACAGGTGAGCAACTTGATATTCACGCGAATAAAGACCCCGCATTTGAATACGCCCTACAACGACTCGAACTCGCTAAACGAACCAAACTCTCCAAGGCTCGAACAGCTGCGAGGGGCCCCTGTTCCTCCGCTAAAGTCGCCGCCACTGCTTGAGCGCGCCGCTGCATCTTTTTCGATTTTTCGACAGTGCGCACCGCCTTAGGCAAGTCCTCAGGCCAGCGCTTACGTTTCACCTCCAGCCCCACTCCCAGCCGTTTCACCTCCGAGGCAAAGAACCATTGGTCCCCGATGTGCGGTATAATGATATTTGGGATGCCCGCATGCAGCACACTGGCAGTGGTGCCCGCACCTCCATGATGAATCACCATCGAGGCATATTGAAACAACTGATCATGCGAAACTCGCCCCACACGCAACATTTCCGGATTGGGGCGCTCAATCGTCAAGCCCGCCCAACCAGACTGTATGATGATCTTCTTACCAGCAGGCCAATTGCGCATAAAGCGTGTCATTACCTTGCGAGCCTCATCAAAAGTCACACTTCCAAAAGTAAGAATCGGCACCCGTTCTCCCTGGCAAAAAGCGTCTAAACTTGCACTGAGCTCAGGATCTTCGGGCGACTGCCAACGTAAATAGCCAGTAAACTGAAAACGCTCGCTCCACAGATGCTTAGGTTGGCAAAGCTTGGGCGAGACCGTAACCAGCGCCAAATCTGCCGGCTCTAAGGCAAAACTCTCCGCCTGCCCCATTCCATGCCGCCCCATGGTTTCGCCCACAACACGATTGATTTGCCAGCAAAGCACACGATCTGTTAGCTTCCAAAGCATACGATTCCATCGCCGGCGCACGCATGCAGGTGCAGCCAGTAGCCGCGGTAAGCCCTCGGGCGGATAACTTTGCGAAGGCACTACATTGTGCGCAAAAGTAGTCACCGCACAGGGCACCTGTGCCTGACGCGCCAAAGTGCACAGGTTGGCAAACACATAACTGGTCACAAACACGTCTGTCTCGGCGATCTCCCGCTGTAAGGTATCCAAAATTTCATCCAAAAATGGCAAGGACTCGGAATAAATTATTCGGATCAAATCCAGCGGATTCTTAGCCTTGGTCAAGTCACGCATCGCTTCAGCGAACCCACTTTGATCCCAATCAGGCGGCAGATAGACAAATTCGATCCCAGCAGCTTCGATTTCCTGCCGAAAGAGCGAAACCGTCGCAAAGCGCACTGCATGCCCCGCCTCGACCAGCGCACGTCCCAGACGTATGACTGGATAAATGTCCCCGGTCGAACCATGTGAAGTTAGCAGCACTTTCATAAGTGCGGCCTATAAGCGTGACAACGCCTCCGAGATCAACCGCATTTAAGCTCCGTTACGTAAAAGTCACAAATTATGAATATTCTCCAGAGAGCCGTGCTTCAAATACGTATATATAAAAAAATTAATACGCAGCACACATCCCGAGAAAAGAGTCAATCATAGCATATTCAGCCCTCCCAAAAACTCCCTCACATGTTTTAAATATTTTGTAAAACAAAGCCAATATAGCGCAGATTTATAAAAAACTATGGCTGATAGACTCGAACTAGTTAGTCATGCTTTTCATAATACACCTTGTCTAATACACCATATGAAGATCGCGATTTTAGGGATTGGCCTACGTTTTCCACCAAACTGTAACAACCTGGATTCTTTGTGGCGCTTGCTAGAAACTGGCGGCGACGCCATTGTCCCCGTCCCCAAGGATCGCTGGGATCCACGTCGTTTTACAGACAAAGACCCCGATCGCCCCGGAAAAAACTACGTCGCTAAAGGAGGCTACCTACGTGACAATCCACGTCTATTCGACCCGAGTGTGTTCGGCATTTCCCCGCGTGAAGCCCATGGCTTGGACCCCCAGCAGCGTGTGCTACTGGAAACGACCTGGGAAGCCTTTGAAGATGCAGGCATCCCGATCGAGCGACAAGATGGTGCTCGCACGGGCGTCTTTGTCGGCGGCTTTTGCCTCGATCATTTACTACAGATCAACCATCCGTCCAACCGTCTATTGGCTTCCTCGCACTCGGCGACCAGTGCGACCATGACGATTCTCTCCAATCGTCTGTCCTATGTTTTTAATTTACGAGGCCCCAGCTTCACACTGGACACGGCCTGCTCTTCCTCCTTGGTCGCCTTGCACTGTGCCTGCCAGTCCTTGATCAGTGGCGAGACTACCATGGCGCTCGCTGGGGGCGTCAATATCATGATGCGCCCGGAATTCCCCTTGATGATGAGCAAGGGGCGCTTCCTCTCCGAGCACGCCAACTGCCGCGCTTTTGACGCATCGGCAGGCGGCTATGTCCGTGGCGAAGGTGCAGGCATGCTCTTACTCAAACCGCTCGACGCGGCTCTCGCGGATGGCGACAGCATCCATGCAGTCATCGAAGGCACGGGTGTAAACCAAGACGGGCGCACCCCCGGCATCTCGCTGCCCAATAGCGAGGCACAGGAAGAATTGATGCGAGAGGTCTACACTCGCGCGGGCGTTGCGCCTGCAAAGGTCGACTACGTCGAGGCCCATGGCACCGGCACTCAAGCGGGCGACCCGCTCGAAGCCAGAGCGCTGGACTCCGTCTTTCGTGAAGGCCGCGATGCCGAACAGAAACTCCTGGTCGGCTCGATTAAGACCAACTTCGGGCATACTGAAGCCGCGGCTGGCGTAGCGGGCGTGATCAAAGCGGTGCTCGTACTAAAGCATCGGCAAGTGCCGCCCACCCTGCACTTCAAAACGCCCAATCCCAAGATCCCCTTTTCCAAATACTTATTCCGCATCGCGGATGCCAAAGAGGCCCTGCCCTCTATCAGCGAAAAGCCGGTCTTACACGTAGGCGTAAATTCCTTCGGTTACGGCGGCACCAATGGACACGTCGTGCTATCCTCCGCACCGGAGCTAGCAAGCGCCAGCCCCAGCAAGGAAGCGGAGCCGCCTTTCACACTGTTCCCGCTATCTGCTCGCAGTCCGGAAGCACTCCGTGAGAGCGCCAGTCGACTCGCATTTTACGTGCGTCGCAACAAGACCGCCTCCCTGAGTGATTTATATCATACCCTGGCGCATCGTAAATCTTTACTCAACTACCGTGCCGGCATCGTGGCATCCGACACCAAGGACTTACGCCAAAAACTCATGCTCGCCTCCAACGGCGATGAGCAGGACGGCCTACGCATTAGCAACGAACCCGTCGAAGCGACACGCCCGGTCTTCGTCTATACCGGCATGGGCCCGCAATGGTGGGCGATGGGCCGTGAGCTCTTCGAAACAGAACCTGTTTGTGCGCAAGTGCTGGACGAGGTGGAAGCCATCTTTCGTCCGCTCAGTGGCTGGTCGCTCAAAGAGGCCATGCTGGCCAAAGAAGCCGACTCGCCGATGATGAAGACCGAGGTGGCCCAACCAGCCAACTTAGTGATTCAACTCGCGCTCACACGCCTATGGCAGCAATGGGGCATTGAGCCCGCTGCCGTGATCGGGCACAGTGTGGGCGAAGTGACTTCGGCCGTAGTGGCGGGCGTCTACACTTTAGAAGAAGCCGTACTGGTCAGTTACCACCGCAGTCGCCTACAAGCCAAAGAAGCCGGCAAGGGGGGCATGCTCGCCGTCGGCCTACCAGAAGCCGAACTGGGAGAGCTGCTAACCGGGCGCCCAGGTGTGTCGATCGCAGCGGTCAACAGTTTCTCTTCAGTCACGCTATCAGGCGATCACGAGGAGCTCAAAGCGATCGCAGCTGAACTGGAAGCGCGCGAAGTCTTCCACCGCGCTCTGCGCGTGGAGGTCGCCTACCACAGTCCACAGATGGACCCCATCGAGGCGCCCATTCTCGAAGCACTGGCGAGCTTAGATCCAAAGCCGGCACGCATCCCACTGTTTTCAACCGTCAGTGCGGAGCAAAGCACTGGAGCCGAATGGACGGCTGATTACTGGTGGCGCAATGTGCGTCAGCCTGTGCGCTTCGCCAGTGGCATTCAAGCACTGATCGAACAAGAGCATTCGCTCTTCTTGGAAGTGGGCCCACACCCCGTATTAGGAAATTCGATACAAGAGGTCGCCGCCGACTCAGGTAAGCGTTGCCGCACCGTCTTCTCGCTGCGCCGCAAAGAGCCTGAGCAAGCGACCCTGCACAACAACCTAGCCGCGCTTTTCACTCTGGGCGTCACGCCCGATTGGAACGCCGTCGGCCCATGTGATGGTTCTTTTGTGCGCCTCCCCAGCTACCCTTGGCAACGCCAGCTCTACTGGCAAGAGACTGCGGACTCCGAGATGGACCGCATCGGCCTGCCCGGCCCGGTCTACCAAAACACTCGCATTCACGCCTCGCAAAAGACTTGGGACGTTGAAATCAACGATGCCTTTTTCCCCTTCGTGAAAGATCATAGAGTGCAAGGGCAGACGGTCTTTCCTGGCATGGGTTACATCGAAAGCGCATTGTTTTTACAAAAGTCAGTGATGGGCGAAGCCTCCACCTGCCTACGCGACGTCGACTTCGAGGCGGTTCTGATTATGGACCCCAATAAGTTGCAGCGACTAGTCAGCTCTCTAGACGAGCAAACAGGAGAGTTTACCGTATCCAGTCGTATCGAGGGCGATGCAGAAAGCACTCGTCGCCATGCCCGCGGACGCCTTTCACCCAGGCCCTTGGAAGCGGAAACCGCCTATTTCCCAAACATTCAAACTTGGCGCGATCGCTGCCAACATGAAGTGCCCCGTAGCACTTTCTACGATCGGCTACAGCGTCGTGGTTTAGAATATGGCCCTCACTTTCGTCCGGTTCAGTCCACCCAGACAGATGGGGTCCACTTTTTAGCCGAAGTGGAGGGCAAGCCTGAGACAGCCGATCCAGCGCACCTGATCCATCCTACACTCCTCGACGGAGCCCTGCAACCGGTACTCTATGTTGCCAAAGGCGAACGAATGGTTCCTGTATCCATCGCATGCCTACGCTTTCACGCATCGCCAAGTACGCATAAAATCATCGCCTTCGGTTGTATTAATCACGAGACCGACACGAGCTTGAATGCCGATGTGTTTGTTTGCGATGAAACCGGTAAACCTCTAATCACAATCGAGGGCATCACTTGCCAGTCCATAGGCGGCTCTAGCGAATCCGCGCTGCCTCCCATCTATTTGCCCGATTGGCGTGCGCCCGAGCCAGTGCAGGCTGTCACAGGTTCATTCGACTGGAATGCTTGGCAGCTCATCGCAGAAGCCTCTGCTGCAGTTAATTCGCTCGAAGCCGCACTGTGCGATGCTGGTGTCCAACAACTACCCTTTACGAAGTCCAACGGAGACAGCGAACAAAGCAGCTGCTTAGATCTACAAGGCAAGGAACAACTGTTGTTTCTGCTACCAGCAATCGACGCAAGCGACGATTCCTATCAAAGTATACGAGCCCTCAACCTAAACTTCCTAGCTCTATTGCGGGAACTGAAACAACAGGCGTTTGAAGGGCAACTCGTCCTCATCACCAACAGTCCTCCTCACGAAGCTAGCCCGAGCGTCAACGCAATCTCGGCACTGGCCGCACTGGGGCAAAATGAAATCGAAGGTTTACATACCCGTTGTATTTACCTCGCCACCAGTGATTCCAAACAAGCACTCAAATCCTTAGAGGCCGAACTATCGCAAGAAGCCACTGGCGAAGTCTGGCTTGATCAGGACGAACGTCGCAGCCCTTGCTTAACCAAGCAGGTGCCGCAAGCGATCGAAATCGCACCCGAGCAAGTGTCCCTCTCGGAGCCCGTGCACCTCGTCGCCAATGACGGCAAAAAACTAAGTGATCTGAGTTTCCAACGTTGCCAACGTGCGGTGCCACAAGCAGACGAAGTCGAATTACGAATCCACAGTTCAGCACTCAACTATAAAGATCTATTAAAGATCTACGGTAAGCTCCATCCACTGGTCCTACGTAACACCTTCTTTGGCGAAACGCTCGGCATGGAAGTCTATGCTGAAGTCATCGCCCTAGGCAGCGATACCAGTGGTGAACTGCAAGTGGGCGATCCTGTCATCGCCCTACTTCCAGATGCATTTCGCTCCTTTGCGACCGTGCCAGAAACTTTCGTAGTTAAAGCCCCCAGCGCTTGGGGAGCAAACGCCGCCTCGATTCCTGTAGTCTATTTAACCGCCGTGCATAGCTTAGAGAAGTTGGCACGACTGCAGGCAGGCGAACGTGTCTTGATCCATCAAGCCACTGGCGGACTCGGGCTCGCCGCAATTGATGTGGCTCGCAAAGCCGGTGCCGAAATATTCGCAACCGCGGGCAGCGAGGCGAAACGTGAATGGCTACAGCAGGCAGGCATCCAGCACGTCTTCCCTTCGCGTGACTTATCCTTTGTAGAAAGCATACTCTCCGCCACCGCTGGTGAAGGGGTCGATGTGATTCTGAGCGCCCAGACTGGACTGGCGCAAAAAGAAAGCCTGAACCTACTCAAACCAGGTGGTCGCTACATTGATGTTGGCAAAAAAGACATCATCGACGATAGCGGACTGCCACTACGCGCGTTTAATCGCAATCTACTCTTCGCTGCGGTCGACATCGATCGCCTACTGGTAGAACGCCCCGCTTACATTCGAGGTCTGATGCAAGGCATCGTCGCGGACTTCGAATCAGGCAGCTTCCAAGGCGTCGCCACAGAGTCATTCCCTGCCGCTGAGATTGAAGCCGCTTTTAACAAAATGGCACAGAGTAAGCATCAGGGTAAGATACTGATCGATTTTTTAAACGGCAGTGTCGAAACTACTCCAGCGGAGGCGCGCAAGTCGGTGGCTCGTAAAACAGGTGCTTACTTAATCACAGGAGGCACTTCTGGCTTTGGTCTGGAAACAGCCAAGTGGCTGGCTCGCAAAGGTGCCGGTCGTGTTGTGCTACTCAGCCGACGCGGTGATGCAGTGCCAGGCCTGGCGGATAAACGTGCGGCCATTGAAGAAGAGGGCGCCGAAGTCGTCGTGATCAAAGGCGATGCCACCCTTGTCGCAGACTTACAGCAAGCACGTACAGCAATGAGCACCGACGGCTTCACACCGGCAGGCATCATCCACGGTGCCATGGTGCTCGGAGATGCATTTCTCGATGAGATGGATGCTAAGCGTTTTGAAGCAGGCTTCCTGCCTAAGGTCGCGGGAGCACTTGCACTGGAGGCCGTCTTCGCCGATGCCTGTTTAGACTTCCTCGTATTTTACTCCTCGATCTCAGCGCTCATCGGTAATCGCGGTCAGGCAAATTACATCGCAGCCAACGCATTTCTCGATGCCTATGCCCTACGCCTCCGACAAAGAGGCATGCCAGCAATTTCGATCAATTGGGGCGCCCTGAAGGATTCTGGTGTGGTGGCACGCTCGGCAAGCCTCGAAGGCGCACTCGAAGCGGCCGGTGTTAAAGCACTCAGTGATGAAGAAGCCTTAGCTGCCCTCGAAGTCGTGCTGCAAGCGGATACCGCCCGCGCGGCAGCAATCGACCTCGACTGGCAGGTCTGGAAACAAGCCCACCCCAAGCTGGCGCAAGACCCTCGCTTCCTAGAGCATGCCGAAGCACCTGCTCACGGCCTAGAAAACGAAACCGCTCAAAAATTACTTGCGGAAATCATCGAGCTCAAACAGGATGAAAAATCCGCACGGCTCGAGCGGGAAATCGCCGAGGTTCTTTCCAACGTGCTCAAAGTATCTGCTGACAGCGTCAAGCCTGAGGCGCGTCTGACCGACATGGGCGTGGACTCACTGCTAATGCTCGAATTAAGCCTTGGTCTCAAAGAACGCACCGGCATTCCATTCACCGCGATGGAGTTGCTCAAAGGCCCCAACGTCCGTGAACTGGCTCAAGTGCTGTTTGCGCGATTAAGCGGTCAAGATGCGTCTACCAACCCTCCTCAAAACTAACTCTACTCTTCGGCTTTCCGCCGATAACAATATTCATCCCTCTCTCTAATATCGTGGAACAGTCTATCTCTGGCATCGACAGTGTCGTCTCCTTCTCCAACAATCAGGGTGCAAAAGGCCGTGGCACTCTCGTGCACGTCTCGCGGTCTATGGCAGTGTTCGAGGTTTATAATCCTTTCTCAATTGTTCAGTTGAGTGAGGTCTTAAAAGAAATTGTGATCATGCGCGGCGAGCGTATAATCTACCGCGGCAAGGGCGTGGTCACCAGTATTGTAACCACTGGCTTGATGACCATTGTCTCAGCCACATTTACAGACAGTTGGAAAGACCCCGGTGCCCTGCGCCCCAATAAGACACTTGAGGACGAAATTGAGAGCTTCATCGAGGGCTGGGAGAAAGGTCACGACCTCTCTGCGTCATATCAGTTGGTGGTCAATAAAATGTCCAATTTCTTCGCAGAAATCAGCCGTTGGTTAGAAGAGGTTGAAGTCGCACTCTTAGAGGACTTTGATAGCAACGACGCTGAAAGCATTCAGTTCAAGAACAGTGTCGAGAAGCCTGTGCTGGAGAAAATGATTGAGTTTTATCGTCTTTTTGAAGCTGAAGCTGCGAAGATTCCACAAGAAGAAGTCAGCCTGTATAAAGCCTTTGCACGGCGCGAATTGCACCCATTCATTCTCTGTGCCCCCTTTGCCCACCGCTCATTTACCAAACCACTCGGTTACGCTGGAGACTACGAAATGGTGAATATGATGCTCAAGGAATCTCCGAGTAAGGGTAACAACGCCTACGCTCAGATCGTCAACGACCTTCACACCAACGTGCCGGCCTGCATCGCCCACTGTAACCGGATCGATTTCCTAGTCGCTTCGCTTGGCGATGTCGTCAATCAGGTGCAGGAAGAAATGCGCGTTTGTAATATTCTCAACGTCGGTTGTGGCCCTGCTGTTGAAGTTCAACGCTTCATTCGCGACAACGAGTTGTCCGAAGAATGTGTCTTCACATTAATGGACTTTAGCGAAGAAACACTGGCATATACTGACGGCAAAATCAAAGAGGCGATGGCTCAATCCGGGCACCAACCGGTAGTCAACCTCATCAAGCGCTCGATTGATGAACTATTAAAAGACGTCCACGACAGTGATACCGAGATCGTGCCGACCTACGACCTCGTTTACTGTGCCGGCCTCTTTGACTATTTCCCCGACAATGTCTGTCGCAATCTGATCAGCCTCTACTACCGCTGGGTGAAGCCGGGCGGTCGCTTGATCGCCACCAATGTGACACCAAGTAACCCGGAACGTTACACCCAGGAACACCTATTGGAATGGTATTTAATCTATCGCGATGAGGACGTTATGGCCTCGCTGGCACCCCACGGCACCCAACCAGTGATCGAACTGGACGAAACAGGCGTCAATATCTTCCTGACGATTCACAAAGAAAACTAATGTCGACCGCTCACACAGAAAGCTTGCTGGAGGGACGACTTTCTATTCGCAAAATCCTAGACGGATTCGCAAACCTGCTAGGTAAAACGGAGTCTGCAGACGCCGAGCTCATGGCTGCCTATCGCGAGGCGGATACCGAGCATAGACGAGTGCGCTTACACATCGGCATCTGGATCTCAGCGATCGGTATGCTGGCGGGGGTGACACTCGATTATTTTGTCTATCCAGCGCATCTGAAGGCGCTATTTTTAATCAGACTGATCTCGATACTCATCCTGTTCCTACTGCTGTTTGTTTTGAAGAAAGCCAAAACGAATCGCTCACTGGTTAAGAATTTAGGCATCACCATGACATTGGTGGACAACCTTGCATTTACAGCGATGGTTTTCTACTTGGGCGGTGCCACATCGCCCTACTATGCAGGGATCAACTTGGTATTGCTGGCCATGTCAGTTATGCTGCCATGGACATTGAAAGAAACTTTCGCAGTTTGCCTCAGCTCCATCGCACTCTATGCGCTCGCTTGTATTATCGAGGGCAATCTTGCGGAACCGGGAGTCTTCTCGAGTTTTTTCAACAACACTTACTTCCTAGCCATCACGAGTGTCATCTGTGTCATTTCCGCACACTTACAAACGCGCGCACGCTTCAACGACTTCCAACTGCGGCACAGCCTTGACAAACGTAACCACGAACTGCAAACGCTGGACCGGCTAAAAACAAATTTCTTTTCAAACGTCACGCACGAGCTTCGCACGCCACTCGCACTCATTCTCGGCCCGATCGACAATGTCTTAAAGGGCCGTGAAAAACTCGCCGATCGACAACACGAAAATCTACTGGTGGCTCAACGAAACTCGCTGCGCTTGCTCAAACTCATCAATGACTTACTGGACCTAACCCGCATGGAGCAAGGAGACAACGTACTGTCTAAAAAGACCCTAAAATTAAAAGCTTACTTGGTCGAGATTACCGATTCGGTGCGTCACCTGGCCACAGCCAAGGGCGTAAGCCTCAGTGTGGAAAGCAAGAGTGAAGCAATTTACCTGGAAGCCGACCCAGCGCGAATGGAAAAGGTCATTCTCAACCTATTGACGAATGCCATTAAATTCACGAGTCGAGGGGGCGCCATCAAAGTCGGCTACGACACGCTTCCCGATGAAAAAATTGCGATTTACGTAGAAGACAACGGAGCTGGCATCCGCAAGGAAGATCTGAATAAGATTTTCGACCGCTTTTATCAAGTTTCCGGCGAAGGCGGTTCCAGCGAACAAGGCGTAGGCATCGGCCTCGCCCTCGCCAAAGAGCTGATCGAACAACACGACGGCCAACTTCAAGTCGACAGCGAGCCACAGAAGGGCTCGCGCTTCACAATGATCTTGCCGGGCGCACTGCCGTTGACCAGTCGTTCGCCCGATGTGGTGCCACATGGTCCTCGCGAGACGGTTGAAGACGTGTCGCTCAATCAGAGCGAAGTGGACCAACCCCTCCTGCAAGCCTTCCGCTCCGCTGACCGCACCTTGGTCAATCGCAACACCGAAACCGATGAAATTTCTGTCTCAGGCAGTGGAGAGCAAACGGTCTTACTGATCGAGGATGAGCCGGACATGATGCGCTACATCACCAGCTTGTTGAACGAACACTTTCAGCTCGTGAGTGCACGCGATGGGCGCAATTTAGAGTATTTGATCGAAACCTATAATCCACAACTCATCCTGCTGGATTGGATGCTACCCGGCCGCGACGGACTCACCCTCTGCCGAGCGATTCGTGAAGATAGCCGCAACAGCGCACGCAAGGTAGTGATGCTAACTGCACGTGTCGACGAAGAGTCCAAAGTACACGCGCTGGAAGCTGGCGCCGATGACTTCCTGCTCAAACCTTTCAGCAGCATTGAGCTGATTACCCGTATCAATAATCTGATACGCAATGCCACGCTGCAAATCAGCCTCAAGCAATCCAACCTCGAGCTAAAAGAAACTCTGCAAAGACTGCAAGAAACCGAGGCTCACCTCATTCAAAGTGAGAAAATGAATGCGCTCGGTTCACTCTCTGCCGGTCTACTGCACGAGATCAACAATCCTCTCAACTACGTATTCTCAGGTATTCAAATTCTGGAAATGCAAAACGACAGTTTCGATGATGAAACCAAGGAAATGATTGGTGACATCAAAGAAGGGCTGGTGCGCGTGAATGACGTGATGAAGGACTTGACTACTTTCGCCTATCCCGAAAAACCAGGTCAGGTCTCTGAGTTCCCTCTCATCGAAGCTTTCCGGGCCGCTGAAAAAATCACTTCTAAAGAAACGATGGACG
The DNA here is from genome assembly GCA_002729725.1 of Puniceicoccaceae bacterium. GTDB lineage: Bacteria > Verrucomicrobiota > Verrucomicrobiia > Opitutales > Coraliomargaritaceae > Thalassobacterium > Thalassobacterium maritimum. Next base: position 12,481 of record PBYS01000066.1, read on the forward strand.
TCGAAGTCGAAGTCGACATGCCCAGTGAATTGATCGTCAAAGGTCAAAAAACTCAGCTAATGCACGTGTTCATCAACCTGCTAACTAATGCCGGCAAAGCATTAGTGGAGCACCCCAGCGAGCGAGAAAAAAAGATTAAAGTGAATGCAGAACGCATTGAAGGCAGCATCAAAGTGGTCTTCCACGACAATGGGGTCGGCATTCCAGAGCCAGTGCGTGAACGTATTTTCGAACCCTTTTTCACAACCCGCGACGTAGGCAAAGGCATGGGCATGGGGCTATCAATTTGCCGAACGATCATCGAAAACCACGGCGGTTCCATTTCGGTCGACTCCAAAGTTGACCACCACACCATCTTCACTATCCATATTCCAGCAACGAAGGCAAACGATCCAAAATGAGCAACAACGACTCCCCCACACTACCCGGCATTCTTTACGTAGATGACGAAACACAAGCCCTCAAGTACTTCGCGATGGCTTTTAAAAAAGATTACCGCGTCTTCACTGCCGACAACGGCCAGTCGGGCCTCGATATTCTCGAAGAGCACCATGCGGACATCTCGATCATCGTTTCTGATCAACGTATGCCTGAGATGGCAGGCGTCGATTTCTTATCGAAGGTGCGTGCTCGCCATCCTCGCAAAGTGCGTATTCTCACCACTGCCTACTCCGACCTAGAGAGTGCGATCCGCTCAGTCAACGACGGCAAGATCTACCAATACGTAACCAAACCCTGGGACTTGCAGGACTTCAAAATGGTGCTCAAGCGCGCCTTTGATTACTACAGTATATTATCAGAGCGCGATCAATTGATGAGCTTGAAGATGAGTACCTTGCAGCGCATCATTCTCGCTGACCGCTTAAAGACGCTGACTGGCGTCGCTCATGCGGATTGCATTCAAGAATCGGCCATTTTTGCAGATACATTGGTCGCAATTGTAGAGGCCCTGCCTCGCAGCTTCGACGTAAATCCGGCATCTGGAGGCGCCGCAATGCTTCAGCACGGTCTCGCCACTTTCATGAAACAGGAACGATACGCGAACGCCGTGATCCTAAAAGACTGGCAAGCCTCCGATTTTGACCTACAAACTCGTATTGCAGCCTTCAGTGCCACGGCAAGTTCCTCCGATACGGATACCACACTGCAACTATCCGTTGAAGAAACTAACGAAAGCCTCAAGATACGCGTTCAACTGGGAGCTCTCACTGCACAAGAACTATTAAACGCTTGCTTAGGCATACTTTGCGAAGCAAAGCCGTCCCCACTGGCACTCAGCTTTTTTCTATTAGTCGCAGCGGCACATCGTGCAGGCAAATCAGTCCAACTATGCACTGAGGTTAACGACGAATCTGACGAATTATTGTCGATTGCAGCTACGACCCAAGCAGAGGCAGAACATTTAGAAGAAATACTTGCCAAACTCTATGATCGTTGGGATACTGAGACATTGGGATTTTAAACTCCCTGCCGCGTCCCACTCAGAGACGCGGCGATTTTCACGTTTCTTTCACGTATCCAATCAGCTCTAATTCCGCGATCATGGTAGATTTTTTAGCACAGCGCCCAGGCGTGCTCTTCGTCGACGACGAGGAGAATGCACTTAAGGTATTTCGGAGAGCCTTCGAACGCGATTTTGAGGTATATACCGCACTCTCCGCCGACCAAGGACTCGCTGTACTCGACAAAAAAGCGCAAAAGATCAGCGTGGTCATCACCGATCAACGCATGCCCCAACGCAGCGGCATTGCCATGCTCTCAGAAGTGCGCCGCCGCTACCCAGAGAAGGTGCGTTTGCTCACGACTGCCTACACCCAGGTAGACACCCTTGTCGACGCCATTAACGAGGGCGCGGTCTACAGCTTTATCTCCAAGCCTTGGGATTTAAACAATCTTCGTAAAGAGATCCTATCGGCCATCGAGTCCTATTCCACAGCAAACGAGCAACGTAATCTGTTAGCTGGGCGTATCGATGAACTCAAGCAAGCTGTACTCGACGAAAAGATCATGGAGATTGGCAATGTAGCGGTCAACCTGAGCCACTATGTCGATAACGCTCTTTGCCCAATCGAATTGCTCATTTCAAAAATCGAAGAAGATTTGGGCGGCCACTCAAATGCATTAGCCAAAACTGAGGATCGCTCGACCTACCTGGACTTCCTAAAGCGCATACGCATCCATATTCGCTCGACCAGCAGCCAAATTTCGCGCCTGCACCAAGCCAATACCCGCCTCAACCCCGCGAGTTTCACGCACATTGACCTCAACACGATTTACGACCAAGCGATCGAGGCCAATCAGGTATTAATGAATGGTAAAGACATTCGTATCGAGCGCCTACAGGGCTCCGATCCATGCCAGATTTGGGGCGATCAAGAACGACTGTCAGACTTATTTAATTTCTTAATCGCCGAAGAGGTGGTCTCGTTGCCCGAATCCTCTTCTGCAAAGATCGGCATCTCTGGCATGCCCGAGCAACAATCCGTCCAGATCACTCTTGAAGACCGCGGCCCCGTGCCGGAGGACGTATCTCCCTCGCACCTACTCTATCCTTTCAATGTGCGAAGTGGAGATCCGCGCCAAATGGGCGTATTCCTAATTTGCGCCTATTTCATCGTACGCAGCCACGGTGGCAGCATGCAAACCACTCTACGTGAAGGCGGCGGGGTACGATTCATATTCGATCTCCCCATCAATGCTCCATCTGCAACGAGAATCGAAAGCTCAAATAGAATTGCAGATTGACTATTTAACGACCGAATACAGGATAATAATCCTTTCACTACCGTTTTCGCGCTACCTAATTTCTACCAAGTATTAGTTCATGTTATTAAAAAATGTTCTTGTCGTCGACGACGAACCACTAATGCGGGAGGCTCTAGACTTAAGCCTCCGGAGTGAATTCAAGGTAGTCAAGGCAAGCTCTGGAGCCGAAGCGCTCGAATTGAGCGAACTTCACGACTTTCCGGTGGTGGTCTTAGACCTACGCATGGAGGGCCTCGACGGGATTGCCACTCTAAAAAAGCTGCGCCAGAAGAATGCACATCAGAAGATCATTATATTAACTGCGCACCAATCAATGGATTCCGCAATCAAAGCGATCAATCTAGGGGCGCACGGCTACATGACAAAGCCTTGTGATTTTAATGAGCTAAAATCTTTACTCTCTAAGGCGCACGATCGCTATTACGAAGAGCAAATGCGTACGGAAGAGTTGAGAACACGTCTGATGGAAATGCACGACGACCTGTTCTCCCTACTCTGCCATGAGTTCAACACGCCACTCAATGGAATCATAGGCTTTTCTTCGATTTTGAGAGAAGAGCTTGAAGACGAAGAAAATAAACGCATGGCCAGTTTCATCGAAGATTCTGCCGAAAACCTCCACAGTGTCTTCGTTGAAATCCTTGATCACGTGCAAAGCAAGCTCCCCGCGCAATCCGAGCCCAAAAGCTCCTTTGCAATGGGGGATCTGACAAATTACCTCGAATCTAAACGCGAAGATTGGAAGCGTGAACTCGAACTGGTGGGAAAAGCATGGCTAGAGGAACTGCTTGTGCGCGGCTCCTTTCATTCGATGACAGCGATCATCTCCAAATTGATTTTAGCAAGCTGTCCTGTAACGGCTCCGCTACAGATCAGCGCCCAAAGCTGCGCTAAACAGATTGTATTCAACTTCACGAATCTCGACTTAGAGTCGCGTTTTGGTTTCCTAGACGATCCCAACACGGTTTTTTCGCCCTACAGCACCTCAAAGTTCGCACGTCGCAGTTTTGATTCCGGAGTCGGCCTGCACTTGGCGACCTCCAAAAACCTTGCAGAAACTGCGGGCATGGAACTTTTAGCCAAGAAAAACGAAAGTGGCTTGATCGATATCGATCTCAAGGTCGATATCGCGAGTGAGGCAGCGCAAGATTAAGGACGACCTCATTAAAGCCTAGGCGCTGAACCTTGAGAGATGAGTTTACGATTCTTCTACAGCCTCCGCCTCCTCCTCGCCGTAAGTCTCCAGCGTATAGATAAAGAGGTCTTCGACTTTTTTGCGGGCCCAAGGTGTTTTACGCAAAAACTTGAGACTCGATTTGATCGAGGGGTCAAACATGAAGCAGCGCACTTCCAAGCGCTCCGCAAGGCCCTCCCAACCATAGAATTCCTGTAGGCTGACGAGAATCTTCTCGAGTGTTAATCCGTGCAGTGGGTTGTTGATTTGTTCTTTGGCCATTTGATTGTAGAAAAGAGATGCCTTACTCGCCGAGCAATTCATCTAGAGCGACAGAAACCGGCATTTGGCCGCCGCGAACTGCAGAGGCCATGCGTTGAATCTGCTCCCCATGAGCGGCGCGATAACGTTCCATCACAATCGATTGCAGCAAGGAATCGAACCAGTCGACGTTTTGCTCGCTGCGGCGGGCCTCAAAGACCCCACTCTCACTGAGTTGATCGCGGAAGCCCTCGATCAATTTCCAGATCTTTTCAATGCCCTCAGAGTTGAGTGCAGAACAGGTCAATGCCTTAGGCTTCCAGCCCGGAGTGAAGGGGTGCAGGAAGTGTAGGACCTTGGTGTATTCGACCTTGGCAAGTTTGGCGCGCATTTTGTTATCGCCGTCAGCTTTGTTGACGACGATGGCATCTGCGAGCTCAATCACACCTTTTTTGATCCCCTGCAACTCGTCACCGGCACCGGCGATTTGCAGCAAGAGAAAGAAATCTGTCATGGTGCGCACAGCAGTCTCGCTTTGCCCCACGCCGACGGTTTCGACCAAAATCACATCGTAACCAGCCGCCTCACAAAGCAGTAAAGCTTCTCGCGTGCGTGCAGCCACCCCCCCCAGTGAATTACCCGAGGGTGAGGGCCGTATAAAGGCATTATCATGGCGCGACAGATCCTCCATGCGGGTCTTATCGCCAAGAATACTACCTCCTGTACGCGAGCTACTGGGATCGACGGCAAGCACTGCGACTTTTTTGCCACGCTCACAAAGCATCACTCCCAAGGCTTCGATAAAGGTGCTCTTACCTGCGCCAGGAGTGCCGGTCAAGCCAACACGCAGCGCCCCACCAGTATACGGGAGAATGGTCTGCATCAATTCGCGGGCAGGCGCGCGGTGCTTCGGCGCACGGCTTTCAACTAGGGTGATCGCTTGAGCCAACGAAGCTCGATCGCTGGCACGAATGCCAGCGATGAGCTTCGGAATATCGGGCGGTTTACGCATGATTGGATTAGAGCAGCTGGAACGCTCTTTATTTGCTATACTTCGAACTCCAGTCCACACCGCGCATGTCTTTCTTCTCCATGAAGGCTTCGTGCATCGCGAAAGCAGTGCGAAGTGTCTGTGGCGTATGCCCGGCCTTAACGTCGTCGAAGTAAGCGTGCAATTGATCGCGATACTCAGGGTGTGCACATTTATCGACAATCTCACGCGCGCGCGCTGCAGGGTCTTTTCCACGCAGATCGGCGATGCCTTGATCGGTGATCAGCACTTGTACACTGTGCTCACTGTGATCTAGGTGAGCGACCATCGGCACGATGGTGCTGATGGCGCCTCCCTTGGCAACTGAAGGACAAGTGAAGATGGAGATGTATGCATTACGAGTAAAGTCACCAGAGCCACCGATCCCGTTCATCAGGTTATTCCCCATCACGTGAGTGGAGTTAATATTACCCCAAATATCGGCTTCGATCGCAGTGTTAATCGAGATCACACCGATACGGCGCACCACTTCAGGGTGATTCGAAATTTCCTGCGGGCGCAGCACCATGCGTTGCTTAAAGAACTCTAGGTCTTCATACACTTCCTTCAACACTGGTGGCGATACGGTCAACGAAGTGGCACTACCAAACTTAATATCACCACTACGCATCAAGCCGATCACACTATCCTGAATGACTTCGGAATACATCTCGAAAGGAGGAATATTCGGATTGGCCCCCAGCGCACCAAGCACCGCATTGGCAATATTACCCACGCCCGACTGAATCGGTAAAAACTCTTTAGGAATACGGCCTGCTTTCAATTCTTCCGCGAGGAAGGTCGCGACGTTCTCACCGATTTGCTTCGTCACTTCGTCGGTTTCCTTGAAGCCACCGACTTCATCCGGGCGGTTGGTTTTAACGATACCCAGGATCTTTGCAGGATCGACTTTCAACACGGGGCTACCACAGCGATCGGAGCAGCTATAGATCGGAACCTCACGACGATGCGGCGGATCCAATGGCTCATAAATATCGTGTAAGCCCTCAAGTCCCGCAGGGTGTGCTTCGTTAAGTTCGATCAGAATCTTGTCCGCCACATTACAGAATGTGTTGGAAGCACCCACACTGGTGGTGAGCACGATCTCGCCCTCTTCGCTAACAGAGGCGGCTTCGACCACAGCAAACTTAATCTTTCCGAGGAAACCATAGCGCGCGGCTTGTGGCAGCATCGAAAGGTGCATGTCGTAAAAGCAAGTTTCCCCCTTATTAATCTGTGCCCGCAGGTCTTTGCAGCTTTGATAAGGCGTGCGAAAGAGCACTGCATTGGCACGTGCCAACTCACCATCCAGGCTGTCGCCTGTCGACGCTCCAGTCACCACTCCGATCTTAAAATCGCGACCAGCTTCGTGCTCCTTGCTCGCGCGCGCCGCAATCGCGGTCGGGATGTCTTTAGCGGCACCGGCTGGAGTGAATCCACTGAAACCGATAATGTCGCCGTCGTTAATAAGATCAGCTGCCTCTGCGGCAGTGATGATAGGATAGGTGCTTACTGTTGGCATGACTAATTTACTATTTGAGTGCTAAATAATAGGAATGAAATGAAATGATAATTAATGAGTGCCGCCAAACATAGTTAGGAAGAATCCAGCGACAAGTGCCGTTCCGATCACCCCAGCAACATTGGGTCCCATAGCGTGCATGAGCAGGAAGTTGCCTGGATCTGCCTTCTGGCCTTCAACTTGACTGACACGGGCAGCCATCGGCACGGCGCTCACACCCGCGGAACCAATCAGCGGATTGATCTTATTCTTGGAAAACAGATTCATGACTTTAGCCATCACAATACCAGAGGCCGTGGCGACGCCAAACGCAGCCACACCTAGCACTAGGATACCCAGTGTTTCACTGCGCAAAAAGCGGTCCCCAGTCATAGTAATCCCCACACTGGCTCCAAGGAAAATTGTAATAACATTGATCAATTCGTTTTGAGCGGCCTTGTTGAGGCGCTCAGTCACCTTACACTCACGTAAGAAATTACCAAACATAAGCATGCCGATCAAAGGCGCGGCTGGTGGGACTAGCAGGATACAAGCAATGGTCACGATCACACCGAAGACGAGCTTCTCCAAGCGACTGACCGGACGCAGGCTCTTCATGCGAATCTTACGTTCTTTCTCAGTAGTGAGAGCACGCATGATTGGCGGTTGAATGACCGGCACCAATGCCATGTAACTGTATGCTGCCACAGCAATCGGAGCAAGCAACTCAGGCGCCAACGAATTGGCCAAGAAAATAGAAGTCGGCCCATCAGCGCCACCAATGATACCAATCGCACCCGAGGCCTCGGTCGAGAAACCGAGCAATTGTGCCCCCATAAAGGTACCGAAAACACCGAACTGTGCCGCAGCACCAAGCAGCAACACGCGTGGATTTGCGATGAGGGGCCCGAAGTCAGTCAAGGCACCGACACCAAGGAAAATGAGTGGAGGGAAGATCTCGAGCAAGATGCCCATCTGAATATAGTGAAAGAGTCCACCGGTATGATCACTATGCAGCTCACCGATCGCTTGCCCTTTCACCACATGCTCGCCTGCTTGAACAGAGTTATCAACCACACGTCCTGAAGCTTCAGCCCACACTAAAGTATCGCTCAAACGAAAGCTCTGTTGATCGAACTTAATTTCAATTGGCTTTTTATCACCCGCGACACTTTCTTGAGTGCGTAGGATATAGAGCAAAGTGCCCTCACCAAAGCCTTCGACGATTTCACCGTCGAGGATCAACTGCAAGGTGTCTGGGTCTAAATCGCCTACAGTGGTGGGCATGACTTTCTCCACCGCATTTAAATAAATGCTCTGCCCTGCTTGCGCAGCGACATAGACGATCTCCCCAGCATCGGGGCTGCGCACAATTGCCGCCGGCTTATTAATAATGCCCTGGGTCGGCAAGTTCGCCAAAATGGCACCGAAAGCGATTGGCACCAGCAGCAAAGGCTCAAATTTCTTATAAACTGCTAAATAGAGCAGTACGCAGACGACCGCCCACATGACGAACATGCGCCAGTCGAGGTAGCCGAAGCCAGTGTTTCCGTAGAGTCGATGAAGGAGATCGATCATTGTAGTGGGGATGTGTTGAAAAAATTAAAAAGGTTCTTGAAAAAATCGAAGTGGTGGCGGCGGCCGCCTGGGGAGCTTCCGAGCTATGAAAATCAAGTCGGATGACTGCAGCCACCACTTCGGAGCTATGTTTAAGCGACTTCGACCAAAGCTTGGCCCTCTTCGACGCCGTCACCGGCCTTCGCAAGAATCGCGGTCACCTTACCGGCAGCAGGTGCCGCCACGATGGTGTTCATCTTCATCGCTTCGAGTGTAACGAGTTTTTGACCTTCTTCCACCATATCACCAACGGCAACATCGATGGATACGACGACCGCAGCCAAGGGGCTACCCACGGCACCTCCAGCACCTGCGGCCGCTGGCGCTGCCTTAGGGGCCGCTTTTGGAGCCGCCACGGGGGCAGCGACACGTGAGCTACCTCCCGAACTGGCTCTCCGAGGAGCTGGCGCAGCTACAGCACCACCTTCGTCTAGAATTTCAACTTCAACTTCGTAGGTCTTACCCTCGACTGTTATATTTAAGCGTTTCATGATAATATTTCCTGTATAATTTTGATTTTGTAAGTGTTTAGCGAACCCGATGAGAGGAGAAGATCTGGCGACGTCCTTCTTGCGCCCATCCAGGCCCGGTCGAACGAACAGAAACGACGCGGTGAGCGCGGTCTCCCATCACAGTGTGAACCGCAGCAGCGATCACAGCGAGAATGGCTGGATCTTCAGTCTCCTCATCTACTGCAGGAGCAGAGCTAGCAGCGGCAGCAGGCGTTCCAGCGGCTGTAGGCTTCCCAGCGGCCGCCTTTTCAGCTGCTTGGGCAGCCTTGGCAGCATCGCGAGCGGCTTGTTTAATAAAAAAAGCGCCGATGCACGATGTCACCGCAGCTAATAGCGCGAGGACAATCATCACAAAGAGGAAGCCGACAACGACGACGTTTGCCGTCGAAGGGCTCTCCACTGGCGCTGCAGCACTGACTTGTGCGAGCGTTGAATACAATGCAAACATGAGAATATACCTTTGGTTAATTGCTAGAAGTGACGGTTTATAGAGGAATGTTACCGTGCTTCTTAGGTGGACGTGTGTCACGCTTGTTCAGCGTATTACGCAAGGCCAGCGCAATTGCAGGACGCGTCTGTGAAGGCTCGATCACATCGGTGATCATCGCATTCGAAGCGGCTTGATAAGGTGAGGAGAACTCTTGGCGATAGGCTTCACACAACTCGGCGGCCTTGGCCTTAGGATCGTCGGCCTCTTTAATTTCCTTGCGGAAGAGGATACGGGCAGCGCCTTCGCCCCCCATCACAGCGATTTCAGCAGTGGGCCATGCAAAAACCATATCGGCCCCAAGGTCAGCCGAGCACATCGCGAGATACGCTCCTCCGTAGGCTTTACGCATGATCAATGTGATCTTTGGCACAGTTGAAGCCGCGTATGCAAACAACATTTTGGCACCGTGCCGGATGATGCCGCCCTGCTCTTGCGCAAGACCAGGCATAAAGCCGGGCACGTCGACCAAGGTCACGATCGGGATGTTATAAATATTACACGTGCGGATGAAACGAGCGCCCTTGTCAGAACTGTCAATGTCGAGTGTGCCCGCTTTTACCATTGGATTATTGGCAACAATACCGACGACCAAACCTTCGATCCGAGCATAACCCACTACGATATTGCGCGCAAAATCAGGCATGATCTCGAAGAAGTCACCATCGTCGACCAAGCGGTCGATCACCGCCATCACATCCAGCGCTTCTTTACCCGAAGCGGGCACGATCTCGTTCATCTGCGGATCTTCGCTCATGTCGAGATCAGGAAATTCATGAGGGGGATCGCTGATGTTATTGCTAGGAAGGAAGGACAACAACTTGGACGTCAGCTCCATGGCGTGCGAGTCATCGTCAGCGACCAGGTGTATGTTACCCGAGATGCTGGCATGAGCAGCGGCCGAAGCGAATTGCTCCAGTTGGGCAGTTTCCCCAGTGGCCGATTTAATGACGTCGGGACCACAGATAAACATGTTGGAATTTTCCTTAGTCATAATAAGGAAATCCGTCAGTGCGGGCGAATACGCCGCCCCACCTGCGCAAGGGCCTGCGATGACAGCAATTTGCGGCACCACACCGGAAAGCAACACATTCTTAAAGAAGACTTGTCCATAGCCACTGAGAGAATCAACGCCCTCTTGGATACGTGCCCCCCCGGAGTCATTCACCCCAACCACAGGCATGCCTGCTTCGTGCGCGAAGTCCATCAGATCGCAGATTTTTTTGGCGTGAATCCGACCCAAAGAACCACCACTCACGGTAAAGTCCTGCGCATAGGCCGCAACCGCACGACCGTCGACTAGGCCAGAGCCACAAACGACACCGTCATATGGCAGTTGCTTCTTTTCCATACCAAAACGATGGCAAGAATGTTGGGCATGCATGCCAAACTCCTGGAATGTACCTGGTTCAAAAAACGTTTCCAGGCGCTCGCGAGCTCCCATCAGTCCTTTTTCCTTACGCTTTGCTAGCTTATCTGCGCCACCCGCATTGCGGGCAATTTGACGACGCTCTCTCAGTTCCTCGAGAAGTTTTGGATCAATAGCCATAATCTGTCTTTGTTAGTGTTGATGTTAAAATTTAGCTTTATGCCGCCCGATATCTATTTAGGTTGGCAAAATTCAGTTAGAACGCCATGAGTTGACTTGGGATGGAGAAACGCAACCAACTTGTTAGCAGCGCCATCGATCGGCACCTCATGGATCAAGCGCAAGCCCGCATCCGAGGCTTTCTTCAGCTGCGCCTCGATGCCATCTGTCGCAAAAGCAACGTGGTGAATGCCCTCGCCGTTCTTCTCCAGAAACTTGGCGATCGGACTGTCCGGCGAAGTCGGCTCCAGCAATTCTATATGCACCTCGCCCGCCTCAAAGAAAGCCGTCTTCACTTTTTGAGACTCAACCTCCTCCTGCCCATGGCAATGCAGACCGAGCGCTTCTTCATAATACTTAATGGATTCTTCGAGGTTGTTAACCGCGATTCCGAGGTGATCAATTTTAGTAATCATAAGTTTTCTTTTTTGGTTTATGCGCCTAGAATTACAAATTAGTAGAACTTACGTCAACTACTTTTTATATTAAATTAGCTTATTGACAAGCTTCCCCTAATTCCGCTCAATCCCAGCATCACATTTATTAATCACCATGAAAACGGATAAACAAGCCAACCAACCACTCCTCTCAGAGTTTCCTGCTACCAGCGCTGAAGAATGGCGCGACGCCGCCGAGAAACTATTAAAGGGCAAGCCTTTCGACAAGGTGATGACTCGCCAAACCCCGGAAGGCATCCGCCTTGAGCCCATCTTCCGCAAGGAAGTGCTCAACAATCTACCAGCCGCACAAACCCTCCCCGGCTTCGACGGCTACCTGCGCGGCACTACAGCGACTGGCTACCGCAACGAGCCATGGGAAATCGCCCAAGAACTGCCCTACGGCACACCGAGCGAGTTTAACGCTGCAGCCCGAGCCGACTTAATGCGCGGCCAAAATGCGCTCAACGTATTACTCGACATCGCCACGCTAAAAGGCATGGACCCGGACACAGCAAAGTCAGGTGAAGTCGGTGCATGCGGCCTCTCACTAGCCTGCCTTAAGGACATCGAGACGGCTTTCAGCGAAATCATGCCTGAAGCCGTCAGCTTCCACATCCGCACCGGTTGCGCGGGTCTGACCGTCGGCGCGCTCTTCTTTGCGTGGCTCAAAAAGCAAGGTGCAGACCTAAAGAAGATCAAAGGCAGCCTGGGAATGGACCCGATCGCAGTCAAAGCGGCCTCGGGCCAATTGCCTGCCAATATGTCTGAACTGTTGAGCGAACAAGCCATCATGGCCAACTTCTGCTCCAAGGAGGCGCCGGGCATCCGCGCCGTCGGCATCTCCGGATTACCCTATCACCAAGCAGGCGCCTCCTCCGTCGAAGAGCTGGCAATCTGCCTGGCGACCGGAGCCACTTATCTAAACGAAATGATCGAGCGCGGGATGTCGGTCGACGACGCTGCACAGCAAATTCGCTTCAGCTTCTGCATCGGCCCGAACTTCTTTATGGAGATAGCCAAGCTGCGCGCCGCACGCGCACTGTGGGCACAGCTTGTCAAAGCCTTTGGCGGCAATGCCGAATCACAGAAGATCGTTATGCATGCTCGCACGGGACTCTACAATAAGACCCAAAAAGATCCTTACGTCAATATGCTACGAACCACTACCGAGGCCCTGAGCGGGGCGATCGGCGGCGTCGACAGCATGTGCGTTGGCAACTTCGACGAAGTTACCCGTGAGCCTGACACTTTCAGTCGCCGCATCTCACGCAACACCCAAATTATACTACAAGAGGAGTGTGAACTGACCTCCGTAGTCGACCCCGCTGGTGGCTCATGGGCCGTCGAATGGTTGACCAATGAAGTCAGCGAGAAGACCTGGGAACTATTCCAAGCCATCGAAGCCGAAGGCGGCATGGCTGAAGCACTCAAGAGTGGCTTCATCGCTAAAACAATTGGCGCCACAGCCAAGCAGAACGAAGCCTTGCTGGGCGCACGTCGCACCAGCCTGGTCGGCACCAACGTATATCCTAACTTGGAAGAAAAAGAGCTGGAATCCCGAGTGCCCGACTATGCAGAAGTGCGCAAGCAACGTGCTCGCGAAATCGCAGCTGCACGTATGGAGCTGGACGAAGCCTCCGACGCCGCCGTGATGGAAGCGCTCGGCAAGATTGTCGACTCCAGCGGCGACGATCTCATGCCGATTTTAATTCAGGCAGTCGAAGCCGGTGCCACCATTGGCGAAATCAGCAAAACCATCCGCGCCAGCGTCGCCCCCGGCGAAGCGATCACACCGCTGCCCACCACCCGCTTGGCCAGTAAATACGAAGCTCTGCGTAGCGCCTCCGCCCGCTTCGCGGAAAAGACAGGTCGCGCGCCAGCCATCTTCCTGACGAACTTAGGACCACTTCGCCGCCACAAGGCACGCGCCGACTTCATCAAAGGCTTTTTCCAAGCGGGCGGTTTCGAAGTCATTTCGCCCGCGGGCTTTGACACACCAGCAGACGCCGTGTCCGCACTCACCGAATCCGAAGCCGGCATCACAGTGGTCTGTGGGACCGACGACGACTATGTCGAAAAGTTTGCCGACTATGCCAAGGCGATCAAAGCCGCACTGCCCGAAATGCAAGTGCTACTGGCAGGCTTCCCAGGCGACAATGAGGCCGCCTATAAGGAAGCGGGCATGGATGACTACATCTTTATTAAGTCCGATAACTACGAACTGAACCGCCGCTACCTCACGGGGCTGGGCGTGCTCTAGAGATCATCAGTCATAAGTGATCATTCATCATTCATCAATTATCAGCCATCAATTACTATGAAACCTGATTTCAAAAACATCAGCTACGAAGCACCCAAGCCAGCCGCCACACGGGAAGAATGGAGTGCTCAGGTAGAAAAAGAAACCGGCAAGTCCGTCAAAGAGCTCGTGACCGAAACCATGGAGCAAATCGACGTCGACCCGCTCTACGGCAAGGATGCCTATCAAGGCATGGAGCACCTCGACTACACAGCCGGGGTAGCCCCCTTCTTACGTGGCCCCTACGCCACCATGTATGCCTTCCGCCCTTGGACCGTGCGTCAATACGCCGGCTTCTCCACTGCGGAAGAGTCGAACGCCTTCTACCGCCGCAACATCGCCGCGGGGCAACAAGGCCTCTCGGTCGCCTTCGACCTCGCCACACACCGTGGCTACGACTCCGACCACCCACGTGTGACCGGGGATGTTGGTAAGGCCGGTGTCGCCATCGACTCGATCCTAGACATGAATGTGCTCTTCGATCAAATCGACCTCAGCAAGGTATCCGTTTCCATGACCATGAACGGTGCGGTGCTGCCCGTGCTGGCCTTCTACATCCTGGCCGGCCTGGAACAAGGCTGCAAACTGGAAGAGCTCGCCGGCACCATTCAGAACGACATCCTGAAGGAGTTCATGGTGCGCAACACCTACATCTATCCGCCCACACCATCGATGCGGATCATTGGTGACATCTTCGAGTTCACCTCGCAAAAGATGCCCAAGTTCAACTCGATCTCCATCTCTGGCTACCACATGCAAGAAGCCGGTGCCACTGCCGACCTTGAGATTGGTTACACCTTGGCTGACGGTCTGGAATACCTCCGCACTGGCACCGAAGCGGGCCTCGACATCGACGCCTTCGCACCACGTCTCTCCTTCTTCTGGGCGATCGGTAAGAACTACTTCATGGAAATCGCCAAGATGCGTGCCGCGCGTTGCCTGTGGGCGAAACTGGTCAAGCAGTTCAATCCCAAGAACCCTAAGTCACTGGCACTGCGCACACACTCACAAACTTCCGGCTGGTCACTCACCGAGCAAGATCCGTTCAACAACGTGACACGGACCTGCATCGAGGCCATGGCCGCTGCTTGCGGACACACTCAATCGCTCCACACCAATGCCTTGGACGAAGCCATCGCTCTGCCGACTGACTTCTCTGCCCGCATTGCGCGTAACACCCAGCTCTTCCTACAGGAAGAGACTGGCATGACTAGCTTCATCGACCCATGGGGCGGCAGCTACTATGTGGAAGCGCTCACTAAGGAGCTCATGGACAAAGCCTGGGCTCACATCCAAGAGTGTGAGCAATACGGCGGCATGACCAAGGCGATCGAAGAAGGCATTCCAAAACTTCGGATCGAAGAAGCCGCCGCACGGCGCCAAGCACGGATCGACTCCGGCAAGGAGACCATCGTGGGCCTCAACAAGTATCGCCTCGAAAAAGAAGATCCACTGGAGATTCTCGACATCGACAACACCGCCGTGCGCGATTCACAAATTGAGCGCCTGAAAAAGCTCAAGGCCGAACGCGATAACGACGCTTGCCAAGCCGCCCTCAGAGCGATTACCCACAGCATGGAAACCGGCGAAGGTAACTTGCTGGAGCTGGCAGTGGAAGCCGCACGTTGCCGCGCCTCACTCGGAGAAATCTCCGAGGCCGTCGAAAACGTAGTCGGCCGCTACAAGGCCAAGATCCGCTCAATCAGCGGCGTCTATGCCAAGGAATTCGGAACCACAACGATTATGGAAGAAGTTAAAGAACTCATCGAAAAGTTTGAAACGGAAGAAGGCCGCCGCCCTCGTATCATGATTGCGAAAATGGGCCAAGACGGTCACGACCGTGGTGCCAAAGTGGTGGCCACCGGCTATGCCGACTTAGGCTTCGATGTGGATATCGGCCCGCTCTTCCAAACACCCGAAGAGACAGCGCGCCAAGCCGTGGAAAACGATTGCCACCTGGTCGCCATGTCCTCGCTGGCCGCAGGTCACAAGACCTTGCTGCCTGAACTGATTGCTGAGCTCAAAAAGCTCGGCCGTGAAGACATCATGGTGGTCTGCGGTGGTGTGATTCCCGCACAGGACTACGACTATCTTTACAAGCAAGGCGCCAAAGCAATCTTCGGCCCCGGTACCGTCATCCCCGACTCAGCCAAGAAGATGCTAGAGCTACTCATCGCCGAATAATTCTCAACGAGTTCAAACCCAACTCCCAAAGCCCCCGGCGCAAGTCGGGGGCTTTTATCTCTTTCAGGTTCGGAGTCCCGCTTTTAAGCGGCTGCGCCGTCCGAGCCTAAAAGGCCCCACCGTCCCAGACAATTTCGTCCGCAGAGTGAAAAAAAGAGAAAACCTCCCCCGTGCCCCTCACAACGAATCCAGCGGACTACGCACCCCGACTCCAGGCTTCTGCATCACATGCGTATAAATCTGCGTCGTCTCGACACTGGCATGGCCCAATAGATCCTGCACGGTCCGAATATCCACGCCATCCTCCAGCAAATGCGTTGCGAAACTGTGCCGCAACACATGACTGGTGATTTGCTTCGTCAGACCAGCGCGTTTGACCGCCTCGCTCACCGCTCGTTGATAGGCATTCGGCAACACATGATGCCTCCGTCGCAACCCGCCACGCGGATCTGTCGAGATTTGTCGACTCGGCCAGAGCCATTGCCAGCGCCAATCCTTACCCGCATTCCGGTGCTTACGCGCTAACGCGGCAGGCAGATACACTCCGGCGATACTCTCATCTAGTATGTCTTTATCAAACAATTCACGAACTTCCTTTAAGTGCGCATTCAGTGGTTCAATCAATTTTTCAGAAAGTGGCACAACTCGACTTTTTCCGCCCTTACCATTACGAACCACGATTTGATTACGATCAAAATCCAGATCCATCACACGCAAACGACACAGCTCCGAAATGCGCAAACCTGTCGAATACTGCACTTGAGCCATTAGCCGCTTCTCCCCTTTCATCATTGCAAAAAAGCGGCGCGTCTCATCCTTGCTCATCACAACTGGGATTTTCTTGCGCTTCTTCGCACGCACATAATCCCCAATGTCGCCCAGATCTAGTTCAAATACTGTCTCCGCCACAAAAATCAAAGCGTTGAGCGCTTGTTTTTGAGTCGACGTGGCCACCTCTCGTTCCTCGGATAAAAAAGTTAAAAACGACTTCAGCTGCTCTGCCTTCATCTCGACTCCCGCCTTTAAGCCACTCTGGCGAACCAGATCACGATACCAGCCCACATACGTTCGTTCTGTAGTTAGCGCCATATCTAGACGACGCATCACCTTCAGTATTTCAATTTCATCCTCAGTGCGCCCCTGCATACGCTCCCCGTTCGTATCATTCAACGCGCCATAGCCTCCTTCAGGTATTACCTTTCTTTGAACCATCTCAGCTCTCTTACCCTCTTCAGCTCGCTCCCCATCGTCTCTCGCCACCTCAGCGCTCTCCACCTTCAACTCTTTACTCACCACTGTGCAGCCCTGCTGCACTCGCACTTGCGCCTTCGCCATCACAAAGAACCAACGTATCGGCTCACGCCAACGCTCCACCATCCACTCATTCGCCTGCTTCTCTTCTCGCGCCCAGTCGATGAAATCCTGCGCAGATTGGACTGTGCACCCCACACCAAGACGATGACACCAACTCAAATACCAACGCAACGTGACCTTGTAGCTTTCGCGCTGCTTTTTAGTTAAATCCGAGGCCCCCAATACCTCAGCCCAACGGGGAAAATGTATGGTTTTCATAACAAACAAATTAGTGCTCAAAAGATCACCAATTGGCAAGCAAAAAATCATTGAGTGCACGAATCGCCGGAAACGGAAAACCTACTTACAGTATCCAAACTTACTCAAGTTACCTATATGCAGCAACTTGCAATCCAAGCAAGCAGCGTAAGTCTATTTCCATAGAAAGTGTTATCATTCACTCAAAAGCATGGCTAACGAGATCGAGCAAACGAGCGACAAATCACTGCATTTCATCAAACGAAGTAAACCATGGACAAAAAACGCTCTATTCCGCTAAAACACTGCCCTTGAAGCGGAAATGGCACTACAAATCCTCAAAACCTGAGTGCACGAATCGCCGGAGTCGACACCTACCCATAAATTCGCCCGAAAATTCGCTAGACACTACAAATCATACACTTATACACCAAAAGAAACAGTTACTTCGGGATTTATAAAAAAGTGTTATCATTCACTCAGATTCAAAAACCACCGCTGAGTGCACGAATCGCCGGAAACAAAATCTTGATATTACACATAATTTTGACTTACCTACTGACTATCCAGTCAACCGCAATCCCCCGACAGAACTAAAGCCTCAGTCATACGAATCAAACGGTTCCATCGAA
>PBYS01000067.1 GCA_002729725.1 Puniceicoccaceae bacterium
ATCTGTTCTGAATACGTGGCCGCGTGCTACGCACAGATCGGGCTAAAAATCCCAGCCGGCACCTTCGGCTTCACCGCACCTGCGGACTTCGCCCAACACGAAGCAATCGATTTAATAAAGACCCTTTAGTCCGCTCCCCCAAAAGTAGCGGGGCTCTTTAGACCCCGTTCCCGCATGAGCAGCCCGACACTCCAAGCAGCGCAGAACCGAGCCTAAAGGACTCGGCTACTTCTAAGCGAGCGCTCGACAAGCTAGTTTTCGCTCACTAGATACTTTTAAGTGACGACCGATCGAACCAGTCCCCCGACACAAACTCCCATGCAAATATGGGTGGTGAACCCTTTTGATCAATTGCCTAACGAAAGCGATGTGCCACTGCGCTATTGGTCACTGTGCCGCACGCTGGCGGGCTTGGGGCATTCCGTCATTTGGTGGTCTTCGGACTTCTCACACCTGACCAAGTCCAAGCGCAAGCCCTGTCCCGATACCGATGACTTCTCGATACGACTCATCGAAACTCCGCCCTATGCAAAAAACATCAGCTTCGCGCGCCTCAAGAATCACCGCCAATTCGCTCAAGGCTTCTACCAAGAAGCCATGAGCGGCCTAGAGAACGGACAACTCAAAGCGCCCGATCGTATCGTCGTCTCCCTACCCCCACTCGGCGTGGCCGAACGAGCCTTTCGAATTCGCGACGCTGTCAACGGAAAGGCAAAAGACAGGGGACAAAGGTCAGAGCTCAGCCAACGAGCCCCCATCACGCATCAGTCATCATCCATCCGCCATCAAGCATCGCAGGCGCAGCCTGCCTGCCAAGTCATCGTGGACATCATGGACGCTTGGCCAGAGACATTCTATCAAGCGATCCCCAAGCCCTTACGACAAGCCCTCGGCCCGATTCTACTGGAGCCCATGCACCGCAGCGCACGCCACGCCTATCAATCTGCCGACAAGATCAGCGCCGTCGGCCAAAGCTATCTCGATCTGGCCCAACAGTATTTAAAACGTGGTCGGGTTGCTTTAGCGCCCGATTCCGAAGCCAGTTCAGAAACAGAAAACCGGGCGCTGAAGCAACCCGGCTACGCCTCTCACTCAACAGCGAAGCCCCTGCACCTTTGCTACCACGGCACCGACTTGGAGCGCTTTCAACGCTCTAAGTGCATGGAACAAAACAGGAGCGATGCGCTTCAGCCATCGAATACAAGGGCTGAGACAAAAGAAGCGGCGGCTAAAGCACGCCGCTACGCTCCCCCACTGAAAGCAGTGTATCTAGGCGCGATGGGCTCCGGCTATGACTTGATGACCCTCATCGAGGTCGCAGCCCAATGGAAAGCCGAAGGCAAATTCCCTGCAGAAATCCACTTCGCTGGCAACGGACCGCAGCTGAAAAAGCTGAAAGCTGAAAGTAAAAAATTAGGCTTATTGAGTGCCGAAACAATCACCGTTTCTGCCCCCAACACACAGCCGCCAAAAACTTCAAACGTCCCCCACGCTCGCATCGTCTTCCACGGTCAACTAGGGCGCGAAGCGGTCAACGAGCTCTTACTTTCCAGCGACCTTGCCCTAGTGCCCAATCGGCCGGGCAGCCTCGTCGCTTGCCCTTACAAAGCAGGCGAATACGCCGCCGCGGGCCTCCCGATGTTGAGCTGCCTAGGCGGCGAACTCGGAGCGCTACTGCAAGAGTGGCAGGCCGGCTCCGAATACAAAGAAGGCGACGCTGCATCGCTGCAGGCCGCCTTCAAGAAATACGCTAACAATTTATATATATTAGAGCAGCAAAAACTCCATGTGCGCAAGATGGCCGAACAATTATTCGACCGTTCAGTCAGCTATCAAAAGCTATCCAGATTTATCATCAATTAAACAGGTAAGCCCTTCTCGGTACGCTTGAGTTCCCACATTTTCAGATCAATTAAATACTCATAGATCGACTGAAGAATGCAGTAGGTAAAGCCAGCTTTACCATCGAGAAAGCCCCTGCGAAGAATATACAGATACAGGAATTTCACAAACGGACGCCCAGGTAGACGAAGCGCCAAATTTTTCAATGCCACACGTTTTAACGCAGGATCTTTACTAAACAAAGAGACATCCGGATCTTGCTCTCTCAATGCTTTGAGCCCCTCTTTCGCTTCGGACAAAGCATACTTGTTGTGCTTATCAAACCATTCAGTCAGCCCTTTGCTGAAATTATAATGAAGAAAGCGATGAGATAAATGCCCAGTCTCTCCATCGATCAGTGCAATCGGATTCACCAATCGCTCATAGCGGATGTACTTGGGCTGGAAAAAGCGCATGATGGGAACGGCTGGATAGCAATGTGTAATGGTCCGCCCCATAAAATAATTGGTGCGCCCAACCGAGAAGCCTCGACGCTGCTCTTGCTCATTCGCGGCAATGGCGGTAATCTCCGCCTGAAGCTCCGGTGTCATCCGTTCATCCGCATCCAAGTAGAAAACCCACTTGTGCTTAAACTCGATATTCGCCATCGCCCAGTTTTGGTGCGCCGCCCAATTATCAAATTTACGTTGCACAACACGTGCACCTTTAGCTTCGGCCAATTCAACGGTTTTATCCGATGAAAAAGAATCGAGCACCACAACATCATCAAAATCTCGAACAGACTCTAAACAAATATCAACATTCTGCTCTTCATTCAAAGTTAGTATAAAAATAGATATATCTGGTAACATAAAAATATGATTTAAATTAACGGCTTTTAATTTTCTTTGCCGGGTTCCCCCCAACAATCGTAGCATCCTCAACATTTTTCACAACAACCGAAGCAGCTGCCACAATTGCCCTCGCCCCAATCGAGACAGAAGGCCCAATAAAAGCATCCGCACAGACCCACACATCATCCCCCACTACAATAGGCGTTTTGATCAAAGGCATCGCGGGATTTTGATAATCATGCGTACCAGCACAAAGATGCACACGCTGTGAAATCGTAGTGCGCTCGCCGATGGCAACCGGACCTAAATTATAGACTAAGGCCCACTCTCCAATCGAGGAATCAGCACCAATCTCTAAATTCCAAGGATAATAAATTAGGGCGCTAGGATAGATGTGTACATCGGAACCAATTTTGGCACCAAATATCCTAAGAATCAAACGCCGCAAACCAAAGCAAGGACGAGGCGTCAGCCGAAAACCAATCTTTGCAAAGCCCCAAAGCACACGGAAAAAGAGTTCCTTACGGGAGTATTTAGCCACAGCTCGATTAGCATTTATGTCTATCTGACTCATACAACAAAATCTGGCTTAGTTCCGCCTTCAAGTAACCACTGATAGAAGATAGTCATATTTTCAGCAATAGCGGGCCAAAGGTATTTCTGTTCGACTAAGTGACGACCACGTACCCCCATGTCCTGGCGCTCTTGATCTGACGCAGCGAATGCAGCCTTCAAGCCTTGCTCAATACCTGCCGGGCTTGGATCCACCCACCAACCACAACGCTCGGATTCTAACTCTTGCCAAGGACAGCCAGTGGTGGTCAACACTGGCACCTGATAGCCCAGAGCTTCAGTCACCACGATGCCGAAATTCTCAGAATAGGAGGGCAGCACAAATATATCTGCATTCAAATACGCCTGTTCCTTATCGCTCCCCAAAAGAGACCCCGCAATTTCAACAACATCTGAAAGGCCCAGTTCACGAATCTTACGCTCCACTACAGGGAGATGATTTGCGTCATCATTCCCCGCAATCACTAAACGCCAACCAACTGGTGCGATTCGCTTCCAAGCATCCAAAAGCATCGGCAAGCCCTTCTTAGGGTTAATCCGAGAAAGAAACAGCGCTGTTTTCTGATTTCCTTCCAGCTTTTCAACCTTTACACCTTCAAACACATCTGCCTCGGGCAATTGAACTCCATTTGGAATGACGGCAATTGGTTGCTTAAGGCCTAAGCGGCGAATGCTTTCAGCTTCTAAATGCGAACATGCATGAAACCCGCGCGCGGACTCCAAGTCACGGCGCTGATAAAGCCATAGTGCAAAGTCTTTCTTCAATTTTTTATGAGTCAGTGCCCAGGGCTCCAACATACCATGTGGTGAAATAACAAAACATGTCTTTTGTTTTCTGGCCCAAGTCGCTGAATCACGACAGATATCAAGCCACAAGCCATGCAAATGAACGAGATCAATACCATTCTGCTTAGCGAGACTAGTTAAGCCCTCGGCAGTCCCTGGACGAGAAACACCACCAAGCAAAGATTTCCGCGCTGTGGTCTTCAGTTTATAAACTTCGACTCTTTGGTCTATTGGCAAGTCTTCAACTCCACTCTCCGTTGCAGTTAATAAACTAAAAGTAGCAGAAGTATTAGGCAAGTAATGGCATATATCTGACATAAACATACCAGTCCCCCCAGCATTCACACTTACGGAGGCAATCACTTCAGTTATTGATAAGGTCTTTTTCATGTTCAGATATTCTAAGTTCTCAAAATTTGCTAATTAAACTCAGCCGCTAACTCTTCTGATGCTCGAATCGTTACTTCAATCATTCTGTCATTGGAGAAAGGCTCTCCATTCTTTAATCCGCGACTTTTCTGATTCTCACGCATCGAAGTATTGTCAATCAGCTCTACAATTGCATGACTCAATGCAATACGGCTACCGGTCTCAATCATCCAACCAGATTCCCCATGCTTAAGTCCGACATAAAGCTAGCGGGACCTCCAGAATTCAAATTGATGGGTGGCGATGACTTCACAAGCATTCATACTCCAAGTCTGTATAATAAGAATGCAACCACTTTTGGCGTCATCGACCTGCCTCCAAATTTAAGTCTTTAATGATTATATCCTCTTCATCGTCTAAAACTCGATAAATCCCAGTTTTCATCAGTTTAGCAGGTGAACCCGCAAGCAAAGAGTATTCAGGAATATCATATTTTTTATTACACAAGCTAGCACCTGCAACTATACAAAAATTCGGGGTCACGGCTCCCTTCATAATTGAACAGCGATTCCCAATCCAATTGTTATTCCCGATCCGAATCGCACCATCGCGCGGCAAAACCCGCTTGTCCTCTATCTGGCGAATAAAATGAAAGGTGGTATCTATAATTTGGCACTCCCAAGCAATTCGATTATTTGAACCAATGCTAACATGTTTGTAGCAAATAATCTTAGTTCGATTGCTCACTCTTACGTTATCACCTATCTCAAGCAAAGCCCCACGCTCCACTCGAAAAACAACACCACTACCGTAATGCGAACTCCCCCGGAACACCAGTTTCCCCTTTATTTTCAAAATAGTTCGAGCACTCTTCCACATATCCGTGTCTTCACCGAAGAAACTAAATCGGATCATACCACGGCTGACCGGCCCATCAATCTCGACTTCACCAGAGAGGTCAAAGAAATGCACATTCTTCGAAATAATAATCGGCAATTTCCTAGCCTGACCAAACGGCAGCATAGCAAAATTAAAGTAGAGCGTCTTCCATACACTCACTCGTAACATGCGCCTCAACACATTGATTAACTTCCAGTTCATAACGAATTACATGTAAGAGTTAAAGGGATTCCAACGAGCTAAAGGACTTCCCTTTATAACGCAACGTATCGAGTATCGAAATGAAAATAGAAAGATTAAAAATACGATAAAGTCGCGCGACCCACACCCCGAACTTTCGTGTCTTTGCACTGATGTTAGGATAATAGCAATCATGCATGATGCGCCCCTCCTCTTTCATGCGGGGTGGGGTTACATTATTCATTAGCACACCAGCAGTCTTTGCATCTTCATGCAGTCGCAACCCCCAAAAATAACACTGCACTCGCTCGTAACGGCAACCTGATTTCACGATTCGCCACCAATACTCAGTATCCATGCAAAAGTGAAAATCTTTACTAAAATCACCAATCTTCTGATACAGTTCTTTTCTGACAAAAGTGCTCGGGCCAAAAACGTTGAGTAAGCCGAGCTTGACTGGGACACGCTCGAAGCCGCCGGACCGACAACAACGTATCACCAAGCCCTCCTTATCAATATAGACCGAATTAGCAACCACCCAATCAGACTTCGTCTTCTCCAAATAATCAACCACCTTAGGTAGGGAAGATGCATTCAACAAATCATCGGAGTTCACCCAAGTTATGAAGTGCCCCCGTGCCATATGATAGCCTTTATTGAAAGCGTCACTTTGTCCCTCATCCGGCTCAGAGACTATTTTTGAAAAAACATGCGCATAGCGTTCCACTATGGCCATAGTTCCGTCCTGACTCCCGCCATCCATTAAGATATACTCAACCTGCGGATGCTGCCCACGCTCAAGACTCTGTAAAGTCGCTTCAATGTGCTTTTCAATATTATATGAAGGCACGATTACACTTAAAATGATCTTAGGCATTATTTAATGATTTCGGTATTTAATTAACTTGGCTGGATTACCACCGACAATACCCCAGTCGGGCACATCTTTTGTCACCACACTACCGCCGCCAACAATGGCATGTGAACCGATTTTCACACCAGGCATGATCATGGCGCGCATTCCAATCCAAACATCGTCACCAATGACGACTGGTCGGCTCTCGGTAACTCCTTGAAACTGCATTGCGACTGTCGGGTCAGAGTAGGCATGATTATAAGAGACCATCACCACATCAGGGCCAATCATCAAGTCATCGCCGATCTCGACATCACCAATTATAGTTAAACCAGGAGAAAGGATACAACGATCCCCTAGCTTCACACGTTTCCCTGATCCAAAATTCACTCGACTAGAAACCCGAAGCCCCTCACCCGATTCTGAGATCAAACGCTTCGCTAAAAATGCTCGAAACTTACCACAAAGAGGCCCCAAGGGAGAATCATAGGTGGGCAAATGACTTGCAATCGCGTAATAGAGAAAGAGATACACTGATCTCAACAACCCAAATTTACGCAAGCGGTAGAGCACCGTTCGATTGATATGTTCTTTATCACTCATCACTTAATTCGTTATCACGTTATTCCGCGAGGCACCCCACAGCATCAAAAATAGAGAGCCCCTAATATTTCCAATAAAGACACTTCGTTTAACGCCCACGCCACACTACACTGAATCGATGTATGGGTCGATAAGCCTGCCATACCTGTGGATAACCAACTATATACAGCGCAAAGAACATACCAAACAACTTTCTCGAGCCGGTATCAAAGGGAGAGAAGAGAAATGACCACACAAAACCAATAAAAGAACCGATGACAATAGGGGTCAACCAACTGTCGCGCTGAATCGTCGCCAAAAATACTTTGGTACTAATCCAGAAAGTCCAAAGCATGGCCAAGCATGCTAAAAGGCCATTCTCCAGCCAGATTTGCAGTATAATTGAATGCCCCACACCAGCTTGTGCACCGTCAGCAATTTGTCGAAGCATATTCTGATCTGCTCCCACCATGACCATAGCATCATAGAAATAATCTGACATTAACCAAGCCGTCCAAGAGCCCGATCCTAAGATCGGGTAATCCATTAAAGCAACCAAGGCTCCAAAAAACTGTGGACGCCCCGCCATCAATAGGCCCAGTGGCGAATTACCGAATAAGGTCTTACTCTGTGAAATCAATTTCGTACGCTGATATTCACCAAGCCAACCCTGTTCTGCAAAGATCACATACAATTCATAGATCCCCCAAAGTGCAAAGAAACCCAAGATGCTCATCCCGAACAAGCGCCCAAAAGTAAGCCTAAAGCTATGGCGGCCTCGCCCAGAGTGGATCCACCACATATAACCAACAAGCATAGAGGACATTAATGCAATCGCCACACCACTGCGTGGCGCACCAATCGCGACCAGCAGCACAGCCATAGAAAAATACGCAACTACAGAATAAAGGCGGTTTTTCAAATAGAACCAAACCGCCAAGGCCGCCACGCAAGAACGAACAATCGGAGTCAGCCCGAAAGCTGCGGCTTCATAGCCTCCAGCTGCAATATACTCTTCAGAGAAGCCCTGCGGCATCACATAATTCTGAACCCCGGCCAAAATACCACCAAAGACACCGAACAATAATAATCGATAGTCCTTAAGCAATATACCGATATAAAACAGCACCCACATAAAACTAAATACTGGCTTTGAAAAACCGCGTACCGCACGTGCAAAATAATTGGCATTAACAAAATCTGAGATAACTGAACCCAAGAACCATAATACTAAAACCCCGACAACCACCTGCAAGCGTGGCATGTAGGGAGACAAGTTAACCCCTTGAAAAAGAAATGGAATCGAACTAAAGGCAATAACCTCAGACAAAGGGATACGCACCCCAATAGGTAGATCAAACTTACTAGTCGCTGATACTAGAATGATCAGAAAGACCCATTTCATGTCTAAATTTTTCATGTTGAGATTTATTTAAGTTTAATCGGGGCCAATCGATCATAAAGTTTCAAATATTGCGCCGCAGAACGTTGCCAATTAAAGAGCTTAGCGTGTTCTAGTCCTTTACAAATCAGCCTTTCCCGCAGACTCATATCCTCCCACAGATTATGTAAATGCGTTGCAATTTCTACAACATCTTCCGCCTCAAAGGTTAAAGCAGCCTCACCGACCACTTCGGGCAGAGCTGAATTGTTCGAGCACATCACCGGTAAACCAGCACGCATGGCCTCAATCAGCGGCAAGCCAAAACCTTCAAACTGGGAAGGAAAGACTAGCGCGGTTGCTAATGCATAAAGTGCATTGAGTTCCGAAGTCGAAACAAAGCCAACAAAATGGAACTGCGACTGCAATTGGAGCGACTCAATTAAAGGCAGCACCGTTTGCTTAAAATATGGAGTCGGCGCTCCACTACAGACTACCTGTACAACAGTACCTGCATCTCGCAACTGGGCGACAGCACGCACTAAGGCAATATGGTTCTTATGTGGATATGAACGAGCCGGATAAAAGAAAAACGATCGTGGTAGCGCATACTTTGCTCGAACAGAGTCTAGAACCGAATCCTCTGGCTGATCGTAGCCCTCAGTTACCGGAGCATTATAAATGACTGGGCATTTGTCTGCCGAAACACCAAGATATTTAACTACATCCTGTTGGCAGGCCTTTGAAATACACACGACTGCACTTGCCCGCTCGGCATAATACTTATACAAATAGCGCCGCACCATTACAGTGCGCTTGGTAAAATACTCCGGGTAGTATTCGTGCTGCAGATCATGCGGCGTGTACAAAAACGGACGATCGGTCCGAAAACAATTTTGATGCACGAAGTGGATCAAATCCGGATTGAGTTCTTTGACAATTGCTGGCTCGGCAGGGATTTGGATGCTGGATTGCCCGAAGAGATGACCAAAATGGTCGCGCACAAACGCCTTCACTCTAGCCAGAAAGCCTCCGGAGCTAGGCGCCGCAGAGGAAGTCGGCACACAAGCGATGGTCGCCTGCTCTGGTAAAAAAGGCTCCAGCCAAGCAGTATGCCCCTCAAGTAATAGAAAGGTGACCCGATTCCCCGCCAAATCCAACTGTGACAAGCCTTGAGCAAGCCCGATCACAACTTGTTGAATCCCCCCGGGACTACCGTCGCGGAAACGTGCATCTATTAGAATATGCTTCATTTATTTAGCATTTGGACCCCGTTGGCATTGATCCCCTCCCCTGCCACAAGTGCCGTAAAAGATGCTTTACGGTCAAGAAAAACCTTTCGAACCAGTGCACGTGCCATCGGGAACAAAACAAGCAACATATCTAAGCCTTCCCTCACGGTAAAAGAATTTTGAAAAGGTTTTAATTTTTGTCGCAGTAAATGCCAGCGTGCTAGTGCCATCCCACGCCGGAGAGCTCCCGAAACCAGATGTGGATTCTCATCAATGAAACGTTCTCGGCAAATTTGGCACTGCATCGCGCTAATCCTAGCATCACTGGTGGATGCCTGAGCCTCATGGATCCGCCAGCCAGCATAGGGGCCATGCACAAAAAGCAAGTTCGAATGACTTAGAGCACGCAAATGCCACAGCACATCGCCAGAAGGCCCCATGTCAGTGGGGAAAAGGCCTGTTTTCTCAAATAGATTACGGCGAATCAGCAATTGATTAATCGAAATCACCGGGTGTCCATAAAAGAAACTTCTCCACAGTTCGGTAGGTGCTTCACGAATGTGCGAATGTTCAAATAGTAGCGAATTGCAACGCGCGAGAGGTTGCTGCTCCCAAGCAGTTTCATCCCGATTACCAGATGCATTTAATTTAACTAAGCGGCAATATGCCAGATCCACGGATGGGTTTACCTCTAAAACTGCACACAAACTCGCCAGCAAATCGGGGGAACAGAGGTCATCCGCAGTCGCAATATAAACATATTCTCCCCTGGCACGTTTCAAGCACTCATTCCACCCAGGGTAGATCCCTTCTTTCGGAACTTCGTAAAAATTCACCCGTTCATCCTCTGCAGCAAAATCTTCCAACAGCTGACGCGATTCATCCGTTGAACCGCTATCACATATCACAACTTCCCAATCTGAGAAGCTCTGTTCACTAATCGATGTAATACATTCACGCACATGCGAACCACTGTTGTAGTTTGGGATGAGTATAGAAATGACTGGTAAAGTCAGCATAAGCAATTTTTTCAGAAACCAGAATCAAGTAACTAGCGAGCAAAGAATTAATCTTTGCACTAAACTCGAAGTGACATTCAAGGTGAAAGAACAATAAAAATTCGATAAAATGCACGGCCTAACTTAGCTTAGAAAGCAATAAATATCTCATACTATCAATCATACGCCGGCGCCACCCACTGACCTTATCACATTGCCGACAACCAACTACATTGAACAAATCAAAGGAACGAGTTTGTTTAGGCACCGTTCCGATTTCTTCGTGACTGTATCCATAATTCGCAAGAAACTGCTCGCCTAAATAATGCACATATCCCTGCTCAAGTCTGAGCCAGTAGCCCTCTCGAGCAGGCGCTTTCTTGATATTTCGATGGGCTGAACTCTGCTTACTGACTGAAACGGGGTCACCAAACAATCCCTGATATGACTTATTATTTGAATAATCTAACAAGTCTTCTGAATAGGAGAGCCCAATCCATTTAAATATTTCAGCAAACCCTTGATTGGGATTAGCAATCAAGTCTTCATACTTCACAGAGAGCACATTAGGGTCGCCTTTATTCTGATCGAGAAAATCCTGCAGCATTCGCGGTGCTTTTAACAAATCATGATGATGGTATAAAGCCAAATGCATATGATTACGATGCCCTTTCATTACTAAGTTTTTAAGCGATCGAGCAACATGTATTGGATTACGCTTCAAAATAATAAACTTAGCATCAGGAAATAAACGTTTAAGATCGTTTAATATCAGATAATACCTAGGTGTTTTATCTAAGAAGTAAATTGAATCGCCGCCTATTGACGCATAACATGACGTAACAAAGTCCCGGATCAGTTGATCACGTTCTTCACTTGGAATTTTGAGTAATAAGTCACAATATGCACGCCTCGCTTCCGAGTCAGTATACGCAGCAGTGACTTCTGTAAAAGATGGAACTTGGCCAATCAAATACAACATTAACCATGGTTCACTGACTGTCGATACATCTGTATGGTTTGAGAGAATCGCCTGAGTCATAGTAGAACCAGCTCGGGGTTGAGACAATACAAAGATTAATTTCATTATACGTTATAAAATAGAGATCTGTTACTTCACTGTTAAGCTCTTGAAGACAGTTGGCGATCTTCAAGCTTGAGGAAAAACGGTTCGATATAAACGTCGAGCGACTGCTTTAGCGAAATCCAAAGGAGATCTCCGAGGCACAGGAACTCCAATTCGAAAGCGCTGCTTATCTAAAGTCTCATCAAGCAGGCGCGAACGCTCAACTGTTTCCGGATGGATCAGAGGGAAATCTATCCCAATTGCGCCGAACCCATAATAACGCTTGTCAGGATGAGCGGTGTGAGTGGAACGAGTATCAAAACCAATGTTTTCAATCAGATTAGAAGACGGAACAATTGAAAGACCATCATTCATCCAGATCGCCAAACGCCATTGAAAGTCCCACGTATCCACATCCCCCGAAAGGGCGCTGCTAATATGCTTTCGCCAATAAGCTGCAGCCTCTCCAGAGGCAACATGAGACAAAAGCCAATCGCCCTGCAACGCCTCCTCCATAGCTTTGGTTTT
This sequence comes from Puniceicoccaceae bacterium, assembly GCA_002729725.1. Classification (GTDB taxonomy): domain Bacteria; phylum Verrucomicrobiota; class Verrucomicrobiia; order Opitutales; family Coraliomargaritaceae; genus Thalassobacterium; species Thalassobacterium maritimum. The sequence continues at coordinate 12,127 of PBYS01000067.1, forward strand.
GAAATTGTGGCATTGCCAAGCACGACGCCATGAGGCCCACCCCCAGATCAGATTGTAAATCGAAAATTGATATGAGCAGTTTGCAAAACACTCGGAATCCAACTCACAAAAACCTCCGACACTGAAGACTCGTGTATCATCTTTATAACGATCTAACATCTCCTCGCAGAATCTAAAAAAACTAGGGTGTGGCTTACAATCATCTTCTAAAATAATACCCGCTTCTTCACAAGAGAAGAACCAATCGATTGCAGCCCTTACGCCTGCACCACAACCTTGGTTCACCTCACTAAACAAAGTATACACTTCACAAGGCCAATCAACCGATTCTTGTATAGCCCGACACTCGGCAACTGCAATCGCCTCATTTTCACGTCCAGCTCGTGGACCATCAACTGCTAAATACAACTTCGGAGGTGCAGCCTCACGAATACATCCAAAGACCTGCTCAGCAAGGTCTGGTCGATTAAACATTATCAATAGAACTGGAGGACTCTTCATAACTTTTAAACCAATCTAACTAAACGTATCAACTGAAACAGTTTTGGATACGTATTTTTTACCGCCCAAATATCTTCTCGGAAGACACCACGAAAGAGAAAGAGGCCACACCAATAAACAAGTAAACCAACTCCCCCACCGACGCATAATTCTAGAAATGCATTGAGCTGCGTATTAGTAATAGCAGATAGAGCTGCGATATAAATAGCTAAAGACGCAAGGCTTGGACCACTGATCATTATGAAAAAACGTCGCAAAGAAATGCCATAACGAACATTAAGGAAATACAAAAGAAGAAAGTTAACAATCACAATCGTCAAGAGTTGCCCCCAAAGCATATTAATAATGCTCATTTTATAAGTGAAATATAAAACTGTAACGACCAGCAGTTTCGATACGATTGATAATTTCAGATGTAAGCCGGCATCTCCCTTCGCCAACATAAAATTAGCATTCGCAATGTTAACGACCATAAAAATCCCAATCAAGCACAAGACCTGAAGATAAGGAGCAGCCTCAAGCCATTTATCCGTTAATAACATTGATATCATAGGCTCACTCAAACTCGCCATCACAGCCAGAGCCGGAAATACCACCCAAGCAATGACACCCAAAAACTTATAATGAGCCTCCCTCATCCGAGTCGAGTCATCCGCGTTCAAACGTGATAATAAAGGGAATGCGACACGGTTAAAAATAGACATCAGATTAACCACCGCCAAGTTCTGAAAACTCTTTGCACGCTGATAAAAAGCCACCTCGCTCGTGGCATAAAATCGACCGATTACTAAGATGTAGATCTGATTAAAGAATGAATTCAGGATCTGATTTACTGCAATCTTCCACCCGAAAGGAAAAATGCTCCTAAAGCTTGTTAGCGAGAATCCAAATCTTGCAGACCAATCGGATCGATACCACAGCAAGCCAGAAGAAATGATGCTCGAACTGATCGACTGAACCACAAGTGCCCAAACACCAAAACCAAGTGCCGCAGACACCACACCAGCAGTACCGGAAATTAGCAAAGCAGGCAATGTGGCCATCATCATATCTCGATATTTCAAGTCACGACTCAGTAAGGATGAATGAACACCTCCTAATTGCTGAAAAAAGACACTGACTGACAGAACTCGAAGCAGAGTAACAAGGTCTGGCTCACGGTAAAACAAACTGATCCATGGAGCACATAGACAAAGCACGAGGGCCATAAAAAGCCCCATTCCAATATTTAGCGTAAATGTCGTTCGAATATCTGTTTCGCTCAGTTCCTTCGCTTGCACAATGGCACTCCCCATTCCTGCCTGAGCAATCATGTTACTGATCGTCAGAAAAACACTCATCATTGCAACTAGACCAAACTCTTCTGGCAGTAGCATGCGCGCCAGTGCCATTTGAATGACGAACTGCATGACCTGCTGGCCAACTTGACTAGCAACAGTCCAAGACAAGCCAGACATTGCTTTTTCCCTATAAGAACCTGCCATAAGTTAACAGTCTTTCTGACCAACAATACGTTTCAATGTATTAAAGTAGAGTTGCTCACGTTCGGAGTTACAACAATCCAAGCGCGGCCGCCCCTGTTGTTCTACTAACAAATCTAAAACCTTAATCGGAGTCATCTGAGCGTACGAGCGCGGGGGGATACAATAGCGCTCCTTAGCAACGCGCTGGCTTGCATCATAGGTCTTACTACAACGGCGAGTAAAAGGACGAACTAAACGTGCGAGAAACCGAAGATAGCGTGGCTTAAACAGCAAACCAACATCGTATTCATCAAGTGCAACATACGGCACAGAATTGATCTGCGATAGCATAATGGGATGAAAACGAATCCCAACATAACCCGAGGCATTGGCGATCCACCGATACCAGTCAAGCGGCGTCATAGGTAAACTCAGCAAACGATTATAGGGGCCCTTGGCTTCCACATCTGGCTGAGGAAGAGCGTAAACTTGAAATCCACGTCGATTAGCTTCCTTTACAAATCCTTCGACCCAAGCCTCGGGCAGCATGGGCGGATATAGGCTCATCAAGATATAAGGTTCATCCCCCCCATCAGGACGTGAAGTATCAATGCCCTCCAGTGCTGCGTGAATTCCACACACGGGGTCAGGGCAATGATGAACTTGTGCAGCAGGAACACCACAAAAGCGTAGCATCCAGCGACTCCAACTATCGCGAACGGTGCAAAAATCCAGTGCTTTAGCAGCTTTAGCAATTGCCCGACGTGTTTGTTTTGGGAGCATAAAATATTGACTTCCCATACAACTCGCAGCAAGGAAACCAGTACGCACACCTTTATCCACCCACCCCAACCAAAAGGGATTTGGAAAGCTCAAATCTTCTCGATCAGAATCGGACTGTAACCGTAGCACAGCATCACTCCCGCAAATTACACATTCCAAGCTTAACTCTCTAGCAACAGCCTCAAGTTCACTCTGATTCGAGCATATCCGAGTCTCCTGCATATACTCAGAAATAAAGTTTTCGTGCAGTTCCCCCTGAAGTGAATCAACAACCGCGTTATAACGAGCCGCCATTTTCGGTGGACGATAATTAAGAACATGTACAGAATGCCCCAAACGTTCTAAGGCTCTAACAGTAGAGAACGCTTGTAAGTTTGCGCCGAAATTAGCCGGCCAATGATGTGTCAAAAGACCAATTTTCATAGATATTCAGAGGATGATGTATGAATGCGATGTAGCATTTTCAAGCAGACAACGGAGAACTTGTATTCTAATGCTCACGCCTCTCCAGCATGAACAGCTAGCTCTATAGCTTCTCTTGCATTAGCACAAATATGATAATCGAGCTCCTGAACAGACTCTGAAATAGTCTCCGACAAGCGAACTCGATCAGTCTCGCATAAGAGATCAGGCAAAATGAATACAGGCATTAAACGAATCGAGCGTTCCTGACAGAAACCTGCCGCTAGACGCAAAAAATCCACACTACTTTGAATTTTCTCATCAATGTTTCTGGCCTTCAGTTTTCGAATCCGTAACGAACTAAGGTATGGCAGAAACTTATAAAAATAAGACTGCACCCAAGTATAAAGAAAAACTCTGGTATATTGGGAATAATGCCAAACTGGATTGCCTAACTTACGTTCATTTACATTCAGATTTCGTGCTTCTAAAGTCACGGGATGGAGCAAGTTCAATTCTGCATATCCTAATCCTTTAATTCTAAGGTTAGGATCTCCGAGGTCTATGGGAAACAAGACCAATCCATCTTTTTTCAAATAGCTATGCATTCGTTGTAAAATCAACCAATCGCCTTCCACAGTTCGAGTCGGCAGTGCAAAAACAATTTGCTTCTGATTATCAATAGAACACAGTTTCTTTTGATGTGCACATGCCCAGACCCGAGTAGAGCCCAGTACCATTACATCAAAATTACGCCGTAAATCGGTCATAATATCCGTAGGCATCGCTTCTCGGCGTATACGAAAATTCACTTTCCTGCAGAAACTGCGACTGCTAGACAAAAGGCACAGTAATGCTAAAAAACCAACTAAAACTGCCAACAACCAAATAGCCATACTAACCGAAATTCCCTATCTAACACTTCCTTAAGCTCACTCAGTATCCAGGGCATGCTCGTGATCCAAGGAATAATTTAAAGTCTTCATTCATACCATTGATTGCAGCAATATCTCCCTCATCTAAACGAAAGCTCTGCACCTCATCAGCATACTCGATTAAGCGCTCTTCTCGGGTCGTCATAAATACAGGTGCAACTTCGGTATCAAAGTGCCACCGCATAATGATTTGGCCTTTAGACTTCTTATATTTTTCAGCAATTACTTCAATCACAGGTGAAGCAGCAACTTTAGGCAACATTCGACATACGGGAGAATATCCCTGCACTACGATTCCATTCTTATGACAGTATGTAATAACATCACTGACGGAGTTCAGAGGATGTCGCTCAACCTGAACAACATGTGGAACAATCGATGCCTGCTGAATGACTCGTTGAAGATGTCGGACTTCTACATTACACAAACCAATCGAGCGCGCTAAACCAGCGTTATAAATTTGTTCGAAGACATCCCAAGTCTCTAGTAAATACTCAGGAAAGGGCCAATGTATAAGTAATAAATCGAGGTATTCTAACTGTAGTTTCCTTAATGCTTCTTCGAAATATGGTCGGACATCTCCCTTGCTAGCATGCATCTGCCACCCATCAATTTTATCAATAAGAAAAAGATCCTTACGCCTAATGTTGCCTTCGTTAAGCAGAGAAGAAAAGATGTTCCCTAACATTAATTCATTCTGATAACTGGGGGCTGTATCAAAAGCACGATAACCGTGATTAATCGCATGCCGGATAAGGTCATTCAGGTCCCCCTCATTACGATGTTGAAAAGTGCCGACTATGATAGAAGGCGCAGAAACACCATTGCTAAGAGTATAGCTAGGAAACATTACTTAATTAAAAGAGAACAAATATAAACTTTGAGGGAACCCATATAAAAAATATCGGTTCATTATCATGCAAACATAACAAGCAAAATCAACGATCTCCAATGAGGCGCTTAAGCTTCGCTACCTTATTATCACCGAGAAACTTCTTAGCCATAGATTTGGCGGTAGGACCTGCCTCTGGCACAATATTACAAATTCGAAGGTGTGCTTCGTGCTCGTCATCACTATCGGTGAATACCTCAAACAACATCGGACGATCCGTAATATCAGGCTTAAGAAAATGCTCATAAACACCGGAGAACTCTTCTTTCGTAGATGCTGTTAAATATTCAAAACCTAAATCTTCAGCATAGTGTCGAACTAAGCTCTTTGATTGAGAACCAAAATGCCCAGAAGCTGCAACAAATTTACTAGCGTCTTCACCCAGCGATGTATTACGATGCTTATATGTAAGAAATTCTGTTCCTTTCCCATTATTGACAAGAAGAATTCTCAAGTTTTTGCCGACATGTCGGTTCCCCAAAGAATTCATATCATAGAAGAATGCCAGATCGCCAACAATACAGTAAAATGGTCTATTGGGAGAGGCCCATGAAGCACCAATCAAACTTGAGAGGTTTCCATCAATGCCAAAGCCTCCTACATTGGAAGCAGAACTAACAGAAAGAGGCATATCGAAAAAGTTCCACGATCGCAAACTATTTAATATTGCAAAATGAACGGTTGCGTGCTCAGGAATACGATGAGCAAGACATGACGCCATCCAGATATTAGACAGCGGGAATTCGGGGATCGAATTTCGTAGTTCCTCATTCTTCGCAGCTAGCCTTGAATAATATGGTTCAGGTGCATGTTCAATGGCTTCGATATAATACTTAAAAAAATCAACTTCTCTCATTTGAAAAACATAAGTCAATTTTCTAAAGGTATCACGAATCTCTCCATCTTCGCTGACACGCCAGACTTCTTTTGCCCCGAGCTTGTAAATACTATAGTCTCCCGAAATCTCCCCGAGGTGTATCAATAGGTCAGGTTGATATTCAACCTTTGACAGGTTAATTTGGCATGCCAGCAAGGAGGGGGAAAAGCGATTCTCCCCTCGATAACTACTAGTATGGTCACACAATACTGCTGCTCCTGTCTTTTCGCAGAAATCTTCAACAGCTTTAGTTAACTCAGCTGAAAATTTGCCATGTGCTCCGATAAAGATGGCGACTTTTTTAGATGGAAGTTGCGGATAAGTGTGCGCGAGGGTCACGCGTTCAATTTTTCGAACCTCAGGCAGAGTATCAACAACATTAAACTTTCCCAATGAAGTCGGAAGGTTTAGGTGAACTGGACCGCCTCCACTTCTAGTGAGCTCTAAAATTGCTTTATTAGTCTTTATCTGACAATCCCATAGATCCTCGGCATCCTTTATTATAGGTAAACTAAGGCTCATCTTAAAAGCATCAGCTGGCATCACACTACGATCAATCACCTGTGCCAAATGATGCCCTACTTTTGAGATCTCCTGAGTCGCAGTTATAGCCAGAATGGGAAGTTTTCTATAATACGCCTCTGTCAGGGCTGGCAAGTAATTACGAGAAGCAGTCGCTCCTGTGCAAGTGATGATTACAGGCTCATCTACTTCTGCGGCGAGTCCACAAGCCATATATGCAGCAGAACGTTCGTCAACTGCGGAATACATCTCAAAATATGGATCATTCTGTAGACTCACCACAAAAGACGAATTCGCACTTCCTGGAGAAGCAACCACGCGAGTGATGCCATGCGCCTTTAATAAGGCAATGAGTATTAGAACATGCTTTTCATCTGTATATGGCTTTTTCATAGTAGTAAAAGGTTAGTGTATAGTAGCTTAAAATTCGCAGCGACGCATTTAGTATACTAATACGTCAAAAATCGATCAACTATCAACATCTGATAAAGACAGAATCTACTACTGATTATAGGACCTCTAATCCTCTTCTTCAATGACTAGCGTAAACGGCATTGCCCAATTACGCGTATCGTAGTGCTGTCCTTCAGCGTCAGTATAAAGGCTCGGAAAATCATGGCTGTCACTTAAATTGCCACGAAGTAAAACGCCACTTCCTAAGACGCGATTCCCATATTCTAGTGTAGCTCCAGCTGGATTTTCAGTACAGGTCAAACGAACTCTCGTAGGAGAAATCAAAGCCACCGAATCTAAAATAGACTCGCCCGAAGCGCTTTTAACTTCGAACCCATAGTTACTTGAAAAAGAATCACTAACAGGCTCGCTGGTGCTATTGCCTAAAGTAATGCTCCATTGGAGCGGAGGCACTGGCACATAAAATTGACAATCCAAATAACTCTCGTGAGCCGAGACTGATTTGATAGATAATGGCTCCCAAGGACGACGACGGAAGAGCACACGCTCAATGACTTGAGCAATTACTTCGCCCTTTGCGACTACGCTTTGCGGCGCGTAGTGAGTAGAGGGATTATATGGGTAGCGGGGGCCTACAGAATAAACGCGCCCTAAATTAGACTTGGTTCCTGAATCCTCATGTGCCACTTGAAATTGCTCATCTATCGGCAATACACCCGATTGTCCCGCATAGCTATGATTGTAGGTCACCGAGTCGGTAAAAACGAAGACATCTTCAAGCTGCCCTGTAATCGCTTTAATGCAGAGATTATAATAGTTCACCATGGCAGTGAATGACCCGGCATAAGATGTATTTGAATGGTCCGATTCTCCTTGAACCCAGACAATCGCTGCGACTTTGTAGCTGAGTCCCTGGTCATCTGCCAATTGCTTCGCACGTTCGACCTGTGCCAATGTTTGCGCAAATGCCCCCGTCCCGTAGTATCCAGTAAGTTGTGGAGAGAATGTTGAAAGATCTACGGTGTAGCGATAGGGATAGCTTTCGGGAGTCGTACGCTGACGAGCGTCCAACATGTAAATGGCCGCTCCTCCGATACCGGAAACACTTCCGAAAAAGCGTGCTCCGGTTCGGCGCGTCAATGCATTGCAAACAGTCGAAGCAAAGGATTCTGCATGCTTATCTTGCTCTAAGCTTTCATGTAGTGACTGGAAGCCCACCCCCTGCAGGGTTTGGCGATAATTCTCATATTGCCACGCAGTTGTGGCCTGACCGCCCGGTCCCCAAAAAACAGAATCCCCACCAACCTTCAGGGTCAAAACGCTATCAGTCGGAGCGCGTAGACCACTCCCGATCCACAGATCAAAATCTAATACAGTGGAATCCTTATGCGAAGCGGCCTCTGAACTGGTTGAGTAATACCTCCACATCAGCATCGGCCCAAACATTAAATTATCATATGGCTGCGTCGTTGTGATGGGGTCCCCATGCACTGCATTATACCCAACTGCATTGCTTTGCCCCGCGACAATCACATGATTGATATCTGCGGCGACATACTCAGCGCGAAGTTCCGGGGCTTTGCTCTCAACAGGCTGAAAATAAGCAACATTCTCGGAGATCAATTTTGAGAATCGAAAAAATGCACTCGGCGCCTCGGTCCGATAGCCCGTCACACCAGTGGCTCCTGAACCTGTAATTTGCTCGATTGCCTGCCAAGAATTTAGATCGAACGATTCCTCAACAATTAAGTTTTGATCGTAAGGAAGATCTATGTGCATTTCAAACTGAGAAGCATCCAACGAAAGCTGCGGATGAAATGAAGGCAACGCTTCGTCAGGATCCATCTCGAGTATTTGACTGATTATCGATTTGATGGATGCGCGTTCACCTGAGCTGAGATCTAGCACCTTTAGCCCATAGCCTCCATCTGAATTATTATACCAGTGATAACTATCATTAAAGTCATCAGGGCTCATACCGAGAATCGCGGTCGTCATTGACTGCGCGGCAATCCAATGTCCAATATTACCGTGATGGATGTCGTCAGCAAAGATTTGCCGAATGTTCTTCAAAGTGGAGAACGTTCCTGCATCTATGCGCTCTTCTAATTCAGCCAACATGTCCCCGACCCCGATATAACTCACATCCCAATCGGGATAATCGGTTTTCAAGCGATGATAGATCCAATGCAGCCCCTTACGATCACGGGCAAAACTATTTTCAGGACTGAAACTATCTTGCTCCCAGAGTGTTCGAAATCCGTCAGCCACCGCCTCGGGGCGACCTGGCCAAGTTGCATACAAATAGATTTCGGGGCGATTTTCGGGATAAGCGCCACGTTGTATATCGATCATTGTCTTGATCGCTTCTAACTCCGAATGCGCCGTGCCAGAAAAAGGCTGAAACACAATCGCAGACCATGGCTCACCCGTGAGTGCATCATAAATACTTCCATCGGTATAGGGCGCCTTCAAGGCTGCACAAGTGACAGTCGGATTTTCCAAGGTATTCGCCAAACTCTGCCCACAATTAGTATGAAAGTGCGGATCAATGGTCACACTGGCCCCTGGCACAACTGAAGGTAAATCTGCCTCACGAATGCGATGAGTTAGACTGTTTCCAACGAACAAGACACGCTGACTGACCGCCTCAAGTTTTAGCGTCCACAGGGCTAAAAAACAAAATACATAGACAGCACATCTATTAATATATCTAAAATGAAATAGATTCATATTAGCCGTATAGAAACATATGCACCCTTATTCAAACTATGTTATATAAAATAAGCTTAAGTGATAAGCTAGGCGACTGTAAAAATACTAGGCCTTTAAATGCTGAGCAAAATACTCGATGGTCTTCTTCAGCCCGGCTTCCAGCTGAATCTGGGGCTCCCAGCCGAGCACAGACTGAGCCTGTGTAATGTCGGGCTTGCGCTGCTTGGGATCGTCTTGCGGCATGGGGCGATAGACGATCTGCGACTGGCTGCCAGTAAGTTCGATCACCTTTTGCGCTAACTCAAGAATGGTGAACTCGCCGGGGTTGCCGATATTCATCGGGCCGACCACTTGTTCTTGGTTCATCAGGCGCACGAAGCCTTCGATGAGATCA
>PBYS01000068.1 GCA_002729725.1 Puniceicoccaceae bacterium
ATAAGAAATAAACTCACCAATAACACGTAATAACAATCAAGCACTCTCAGCCTGATTAGACGAATTTACAGACGGAATTTTGCGCGGCCCAAATTACAAAGCTCACACCCAACAGATTGAACTTAACTTCATTTATTATGTCCCCTCAGCTTATTCTACTATCAGCCTCATCCATAACTGCTTCTCTCTTTGCTGGAACGAACATCACGAATATAGATACGCAGGAACAGATCGTCTGCCTAACCTTCGATGACGGTCCAAATTCAGGCACCAAAGAGTTGCTCGACCTATTCAAACTCGAAGACGTCAAAGCCACGTTTTTCGTAAAAGGCAAAGAAGTGAGCAAAGAACCTGACATCTGTCGGAAGATCATCGCTGAAGGTCACGAAATCGGCAACCACACTTACACCCATCCACATCTCCCAGAGTTAGCATCGATCGAAGCGATCCGTGAAGAAATAGCCAGCACACAGTCCATCATCGAAACCACTGCTCAAGTGACGCCTACAGTCTTCAGAGCACCCTACTTAAACATCAACGACGACGTCTACACAGTGCTCGGTGAATTAGATCTAGTCTCAATCCACTCGAATCGCCACACTCAAGACTGGAAGCCGGACATCACGGCAGACGAGGTCTTCAAACTCGCAACGGAATCAACGCAAGCAGGCGACATCGTGCTCATGCATGACTGGTCTCCTGCCACTCGCGAGGCCATGCCTCGGATCATAGAAACATTAAGAGCCAAAGGACTACGCTTCGTCACGGTATCCGAAATGCTAGCCCAGCAAACGAAACAATAAAATCGGTTCATCTGATCGTTCCACACAGTGTCACCGGAGGTGACACATGAAACTACACACAAAAAACCGCTCGATACCCTAAAGTAAGCGAACGGTTTAAATGGAAAAATCAGTAAAAAGCTTACCGTCGACGCTTAACCATAATGGTTAAGAGCGCTAAGCTACCAGCCAGCAGAGCAAACGATCCTGGCTCGGGTACGGCGGAAACGGTCGTGTAGCCAGAGACATCATCATATACTGCCTGAAGCCCGAAGCCCGTATCGTCAATAATTGAGCTGCCGAACATGGCTTCCACGCTGGCAATATTACTGGTCATCAATTGGAGGAATCCGGTGTCGGCTCCTATATGAAGAGTACCAGAGGAGTCGCTAAAGGCAGCGCTAGAGTCGACCCGAAAAACACCCTCCTGCACCGTAAAGCTACGGGGACCGTATCCACCCAACCGCGCCGTTGTCCAGAAGGTGCCTCCCCCTGCAAGAGTGATACTTTCGTCCCGAAGGTAAATTTCCCCAGCTTTCAGAGTGTGGCCAACTCCGACCACGTTCCATATTCCAGTGGCCTTGAGCCCGTAGATGTTGCCAATGGTGTTCATGCTGCCCCCTGTGCCAGTGCTAGAGAGCCTTTTGATTTCACCGATGCTTCCGATCGTCCAGCCAGCCGTTTCGAAACTTATGCCACCGACTTTACGTCCACTCGGCATGGTCACGGTAGTCGGAGTCCCGCTACTGAAAACGGCGTCGTCCTGATAGTCGTTGTTAGCAGGCGCGGTGTTGCTGACCCAGTTGTCACCATCTTCCCATGCACTTCCGTCGCCCTCTCCATTCCAAACTACATTGGCGCCGGATGCGGACTGGCTCCACATGAAACATGCCAGCGAGGCGCTGAGGACAGGGAGCGATTTTGAGGTTAAATTACGAAGCTTGTTATTTTTCATCTATTATAGTGGGTTTGTGTTTGTGTTTGTGTGAGTGTATCGACTACTGCATCCATCATAGCACAGAGCACAGCGATTCGTTAGCGTTTCGCTGATCAAAGTTATGTCATTTACTGATCATTGGCGTACGATGGCATCCATACTGAATCTTTTCCTGAGTTGTCCGTTTTTGTTTCAACTGACATTGGCAGACATCCTTCACTCCAAGATCACGTCTACCACAACCTGCGGACTTCCATCTGGCACGACCACAGTGCCTTCAATCGCTTGGCCATTCACGAGAATCTTACGAACGCTACCACATGGTTTAACTTGTTCGAAACGAAATTCGTAATCCGTGCCACGGAAACGCCGATGAAAGACACACTGTTTCCACTCGGGAGGTAGACAAGGATCGACCAACAACCCATCCCACTGTGGACGGATGCCGAAGACATAGTGCGTGAATGCATAGTAGAACCAGCCAGCTGCACCAGTGCCCCAACTCTGCCCTGCGGTGCCGTAACGATACGAGTCCTCAATCGCAAAGTAACTGTTGCACAGCACATACGGCTCACACGGTTTGCGCTCCGTATGTTCGGTGAACGGTAGAATCGTCTTCAATGCAAAGGCCACATTTTCATGCCGCTTTAGCAATGAGTCGGCTGCCAACTTAAAAGTACAGGCATGTAGATACACGCCACCATTCTCATGCGTCCCGGGAGTTTTGGTGGTGGCGAGTCCGACCCGAGGATCCCAACCGTTATACGGGTCGAGCATCGTGCGTGTCCCTAACTTACAATTCAAGTGACGATCCGCAGAGTCCATGGCCTGCGCGCCACGCTCCCCCCGAGCGGCACCCGCATAGACAGACCAAGCCTGTGGCAGTAGAAACATACGTGCCTGATCGCTTTTGGAAGATCCAATCGCATCGCCATCGTCATGATATGCGCGCAGATACCATTCGCCGTCCCATGCTTCACGATCGACTAGATCCCTCATACCTGCGGCCCAGGATTCAGCTTGAGCGGCATCGGCCTCGCGATCACACAAACGCGCCAAATCCGCAAATTTAGAACAAGCACTGACCCACGCCATGCACAGCCAGACGCTTTCGCCCTTCCCCTTCGGACCGATGCGATCGAGGCAATCGTTCCAGTCGCCACTACGAATTTTCAATAAGCCATGCGGACCGCGATCCGTGTCATAAAATTCAACAGAGCGCTTCACATGTTCGTAGAGCGTGCCCTCACTCCCATCATTAAAGGGAATCATCGTCTCGAGCAGATCGCGCGAGCCCGTCTCCATCACCAAGGCATGCACCGCCGCCGCAATCCAGACATGATTGTCGGAGAAATCTTTATCTAGAATTTGCCCACCCAGCCAAGTGCGTGGCGCATAGCCATTCGGGTATTGGAAGGACAATACCCGCTCTAACTGCACCTGAGCTTCTTCTGGGGCAAACGAGGCCAAGGAACCAATATCCTGGATCTGATCCCGAAACCCATTGTGCCGAATCCGCGCCCAGCGTGTGCCGAGTGAGAGTTGCCGCTTGAGCCACGGATTGAAAAAGGCGTTCAACGCGGGATCCGGAGTTTCGATACAGCCATCGCCGAGCAAGCTCATGATCTTCTCACGGCTCCGCTGCCAAGCCTGAGTCATTTTCTCCGGCGACAAAAAACGTTCCCGCAACGCGGCGACTTCGTCCAACTGAACTACACCGCCCGCCAGCATGCAAACCGTGACCGACTCACCCGGTGCCAACACGATCTCCGACTGCAAAGCACAGCAGCTCTTTTCCATTTCCGAGCCGGTTCCACCACACTGCCCACGAGCCACGGCATCGGGGAACATTTCGCCACCACTACCGAGGAAGCCGCTTTCCGCGACATCGTAGCCGGTCACGGTGCGATCTATGGTGAGAAAGATCCGCACCTCTTTGGCATCTTGAAAGTCATGCAATTTGGAAAGACTGACCGCATCCATGTCGGGATGAAACGCACCATGCCCATCATAGTAGCTTTGCGGCCGCAGCACGCCATCGAAGGACGTCCCCATATAGGCAAACAGATCAAGCGTGCGAGTGTCGCTTCCGTTATTAGTCAGCGTCACGTGCCAGCATTCGCACGGCGCCTCAGCTGGAATAAACCAGCGCACGACCGAAGACACCCCATGCGCCTCCATCTCAATATCCGAGTAGCCCATACCGTGACGGCATTGCGCGCCCTCGGAGCTATGCACCGGCAGTGCATTCAAATTCCAGAACGCCCCGCTCTCCTGATCCCGCAGATATAGCATACGATTCGAGGCCACATGAAAACGACGTCCGCGGTCATCTTGGACGAGGCTCTCCCCGCGCCCGCATTGCGAAAACAAGCCGACGATTGAATCATTCCATGCGTAGTTATACCAATCCCGCGGTGTTCGCAGGTCGGTGATCACATATTCAGAGGCAGTGCTATCGAAATAGCCGTTCGTAGAGTTGCAAACTGGGTTCATATATGGAGCTGTCATTGAATGAGCCCACATCATAACACCTTCCTCCAACCTGCGGTAGTCGCCTGCTGTTTATTGTGAGGTCACTTACTGACTTTGATCAAACACTCCGAATTCTAACGAAATGCCTAAATGTGCGAAGTGATGCCAATAATCCTAAAAAGATGAGTTGAACCGTTAACGGACGTGAATGAACGTTAATTTAAAATCGGAAAATGCTTATTTTGGATGGTTTGCAAACAGGAACCGAAATAATCACCGCTGAATTACCCTCGCCCAAAAAGGCAGCAGCAATGATTCACGTTCATTAATGTCCATTAACGGTTTAGAAATCCATCGATTCAACCCGACTGGAAGAGTTCTTCCGCCGATTAAGGGCTGAGGCACCTAGCCTTTGCATAAAAAAGCCGGCAGACGAACAAGTCGTCTGCCGGCGTAAAATCGTGTTTTAACCCCTAAACCAGTTACGCTCTGCGGCGACGACGCATCAGCAGCATCCCAGCACAGCCGGATAGAATCAGTGCGGCACTCGCCGGTTCGGGAATCACAGCACCATTGACTTGAATATTATCAAAGAAGAGCGCGTCATTAGAGTCACTGCTAGTCTGCGCCTGAAACCCATAGATGCGAAAGGTGACGGCCGATGATATGTTGTCAAATGTGGCACTGCTAAGATCTATAATGGTGCCTGCACCTGCCCCCCAGTCACCGTTTAGTCCTAAAGGGGCTAAATCGATACCATCGAGGTTGGACTGTAGGATATTCGGGATCGATGCGGCATCATTTACATTTTCTGTGGTGATCGTCAGTTGATCTCCATAGTCGAACCCCGTAAGGGAGGACGTGACGGCCAGACGGAACGCATCGGTACCTCTATAGGCGACGTCCAACTGGAGGTTTGTCAAGTTCAGGGTCTGGCCTCCATCGGGCGTTAAGGTGAATTCAAAATACAGACCATCAGTTTGCGCATTATCCCAAGCAGTGGACGTGGAGTTGCTACCCGCATTAACGTTAGCGCCTGCAATGGCGTAACTGCCCGCGCCTTCCGAGGAGTAAGTAGTTGGTATGCTGTCGCCAGCATCCATTTGTGCGCCCGGAGTGATGTTTCCAGCGTCTAGCCCCGATGCGTTGGCTACATCCGCATATGGATCACCACCCGTATCATTGAAGTTGTATTCAGCGATGACCGCAGCGGAAGCCATGGACGCAAAAGCGAAAGCGGAACAAAGGGCAGTAATGACTGGGAGTGTTCGAATGGTATTCATAGGAGTGTTTTTTTGGAATTTTTGACGAGAAACTCTAATCTAATATTCTACTCAACCATAAAAACGAAGATTTGAAAACTAATAACCGAGAAGAGTTGCCTGACAGTCCGCCATGCGTGCACAGTCTCGCCTGTCACTCATTAAATCTGATCAGCCTGTGGACAGCACCGTTGCCCAAGTGCACGAACGCACCTCACCAGCGCGGCTTAGCTCTGATCTTCAACAGTGGCTCCGGCAACCCAACGCCCTTCGATCAGGGTGCCGTGGGCGGTAGCGGGAGGTCCGATCTCACCAAGGGCGAGGTGCCTGGCAACAATGTCCACAGCGGCAGCTCCGGTGGCTTCATGGTTTTGATCGATCCCGGCGATACCGGAGTTTGATGGATTGCAGTCGAGGTGAGCGAAACCGGCCTGCTCAGGAAAGCGGAGACCGAGGTGACGGTTCAACCGCCCTTGAGGGAAGGTCATGATGGCGTCCGGCTTCCAGCGGTCGATCCAGTTTCGATACGCTTTGGCAGTGTCTTCGAACTGGATCACCTGGTTATCGAATACAGGCAAACGCTCTCTCGCTGGCTTCGACTGTTGCCACCCATTGTAGGCAAAACTGATCCGATTCTCAATCAGGCGGTCGAGTGGGCTCGGAAGCGCGAGGCCAATCCGTCGGTAGCCGAGATCTGTTAGATGCTGGATACAGAGCTGCGTGTTGGCAAACTCGTCCGCCAGCGCGAAGTGGAGGGCGGGCGTTCGCAGGCGGGCACCGATGGTGACTGCCGCGAATTGGTTGAAATCGAGCGGAACCGAGACTGGGTCTGTGCCCCAATCTTCTACGTAGAGGATGACCACACCGCGAATGCTCCGAGCGAGAAGGATAGATTCCAGGCCTTTATGACTGATTTTTTGATCTGCAATCGAGAACCGCGCGAGCCGGTAGCCTTGGCTCTCTGCCCGCTCCTTCGCGCCCTCATAAAGCCTGCGGTAGGATTCGTGTTTCTCGGTAAGATCGGGCGTGCTGCCTGTTTCCACATACCCCAGAACCGCCTTGATGCGCTGCGAACCCTTGCGTCGCATCTGAGCCAATCCCGCAGAAATGAGGGGATCCGAGGCATATCCAGATGCTTCCGCCAGTTCGCGAATCCGTTTCCGCGTGGCGTCGGCCACCCGCCCGGTGCCACGCAAGGCATCCGATACCGTTTGCCGCGAAACCCCTGCCAACTTGGCCAGTTCCCGAACAGTTATGCCTGCGTTCGATCGTCCCATTGACAGAAAGCATGCTCCACAAAAAACGGACTGTCAGGCAAAAACGGAGAGTCGTGGTCAATCAGTTCACTTGAATCCCACTCTGATAGAGCGGCACCACGCGTGGTTACGGATCCGTGTATCCATTTTGGGCAGGTAAGTCATCGAAGGAATACGTCTGCTCAGCCTCACCGCGAGTCTCACGAATGTAGTGGTCGTAATTGCTATCTAAGCTCAGACGCTACGGCTTAAGGTGAGTTATCTTTTCAACAAGACACTAGAATCGGCAGTCCAATCGAGTGATTTTTGTAAACCGTGAATGGACGTGAATGGACGTGAATGATCGTTAATCAAATTGATCGCAAAATTGGGGAAGAAAAATCTGTGCAAAACACTGACTTTGAAAATTCATAATTGATTCACTCCGTGTATTTACCCTATTATTAATTAACGTTCATTCACGTTAATTAACGGTTCAACTCATTTTCTTAGGATCATACACGTGCACACTATAAATCACACCCGCCAGATCGAGCGGCGGGAAGAATGGGAGTGCATCCCAACCACCGGCATGCCCCGGTTCGACTATAATCGCATGGTCGGGATCATTCGCCCGCACTCGGCGCGCAACCTTTTCGGCGAGCGCTCGCCAAGGCAGTAAGCCCGATGCGACCAACCCCTCTTCGGGCTCGTTGAGCAAGTCGTAGCCCCAAACCATCGGCTCGTCCTTATAATGCGCACTGAGGAAATCCCACGCTTCGATGAACTTCTCCTGATAGACGGCGTCCGTGAAGAGTGCCATCTGCCCCGGATCGCTACCCCCTGGCGGGGTGTGCAGGTCGATCACTACGTAGATGCCAAGTTCGCGGCAAATTGGGAGCAGACGATCCAGCTCTTCTGGCGGAAACAGAGCAGGCTGCACAGCGGGACGCACACGCGGCGTGCCCGTCACGCGTACCGTGACATCGTCGAACCAAATCGTGCCCTTCGCCTCGCCAAGCCTCAGAAAAAGCCGAACTCCACTGGCATCAGCAGGTATCCCGACCGAGAAGCCAACCGACTTTCAATCGAAACTACCTGCTAATTCTGGCACGCTATGGAAGGTATCACCATCAGGTGCCATGATCTGCAACATCAGTTTGCCACCATGCCAGGACTCCTCGGCTTTGACAATCGCTTCGCCTTTAACTTTCGCAGAAACCGTCAGTCTCTTTCCTAGGATCGGCTCGACCGGTAGAGCCGTCGTGTTCAAATGACATTTTTTAGCACACACCTGAGAAACCAGGGCAACACAATTAGCCACGACGGCGACGCACCGCAACGCAAGCCAAAGCAAACACGCCTGTTAGCATCGCAAAAGCGGATGGTTCTGGAATCACATAGCTTGTACTAAAGCTGAGCACTTCCAGAGAACTGACCGCACCCGTCTCATTATCCACATTCATTGCACCATGCACAGAGCTGTCCCCGATTAAAGTGAAGCCTAAAGACGAAAGTGTAATTGAATCTGACACGAGCGTCGCGTCGGTCGTTACATTGTATATCGTATAAGTCCCGATCCAATCACTTGATGTCGCCCCCGCTTCAAACTGGCTCGTGATACGAATAACGTCAGAGTCGGGATCGCTCCCACTTAAGCCTAAATCAGACTCCGAAAAGGAGTAAACACTCGTGCCAAAAGCTGCCAATTGAAACGTCGTTCCATTTTTCCGAATCTCAAGATAAGTCCGATCCTCAGCACCCGTACCGTCCGAATCTTTGGAAAAGTATTGTCGATACAGAGTAGTTGCTGAAACAGAACCAGCAATATCAGTGAACTGAAACTCAGTGGATTGCGTAAACTTGCCTGTCGTGACAGTCCAATCGTATACCGTGGATGAATTAGCAACCCCAGCAAATCCACTGCCTACTTGAACATTCCCCTCCCCTGTAGCATCCTGAACTGTGAAAAGTGAATCGCCAGCACCGTACTCACTCCAGTTTGCATTCCCCGATAAACTTCCATCGGAAAAGCCTTCACCGGATGTGAAGCTTGTTGAATAACTCTGTGCAAAACTAATGTTACATATGAAGCAAGTTGCCAATACGAGGACTGCGGATCTAGATAGGTTCTTCATTACAATTTTTTGATTCATTATATTTTCTGTTGGGGTAAGGCAATGATACTTGCTTCAAATTAATATACATACTAACAGATTCACGGGGAAAATGTTAGTGCTTTGCTGATGAACTAAGTGTCATTTACCGATATTCATAGATCAATTTCAATACCACTCTTACGATTCCACCCAGACAGCAATGCCCTCAAGGACATAAATATAGCCAAAAATACCGCCAGAGACTCTCCATGCGCTGATCATCACATGCTTATGCTCTTCTACACGCCCAACAAAGAGATAAAGCCTTAGGCAGATTGATCAGTAAATGACAGATGGCAAAACAGCACAACGCTAACACCGCCACGACACATAAGCTATACTAGTTGATTCAAATATGTATACCCCATCTCTATTTCACCGCAACTTACCTATGGCACTGACTCCAGCAGCGGCGGTCGAATCAAGCAGAAATCGGTTGATATCCATGGGACAAACACTGGTTTCCTGCGCGCCGTTCAACCCAAAGAATAAACCTTAAATTAGCCATGAAACGTAAAGCAAAAGATACACTTACAGCACTCGAAATGAATCGAGGCGAAATAGAGAAGTTTGAACTAAGCTCCGGAGAGATCATACGCATAGAACTAATCAGCACCTCGGCACGTGTTCTACGGACGACTCTAAAGCAATTAAAAGTCGAAGAACACGCCGCCCGGACGGACTACAGCTTCACATGCGTGGTAAAAATAAACGATACTGAACACACGCTCGAACGCGAAGTGTCCACCCAGCGCAGTTTCTACGAGCCATGGGTGATCGACGGGCTGCGCATCTGGTTCGATGCCGTGCAGGACATCTTTGACTTTCTAGCAGAGGCACACGGCGAGTGTTGCCCCCGCAAACATGCCCGTTTTGCGATCCAGGATGCGACCTTACGCATTTGCCCTGAACCGATCCACCCTTGGTGCCCATTGCCTGAAGGCGGATTAAAAATTGAGCACTGTTACCGAGGGGAAGATTGCTGGCTTGGAGCCTATAATGGAGCGTCCGCCCATGGCGGCTTGGACATCAACCATCCTGCAGGCACTCCCCTGTGGGCGCCCTTCGACATCGACGATCATTACTACTTCAATAGCGTAGAGATGGGGCACAACAATAACCGCTGGCGTGGCATGCATCGTTGGGAAAATGGCGCCGAGTGGATCCTGCAAGCGCACCACATGACGGAGCTCACCGTCCAAGAACACAAACCGCTCAAGCAAGGAGAGCAGTTCGCACGCGGCGCAGGCGTTTGGTCAGGCGATGCCGAGCATAGCCACTTTGTATTCAAAGTGCATGACTACGGTGAGACCATCCTGCTAGACCCGTGGATTCTATTTTGGCAAATGTATCAAGACCAACAACACTTTAGCTTCGAAAGCTAAACACGGATCTTGAAGCTAAAAAGCAGCACGATCCAGCCTCATGTATAGCGAAAAGCCCAAGTCGTTTTGGCCGTTTTCGAGACGAACGAGCACCTTGTTTCGTCCCTTCTCAAAGTAGACCTTACGAAAGCCTTCTGCGGGATTCCAAACCTTATGTTCATTCGAGCTGTGCCAAACCGGTAGATCGTTGATCCAGACATCAGAACGGTCGTCGCTCCCGATCGCCAACCAAGCCTCAGACGCTTCCTCAAAATACAGCTCTGTGTAGAAATAATAGATTTTCCAAGGCTCAGCGCCGTAGGGACGAATCATGGGAGGGAGGAAGCTAGCATACTCCCAACGCATCGGCTGCCCATCCTCACTCAGGTAGCGCGCATCCAGATCCAATATGGATTCCGGGGGGTAGACCTTCTCGCGGTTTGCCCGACGGGCATTGTCATAACGACTGAGCACATACCAGTCTCCGATAAAAATCCAATCCCCTCCCCGGTCGCTATCCGTAATCACCTTTCGCGTACTGGGTGCCAGGTTTAATTGCTTCTTATTTTCCCATAGTTCCGGGCGCAGCTCAGCGGGCACTTCCAGCGGTTCTTGATTCAGGTTTCGGCCGCGCATCTGTTCTGTGATGTCCAGCCATTTTCCGGACAAAGCCGAGGCCATCGTACCCAGTGCCCGTTGCCGGGCAATTGCATCATGCCCGGACAAGGTCTGAGCCGAGCCCATCATCTCAAGTATCTGCCCGATTTCCTTCATCTCTGCCATACCTTCGGCAGCGGCCTGCATGGCTTCCTGCGCGGCCTTCACCTCCTCGACGGCCTGCTCGGTATGTTCCTTGGTCGGCTTTTGCTCGACCTCCGGCACCGCCGCATCGACTTCCATTACGGCAGCCAAGGCCTCACGCAAATCTTCGACAGCTTCCTCAGCTTTTTCCACTTGTTTCTCTGGCACCTCCGGCAGAGTCTTCAAATCCTCGACCACTTTGTTGACGATCACCTCGGCGACAGCCACCTTTTCATCCAGTTCTTCGAGCTTTTCTTTCTTTTCCTTCTGCGCCTTCAATTGCGTCTCTATCTCAGGATCCTTGGTGTCAAGTTCAGCCACTTTCTTTTCCAGTTTCTCAATGCTCTCGTCTGCTTTCTCGATGGCTTTCTCGACGAGTGTGTTGGCCGCTCGAATCTCTTTGAGTGCGTCTTCGAGGTTCATCTCGACGGTGGCTAAGTCCTGCTCCACCTGCTTCTGCAGATCAGACTGTTGCTGCTGTAAAGCCTCTTGTTTTTGAGCCTCCTGCGCTGCAGTGGCCGCCTCGTGACTCTCGGGCTGCGTAGCCATGGCAGCAATCTGCTCTGGCGTCAGTTCTTTCTGTGTTTCTTCTAATCGCTCCTCGGGTTTCGATTTCTCTATCAAGCTCGCCAATAACTCTTTCGCATTCGCCACGATCGCATCCGTCTCGCGTATAACGACTGAAAGCTCTTCTTGATATTGCTTCACAGTTTCGGCGTCCTTCGCGGGATTCGTCAGGAGGGCCTCATCCACTTTGGCGCGTTCACTCAAAGGAGTGAGTGTTGATTCCAGCGAACGCTGTAGGGTCTGGCGCTGGATGAGGGACAGTTCCGCGGCACGAATCTCCCGATACATCTGGACAATCTCAGCTTCCAGTTCCTGCGCCGCTTCATAGGCAGTGTAAACGCCGAGCTCCGATGTTGCGGAGTCTTCACGAAGCTCCAACAGCTTCAAACCTTTAACCAGCATGCGAGCGTTGGCGTCGACAGAGCTTACGGCCTCCTCAGCGACACATGGTATGCTCGCCACAAGACCGACTAGGATCGCACAAAAATACATCGAGCGTTTCATTGTGGCACTGCCTCTCCTCCAGAAGTTTGCTGAGATAAGCTCAACAAAAGAGCCTTCGTCGAGCGTGTGACTTCAACTTGAGCCTTCATCGCGTCTGCTATCAGTCCCACCTCTGGTTCGTCCACAAAAATACCGCTCAAAGTACGATTGAGCCGCTCGACTTCTTTTTTCAACCATTGCTTGCTCTTATCCTCCAAGACGCCGTCGATTCTGGCTTGCTCAGCTGTCTCGATGACCCAGATAAATCTTTCGTTCTTCTTCACAAGATCATTCAAATAGTGGTAGGAACGACCGAAAAAGCTTCTATTGAGATCGTCTCGGACTTCCGAATTAGCCTGATGGGCTCCTTCGATCGATTCCTTCAGCTGCGAAAAGTGTTTCTCAATGACCGGATCCAAAACCCATTCAAGTCTGACATCGGCGGTATTGACCAGGGCAGAAATTTGAGCAGTCGCGCGCTCCACGGCATCCATCCGCATTCTGGCATCATCCCAGTGCGCTTTAACTTGCACTAGCTGCGGACGAACCGCCTCGATCCTCTTCGCTTCAAGCAACACCTGAGCTTCCGCCCCCTTCTCAATACTGACACGAACAATGTCGAGCATCTCTTGGTAGGCGGGTATGATACTGGTCTGCGCATCCAGTAATTGAACAAACAACTCAGGCGCACCCTTCGGTGCCTCCACCAGCATCTGCTCTTCAAAAGAACGTAATTGCGTCATCCTACTTTCACGTATCTGCGCCATGGCACCCTTGATTGCTTGCAACTGTGAGACCTGCGCTTTCAACGCGACCAAGTTGGCATCCTCAACATGTCGTTGTAGCTGCTCAGCTTGCGCGCTGTTGATCATAAGTGCGCGATCGGTTGGCTTTCGGGGCGGTGCCTCCGGCAGCAGCAACCAAATGATCAGTATAAAAACGTGCAGGACAACCGAAGGAACAATCCAGACTAAGCGACTTGATTTCTTCTCGTGAAAGGGAGAATCGATTTCGAAGTCACTCATCGATTTGGGTTCACTTTTCAAGACTTAGGAGCCCCGTTCTCTTGGGTTTGAATGGAGTAATTAGTCAGCCCCTCATAAGTGCATAAATCCACCACCTGAACAAGGAAGCGCGAAGGCGCATTCCGATCAACATTGATACGTAGGTGACTTTCCGGGTTTTCCTCAGCCCAAAGCCGGATTTTGTTGTGCAGTTCCTGTTGTCCGATCGGAGTGGCTCCCCAATAGAAGTTTCCGCTGGCATCGACAACCAGGTTCTGCACCTGCATGGCCGTACTGGACACTGCGGATATAGCAGGATCCGGCAAATCCACTTGAATCTCCTGCTCAGGTTTCTTCATCGTAGTGGAGACCAAAAAGAAAATCAGCAACAAGAACACGCAATCGATGAGCGGCCCCATATCGACGCCGATGTCGTCGCCATCATCCATATCTAATCGCATACCTATTCTCCTTTAAGTGAACTGTTTTCCGGAGCACCGCTGGGCACAACCGCATTTGGACCAAACCAGCGACTGATGACATGGCTCAACTGGCCTTCCAAGCCAAGAGCGAGCATATTGGTTCGTATCCTGAAGAAGTGATAAGCCGACAAAGCCGGAACTGCAATGACCAGACCAATTGCCGTAGTGATCAGGGCATAGGCAATATCCGCCGCCATGATCGAGGGGTCCCCCATTTCACCTGCCAAAGCAACTGACTCAAAAGCACCTATCATCCCGTAAACCGTGCCAAAGAGCCCTAGTAGCGGACTGATCGTGGCCACAACGGCGAGCGGATAGGCTCGTTGCAAGTGCAGTCGCATCTCACGGCTGGCGAGATCACCCGCCATAGTTGACATATCGGCGCGCGGGGAATCACGGTGCTCAACAATTTCAATCACGACACGACCGAGTGTCGAATTGCTTTTGGATGCCAACTGCTTCACCGAATCGACATCGCCCTGCCCCCAGTGTTTGTCCACGCCTGCAGCCAGTCCTGGTGGGGTGATGGCTGATTTCCGCAGATTGAAGAGCCGCTCGAAAGCGAACGAAAAACCAACCACTGAAATCAGTAACAGAGCTATGCCCGTCTTACCACTCTCTCGAAGCTTTTCGATTAAGGCACTCGTCGCGCTGACATCCCCCGCCAGCTCATCCGTCGGTTCCTGCGCCAAAGGCTCAGGCGTCGTAGCATCCTGCGCAAAGACGCTGACCGATGAAAAGACAGCACTGCTGAGAATGAGTAAGATAAGAAGAAATTTGAAAGGCATGTACATAAAGGTTACCTGGTTGATGAGACAACTTCGATCTCTTGAAACAAGGATTTAGGGGTGGGATACTTAAACTGAAACGATTAGTGTATCATGAATTTTTGGAACAGAGTAGTCGATATCCGACTGAAAATTAGGGTATAACCGACTATTTCCAATTAGTTTCAGCATTGGCTCAAACTCGGATTTCAACCGCTCTTGCTTGAATAAAAATGCAAGCCAAAAGGAGAAAATACCCCCGAATGCCCCGTAGCCATCACGCATACGCTACCCTCCCCTGCTCCAGAGAGCGAGCACGGCTTCGCTTTACCGCGTTTGGAATGGCACAGGACTCCACAGTTGGGATCATAGATCAATAAGTAAGCTCAAAGAATCGCTCCGATACTATATCGAGTTCTACGAGAAACGCCCGACCGGGATCGACCGCTCATTCTTTGAACTTTGTATCGAATCCACCGATGTAGGCAAAAGGGAGGGAAGCAACCAAGGCATTCGCTGTGATAATCGCCTGCGGAATGTAGACACCGTTAATCATTTGCTCCAGAGGAGGATTCAACACTCCTTGCTCTGTCATATATTCGTTGATCGCGCCCTTCCCTGAACCCAAGACCGAACCGCTGAGTGCCACGCAACTATCTCCATATTCTTTCCACGTAGATACGAAACGAGAGAATAGATCAGGACTATGTTCACACCCGCAATCAGTGAAGTAGACCCAATCTTCTTTACCATGCCATTCGAATGTCCGGGGTTCCAGTCCATACTGAGAGACACTCAGATCATTAATCGTATGACTATGAGCCGTCACCCTCTCCTTCCGACCGCCAATCGAACTGACACGCATTCTGAGCTCGGATGAGGGTCGTGTTAATATTCCATTATCCAAGAAACCAAAACCAGCATTACGTGCGATCGCAGGCCCTCGGTTTCCCCTGTAGTTGTTAACTTCAACTGGATAAGAATTCACCCACCCGGGAATTTCTGGCTCCGGGTTATCATTCGCGACCACAATAGAGCTAGGCGGCGTGTCCATTCGCACAAGACTGTCCAACGTTGTCCTGAGCCCTTCCCAGTCCTGATACGTAGGGATGACTACCTTGATTGCATTTGGCTCGACTGGTTTCGACCGAAAGCGGTCACCACTCGAAATCGAACTCGGGAGAGAATAAGTAGCCGTCATAGTGAGAAAAAAATTAGATCAATTAAACAATTACCAACGCCTTTAAGTCTGCATCTATCCCTTCCCAAGGCTGATCGAGATTGATGCTGGCTATCGTAATCGGGTGTCCTTGGAGAATAAAACGATCCGTGAAGGATTGATGCACCTCAGGGTAAAGTAGCATCCCTGACACCTTCATGCTCGGACGCTCGATCTGCTTATTCATTATATATGAGTAGAGCTGGTAAAGGTTGGGCGTTTTGTAGCGCTCTGTTTCCCAGTTGCTGGTAAAAGCTTCCTTGTAATACTTGCAGTCGAGAACTGTCAGTTCGTTCCCCTGCTCTAGCTCAACGTCCGTGTTCATCGTAGGCAGCCGTGCCAAAGCTTCAGCATCTCCCGATTGCTCTTGCCACTCGAAACTACTCTTAGCGACCTTGTAGCCGAGTAGTTCGTGCTGATAGAAATTAAAGACGAAAGACTCAAAGAGCGCGGGCATTTTCTTCGAATCTCGAATAAAATCTCGAAAGGTCGAATTCCCAGCCTCTTCCGTGGGCATGAGCGAGTCGTGGATCAACTCGCAGATGTTCATTAACAGCCGGTAGTCCCGCAGGTTCTGATGATATTGTATACGCCTAAAAAGCTTTTGGCAGACTCTGACCGGGCTTACCTCATGCAATATACGTAACAGGCCACGCAACTCATCCTTGTGCTCCCGGCTGATACCGGAAGTGAACAAGAGGTTTCGCATCGTAGTCTTCAATATGCGATTAGGGATGGTATCGTAGCTCAGCTCGGTGAACTCACACACCATACGCCCTTTTGTCCAGCTGAGCTGCCTGACCGATGGGGTGAATGCGATACGCCCACGAAGCGACGCCTCTTCCTCGACCTTGGCTTGATAGTTGCGATTGAGTCCCCGCTTGACCAAACGCTTGGTGCCGTTGATCAGCACCTTCGCAAAGAGATCTTGAAGCGTCTCGCAGTCTACATTCTGCACTGCTTTGAGTTCACCCTCATCCAGCCTGCCCCACGCGTAGCAGAGCAGGTAATAAATATTCTGAATGGGGATCGGGCTACTCACCGCGTAACTTCGTAATATGGGTGTTTACCTTGTTGGCATTCTCATCCGCCCAATACTCCTGTAGCAGCGGTTCGATCTCGGTTTCGACGATTTCATTAAACCACTCCTCTTCATTCGCGACTGGAGTGACCGGGCAAAAGTAACTGTGGCCAATGCAATAGCCCGAACCCAAGTCCCGAGAGTCTGAACTGATTTCAGCGTTTAGCGACAGCATGCGTGCCCGTATGAGCGACGCACGTTCCTCACTTACGGACTTGGAAACCAAATACTCGACAAACTTATCGCTCTCGAATGCAGGCTCTAAATCAACAAATGCAAAGCGCCGTCGAAGCGCGTAGTCTACCATCGCCAGCGAACGGTCGGCGGTATTCATCATGCCGATGATATGCACATTGGCAGGCACGTAGAAGGTCTCATCCGGCGAGTAAGTCAACGGCAGCTCATAATCCGGCCCCCGTTTGTCCGGCTCGATCAGAAGCATCAGCTCTCCGAAAATACGGCTCAAATTGCCACGGTTGATTTCATCGATGATGAAGTAAAAGTCTTTTTCGGGAGCCTTACCTGCTTCCTCACAAAAGCGGAAGAAAACGCCGTCTTTTTTCTCAAAGCTCGCTCCATGCCCACCGCTCGGGCGATAGCCTTGGATAAAGTCCTCATACGCATACGACTGGTGAAACTGGATCATGGTGACTCGGCTCTTATCCTTCACACCCATGAGCGAATAAGCCAGACGCTGCGCGAGAAAGCTCTTCCCCACTCCCGGGGGCCCTTGCAGGATCAAGTTCTTCTTGCGACGTAGCAGCTTCGCCATCCGATCGTATTTCTGCTCATCAATAAACAGCTCTTCGAGAGCACTTGCCTTCGTATACGACGTGTAAGCAACTACGTCGTCTTTGTGCTCCCGCTCTGATTTCGAAATCGTTTTGACTTCATCCTCTGTAATTCTGCGCTGAATAAATTCAGGCACTTTGACACCCATTTCATTCAACACATTGGCAACATAGGATGGATACGGCGTCAGGTCGGTTAAAGTCTTGATATTTATCGTGAAGTCTTCCGCATTCCATTCCCCCTTACTTAGCCAATCTACCTGCTGCACATGCCGATACTCGGAGCGCTCGGAATCATAGAAATAGTCTGACTTTACGATCCCGTATCCAATGATCTGACTCGTGCCATTTTTCGCCAGAATCCAATCGCCGATCTTAATCTCATTGGCAAACTGCCAACAGGCTAACGCATTATTCGTCGGTCGCTGTTCGGGTTGCTCCAACTCAATGAGTTTATCCACTATTTCTTGCTTCGACTCATATTGTGTCAAGTCACCGAGATGATCCCAGCCGATTGCAGCTTCGCCCGCCTCATACTGCTCTTCCCAAAAGCATGCGTGCGGTCCAGGCGCGAAAAGCCATACCCGAGGTTCCTCGGCCCAAGCGGAAACGACCCACATAAACGACTGAACGTCCACCCAATCTGTAGGCCTCCATGGCTCCAACATCTTCCGCGTATCCGAAGCCAGCTGCATAAACTCATCAAAGTGTTCAGGACTGGGAGATGCCTTCTTTAGCTTACGACCTAATCTCCGTGCAAA
Organism: Puniceicoccaceae bacterium; assembly: GCA_002729725.1. Taxonomy (GTDB): domain Bacteria; phylum Verrucomicrobiota; class Verrucomicrobiia; order Opitutales; family Coraliomargaritaceae; genus Thalassobacterium; species Thalassobacterium maritimum. The sequence goes on from PBYS01000068.1 coordinate 18,171, forward strand.
CTGTCGAATAAAGCTACTCTTGATCGGGTAGTATTCGTCAGGATTCCAAAGCCAGAGTAACACAGTTAGCAAAGTCCAACCTACCTTGCGACCTTGTTTGTCGAGAATCTCAAAGATAGGAACGAGCGTTTCAGGGCCTTGATACGATCCCTGCGCCACCCTACGAACCGCATTCAGCAATTGCAGGCTTTCCACTTCCTGAATCGGCTTACCAAAGGCATTCTCCAAACCACGCCAGTCAACAAGATTAGATTTATTGATAATCCCCTTCAGGGTAGTCACCGCTTCAACCCCCTGCCCGCTCTCCAAATTCGCTTCGATCTGAGGGCGTAGCTCTTGAAACTCAGCAAGCAACTTTCTTTTATAATCTAACTCATTCTCACGGAATTTATCACCCGGGTTTTCAAAGCTTTCAAAGTCATACATGACGCGCTTGAAGGAGTCCATTAGTGGATGAATCGGCCCGTAGCTATTTGGGGATTCCTTAACAAGTGTTCCCGAAACGTCCACTCCCCCACCGCCGCCAGTCGCATCTAAATGTGCCTGATGCGAGAACTCACAGATACTCTGCCTGCTCATTTGCTTAAAATCATCGAGCAACTGCAAATACTCAGGCCATGTCTTTATCTGTGGATTCAAGCCCATCTTTTTCAGATTGCTTGCGTTCTTCTTATCTAGAGCGACATAGACCTCTGGCTTCAGCCAAAACAACCCCATCGTCAGCTTCGCCAGCGCCACATTTTTCACTGCGAGTGCCCTCTGTAACATAGCATCAGACACCTTACTCGGAGCCTCAACCGCAGCGGCAGCAATATCCCAGAGTGCATCCACATCGCCATCTTGGAGCTGGTATGCCCATGGTCCAAACCAACTGTTTTGTAGATTCACGAGCGGAAGCCCCGCAAAGTCGCTCGGCACTGGCGACGCCAAGCCCCAACGTTCCTTCAGCGCTTTCCACATCGCGACTCGGTTTGAATCTTTGGTGCCCCGGTTAAAGTTCGCCAAGAACGTAAAAGGATCGGTATCAGAAATCTTACCTTCCGTATCCTCGGTAGGTTTATCACTCAGTGGGATCGTAGTCAGCCCCGCTGCATGTAACGATTCAAGAGCCGCAATCAGTTCACCACGGTCATCTTTAAGTTCAAGCAGCTTCTGGACCGCTTCCATCTGGATCGGCACCCATGTGAATAGCTTTTCGGATTCGTGATTAGATACAGTCATCGTTTCATTCTCAGGGAGTTGTAGTGCGGGGAGTATTTCTGCGCACCATGCAGGCAGGAATTCATCTAGATATTCGAGAACATCTACCACTCCATCCACAAACGCCTCTTCAGTCGCACCGGAGGCAAGTTGCAGTGCGCATATGGTCGAATTGTGCCGATTGTTTATCACCACATTGGACGGGCAAGCCCGAGCTTGCATGAAGTCCTTCATCGATTTGGCGACCGCATCACGCTTAGCCTTATCCGCACCATCTCCCGGGCCATTCATCAAGTTGAAGGCACACCGAGCCGAGCCAAAATCACTAGACTCGATCGGAGGCACCCAGACTGCGGCCTTCACCGTAGTGCCAATATGCTCGCCCAGCTGCTGTCGGAGCAAGTCTGTGGTCTCCAAGTGATAAGGCTCCATCGAAACGTTGCCTTTCCGGATCTTAGACCAGTGTTTTGCATAATCAGCCCCTTCGAGGCGACTGCGGATTTTATTGATTATATTTGCGGAGCTTATCTCAGACATGGGGTAAAAAATGGTGATATCTCACAGATAAAAGGCGCTCTCCTCGTATTGCGATTGAAATCTGCTTATTGGGGCGTTTGTCTCCTTCTTTTAAGTCTATGGATCACTCTACCCACAACAAAATTGTCTCTTTTATCTGGTCCATTGCGGACGACTGCCTGCGCGACGTCTTTGTGCGGGGCAAATACCGGGATGTCATCCTGCCGATGTTCGTGCTGCGGCGCATCGACTGCCTGCTGGAGGACTCGAAGGAGGCGGTGCTGGCGGAGGTAAAGTTCCAGAAGGATGAGGTTGGCATGACGGTGCTCGACCCGGCGGGTCTGCGCGAAGCCTCGGGGCAGGTCTTCTACAATACCTCCAAGTTCACGCTCAAGACCCTACTGGGCAACCCCTCCCAGCTAGAAGCAAATTTCAACAACTACCTCGACGGCTATAGTGACAACGTCAAAGAGATCATCGCCAAGTTCGACCTGCGTAACCAGATCCGCAAGATGGCGGAGGCCGACGCCCTCCACGGCGTGATCGAGAAATACGTCTCCCCTTGGATTAACCTCTCCTACAAGGACACCCTCGACCCCGACGGGCGCAAACTCCCCGGCCTGAGTAATCTCGGCATGGGCTACGTCTTCGAGGAGCTGATCCGTAAGTTCAACGAGGAGAACAACGAAGAAGCCGGCGAGCACTTCACCCCGCGTGAGGTCATTCAGCTCATGGTGCACCTGCTTTTCGAGCCGGTCAAGGACCAGCTCCCGCCCGTCATCACCATCTATGACCCCGCCTGCGGCTCTGGAGGCATGCTGACCGAGGCGCAGGACTACATTATCGATCCTGAGGGCCCCATCGGTTCCAAAGCTCGAACTTGCCTTTACGGGAAGGAGGTCAACCCCGAGACTTACGCCATCTGCAAGTCCGACATGCTGATCAAGGGTAACGACCCGGACGGCATCAAATACGGCTCCACCCTAGCGACCGACGAGTTTTCCAGCACCCGTTTCGACTTCATGCTCTCCAACCCGCCCTACGGGAAGAGCTGGAAGACGGATCAAGGGCAGATTCTGGAGAAACAGGGCCCCAAGACCGAAATCATCGACCCCCGCTTCGAGATCGAGCTGCCCGATGCCGACGGCGAGATCCAGACGGTGCCCGCCTGCCCCGCTGTGGACGACGGTCAGTTGCTCTTCCTGATGGAGATGGTGTCTAAGATGAAAAGCCTCAAAGACGCCCCGCTTGGCAGCCGCATTGCCACCGTTCACAACGGCTCCGCCCTCTTCACTGGCAACGCAGGCGGAGGTGCCAGTAACATCCGCCAATATCTGATCGAGAATGACCTGCTGGAAGCCATCATCCAGCTGCCCAATAACATTTTCTATAACACGGGGATCACCACTTACATCTGGGTGCTCTCCAATAACAAAGCGCCCGAGCGCAAGGGCAAGGTGCAGCTGATCGACGCCTCCCAGCTTTACGAGAAGCTGCGCAAAAACCTGGGCGAGAAGAACTGCGCCTTTACTGGCGAACACATTGAGCAGATCACCCGCGCCTACCTCAAACTCACACACACAGGCAAGAAAGCAGTCGACGGTCTCAAAGCCCAAGTCTTCGACAACCGCGACTTCGGCTACTGGAAGATCACCGTCGAGCGCCCGCTGCGCAAGTCGGCACAGTTCACCGCCGAGCGCATCGAAAGCCTCCGCTTTGACAACCGCCTCACCACCGAGATGGAGTGGATGTATGCACAGTGGGGTGACTCCGTTTACGAAACCGGCTTCCTGAAGGATAAGAAAGAAGCCCTCGAAGATTGGCTCGAAGCGGAACAGATCGACCGCAAGGCGGGCGACAAAAAGAAGCTGCTCGACACCAAGTTCTGGAGCAATCGTCGTGACCTCGTCGAAGCCGCTCGGAAGCTGCATACTGAAGTCGGCGACGACCCGACAGATGACTTCAACGCATTTAAAGACGCCGTCAAAGCGGCCAACAAGCAGCTTAAGCTCAAACTCAGCGCGTCCCAACTCAAACAGATCCTCGACGCCGTCTCATGGCGCGATCCAGAAGCCAAGCCTGTCATCCAATCACAAGGCATCCCAGAGCTCCCCCCTGGCTATGACTTCGAACAAGCCGAACGCTTTGGTGAATACATCGTCGAAGACGGCAGCCTCGTTATCTACGAGCCCGACAGTGAACTCCGCGATAGCGAGAACGTGCCGATGAACTACTTGGAGGACGAGACCGACATGGAGACCGTCGTCACCCGCTACTTCGATGCGGAGGTCAAGCCCCACGTTGATGATGCATGGATCGCCCAAGACAAAACCGTGATCGGCTACGAGATCTCATTCAACAAATACTTCTACGTCCACCAACCCTTACGCGACCTCGACGAGGTCGTGCAAGAAATCCGCGACCTCGAAGACGAGACCGAAGGACTCTTGGAGAAAATTCTGAATTTTTAAACAGTCCAGCAAGATCCAGTATCTCGCTAAAATTTCTTAGGTTTAACTTAAATAGTAAAGCCCCTTATTAAAGAATTGAACTTAAAACTTAAATAAGCAGCCTCCTTAATAAAGTTTACCGCACCTTTCTTAACACCGACCGAAACAAACTTAAGCCCATGCAAAACTTTAGCGCTGGCCACAGAATGAAGCAAATGGGCTACCACAGCTTTGAACCGGCTCAGATCAACCGGCAGTGGACAATCGACAACCCACGGGTGCTCGAAGCCCTCAGCCATGCTGACCGCCAACTGGGACGGCTCGATATGTTTTCGGAATACGTGCCGAATCTTCAGCTCTTCATCCAGATGCACGTGACCAAAGAAGCGACGCTCTCCAGCCGTATTGAGAACACTTGCACAGAGATGGAGGAAGCGATTCTACCCGAGGAGGAGATTCTTTTGGAACGCCGAAATGACTGGCGCGAAGTCAATAATTACATCGACGCCATGAACGATGGCATCGCAGCGCTCGATCAACTCCCATTCTCCAATCGCTTGCTCAAAGACGCCCATCGCACCCTGCTGAAGGATGCTCGGGGCGAGCATAAGATGCCCGGCGAGTTCCGCAGCAGTCAAAACTGGATCGGCGGCTCATCACCTGGCAATGCGAGCTTCGTGCCACCCAGCCACGAAAATGTGCCCGCCCTGATGTCTGATCTAGAGCGCTTCGCCCACAACGAGGCACTCCATCTGCCGCCGCTGCTCAAAGTCGCCTTGATGCACTACCAGTTCGAAACCATCCACCCTTTCCTCGATGGCAACGGCCGGATGGGTCGTCTCATGATTACCTTGTATCTGGTATCACTAGGCATCCTGAAAAAGCCAGTGCTCTACCTCTCCGCATATTTGGAGCGTAATCGCAGCACATACTATGAGCACCTCACAAACGTTCGAGAACACGACACCATTGATGACTGGCTGCTTTTTTTTCTCGACGGCATAGCCGAGACCGCGAAGCAAGGGGTGCGCACTTTCGACCAGATCCTCAACTTCCAGAAGGATTGGGAGCAGACAATCCAGTCCTGGACTCAACACCGCACCAACGGTATTGCTCTGTTCCGTCATTTATTCCAACACCCAGCCCTCAACGCTCAGAGTGTCGCTAAGGCCGTCGGCGTTTCCGCCCCGACAGCCTACAAACTCGTTGAGTATTTTGTAGAGCAAGGGATCCTCCGTGAGATCACCGGAGCCAAACGGGGCAAGCTCTACCTCTTCGACCCCTACCTTAAACTCTATCGTGCATAAGCCCACCAGCCGACTGCAACAATACCGCACCACCAAAAAAGGCCGCATCCGACTCGAACAACTTCAAGACAAAAGCCCCCAAGCATGAGCACCTTCCCTAAATATCAAACCGACCCAAAAACTAAACTATTTTAAACCACTGATTTCACAGATGAACACAGATTTACAACCAGACCCTGAAAGCGATGCGATCATCGGTGCAGCATTGCGTCTGGAATCCAAACGCTGTGTAGACACAAAACCACATCTGCGCCAATCTGCGTAATCTGTGGTTAAACAAATCCCTTTCCCTCAATGAGCTTTTCAAAATACGAAACCTACAAAGACTCAGGCGTGGAATGGTTGGGCGAAGTGCCGAGCCATTGGGGCGTCTATCCGTTCCAAAGTCTCTTTGGCATGAGCGGAGAAAAAAATGGAAAGCAGATTGTAGGAGAGATGCTTTCTATCTCTGGCTTTAGAGGAGTAGAAACGAAACACTATGAGTCTGAATCACAGAAACGGACAGCCGAACAACTTGCGGACTATCGTGTTGTCCGTCGTGGGCAACTGGCAGTTAATACCATGTGGCTTAATTACGCAGGACTAGGCGTCAGTGCGATCGAAGGGCACATGAGTCCCGCATATCGAGCTTACAATATTTCATCGAAATACAATCAACGCTTTGCTCACCATTTATTAAGGAGCTCACTATATGTCGAAGCTTATACTGGATTAATGCAGGGTATTCGCCCCAATTCACTTCAAATAAAAAATGAGGATTTCAAAAAAATCCCAGTTCTCCTCCCGCCAAAAAACGAACAAGACCGCATCGTCGCCTTCCTCGACGAAAAGACGGCGCAGATCGACGAACTGATCGCCAAGAAGGAGCGCCAGATCGAACTGCTGGAGGAGCAAAAAGCCATCCGCATCCACCAAGCCGTCACCCGAGGCCTCAACCCCGTCCTGTCCGCCGAAGCTTCAGCGAAGGAGGGCGTCAAACTCAAACCCTCCGGCATCGAATGGATCGGCGACATCCCGGAGCATTGGGAAGTTGTGAAACTCCGGCGACTGCTTGTAAATATTGAGCAGGGCAACAGCCCCACAGCCGTTCAAGATGACGGTGAATTAGATCAGTGGAAAGTTATTACTCTCTCAGCAGTATCCAAAGGAGCATTTAAACAGGAAGCGTTTAAACCAATTTCTGCGAACACAGATAATAAATTTAAGAACACACTAGCTGATGGTGATTTGCTACTAACTCGTGCAAACACTCGTAGTTTAGTCGGCGACTGTTGCATTGTGCGAAATGTTCTAATTAACACGACTTTCAGTGATCTAGTCTATCGTTTTAGCCCAAACAAACGTGCCAATAAATCATACTTACTATGCTATCTCCTTTCCAAAGCCGCTAGGGCACAAATTGAGCGCGATGCCCGAGGATCGAATGAAACGATGTGCAAAGTGTCTCATGGTCACATAAAAGAATGGGACATCACCCTACCGCCTCCGTCGGAGCAAACCGACATCGTAGAAAATCTGGCTAACTACCAGAAAAAGCATGAAACAACACTCGGAGTTATTAAGGCTCAAATTCAATCCCTCAAGACCCTCCGCAGCACACTCATAGCTCACGCGGTGACTGGGAAAATTAAAGTTTAAACACATATGAAAAAAGAATTCTCCTTTTATGAGTTCACCGGTGTGTTGCTCCCTGGAGCTACGCTACTCTTTGGCATCATCTGGCTAGAACCGTCAGTGAAGACTTTCTTGCTAGATGAAGAAATCACACTCGGAGCATTGGGGCTCTTCACAATTGCGGCCTACTTAGCAGGTCACCTTATTCAATCATTCGGAAATATCTTTGAACTAATCGCTTGGTCCTATACGGGAAAACCGACACACTGGATACGCGATGTAAAACGAAAACCCTTATTGCTCAGTAAACGACAGCTTGAAGACCTGCCGAAAGCAATTGAAACACTTACAGGACAAACGATCACAGACATCAAGTCGCTAACTCGAAAGGATACGAATGATTTGAGAGGTCGCATATATGCTACACTCAGTAAACGTAAGATCACTGAGCGAATTGACATATTCAATGGCAACTATGGTATGTTTCGTGGCATCGCGGCTGCTTCGATACTGATAGCAATCTGCGGATTTATTCAAACGGACCTAAAGTCCCGCCAGTTTTGGATTCCCCTCATTATATCATTACCTGCCATCTATAGATGCTATCGCTTTGGAGTCTACTATGCTAAGGAACTATACTGGGTAGCGTTAAATGAAGGTTCTAAGCAAGAGGAGGTAGCAAAATGAAAAACGGTATTGAAATCTTCTTTCAGAACCTCGGAGATGCGGATTCCATATTTGTTCGCACTTGGAAAAACGATATCCCAACAAACATTCTTATCGATGGTGGATATCGTAAAGATGCGGATCAGGTCTCAACGTTTGTAGGTGAACGCTTACTGGAGACTGGAAGCGACCAAATCGACCACTTAGTGTGTTCCCACTGTCATGATGACCACGCGGGGGGATTAGTCGAACTCGTAAATGAAAGACACTTCCGCATTGGCCAAGCTTGGGTTAGAGATCTAAGAGGCGATCGATCTGTGCTTAGCCTTAGCCGTGTATCACAACTAAGTATGTCTCAAGCGAAGCTCGTTTTAGAGAAACTGGAACGTTCAGAGAAGACACGCATTGAATTGCTAGAGGGACTAGAGAAATATTATCCTGATACAATTATTAGTGAGCCATTCTACGGAGAAGAAATCGGACCATTAATAGTTCTGGGGCCAACTTATGAATTCTTTCAACAGCAATACTCTAAATTTGATGACCGCGCTTTTGTAACTCAACTGGAAGCTCGCTATCAAAAGCGTAACCAACTGGCCGCGTCATCAAGCACTGAAAAGCCTCTAGGCGACTACGTCTCTCCTGAAAATGAGGTTTCAACAATACTCGCTTATCCATTTAACGAGGACGGCAATGAAAAAGTATATATGTTGACCGCTGACGCTGGCCGTGAGGGCCTTAATGATGTCATCTATAGATACGGCTCCGCACTTAAGAATGTAAGATGGCTCCAGGTGCCACATCACGGTAGTAGACGAAACTTGGATGAGCAAATCATCGCAAAATTAGCCCCCGAGACATGCTTCATTTCATGTGCGGGAAATATTAAGCATCCGAGTGTTAAACTTGTAAATAAACTCAAACACTATGGGACTGTTTACAGCACACACTACTGCGTCGATTCTAACTCGTGGCTTCGTCAGTCCGCAGGTAAAGTATTCAATCTCAGCATAACGCCAGCGACCCCATTGTATGAGAAATAAATATTTTCACTTTTACTATGACTTCAAACCCGTAGGAGAAGGACTCTTCGCTACAGGTGCGATTTCCAATGCATGGAACGATAATATTTTATTTAATTGGGTCTATGACTGCGGCTCGTCAGATTCGCCCGCAGAGTTAGATCGTGAGATCGACGCTTACATACGCTCGCAGAATGGCCGCGGATGGATCGACTTTTTCATCATCTCACATCTAGACAGGGATCACATCAACGGGGTGGCTAGGATCATGAAGCGCATTCGGGTGGATAAAATATTCCTGCCCTACATGCCCTTGGTTGAGCGCATAGAGCTCGCATTGAATCAACCTGTTGTTTCGCCGGAATCACTACGTTTCGCCGCCGATCCTGCTGGTTACCTCGCTGAAGTTGGTAGTGACAACCTAGGTGAAGTGATCTTCATAGTTGGCGGTGAATCTGAAGAGTATATTCCACCCGTCGGCAGCGACGAACCACCCTCACCTGAAGAGACCGATCTAAGAAAACGGATTAAAATCAAGAAAGATGATACAAGTCCTGACGGAGCGGCAGATGATCTAAAATTAAATGATTATGTTCGTTACAGCTACACTACAGCAACCGAACCAGCATCCATTGTCGGTTTGTGGGAATTCGTGTTCTTCAACGAAACGTTTAAAGAGGTAGATGCTAGCCTTACAGAAACTGTAAAAAAACGTATTCAAGGTTCGATCCAAGGCGACGGTTACTTTGATGATGCAGAGCAGTTGATTGATGACCTTAAGGATATTTATGAAAATCGCTTCTTCAAAGGTAATCGTCGGAACGACATATCCCTCGTCACCTATTCGGGTCCAATCGTAACAGGATTGCTTGATAAGAACTTCTCAGATCATCATTTTCCGCCACCTCCGCTGGCATGGAGGCTACTTCATAGCAGAAAAACGACGTTTACTTACTTGGGTCCCTTAAGCTCGAAACCTTCTATTCTCTACTTCGGAGACATCACCGTAAAAAAGCGACGCCTGCAGAAAATAATAAAATGGTTTGGTTCGGCTCGCTGGGATAGAATCACAATAACTCAAATAGCACACCATGGATCAGTTCACTCATGGTTCAAGAGCGCAGCCATTGAGTTTAAACATGAATACAGCGTCTATTCATACGGCTTGCACAACACTTACAAACACCCCGGAAAAGATGTTGTCGATGACTTCAAAACCATGAGTGCAACAATCCTAGTAAATGAACACCAAGGAGCCTGCTGTTCAGGCATGCTACATTTTAAATGAAGGGTATCGCCTACGAAAAAGCCGTCGCAGCCGTGCAGGCAATGATGGACCCCAACTCTACGGTGGAGCACAATATGCACATCCCAGACAAAGATGGGATCAAGCGACAGTTTGATGTCGTCCTCCGTGGTAATGTCGGCGGCCACAAGATGCTCGTCGTGATTGAGTGCAAAGATGAGAAACGCAAAACGGGTGTTCCAAAGATTGAGGCTTTTCATGCTAAATCAAAGTCAGTTGGGGCGAATATGGCACTGTTTGTTTCTCGAAGTGGCTTCACCAAGACAGCAGTCACAAAGGCACGCGCCTACGACATCGGAGTTCTGTCCCTAGTCAAAAAAGATAGCGACGAACCGACGCAACCGAAAGCAGATTGGTATATGGAAAGTTTCGCATGGTCACAAGCGAGATTCACCTTCCATTTTGCTGATCCCTCGATTCAGTTAAATGACTTCGACTGCGCTAAAATCAGCTATCAGGGACATCGGCTTCTCGACTGGTGGCTCAGTAAATTGGACGAAAACCACCGACTAGAAGACGGTGATTACGAACACCCACTTGTTTTCTCCGAGCCAAGAGAATTCACGATAAAAGGACAGCTTTACTCTCTGAACGGCGTGACTTGCTATGCCACGAGAACCAAGGAGATCCTGAAGAAAACCATTCCCCTGAAGATGGATGGATTTTATGACTGGTCAGAGGGGAAGGTGAAGCTGCCTCCTTCATCAAGCATCACCACGGGCAGCTTTCTCAGCGACTTTTCCGACTGGGAGCCACACGAAGGCCCGATCCCAGAGCCAAGCGGATTCTTCGATTGGCGACTAAAAGGGTTTGGCGCGGTGAATTTACCGTATAGCCAAGAACCATTCGACTTCGAAAAGCTCTAACCATTAATTGGAAGCGAGAATGCATCACTATGAGCGAAAAACCACTACTAGCGCTAATCTCTGAAATATGGAAGAGCGAGGAACCTATCGATAAGTCTGCCTCTGACGGTATTGATCTGCAATCAGAAGTTACGGCGATCAGTAGCGACCCGGAATATGCCAGAAGTATCGTCGATGCGCTTGAGCAAGGGAAACCTGAGGGTGGCGAGCCTCATCTGAACTACATTGAATTCTGCCGAAAAGGCACTCGTGTTCGGGGAGTTGTGCCTGGTATCGCACTGTATGCCAAGTTGGGCTTACTTGGTATTGAGGATAGGTCGGACTACATTTGCGAAATGATCTCGATTTCGGGTTACTCCCTGTTCTTGCTCATCGACACACTTGAAATCTCGCTTCGAAACCTCGAATTTGAAACTGATCGCCTTAAAGAGTTCTTTGAGTGCGGTATCGAGCGTGTCGGGAATGACATGACTGCTGGACGATTTTACCGGAATGTAGAAACCTTCGTTCGAAGTCACCCCGAGCAAGCAGAAGTTATCTTAGGCTCGTATTTAAAGCATGGTGATACTCTATCAGATCAGCAACGCGTGTTTTGCACTCTGCTTCTTGGGCATTTCCGCACACATCATCCGATTGAAGAACTCGATGAGAGCTTTCGCACTTCCGACCACCTCAAACTTCGCATGTGCCATCATCGGTCATGGAGCGTATCCATTCCGATAGAGCAGGAATGGCAGGAGACGCAGCCTGTCCTTGACCGTATCTGCGTTGGTGAAATTGAAGAAAAAGATGCCGCCCTTAGGCTGGCTCTAAGTTTATCCGCGTCGAGGGACGCTGATTTTGAGGCATACCTCACTTCTGCTTTTACTTGGTTCCGATCGAAGATTGGGACAGAGCAAACTCCCGATCTAAAATTTGAGTTTTTTAACCATGCGGAATTGATGTGCGTGCACGCAAAACCAGAGGCAAGCGATTGCCTTTGCTCCGAGATCGTGAAGACGATGTCATTGCTATTTCCAATTCCGATCGATCATGAAGGAACTTGGGGAAAGTGCTTCGGGATGCTCGCCCAGATGATTGATCGAAGTGAAGTGGGATTTATTGAAGCTCTGGATCAACTTGTTGAATCTGACATCGGGGGCGTGGTTGAGCACTTCCGTTATGAAAATGACTACGTGTATTTGCTGAACAAAATGCAAGAACACGCAGAGGCAATGGGGCCCGCCGTTACTCGGTATTGTTTTTCAGCGGATCGGAAACAACGTCGATTCGGTCTCCATTTATTCGACGTGCTCAACATGGATCAATTTGTAGATCCATCGGAGGAGATCACTCCATCTCATGTTTGTTTAGCCCTTTTGGAGTTTCGGCTATCAACACATCTGGAGGATGCAATTACCCGGTTTTATTTGGCTGTAGAGCCTTTCGCCGGGAAGTCTAACGAAAGTAAGGCTCTCTTCCGTGAACACGTTAGAAATGAAGCCTTAAACTATCCCGGGGGATGTGTAGAGTATTGGGGGGAGCATGTGGAACCAGATTCGATGCTCAGAGAGGCGATTCAGTTTCAAGAGGCTTATTTCGAGGCATTCAAAGACCAAGAAGTAATGAAAGGTATACGTAGTGTGATGCCGCACATTCAATCCGGAATTCATCTGAGGAGTCGAAAGCAAGCATCCCAGTTGCGCAAAAGTATGGAGGAGTCTCGTAGCCGGTCCCCGCTCCAGACACTTATAAAAAATGTTAACCTCTACTACGGGGAGGAGTTTGCGAATGTCGCTGGTGGCAAGATCAGCGATTCACAACCAATGACGAAACATTCGCATAGTATGGCTTTACCTCGGTTGCCCGAAATTGACCCGGAGGGAGAGTTTATCGATCGAATGCATCTACTTGCGGGAATCCGAAAGTACGAGGGAAAGGTGAAATCTGATGACTGAAAAGCAAGCCAGTAACCTTGGCGAATCGAGGGATTTCGTTGTGAGCTATGTCAAAGGGCTCAAAGAGCGAACGATGGTGCGCAAAGACGCCATGGTTTACGGTTTAGACTGGGTTCTCTACCAGCTCGCATTGGCAAAGGGATGGGATCCACAGCGCTTGCCGTTCGCCAGATCGGAAAGCGGAGCCAACCATAAGACGGAACCCGAGTATGGCATTGATCTATCTTTTCTCCGAGACGAAGGCAAAGAACTCATAATCTTTGTCCTGAAAGATGAACCGCTAAAGAACAAGACTTGGAGCAGTGAGCGAATTAAGGATGATCTAGAGAAGGCGATGTATCCTAGACTGTCTTCAGCGGTGTATGATGATGTTGTTCGGGTTTGCGTGGTTTTGGCCTACAACAAGGACGAAGATCAGGCAGGGATAGAACTTTTCGACCGCTTTGTTGAAAATCAGACAAAATCGATATCTGGCAATCGTGAACTCCACTTTGAGCGTTGGAACCTGACTTCGATCAGCGACGAGGTGCACTCGAACTTACTGAGTCCTGCGCTCTTGCCGGAGGGCATCTCGGATTTGCTGCGGTATGCCGCAACACATTTCAAGCAGTGTCAGGTTGGATCAGATAGCTGGATTCAGTTTATGCTTCCGAACTGGGACAACCTCATCTCCCAAGTGCTAGATTCAAGAGAGCAAGATTATCGTAAAATCAGCATACTCTCCATGTCGGCAGTTATCATGGGGAAGTCCAGAGGGCACTCGAACGGTTCCGATGTCGGCTATATCGAGTTGGTTGAGAAGCTTATGCTGCGGATGTGGGACTATGCCTCTCATCTTGATGATAAATCAGTCAAAGCTCTGGTATCTCAGGCATGGGTAGAACTTTATCTTTCGGAGCTGGAACGGTTTTATCAGAAATATGGCTCTTATCTGAGGCAAGCTCATGCCGTGTCTATGATCTCTAGAGCCAGTGGGCTGGATGCAATCAATGCTGGATTTAACGCTTATTGGCACCTAGCTCGGATCGGATTATTTACTTATGCGATAGAGAATCTCACGGAAGATTCCGACGATGGACGCGAATATTTGAGCAGTAAATACTCTGAGTTCGCAGATATCGTGGAGCGCATGATCTATAACGAACCAGGCTCTTTGCGGCCTTTGATTGACGCACATCAGGCACAAGTATTTCTTATTTGGAGGCTATTAGCTAAATCCGGGAGGATCGGTGTGCTTTGTGATTTTCTCAATTTGCTGGTAGATCGTTTACTGGCACGTCGCATCAACAAAGTGGGGATTCCATTTATTGATGGGCATAACAGCTATAAGATTGTGGCTGAAGCAGCCGGGACGAAGGAAATGCAGGGAGTTGGAGACCAAAGCTCATTCTTTTGCTTAGCCCTCATGGAATATTGCATTCCGATACAAGAGTTTGGGAGCAGTATAATCGAGAAGATATACCGGCAGTTAGTCCTAGGCATTGATGGATACGGGGAGCAATACACGGAGACAAAACCATTAGATCTTATCTGTTGGGCTCCTAAGGAAGGCTGGGAGCTGTCGATGCTTAAGGGCAAGAGTGCTAACAGCGTCGGGATCAGCTTAGAGTATCTACATGACTCCGAAGATGAAATTCATGGAGAGCGCATTGTTTCAAAGCTGCGAGATTACAAAGATGAGTATCTATTGAAATATCCCATTCCAACTAAGTTGGACATTCCTTCAAGTGTCATGATCTTAGCATGCCTCACTAATGATCATGCCCTACCTCCATATCTATGGCGGGGGTATATTTATGATCAAAAGTTCTAGGGCGTGCCAGCCATTTATGGATATCTTACACATTCATAGATATCGCCCGATTCGACAAGACCATCAATATTTCACGAACTACCTGATCAAGAATCTTCCCATCGGTCGCAATAACATGATCGTAAAGGCTCTCATTCGTGAAATCGATATCGTAGAGCTCTGATGGCTGCACAGTCAGGGACAAAACACGACCACCGAGGCGATCAAACGACAACTACAGCAAATCTGCCAACAAAGCGGTTTGACGCTCGATGGCTTAGAGCTGTATCGTTGGTTGCCCAATGGACTCTCTGCGGTCGACATCCATGTCTTCGCCGAAGGCCTGGTCAATATCGCCCATCTCTACTACCTGCACGAAGCGAAGCCACGCGCCCTCGATGTGCCCGATCAAACCCTGCGCCGTGTATTTACCGATCATAACGTAGAGGCCGAAGCTGGCTACACGCTGGACGGCCGTGCACGCAAAAAGATTCGCCTCGACTACTATGTGCCCAGCGCTCGGCCCACCGCCTTTCAAATCATTCGCCGCCACGGACGCATACTCAGCACCATGGAGCAATGGGGCTTTCGTTGGAACGATCTGCGCAGCCAACACCCGGATCTACGCCCGGCGATGATCTACGACCCCCACCATCAAGACGTCGACGCCGTCAGCCGCGCCATTGGCGAAGAAGTCTGTGAGCTGTTCTGCTCCTACGAAGAGACCGACCGCATCCACGAGTTTTTAGACGCATAAGAGTGCGCGAATCTCGGGAGCCATAGGCAGGTCGATAAGCAGACTATCAAGACATTCTATATGGAAGTCAGTTTTGGCTCCGTGATCGAGCAGCAGCTGAACTGCCGTCGCATCATTGTTCCAAATCGCCCAACAAAGTGCGGTGGCCCCCCCTCAGCCTGATGGTTGAGTCACGGTAATAGTTGAAAAGGTCGTTCAAAGTGGTCGCCTAATATTCAGATGTATGGAAAGCACAGAACCTCAAATTTATTTTCAGTATCGTAAAATCCCAGGATGTCCTACACTATCAACAACTGAACACATGATTTCTATTCGATAAATGGCTAATGCTGAACAGATTAAGTCGCTCTTACGCAGTCACTCCAACAAGGATGACGCTCGATTCTTTGCGACCGCGATGCAAGTGGCAGCTGATGCCTCGCGCAAAGGCAATCGGGTCTTAGCCGACGAAATTCGGAAGCTGGTCGATCAATCGCGCGGGAAGGGAGAGTCCAAGCGTGCGATATCGATCGCGTCTCCTTCCGTAAAGCTCGGGGAACTGCTCACCATGAGCAGCTCTCAAGTGCGACTCAACGACATGGTGCTTGCGCCACGGGAGAAAGGCCGACTGGAGCGTATTCTACAAGAGCAGAAGCAAATCGATATGATTCGCTCGCACGGGCTGGAACCTCGTCGGAAGTTGTTATTATCAGGACCTCCGGGGTGCGGTAAGACCATGACCGCCTCCGCGCTCGCGGGAGAATTGGGCCTGCCTCTTTTCACCGTGCGGCTAGATGGCCTGATCACTAAGTTTCTAGGCGAAACAGCGACCAAGCTGCGTAGTATTTTCGAAGCGATTGAGAAAAATCGAGCCGTTTATTTATTCGATGAGTTTGATGCAATCGGCAATCGACGCGGGATGCTGAACGAAGTCGGTGAAATGCGACGCATCGTGAACAGCTTTCTGATGCTGATCGAACACTCGCAGAGCAATAGCTTGATCATTTCGGCGACCAACGACGCTGCGGCACTAGATGCCGCCCTCTTCCGGCGCTTCGATGTGCTGCTAGAAATGCCAAGACCGAGTCAGGAACTGATCGTGGCAGCTCTGAAGAATAATCTTTCTGGAGTCAAAAAGTCACGTATTGCTTATAAAACCTTCGCGGAAGCAGCTCATGAACTTAGCTTTGCTGAGATCAGAAAAGTTTGTGATGAGGCGATCAAGGAAATGCTACTATCGGGTGCAGAGAAGTTAAGCACCGAGCATTTGCTCACAGCACTCGATGAACGGCGTGACTTCCTCTCGGATCACCAGTTCACTCAATAATGCCAGACAACCCCAGCACCCCTAATCTACAACATATACGCCTCCCCCTGATCGCTCCCGAAGACCGTAGACATGGCTTTCGAATGGTGACTGGGCCTAGAGGCGACTCGAAATGGCCGACGCGTCCCGATAAAAAATCGCACGGCGAAGGGCTGAAGCAACAAGTTGAATCCATTCGTAATGAGTTTGAAGCAACGACTCCTGATTTAGAAACATGGAAGGAGAGCTTATCTGCTTTCGGCTTAATTCTAGAGGTCTCTGGCGCTGCTGGCTGTGCTCTAGCCACGGGTGCACTGGATGAGCGCAAAATTGGAATAAAACTATTACAAGAGAAGCAAGTTCTCGTTGATGATGACCAGTTTATCACGGTTGCGGTGATCTTCGTGCCGTATGGCGGATTGGAGGCCTTTTTAGAAAAATTTGATGCGTATATCGCAGAACCCGAAATGGGTGAGAGTCGCAAGCGTGACGAATTAATTACGGGCATTGAGACGATCCAGCGAGCCTCCATCAAAGCACTATGGAACGATCCCGTCGAACTGTTACCCACTCCGGGGCGAGTCGCATGGTGGGAAGCATGGGTGCGACGCGACGGCACTGATGCGGGATACCCTGAAGATGAGCTATTCCAACAGTTTATTAAAGCCTGCGACCGCTTTGGGATCGCACGGGGAAATGAAGTGCTCGTGCTACCAGAGCAATTCGTCCTACTCATCAAAGGTAGTATGGAGCAAATCGGCAGTGCCATCCCTGCCTTAAATGCACTACAAGAGCTAAGACGCCCGAAAGTCCACGCGGGATTTTTCATGAACGAATCCCCCGTCGATCAGCGTAAATGGTCAGACAGTCTTCTGGATCGAGTTTCATGGCCGGATGCCACCAGCGCCGCCGTTACATTATTGGACACAGGCGTCAATCGTACCCACCCATTGATTGAGCATGCCTTGGATTCATGGGATTGTGATGCCTACGAGAAGTCACACCACGGAGTCGATGATCGTGATGGACATGGCACTCAGATGGCGGGGCTCGCGCTATTCGGCGACCTCACACCAATTTTGGACGGAGACGGACCAATTCATTTAAAGCATCGTTTGGAATCCGTAAAAATGATTCCCCGCTCAGGCACAGTGCACGACCCCATCTTATACGCCAAAGTGACTGAAGAGTGTATGGATCGCCCGGAAACTTGGCTAGAATCGACGCCCAGAAAGCGAGCCTACTGCCTCACCATTTGCTCCGAAGACAATCTCGACCGAGGGCGTCCCAGTGCATGGTCCGCAGCCCTAGATACTGCTATTCTGAATCGTGCACAGACTGAAGCAGATCAACCACGCATCGTTTGCGTCTCTGCTGGCAATTTAAGCCGTACACATATCGCAAACTACCCAAAATCCAACCAGGAGCATTCAATTCATGATCCTGCCCAATCTTGGAATGCAATCACCGTAGGTGCTTACACCGAGAAAGACCTCTTGTTTGATAAGAAATTCTTGGGATGGGAAGCAGTCGCACCGCCAGGAGATCTATGCCCGTCTTCAACGACAGGCCTAAACTGGAACAAGAATTGGCCGATCAAGCCCGACATAGTGATGGAAGGCGGCAACTACGCCCACAGAGAAGGCAGCGGCGATCAACCGGACACGCCTGACGATTTACAACTGCTCACCACACACCACCGATTAAATGAGCGAATGTATGCAACCACAGGTGATACCAGTGCTGCCGCAGCTCAAGCCGCTCGCTATTGCGCGATCATACAGGCAGAAAACCCCAATCGCTGGCCCGAAACCATTCGAGCACTTTTGATACACTCTGCGAAATGGACCGCGCAAATGACAGGCTGGCAGCCGAAGCATGAATGGAAGCCTCCGTCAAAACTGACGAAAGGACGTGCCTTAGAATTGATACAGCAATACGGTTTTGGAGTGCCTGATTTATCGCGCGCCCTCAAGAGCGCTCAAAGCTCAGTCACGATGATTGCAGAAGAAGTCATTCAACCTTTTTCCAAAGAACGGAATGAAGAAGGGGCTCTCATGGAAAAGGTGAAAGGTTACAATCGGCACTACATTCCAATCCCACAAGAGGTGCTCAATGCAAACTTCGATAAACGTGTTCGGATGCGAGTGACACTCTCCTACTACGTGGACCCAAATCCAACAAATCCGCTCGTTGCCAGTAAGTATAGTTATCAAGGCGCGGGACTGCGCTTTGAAGTCAAATCAAAGTCTGATACCGATGAACAGTTCTTCGCTCGCATCAATCAGTTAGAGTCGATCGGAGAAGACAAGAAGGGCGACAGTGATAGTGCACAGTGGCTACTCGGCTACAAGAATCGCTCTAGAGGCTCTCTCCATAACGATGTCTGGTATGGAAATGCCGCAGAACTGGTATCCAAAGACTGCATTGCGATTTTCCCTGTAGGTGGATGGTGGAAATACCGTCCTTTCTTAGGAAAACTACAAAGTTCACTGCGGTATTCATTACTTGTAACTGTAGAAATTGAAGACCCAACAGTCGATTTATACACTCCGATAGCGACTCAAATCGAAGGCACGATCAAAGTGTAAGCACAAACAAGGCAATTCCCTAGATAACATTCTTGGCATCGCTAGTTATTCACAACAGTCTGGGGCTGATTACGCCATGAGTCTGACAAATACCACCGAACGTGCCCTAGAGGAATCCATTGAAAAATCTCTAAGCGGAGGCATCTCTAGCCCCTCACCCAAAAGTGGTGAACCCGCAGAAGATCAGAGCGACTTTAACGCGAATAAGGGCGTAGGCTACGTGCGCGGCCTCTCCAAAGACTTCAATCCAGAGTATGCTCTGGATACTGCAAAGCTCTGGGAGTTCCTTGAGAAAACTCAGGCGGGCGAACTGGCCAAGCTGCAATACAAGCTAGACTGGAAGCAGCAGATTATCGAGCGTCTACACCGCAAGCTGAAGAAGGACGGCATCCTCGCCATTCTTAAACGCGGCCTCGACGTGGATAACGCGCATTTCGACCTACTCTACCGCTTACCCTACAACGAGCTGAATCCCGATGTGACTGCCAAGTTTGAGTCTAACATTTTCTCCGTAACCCGACAGGTCTACTTCTCCCCGACTGACAGTCAGTCTGTAGACATGGTGCTATTCATCAATGGGCTCCCCATCTCGACGATTGAACTGAAAAACCCATGGACAGGCCAGAACGTCAATCATGCGAAAAAACAATACCGAGAAGACCGTGATCCGCGTGAAACGCTCTTTGCATTTCGGCGCTGCCTAGTGCACTTCGCAGTCGATCCGGACGAAGTGTGGATGACGACTAAGTTAGACGGCAAGAGCACTTACTTCCTGCCCTTCAACAAAGGCTATCGAAACGGTAAAGGCAACCCACTAAATCCAGACGGCCCGAAGACAGCTTACCTCTGGCAGGAGATCCTGACTCGCCACAGCTTAACCAACATCATCGAGCATTACGCAAAGGTGGCCGTGGAAGAGGAGAAGAAATCCAAAAAGAAGAAGGAGACGCTTTTCTTCCCCCGTTACCACCAGCTGGAAGTGGTGCGGAACCTTCTCGCAGATGTGCAAAAGCGAGGCGTTGGGCAGCGCTATCTAGTGCAACACTCGGCGGGCTCCGGGAAGAGTCATTCGATCACATGGCTGGGCTATCAGCTAGTGGAGCTGTTCGACTCGACAGGCGAGCACAACCTGTTCGATTCAGTCATCGTAGTCACAGACCGGCGCGTGCTGGATCGGCAAATCGATAAGAACATCAAACAGTTTGCTGAAGTTAAGAATGTCCTCGCACACGCAGATAGTTCCTCCGACCTGAGGGCTCATCTGGAGAAAGGCAAAAAGCTAATCACCACAACTGTGCAGAAATTCCCCTTTATCGTCGATGGCATCGCTGACATGAGCGAGAAGTGCTTCGCTGTAATCGTGGACGAAGCGCACTCATCGCAGAGCGGACAAGCAGCAGACAAACTGAATATGTCGCTGGGCGGTGGGGATGACGAGGAGGAGCCGGAGGATACTCAGGATAAAATCCTTCAGGCGATGGATCGACGTAAGATGAGCCGAAACGCCTCTTACTTCGCATTTACAGCGACACCGAAGAAAGCCACTTTGGAGAAGTTCGGCACCCGTAACAAAGATGGCGGCTTTGATCCCTTCCACCTATATTCGATGAAACAGGCCATCGAGGAAGAGTTCATCCTAGATGTGCTGGCCAACTACACGACCTACAAAAGCTATTACGAGGTCCAGAAGTCCGTGGAGGCGAACCCACTTTTTGACACCATCAAAGCTCAGAAGAAACTGCGCAACTATGTGGAGTCGGATCAACAAACCATTGACACCAAAGCGTCGCAGATGGTGGATCACTTCATGGCCAACGTAGTCGCCCAGAAGAAGCTACGCGGAGCCGCACGCGGGATGATAGTCACCCGCAATATCGAGTCTGCAATCCGTTACTACTTCGCCGTGCAACAGCATTTAAAGGACAGCAAAGCCAACTTTCAGGCGATTGTCGCCTTCTCTGGGAAAAAGACGGTCGATGGCATCGAACACACCGAAGACTCAATCAACGGATTCCCCTCCAAGAATATCCCAGACAAACTTGCCGGGAAGGATCGCAAGCAGGGAGACCCCACCTACAAGCTCTTAATCGTAGCCAACAAATTCCTCACAGGCTTCGATGAGCCCCTACTCCACAGCATGTATGTGGATAAGAGGTTACAAGGCGTCCTAGCAGTGCAGACACTCTCCCGGCTCAACCGCTGCAACCCTAAGATGCAGAAGCAGGACACTTTCGTCCTCGATTTCTACAATACGACAACAGACATCAAGGCTGCTTTTGACGATTTCTACACAGCCACTAGCCTGACGGAGCCCACAGATGTCAATGTGCTCCATGACCTCAAGGAAGCACTCGACGAAGCTGACATCTACACATGGGCAGAAGTCGAGCACTTCAATGAGCTGTTCTTCAATGATACCGAGGCCGAGAAGTTGCACCCCGTGCTAGATGGCCCGGTCGCCATCTTCGACTTGATGGAAAAAGAAGAGGAGAAGATTGATTTCAAGATCAAGGCCAAGCAATTCGTGAAGCTCTACGGTCAACTAGCCTGCATCATCCCGTTTCATCAGATTCAATGGGAGCAGCTGCACTGGTTCCTGAAGTTTCTCATTCCAAAGCTGAAGCTGAAAGACACGGAAGGACCTAAGGTAGATGCCCTGCTAGAAAGCGTCGACCTGTCCACCTACGCCTTGGAGCGCGTCAAACTGAACCAGAGCATCGAACTCGACGACTCAGATACAGAGCTAGACCCCGAAAATCCAAACGTCAGAGGCTACCACGAGGACGGTTCCGAAGAATCCCCCCTAGATGAGATAGTCCGCATCTTCAACGAGCGGTGGTTCTCCGCTTGGGATGCCACTCCAGAAGAACAGCGTGTCAAACTGGTCAACATCTTGAAGCATGTCCGGGCGAATCCCGACTTCGAAGATCAGGTGCTCAATAACACCGACCAGCAGAACCGAGCCATCGCGCTGCAAAGTCTGATCACCCAAGCAGTGAACAAAGAGCGCCGCCGCGAGTTGGAACTCTACAAGCTCTATGCCGGTGACACCGATTTCAAAAAAGAATTCGACGCCATGGTTGCCCGGATTCTAGCCATCGAGAAGCTAGATCCCCCCGCTTAGGCACATTCGCCCGCATTCGGAAACTCGACATGCTATGGCTCAATATTGAGCCGGATTGGGAAAGTTGGACAGGTTGCTACAACTAAACAAAGTAAAGCAACCAATGAAAAAAAGACGTACATTCACCGCCGAGTTC
>PBYS01000069.1 GCA_002729725.1 Puniceicoccaceae bacterium
AGGCACGCACCCTCGCACCACCACCCTCCGTCCACAGGCGCAGCGCCCGCTCGCGGGTACGCAGCCCCGGCTCCAGCAGGAACTTTGCCAGGGAGTGCTGCAGCACACAGCGGACGAGACGAGCACAAGGGCGGAACGCCCTCCCGCCCTCCACCGCCCTCCTGCGCTCCTCCCGCACCTTCCAGGCAGCCTCTGCCCAGACGCGCAACAGAGGGTGCTCATCACCCACCAGCAACATTATCCCCACCAGCTTTCGGTGCCCCAGCTTCCACAGCCTCCGCAGAGTCCCGAACACAAAGGAGCCCACACACTCCCCGACACGAGCAGGTGGCACACCGTCAGGACCCAGCAAATGTGCCCTGGTTCTTCCACCCAAACCAAAGTCCCGCCATGGGAGCTGCAGCTCCTTGTCCAGCTCAGCCAGACCAGCACTCACCTCTTGGCGACCCAGGGTGCTGGGGTACGCAGCGTGCAGCGCCCGCTTCAGCTCACACCACAGTCCCTTGCGGAGTCCATGGTACATGGGGCAAGAGCACACCACATGCAGGACATCCTCACGGGACCGAGCATTCGCATCACGCGCCGCACAGAACAGACACCAGCCTTGCTCATCCAACTGCTCCCGCGCAAAGCGCATTCCGTTCGGGAACCCAGCCAGGGGCACTGTTGCATCTCTGCATAGACGAAGGGCACGGGGGACTTCGTACGAGAGGAGAGGCAGGGCCCCGAAGCGCGCTGCCGTCACCAGCTCACGCAACCTCCGATTGCCCGACAGCCCGTGCAGGTACGGCTGCAGCGCAGGCGCAGGCAGAGTCCCCAAATCACCAACACTGTGCACTCCGGCAAGCCTGCCCCTCTTCTCACTCGGGACCGGCTCCTGCGCCTTGACAGCCATGTAGTGGTCCAGCATGCGGCCCCCCACCGCAGAGGCCTCTTCCCGAGCCTCTTTCACCTGCTGCCTCCAGTGCATGCCCATGCAGACAAAACCAATCCTGTGCACGCAGGCCGGGGATCGAGCCCAACGCACCTTGGCCAGCTCCACTGCCACGCGCTCTTCAGCAATCCCAGCCTGGATGAGGTCAGCATCTGAGCCCACAGTGGCCTCCAAACCTTGCTTTACATCATCCAGTGCAACCTCAAAGGCATCATCATCACCCAGCGCCCAGGAGGCACACCGCAGATGCTCCCACTGCAAGCCCATCCTCTGTGCCACATCCTCGAGCCTCTTGACCCACGGGACGCTTCCCCAGGGGTGTCGGCCATCCCTCAACCGGTCACAGCGCAGCAACTGATCAGCAACGTGGCCCAGAAAGGAGTCCTGCTCCCAGGACGCCAAGCTCCGGGCAAAACGAAGCACCATCTGATCAAGGAAAGTCGCCAGGGGCAGCATGCCCAGCTCTGCCTCCAGCAACTGAACCCGGACCATACTCAACTTGGGGTGGAACCCCAGCATCTGGGACATCAGGCGCCTCTGCACACTCTCTGCCCCCTGCAGCAGGCCCCGTGTCCACGGAAGCACCTGGGCGGCGTACCCCACCGCGCTGAAGACCAGTGGAAAGATGACCTTGTGCAGGGTGGACCACCCCAGCTGCAGCCTCCCGCAGAACAGGTTCCCGACCACAGCACCACGGGCCCTTTTCAAGGCCGCCACTCTCTCCTCCAGTACATGCTTCAGGGAGCCCTGCCCCCGAAGGGGCACTCCCAGGTAACGCATCTCGGGCACCTCCTGCACAGGCACACCTTCCAGAGTGGGCAGGTTGGCCCCAAACAGCCGGCCCACCCCTTTGCGGCGCCGGAAGACCACCACTTTGCTCTTGGCGGCCGACAATCTCAGGAAAATGTCATGCAGTGCGCGTTCTGCCATGGTGGTCAAGGCACACAGATCCTGCGCCCTGTCCGCCAGCAGCACCACATCGTCGGCGTACAGCACCACGCAGGTTTGGCGCCCCGCCACCGTCACTCCCAGTCCCTGCCCCTCCAGGGAGGAGGCCAGCACGTTGATGTACAAGATGAATAGCAAGGGGGACAGCACGGAGCCCTGCATCACCCCAGCCTGCACCTCCCACGAAGAGGACATTACCCCTCCGCAACGGACCCGTCGGGTCGCCCCCTGGTACAGGGCACGCACCAAGAACCACCAGCGCCCGCAGCACCCGTGCTCCAGCAGCAGAGAGAACAGGCGGTCGTGGCACACCTCGTCGTACGCCTTTTGCACGTCCCCAAACAAGGCGTACACATCACGCCGTCTCCCCGGATCAGGGTCATGTCTCGTCATGTCCACAGTGGCCAGCACGTGCATCAACGCATGCTCTGTCCCTTTCCCTTTCCTGAAAGCGTACTGGTTGGGGGACAGCAGTCCCTCTTCCTCGGCCCACGCCAACCCCCTGTTGTTGAGGACTCCCTCAAAGCACTTGATGACGACAGACTGCAGGGTAATGGGGCGGAAGCTCTCTGGCTTGCTCTCGTCTTGGCCCTTCTTCAGGATGGGGATCACCACACCCGTGCGCAGCTCCTTCGGGACGCACCCCGTGGCCAGGAACACATTGAAGAGCTCCGTTAGCCACACTGCCGTGCGCGACCCCGTCTTCAGACAGTAAGCCACCAGCCCATCTTCGCCCGGGCTCTTCCAACTCTTCATCTTCTCCAGGGACAAGCGGACCTCCTCCAGGGTGATGTCCCCGTCCAGCTTCGGGTTCACCACTCTGCAGCCACCACGCACCGCCTCCCTCACACTGCGGCGGTGAGGCTCCAGCAGGTCCCCTTCTCCCATCTCTTCTGCACGCCGGGCGGCCCTCTCGCCCAGCTCTGACTGGAACTCTTTGTGCTGCTCTGCAGAGAGAGCACCAGCTGCGGCCAGCGCGCCCACCGTGGCCGGCTTGCGCAGGCGGTTCAGGAGACCCCAGGCCTTGCGGCACGCCGACGGATCCGACGAGTTGGCCTCAAACACAACGCAGCTCTCGCTCACCAGCCTTGTCTCAGCTCGACGCTCCATCTCACGGCGACGCGCGCGAGTGGAGACCAGCCTCCTCCTCAGAAGCCAGCACTCTCTGCGCTCCCAGTGTCGCCCTGCACCAAGTGAGAGCTCCTGCACCCGGCAGACCAGCTCTCTCTCCTCGTCCACCAGTTGCCGCAGCTTGGGGTTCCTGGAACGGAGCTCCTCCTCCAGAGAGCCTCCATCCAGGTACGGCTGACGAAGTGACACGCCCTCTCTGCCCGTACTAGCCTTCTTCCACGCCCTCAGGAGCAACTCCATAAAGGAATAGTAGCAGTACGACGACTGTCCATCGCCACTCCACCGTGACCGCTCGCGAGCAGCCCGCACATCCTCATCCTCTGCAGGTGCCGCCCTTGGCTGGCCCTCCACCTGACAGCGCTGCACATCACTGATGATGCCCGCGGTCCAGCTCAACCACTTTGCATCGGCACGGTCCAGCACCACCTCGAGGTACGCTTCCGAGCCCCTGCCGCCCCCTCTTGGGCTGCCTCGAGCAATCAGGGGACGGAAACGTAGGACAGGTTCCGCTGCGGCCGCCGCAGGCCCCCGCTGTTCTTGCTGGACCACCAGGGACCGGCCCATGTACAAAGAGGCCATGACGGGGCAGTGGTCCGACAGAGCCTCGTGGGCACTCCCCACCGCAAAGCGCAGCACCCGAGGGTTGTGGACAAGGGCCTCGGGCTGATCCATGGCATCCCCACCACGCCAGAAACCAGACGCAAGCATCAAGTCCAGGGTGTACCCCGCACTCCTGGCGCTCAGGCGAGTCTTGGCAGGTCTGCCGTCCGCACCCGCAGACACGTCTACAGGGGACCCATTGACGGGTACAAGCCAGAACGAGTCCCTAAGCTGGTTCAGCGCACGTTTGGCAAGCCAGTGTCCCCCGTGGGCGGCCGACCAGGGGTCCACGTTGAGATCCCCGCAAAGGAGCACCTCGCAATCCCGGTGTTCCTCCAGCAGTAGCATGAGGGCCAGCAGTGTCACCTCATTGGCGGTGCCCCGCGAGGGGAGTTGACGGCTGCCCCACGTTGGACGCAAATAAATGCCCACCACCAGCGTCGGAGCAACTGGGTTGCCGCACTCGTCCACCGCACCTGGAACACTGACGCGCAACGCCAGCAGGTTGTCACCAGGAGGGGGGGCGGCGTGTCTCCTGTCCTTGCCACCGATGAGCCCCTGGTCCCGCAGCTCCAGCGCCGCCACCGACCTCTCATCCCAGGGCACACGCACCTGCTCCACCGTGCACGAGCGGAACAGCTCTTCACGCACCGCCAAAAGCACCCCGCCCGACAGCTCCTGGCTGGACTGGAACGCCGGGAGCACGGGAGGACTTAGCATCCTGAAGCCTCGCGGGGCCCCCAGCGGGTCACCTCTTGTCGCACCCGACTCACACAACACCACCACATCCACGGGGCCACCCAACCCACCCCTGGAAATCGCGTCCGCATGCTCCACATGATCCCCATGGCGCAGCCGCAGCCGCCGCGCATTCCAACACACCACCCGCAACCTCTGGACAGCGTCCTCAGCGCGATGTCCACCATCACCATCATTACTCGCAGCAGCATGATCTCGTCGTCGTTCTGAAGCTCTCATCCCATCTGGAGGGGCATCTGGGGCAAGCATTACTTCTCGCCTCGCGACTGGTCTTTGTCGCGAGGCCGGGAAGACGCAGAGCTGCGGCTGGTGGCCGGGGGGTTCCCAAGGTTGGTGACCACAGCCGGCGAGCCGTAGAACTCATCTGGGGTGAGGGTCTGGGAGACAAAATCCTCCTCCTGGTGTAGCGACAAGAACAGCTCGACGGGGGTGCGCACAGATTCCTCAGCAGAGGCAGAGCGCAGGATGGGGGAGGACGGCGTGGAGTGGACAACAGTGGTGTCGTCAGGGCCAGCGGACTCCTCACCGCTAGAGGCGTTGAGGATCAGCCCCAGCCCACGCTGTGGCAGCGGGACTGACGCAGGTCGTTCGCATTCGGGTGACGACGGAGTGGAGGGCATACGCAGGTCCAGGGAGTCCATGGAGTCCTGGCTTATCGTCCGGAGGCGGCTCAAGTACCTGAGCCGCTGGAGGGGTCTCATGGGCGGGGTCTGGGTGGGAAGGCTCAAAGAGTCCGGGCGCGGTGTGGGCTTGGGCGTCCGGGGGGGCGTGAGGAAGCGGACACTGTGCGTGGCGCGGACGCCGGCGGGGCGGAGAATCCCCTCCTGGCGGGCAATGCCCTCCTTCCTGGAGCGGTGCCTGGCGATGGTGGAGTCCAACACGGGATCCGAGGAGGAGGAGGAGTCCCGTGGAGGGGTGTGTGCGCGGCGGGAGGAGGATGGGGGAGGGGGCGCAGTGGACGACACATGGGGGGAGGAGGGGGGGCCCGCAACAATGCCCGGGGCAGGGGCAGGAGGTTCATTGGAGGGGCAAGGAGCAGCAGAGGAGCGTGCGTCAACGGCACCAGACCCGTGAGGGCGCTGGGCCTCGGCGCCTGCGTCACCGACACCAGACCCGTGAGGGCGCTGGGCCTCAGCAGGGGGAGGAGGGCGTGCGTCACCGACACCAGACCCGTGAGGGCGCTGGGCCTCGGCACCTGCGTCACAGACACCAGACCCATGAGGGCGCTGGGCCTCAGCAGCAGAGCGGCTGGCTTGGGAGGAGGAGGAGGAGGAGGAGGAGGAGGACTGCGGAGCGACGGCAGGGACAGCAGACGAGGCAGGGTCAGTAGCACGGTGTTCGCGAGGAGAGTGTTGTGCTGTAGGACGCGCAGAGCAAAGCACGCCCGCAACGCGGCCCTCACGAAGAGTGAAGGGGACAAGGCTGAACACATGGTCATGAAGCAGAGCCACCAGTTCAGCAGCAGCCTTGCGGATGGTGTTCTCCGCAGGAGCGGCGGTGGAACGGATGGTGGCCAGCACGCAGGGGGAGCCGTTCGAAAGCTGGTGGGCAAGGCGGCCCGCGGTAGCAGGATACAGGAGGGGGGCATCAGGAGGGAGCTTGTTGGTGGAAAGGATGCAGGCGGCAAAGTCGCTGGACAGGCGGGGCCCATCAAACGAGGCAGAGGGCGGGGAGAGGGTGATCACGTGGGAAGGGCCCCTTCTGCCTTCACGCCTGAGGCGCACAGAGGAGGCGTTGGTGTTCTCAGGGACGAAGCGGAGGTCAGCGGAGTCTTCCACCCTCAGCTCCAGGTCAAGGTCCACGTGACTGCGGGGAGGCTGGCTGGGGGGGGAAGGTTGCTGCTGTTGCTCTTGCTGTTGCTGCGGCGGGCGCTGCAAGATGCGGACAGGGGCGCCGTTGGGGATGCTGGGGGATGCAGAGGCGAATTCGGGCGGGAAGTGCACGCGGGAGGCCTCCTGGAGCGGGGGGGACCTCTGCGCGGCAGGGGCTTGGCGCACGCGTCCAGGGACATCATGCCACGCGTTCTGGGGGGGTCGGGGGAGCTGGGCGGGTTCTGGGTTGGGCAACGCGTGATGGGGAGCGGAAAAATTCGTTGGCTCGCGCAGAGGGCGCTCCTGGCCCTCCGCGAGCCTGAAAAACGGGAGGAAGGTGTCCTCGATGGTGCTGAGCACGTTGGCCAACGTGCCAGAGGGCAGGGAGTTCTCGTACGGGCTCAGGAGGACTTGGAGGACGAAGGTGGTCTGCTCGTGCAGCAGGTGGAAGCCGCGCTGGGCGGCAAACAGGTCCATGGTGGGTCCGAGGGGTCCGGTGGTCCTTGGGAAGGCTGTGTGTGCGTACTTCACTGGGGAAAGGGGAAGGAGGGCGCAAACTTTCTTCTCTCCACAAAATAAAAAAAGATATGGCTCTCACTCCAAGCCCCATCTTGTTATCCCCTGTTTCCCTCCCAAAGCAAAGACATTCGACCAAAGAGAAAGTCCGACCTTCATTTTCTCCCACCTGCCCCTTTCATTAGCCTTCTCTCTTTTGGAGATGGAAGTGACAGGCCTTTTTTCTGCCCAGAGCAGGGAAAGCCGCATAACGGAAGAAAGGGAAGAAGCTCACCGAGGGGGCGGGCCACCAACCGCATGAAAAAGCTCCCTCCGAGTTTGATGCTCGCGAGAGAGCGCGAGGGAGGATTTTTGGAGAGAAAAAAAAGGGAGTGAGTGGCGAAAGGAAAAAGAAAAAAGTTGTTGGAGGTCTCCTGGGAACTCCCGGGCCACGCTGGTTCAGACGAAGACTCCCAGCAAGACGACATGGTTCGAAGGTGCCACGGAAGAGGCAAAAGCACAGGCTGTCGGGGTACCCTCATCAGCACCGAAAAAGGTCCACGACCAGAACAGGCTGGGATCGTCCGGGTCCAGAGGCACCAGGAGGACAGATGACTCCTGGCGCCACCAAAATCCATCCTGGGTGAAGGCAAAGCTGAACTTGTCAGGCTTGGTGCCGTGCTTGCCTTGCAGCTCGGTGGCGACCCCACAATGCGCCCTATCTGGGGCTGCCACTCGGGTTGTCACTCGGACTAAGGCGGCGCGAGGGCGCGCCCTGGCAAGGGAGGGTGCGAGCTCGCCCATGGTGTACAGCTGTGTCTCGTTGGTCAGTCGGGGCTGCTCTGGGGCTGGTAGAAACCCAGAGCACTCGACTCCGATGAAAGGGAACTCCTTTTTCACCACCACGACCTTCTTGGAGAATTCAGGGCAGTACACATGCTCCGCTGCCTTTGACAGCCCGGCTGGGGTCAATGGCTCGTCTGCAGCGAGCTCAAGCGGATGCCCACCATCCGCAAAGACCACAACGGCCAGCAAAACGAAAACCAACAGAAGAGCAGCAGGGTAGTGGTGAGTCATCTCCTCTCTCGCTCGGCCGTTCTCGCGCATGTTGGCGGCCGTTGGCCCACCCACACACATGTGAGTGAAACACGAACTTGTGTTATGTTCGCGAGTTTCTAGTGTTGATGAACGAGACAAAAAATCTTGAGCATGTGTTTGGGCTTGTTCCAAACAAAAGGAAAGCCAAGGAGCCCTCACAAGGCAAAATTGATCTCCTTGTTTCAAACACCAGAAGCACTTGCTGCAAACAAAGAGAGACTCAAAGGAGCTTGTTCCAAAATTCAAACAACCCTCTCCTTCGTCGGGCCAAACCCACCCCCCCCCACCTCCCCCTCCCTCCCCCCTCCA
>PBYS01000070.1 GCA_002729725.1 Puniceicoccaceae bacterium
CATCAGCAATAAGAAATAAACTCACCAATAACACGTAATAACAATCAAGCACTCTCAGCCTGATTAGACGAATTTACAGACGGAATTTTGCGCGGCCGTTCCGTCGTCGTAGCTAAGCCCTATGTAGTGTTTCTTGAAGATTAAACTTTCCAATAGAAATGTAGTCAGCGGGCCGCAGACGAATTGTGCGTTATCTAAGAGTAGAGGGTAATAGTCGGTGCTAGGTTGAAAAGATACCTGTTCAGACATATTCTCTGAGTTTCTGAGAAACTGATCTCGGATTTGCGGATCAATCACTACATGAGTAAACTCTGACTCTTTGAAGACGGCTTCAGTTTTCCTTTTTTGTCTCCATGGGTGTGGCCTGTAGACGATTCGAAGGTCTTTGTATATTTCAGGGTGTTCTCTTATTTCTTTATCGAGAGCCTTTAATGGCGTGGTCTCATCAAAAGGCAGACAGCATCCAGAGAAAACCACGTATGGGAAATCAAAAGGCTTCGATGTCGTGGCACCTCTTTGGGAAAAATATTCGTCAAAACGAGGTGTGCCGATCGGGCAGACTTTTGTGGATTCAAAATCGTGGATTCTAATTGCGTGTTCTTTATGCTGTTCACTCCAGACGCCTAAGAAGTCAGGTCGCGCCCAAAAGACTGATTTGCTACTTAAGTTGTCCCAATTGTCGATTAAGTATACGCTTTTTATGTCCAATTTTGTGCAAATCCTAGCCACGTCATTTCCTGCAGGATCATAGGCAGATGATGGAAATAGCACGATGTCCGGACGGATTATGCTAATTTGCTTTAATAAATCTCCATTAATCGGGAGTTTTGCTTCAATTCGATTTTTGAAAAATTTGAAAATTAAACGATTTCCCAGCAAGGCACATCGACGGGCTTCGCGTCCTTTTTTTCCTTTTTTCAATAAAAGCTTAAACTTTTTGATCCGTGAATGTCGTTCATCTGGAAGGTTCCATCCTATATCTCTTTTCAACCGAAACGGGAAGGTCATTGACCTATGTCTGAATCGAAAAATCAATAGGGTGAAATAATTATAATGGGCAGCCTCAAGGCTTGGATCGGTCTTAAAGTAACCTGAGAAGTTCCGGGCGCTTTCAAGATCTGACTTTAAGCTACACGAGTCGTTGGCGATAATTGATAGCTGAAATGCCTCTGAAATTCTATTGGCAACACCGGAGCGTATGTAATTTCGAACAAATAAATCTCCAGCGATCACTAGGAGGACTTTTGTTTTTTTAGTTTCCATATCACAGTATTCTACGAATCGAGTTCGTTCTGCTTATCTTTATAGACTGCTCTCGCTAATTCTAAATCGCTAGGGTTGTCGATGTCGATGGAACGCCATTTGTCCATCTCAACTAAGCCCGTCTTGGGGCCGATGCGGCCGACCTCGAATAGAACACTTCGCTTGATTGCATAGACGGCCTTATTTTCAACCCATTGATTCCACGATTCCTTTTGTCGTGGCATGCGTTTATTGGGATCGTAGTTCGTGGGGCGAACAGTTTTTCCGTCTTCATTGATTTGCCACAGATAGGAGTCATCGTAGTAGAGGGAAAGAGCTGAGTCATAGTCCTCGTCTCGAACTAACTCGATCGCCTGATCGATTGCTTTGACATCGCGGAGTGGAGCGGTCGGGTAGAGTAGCACCACTATATCCACTCGCTCCTCTGGGTGTGCTGTCTCGTAGGCTTCGACAGTCCATTTCAGTAGTAGGTCGACTTCTTGTAGGATCTTGTCGTGTGCATACATGTCCGGCCGGTCCATCGTCAGGGCACCATAGGATTCAGCAACTGTCCGGATCTCAGCATCATCGCTGTTTACTAGAAATACATCTACGTTTTTGGCCTTTTTTGCGTGCTCTATAGTATGTGCGACCAGTGGTTTATCGCCGATTAACTCTAGGTTCTTTCGAGGGATTCCGCGAGAACCTCCGCGCGCTGGAATGATGGCTAGGCTGATGTTTTTTTTCATAAAATTTAGGTGTTGATGTGGGGGCGGTAATGTTTGCTTCGTTGGACCATTCAAGATGTCGCTCTGTCTATCTCACCATGCAAGGGCGTTTAGGGTCGAATTCCCAGTTCTTGATTAGACCTTGCATCGCGAGACTGTCGTCTCTGTCAGACTGTCCTACTCGTTTGTAGAGTGCATGTGCTTGTTCGACTGCCGATCGATCGATTTCGACGCCTAAGCCAACGGTATTGCCTATTTGAATCGCACCATCGGTTATTTGGGGTGGATTTAAAGTGAGGTGCTGGCCTTCTTGCCAGATCCAATGTGTATCGATGGCAGTGATCGTGCCTTCAGCTGCAGCTGCAACTTGACTCACCATCGCGAGTGAAATGTCAAAATGGTTATTGGAGTGTGCGCCCCAACTCA
The DNA here is from genome assembly GCA_002729725.1 of Puniceicoccaceae bacterium. Classification (GTDB taxonomy): domain Bacteria; phylum Verrucomicrobiota; class Verrucomicrobiia; order Opitutales; family Coraliomargaritaceae; genus Thalassobacterium; species Thalassobacterium maritimum. Next base: position 2,397 of record PBYS01000070.1, read on the forward strand.
ATCCGTTTTGATCGCACAGGCTTGAAACCTGGACCGCGCCTTCCATTCCCCAGAAATGTGGGTCGGCTAGGGGGATATCGAGGGCGGATTGCTTGATTGCATGGGCGAGTTCTCGGCTGTCTGTGGCGACCATGTTTGTCGCGGTCGGTATGCCACTCCGTTGCTTGAATTCTGCCATTATTTCGCGCGAGGAGAAGCGTCCTTCTGCTCCGCATGGGTCTTCGAGGTAGCTAACCTTTCCTTTTAGCTGCGTTGCTGCTTTGAGTGCAGTTGACAGGTCCCAACAGCCATTTGGATCTAAGGTTAAGCGTGCCTTCGGGAATGTTTGACTGAGGCTGATGACCGCCTCGATTTCTTTATCTGGAGCAAAGACGCCTCCTTTTAGTTTGAAGTCTTTGAAGCCATAAGTTTCAGCAACAAGCCCCGCTTGCTCAATAATTGCATTCGTATCCATCGCAGGTGAGCGGCGGGCCGACTGCCAGCGATTAGGGTGTGCTACCTCTTGCGGATAATCAAATTCTGTCGCCTGGGAGTCTCCGACGAAAAATAAATAAGCAAGGAAGGGGATGGAGTCTCTGACTTTTCCACGCCCAAGTAGTTCGCAGACTGGCATGCCTAGAGCCTTGCCTCTGAGGTCGAGTAGTGCTGCCTCGATGGCGGTCACGGCGTGGATCGTTGTGCGTTGGTCGAAAGTCTGTAGGCCGCGTCCCCCCGCGTCGTGCCGTTTATAACGATCGAGTAGAGATCGAAGTATGGATCTATAGTTTTCGACTGGTTCGCCCCGTAAGGGGTTGGCCATCAAGTCGAGAATGTCTAAGATGGATTGGCTGCATGGGATCTCTCCGATTCCTTCGCGCCCGACGTTATCCGTTATTATTACTAGAATGCGCGAGAATGTGGGGGTGTGCGCACCGCTCAAATTGAGTAGCATGCTGTCGTAACCCGCGACTGGGATAATCTCTATTTCTTCAATGGTTTGTTTTGGCATGCGTGAATTGGTTTTACTTAAGATTTTGTTGGGAAGGTTTTCAAGCCATGAGATTCCATAAATATGCGTATTAGGTCCTCATTTTGGAAGATGTAGTTTCTTCGCTCCCATGTATAGGCTGATTTTACAGTGGTCGGTGCATTTTTTATATTAAAAACATCTGTTTCTGAGCAATTCGAACCGCTGCCGTCTAAACCTATATTCTCGATTACAGATTCGATTGGAAATATGGCATATGTATCCGTCAAAAAGTGTAGTAGAGTCCAAGGAACGCTCCATATGTCTATTAATCCGTGTAAATAATCTTTATCTTCACAAAGTGATGAGAGATCTGGCGCGAAATGTTTGATGGATTCCACCGAGGTCATTGTGCGCTCTAAGAGCTCACCGAGGTTGCTGTCGTGGTTGTAGTCTTGCCAGCGATCTGACCATGTGGCCCAGCCCCAAGTTGAGAAACGATGGAGTGATAATAGGTCGCTTCCAGGTTCAAATACAAAAGGGCATTGTGGATTCGTATAGCCACATAGGCTGCGGACATCCTTTTTGTCCCTCAGGTGCTTTAGTCCGGCTTCGAAGAAGTGCTTACCATTATCTTTTAATACGCAGTCGTCCTCGAGCAATACGGCAGCTTCGGCTCCATCTCTAAATGCATCGTTGAGTGCCGTACAGACACTGCGTGCCAGCCCGAAACTTTCTTGGCGCTGCGTTAAATGAATATCAAATGGCCATGGCTCCTCCAGTATTTGGAGTAATTCTTTTTGCGCGGATCTTGCTGCCGAGTCTTGTGGATAGTCTATGTAGACGAAAACGCCATTTATCTGATTATTCGCTAAGCTCTCTAGCACTCGCTTGCTGTGCTTCGGTCGGTTATACAGTAGTAAGATCCAGTCTACGCGCATAATGATTAAAAAGAGATATACGCATGTGATATTTCGTGAAGTTGACGTGGCGGATTCTGCATCTCCTCGATGAATGCAGTCGCTGCATCTAAACCATGAAGCTCTTTAGTTTCTGCCAAGAGGTTTTCATTTATGAATTTACCTGCGCCAGCTTTGATCAGTTCGATGACTTCTTTACGATTCCGGATGTTGCCGACGCCTCGTGACATCATGATCGTCAGGCCAGACATCTGTATGAGCTCCTTACTGAGCAAGATGTATTGAGAACCAAAGCCAAAAGGTATGCAGTGTGCCGATGGAGATAGTATCTGTGGATTGTCCCAGATCGGAGTGGTGTTGCCTGATGAACTATCGAATAGTAAATTGCAGCTTCTCCCTCCGAAATGAGCATGCATTTCTTTAGATACGTCATCTATTATGCTGGATAGCTCGTGTCTGAGGCCAACATGTTGGTGGCGACTATTTAATTCAGCAGCAATAGACTTTGGCAGTAGGTAGGTGCCGATCCCTTCTGGGTCGATTGATTTTAAGTGCGCTAAACGTTCGGGCGAGGAATCAACTACGAATATTTTAGATTCTGGGCATGTTCGATTGTGAATGTATGCTGCAATCATACCGGAAAACCCAGCTCCGATCAGTAGCATGCGGCGCATGCGTAAGGAATCCATGTGCCGAGTCAGGGCATTGCGAACATCTGCAAAAAGAAATCCGAACATGAATGATTTTAGAATGGTCGGTGAGGGGGACTCTTCTTTGCGAAAGCAAATTTCGTATGAGTGGCGTGGGAGCACGGCATATTCAGCGTAAGTTCCTTCGGTCGAGCCTTTGCCGTGACCTAAAATAGAGCTTTCTCCGAAATCACATTCTGAATAACGATGAAGCACCGTACAGGCATAGCAATTGTATCGACGGCATGGGATGTGCCCAAAGATGCAAACGTAGTCGCCTTTGCGAAAGTCTCGCTCGTCTAGCGTCGTATCAACGACTTGCGCGACGCCGCCGTTGCCGAATACAAAGCGTCCTTCGCTTAAGAACTCTTCCTTGCGCGGATGAATGCCGTTCGGGTGTGTGGCCAACCAAAAACTCCCATGCATGGGCACATGTAGCAGTTTGACTAAGATTTCACCTGGTTGTAGAGCGGGTGTTTTAGACTCAATCAGTTGGGTTTTTAATGTGCCTGCTTCTCGGTCTTTCCAAGTGGTTTCAATCTGTCTGTTCTTCATTGTGTGTGGTGTGTTTTTTGCAGGGCTTTAGGAGTGGAGTTAAATAATTGAGAATATGGCAGGTAAAGTTATTTTTTTAAGGTGATTATCGCTGCGGCGGGTCTTCTTGCTTTGAGTTTATGCAAATTTGATTTACTAGATGTCATGCGAATATGTCAGTATTCGATCTGGAGTTGAACGCTATACGGTATTTCGGGGTGTGCTTATGCTTGTGCCTCTGCTAAGAGTTCTTGATAGACTCCTCGGTAGCGTTCTCGGATGAGTTTTGCAGAATAGGTGCTCTCGTAAATTCGATTGTAAGCTTCACGCACATATATCTGATCGGACATTTGGCGATGATTTAGGCACTCAAGCAGCGCTTTGGCTAGGGAGGCAGCTGTGGGTTGAGTTGATCGAATGCCGGTCTCGCCATTTATAACATAATCGGCTGGGCCTGTTTTATCGAAGCAGACGACAGGGGTGCCTTCGGCCAGACTTTCGATGCCAGTTTGTGCTAGGTTTTCTTCTAGTGAGGGGAGGCAGAGTGCATCTGCAGAGGCATAGGCGCTCCTCAGTGTTTCATCATCGTTAATGAACCCGAGCTGTTCAATACGATCATCTTTGATGTCAATTTTTTTGCCCATCAGTAGCAGTGTGCATTGCGGTAGTCGATTTTGTAGCAGCGCGTCGATGAGTAGATGGGTTCCTTTGCGACGGTTTGCGAGGTCTTGAGCGACGATTAAGATTCGTTTTTTTGAACTCGGCTTCAGTTGTAATTGAGATTGAGCATGCTCGCGTTTGATGAGCGGTTTGAGTTGTGGAAACGGGTAGCCAATGTAGTCAATGCGATGGGCCAGTTGACCTAGGGTACTTTCCCGAGTGATTCGTTCGAGCCATTTCGAGGGTAGGACTAAGTTGGTTTCCCTTTCTCGGTATAGGGACTGTTTCGTTCGAAAGGTTTCGCTGCTAATCTTGTTGCCAAACAGACTTGGGAGTTGCGGGCATACACTGCATGTATTTGTATATTGAGTGCACCCATTGGAGTAATGGCATCCGCCCGTAATTTGATTCATGTCGTGCATCGTGACGACAATCGGTATATGCTTCGGGATGGATGCAAAGAGGTCGGATAGATTCCATATTTGTCCGCCCAAATAGTGGAAATTTACGATTTGCACCTGAGCCAGTAGATGGGCTGGGATATGAAGGCTGCGTCCTGGGGTGGCGGGCGTGAAGCTCTCTAGGCTTGGATCGCGGCCTTTTTTCGCCGTGCTCATACGCAAGCGTCTTAGTGAGAAATTCCAATTCTTTTTGGGGGCATCTAGACGGTGCCAATTGGGGCCTGGTGTTTTGCCGAGATGAAAACAACCATAGGTTTTAATGTCATCTGATTCTTGTGCACTGACGATTCTTAGCATCGCATGGGAGGCGCCGCCTTTGCTTGATGTGCCTATGTGTAGAACTCGAATTGGATTCATGGAATCGGTTATGTTATTTTGCTAACTGATTGGCATCATTGAGCCAATTCGGTAATTTGGGGTGCCAGAAGGGTTCGTAGATTACTGTTTTTTGATTGAGTAAGGCTGCTGCGTAAGAGAGCGAGCTTTTTGCCATACAGAGTATGTCAGCGCAGACTAATGTGTGAAATGTTTTGAATAAATCTTCATTTAAGTGGAGTTGAGCGCCTAAGTCGACTAACGGAGTGAAACTCGCTGGAGAGCCTTGGGATAACACGAGAATTTCAAAATTTTCTCCCTTTTCTTCTAGATATTTACGAATCGTGCTTATTTGTTGCACTGCACGGTCTATTCGACTGGAGCGGCCGCTATGGTTGGCGACATCTCCTAGGCGTAAATGTATCGCGACACTGATCGTATCATCCTTTAGAAAGTTGGTTTTCTCGATGGGGGCCTGGTCATATTGCTTTCTTAGCTCAGGCATGACTGCATGGTAGGATTCGGGAAACAGATCTGTGATTGTATGCGCTTTCTGGGTGACATAACAAGTGCCCGATGTCGGAAAAAAAAGACGTTCGAGCTTTATGCGTTTAATATACGGTTCTTGGGGCGTCGTCCTGGATCTTGGTAAATTAAAAAAACGGTTCCACTTGTCATCCCAATCAGGGTCTTCTTGGTCGTTATGCGCAATCTTGGACAAGGCTTGCGGTAGTACCGTCATTCCTCGAAGTTTTGCGTATGCGTGTAAGGAGAAAAGTGAGTGGATTTGTGCACCGATACCGTCTTCGCGTCCTGAATATGTCAACGAGCATTTCGAAGCAGATGATTGGCTCAAATTGAAAGTTAGCTGATAAATAGGCTTGAGGGGGCCATATTTGCTTGGTTTCGGCATTTTTAATGAAATAAAACAGTATGATGACCATTTTGAAAATGATGCTTAGGGCGATTATTCGCAAGACTTGTTTGTTAGTGTCCTGTTTCCTTCCTTCAGCTTCTTTACGGAAGAGGGTGCGGGAGACTGGCGATGCTTGGGTGATCCGACTCTTCCGCTCGCAGATTGAGTCATTTGTGAGTGAATACCCTAGAGTGTATTCGGAAGAGCAATCCTTGGAAAGATTGATCCAAGGGGGGAAAAGTATCGCACGCTTTGGTGATGGAGAGTTCAAACTAATTATCGGGGAGAGGCATAAGTCTTTTCAGGATGTCAATGAGGCCCTGAATCGGAGGATGCTAGAGGTTCTGCGCTCTTCGCATCCAAATGTTTTGGTCGCCATCCATCCTGTGAATGATTTTGACAACTTGGGGCGTATTTGGCAGAAGTTCATTATTCGTATCGGTAGAGAGGTTCTCGGTCTTTTGGATACTGACCGCATTTATGATTCAACCGGCCTTTTTCATCGTTTGCCCACTGGCAGCCGCGCGGAGTTTACACAACGTGTGCAACTCATCAAGAGCCTTTGGGCGGGGCGAAAAGTTGTGATAGTCGTTGGGAAAGGGAGTCGCTTTCATTTTGAGCATGAACTCTTTGATAATGTAGAATCGGTGGATTATGTCTATGGCCCGAGTAAGAATGCCTTCAGCGAGTATGAGCGTATTATGGCTGAAATCAGGAGCTATGATAAATCTTCTTACCTGTTTCTCTTAGTTCTGGGGCCTACTGCGACAGTTATGGCGCATGAATTGGGCTGTGAAGGATACCAAGCGATTGATTTCGGGCAAATGCCTGGTAAGTATATCAAAGCAAAAGAACTCTTATTTTCGAGCGAGTCAGAGTGAAGCCTATGAGCACTGATCAGTGATGACTTGAGGGCAGTATCGCTTAGGCTAGATGTGTGACTTGTCGGGGCTCGCAGTGGGGGATACGCGTGGTGCTCAAGCCTCAGGGATCGTTTCGGCTAGGTTTCGCTTCAAGTTGTTTAAGCGTTCTGTCGGGCCCGTATTGGTGGTTTTGCGGTGTAGGATAAGTTGGATACGTTGGTCAAAGTCCTTCATGCGGCGTTGGTAGCGCTTGCGGCTTGTGAATGCAGTCCAACGGTTTGCTGAGCGTGGTTTGCGGCCGAGGCCGTCGATCAAAATCAGGCGCATCTCATCTCCAAGGTTTTTAATGACCAAATTGTGGGGAATGAGGTCCCTGGTTGGGGGGGGCTGTATGCTCCAATCGTCCTTAAAGTTTTCGATGCTTCTTTCGGCTGCGGCGTCTAGTCCGTGTTTCCAGATGTATTGCTCGAGTGTCTGAGAGATCAGGCCATCTGAATCGGAGATCAAGCTGGTGGAGTGAGCGAGGCCTAAGTCGGTTTCAATCATGCCAAAGCTCTGGGGGATATGGCGGCGAATGGCTTCAGGATAATTCGTGTTCAGGTGGTTGAGGACTTCGAGTTCAACTAGGTTCTCGTCAAAGTATTTGAGCGGGCGCAGGTTCGATGGGAATTTTTTTTCTTTACGGCGCAGTTCGGGTGTCCGGTCCTGGCGCAGCACTTTTAAGCAACGGTCAGCGTGGTGGGGATGGCGGTAGCAAATCCGATTTCCTCCTGAACCGAATGGTATGTTGTGGCTGATTTTTAGCATTTGTCGCTACCGGAATACGGCTTCCTTCCAAATGTAATCATGAGAATAGGGCAGCCCTAATGCTGTCTCTACCATGAAGCTGACGACGTGTTGTCCTGAAAAATGTTCGTGATAGTGCGCGCGGCCTGCTGCGGCTACGGATTGGCGCAGGGCATCGTCACTGTTGAATGCCTTTGCTTTTCGGACTAGATCGTCTTTGTCTTTGAAAAAGGCGACGTGCTCGTCGGTAAAGAATTTGCGCATGTCTCCTTTGTCCCAGAGAAAGGTGAGTAATCCATTTCCCATTAACTGTGCGATGCGGTCGGACGAGTAGAGTGGCCAGCCCTCATAACGGTTGAGGTTTAGAGCCATTTTGCTAGTGGCGAGGAGTTCGTCGTAGCCATTGCCATAGATGCAGGGCTTGCCGTATAGACCATAGGATTCAAAAGTAAGATGATCTTTTAGCTCTGGGCTGATTGCTTCCAAGAAGCTGTAACGGTCATCCGACTTGTTGCCGCGGCCAACGAAGAGTAAGTCGCGCTCGAACTTGTCTTTTTGTGAATTGTCCTGATCGTCCATCCCTGGGTCTGTGGCGTTCGGTATGTATCCGACGACATTTTTGCCAGTGGCAAATTGTTTTAAGGGTTCGCCTGCGGTGCTCACAAAGATCGCGTCGACGACTTCTTTGCGGTGTTCGATCATTGCAACATTACGTTCGCGCCAGAGTGGATCAATATTACGATAGATTATGGGAATGCTCGGGAAGCGCTGCTTTATGATTTTGAGGGTCTGGTTGGTTAGCAGATCGCAGTGCCCCATTAGTATGGCGTCTGGGGTGAAGTTTTCAACGGTTTCGATGAAGCGTTTGTTGGCTGCCTTAACGCCTAAAGGCTTGATGGCCAATGGTGCTTCAAATTTCGCAATGTCGCGATCACTGTATTCGCAGACTTTCCAGTTGTTGCGAATCATGCCGTTAAACAGGCGGCGACCTGTTGATACTTTAAGCCGCCCGTAGCGTCGAATCATTAAGTTGTCTGCATGTAGTATCCGCATTATTTGCTGCCTTCTAATTGGGCCCAGAGATCATAGTGATCGAAGACGCATTTAATCTTATGGTCGTTTCCAGTCCCGTTTTTTTTGTTTTCACGTTTTAGTGAAAACTCCTGGGTTCCTTCGATTGGCAGAAAGCGCGAACTCCAGGGGCGGCAGTCCTTTACTTGTGCGCACTGGATCCCTTTTTTTAGGCTCATTGCCTTCAGCCAGATGTCGTCTGCGTTCGGGCAACGTTTAAGGAAGGCGTCTTTGTTAATCACATCTATGTCTAGGCATCCTGGGAAATAAAGAACTCCGCCTACGCCAGTTGGGAATATGAGCAGGGATGGACTTGAATCAACGTGGTCCCAGTGCCATTCTTTGTAGGGGGCGAGTTGACCAGTTTTACTAAATCGCATTTTGTGACTGCGATGGCAGTGAATCGCATGTGGGTTTTTCAGAAATGCTCTATAAAGTTGGTCAACTAAGTAGGGGGGGTATATGAAATCGTCGTCAACGGTAATGACGATACTGTTGGGGTATTTTTGTACGGTGTAGAAGTATTTTGTGTAAGGGCCGAGGTCCTCCTCGCAAAATAGTATTTCTAGACCACGGCTTTGCTGTTTTTTAAGTGTTGCAGGGATATCTGCTTCCGAGAAGTCCTGTTTTGATATGCAGAGCACAATACGGTCGGCTTGGAACGACTGCTGCATCAGGCTTTCGACCGCGATGTAGGTGCTTTCAATGCGTTTGTCGAAGGTCGTTAGTGAAATGACAATCTCATGGTCCGAGTTGTTGCGGGTGCCAGGAGTTTTGGAGTGGAGCGTGTGTTCCGTGAGCTGTTGGATGCGAAGTTTTGTCTCCTGGCGTTGCAGCAGACTCTCTTCTTTACGCCTTTGTTTGGCTCGGCGCTTGTTTTTTAGGAGTGTTCCTATTCTCATGGAATCGTATCGTTGTTAAATAGCCCGATGAGTCGATATAAATTATTCCCCCTTTTTTGCGTTGGTTGACGCGATGTGCTGCGTATAATATATCTTGATATGCGTATTTCTCAGATAATGTTGGGCAAAGGTTTTGGTGGGGCGGAGCGTTCATTTGTGGACACGGCGCTGGCGCTGGCTGCGCGGGGGCATGCGGTCCAAGCGATTTGTCATGCGAAGTTTTCTAAGCGGGATTTGTTGGAAAATGTGCCCAATTTGGAGCTCTATAGGGTGAACGCTGGCGGAGAATGGGACTTTTGGACTCCTCGAAAAATTGAGAAGCTCTTGCTGGGATTTGGCGCGGAGATTGTGCATACGCAGCTCAAGCGAGCGGCTTGGCATGGGGGGCGAGCCGCCAAGCGAGCAGGTGTCCCAGTCGTTGCGAAGCTGCACAATTATGTGCAGCTTGCACGTTATAAGTATGTGCATACGCTGTTTTGCACGACTCAGGATCAGCGACGCCATGTGCTCGAAGCGAATTGGCCGGAGGACAGAGTTGAAGTTGTCCCAAATTTTTCGAGAATCGAATCTGTTGATTTCGTCAAAAAAGCCTCAGCAGGGCCACTGCGGATTCTGACTTATGGTCGTTATGTGCCTAAGAAGGGCTTTGATGTGTTGCTACGTGCCTTTCGCAGTTTATTAGATGCTGGCATCGATGCTCAATTGGTGATTGGGGGACAAGGCAGCGAACTTGCGGCTTTGCAGGCACTTGCCGCCGAATTGAAACTATCGCAACAGGTGGAACTCGGCGTGTGGATCGATGATGTCTCGGATGCCTTAAGCATGGCCGATTTGTTTGTACTTCCTTCATTGGATGAGCCCTTTGGTGTTGTCATGTTGGAGGCGATGGCGAGTGGAGTGCCGATCGTTAGTACGAAGACAAAAGGGCCGTTGGAGGTTCTGAATGCGGGCACTGCTATTTTAGTGGAAATCGGCAGCGAAGACGACTTATTTAAAGGGATGTTGGCGGTGGCAAATGATCGCCTTGCGGCTGATAAACGGGCCGAGACTGCTTTGCAACTTTACCGAGATTGTTATTATGAGGCTGCGGTGATTCCGCGTATTGAGGCGCTTTATCGTCGCGTGATTGCTGCTTCATAGCAGCATTTTAAGGATGCAGAAATACGCGATTGGTTACAGCTCGCGTGGAGCTTTATTGAGTTCAGTATAGCTCGTCATGACTGCATTTAGCATGGATTGCAGGCTGAACTCTTGTCTTTGCGTTACGCTCGGAGGGGCTGCATGCCATGTGCTCAGCAGATTCACCATGGCGCTGTGATCGCCCAGATTGATCTTACCCGCTGGGAGCAGAGCATCGAGTTGTTCCGCGACTCCGCCATGATCGTAGCCAGCAACTGGTTTACCAATGGATAAGGCTTCGAGTGTGACGCGTCCAAAGGCCTCGGGATCGGTGGAGCAGGATACGACGACGTCGGAGACGGCCATGATCTCGCGTAAGTCACTGCGGTGTCCCACTAGGGTGATGTCGCGGTCTAAGTCCGCGGCCTTAATTGCCGCTTTAACTTCCTCGAAAAAATCCATTTTTTTCGGGTGTGGTTCGCCCACTAGTAGGCCGTGCGCGGGGATGCCTTTGGCTTTTAGGGCTGCAAGCACTTCTATGAAATCGAGCGGTCCCTTCCAGCGGGTGATGCGGCCAGGGAGGGTGATTACGTATTTGTCTTTGAGCTGCGGGTACTTTTGTTGCCATTCGGTCAGCCATTTTGCATCAGGCTGAAAACCGTAGGGGAATTGCTCTGGAGAGACTCCGCGGTGAATGACGGTGAGTTTCTCGGCAGGAACATCGGGATAGTTGTGCCGCACGTAGTCTTTGACACTATTAGAGACGCAGATGACACGCTCGCCGCGAGTCATGATCTTGGAGTAGAGATTGACCGAGTAAAAGCCGTGTACCGTCGTTATCAGACGTGGGCGCGTTTGTGGGTCCATCTTGCGCCATGCTAGCCAAGCTAGCCATGCGGGGAGGCGTGAGCGTAGGTGGAGGATGTCGGGCTGTTCTTGTTCAAATAGCTTTCGCAGCACTTTGACTTGTTTCAGCGAACTGAGGCGCTTTTTGTGGACGGGGAGGGTGATGTGGCGACTACCCTCAGCTTCGAGCGACTCCACTTGCCGTCCGCCGTTGGAGATCACAATTGATTCGTGCCCGTTCTCTACGAGGTATTTGCCGACTTCGAGTGTGCCGCGTTCGACGCCGCCGGAATTGAGCTCTGGTAAGATTTGGATGACTTTCATTGAGAAATACGAGATTCAGGACTTTGCTTTGTTTGCAAAGTAAGGCAGCGGTGGGAACGATCCCCTCAAGTTAAAAATTTGGCGACGACGATTTTTGCGATGCGTGCGGCCTCGTTGAGTGGCGGAGGGGCTTTGAAATGTGTCAGGTCAGTATGCTCCTTGGAATAGCTTAGAACGTGCTGGCTTTGTTGAAGTGCATCCAGGCCGCGGACGATGCGGGATTCGCCGGCCTTGCGTGGCACTGGCAGCAGGCCTACTTTAGCGCCGGAACTGAGGGCCTCATACACCATGGAGACGCTGTCTTCGGTCACCCATACGTAGCTGCTGCGGGCGAGTTGCCGGGGGAGCCAGTCGGCTGCGGTGTCTTCGACGGGGATGACTTCGAGTTGATCGCTGGCGCGTGCTTGCACTTGCTGAAGTTGCTGAAGTTGCTTGGTGGTGTGGCTGGGGCTGCGGCGCGAGGTGGTCAATTGCCACCGTAAATCTGTGTTGGCGGCTAGGATTGTTGAAATTTGCTCCAAGAGGGCGGCTTCGTCCCAGTTGTGGTGCTGCGAGGGCCCGCCGATCAGGAAAAGTCCCGCCTGAGGCTCTTTATTGGGGCTGGCCTCGACGGTGTTCATCGCGCCCGTGGTTTGAATGATGTTGGGGCCTTGGCGTTGATCGTGTGCAGGCACAATACAAAGGTCAAAGAAGCGTGTCAGGCCCTTGGGCGGTGCCATGATCAGCAGCGTGGGGGCCCCCGTCGCTCGGCCTGCGGCCAATAGGCTGGAGTGGGTTTGACTGCCGGTTGCGATAATGAGGTCGGGCTGCGGCAGCGCTGAGGCTGGGGGGAATATGCCGCGTACTGCCTGCCACCAGGAGGCTTTGTGCTTGTCGATATCGATCCGTATGGGCTCGATCGCCGTTTGCTTGGACAGGGCGTGTATTAATCCTGAGCTCTGGTTTTCGTGTCCGCGTTTATGATCGCAGATCTGCCAAATGATCTTTGCTGGAGCCATCCTGTTTTGAAGCTGAGACATAAAATAGGCTGGCATATTGGAAGGGAATAGGGGCATTGCGAACTATTAGAAAATATTTTCTTCGATTTAACGCTCGTCACTGCATCTCATTCGGGTATTGAGTCGACGATTGCAATGACGACTACTGCTACAGGAAAACTAGAAGGGCTGGAAGGCTTCGAAAAACTCGATATTGGAGAGCTTTATTACATCGGTGACCGCCGGTATATTGATCAAGGCTTGGCTTACTACCGTCAATTCGCGGTGGAAGGCTTGGAATGGGATGGCCAGCAGAAGCGTATGACTGCGCTGGTGCAGGGGCGACGCTTCAATGCCTATGAAGTGGTGCTCCAGGTGTGCGATGGGCGTCTTGTCCATGAGTGTGAATGCTCGGTCTGGGAGTCTACAGGGGGCTGTAAGCATGCTGTGGCAGCTGCGGCTGCGATGTTTCTTTCGGTGCAAGGCGTGAGTGTCGGTGGGCAGTCCATGCCGGACGATTATGCTCAAGAATTGCGTAAGCAGTTGGGCTACAGTGATGTGGGGGGCGAGGGCCACCATGGCGAAGCGGAGGTGCCGCAGCAAGTCGCGGAGTTCCACTTAATGGAGGTGGATAATAATGGAAATTTGGGCTTCAGCATCGAGGGCTCTGTGCCCAAGGACTTCTTGAGCTCCTTTGGCATTGTTTTGGCTAGTAGTTATGGCTTTCGCGTCTCTCGAGAGTTTGTTTTAGATGCCCCTGAAGCTCAGTTGCAGAGTTTTCTAGAGGAGGCCGAAGCGGCTAATATCGCGGTGCTGAACCTTTTGGATGGTGAGCCGCACCCCTTAGTGATGGAGGCGGGCACTGCGCATCTGGAAATTCAGCATACGCTGCTCGAGGATCGTGTTGTGCGTCGTATGTGCTTTTTTGATACGACTGGCCTGGAATTGGATGTGGTGCATTTGATTCCTAATAGTTCTTACGTTCTGCTGGGCGAAGGGAGTCTTTGCAAGGTGAACTCAAACGGGCTTGGAGCCGCGGGGAACCTAGGGCCGATCCGTATGGAGCTGGAAGTGGAGGCTTTTAACGAGCAGAATTTGACTCCGAACTCTTCCAACGAATCCTATTTGTTTGCGGTCAAAGGCAGCAAAAAGAAGCCGCGCGCTATGAAGCCGAAGCAGATACGGCTTGAACTCGATTTGACCGCGATGGAAAACGTGGCGGGGGAATGGGAGGCTTTTGAATTTGATCTCTGTTTGAATCTCGACGGCTATCGGGTGGAGCTGTATGAGCTGGTCTCGCGTTTTTTGGCGCCGACCTTGCATGCCTATGGGGGCAAGTTACTGAGTGCGAAGCGTCGGGTGCGCAGTCTGTGCGACTTGCTGCGTCGGGTGCTTTCTTCGAATTTGCCTGCGAATGATCTCGAGTTGGAAAATTATGCTGCGGATTATCCGGAGCTCTTCGATGTGAACTATCGCGTCGGCGTGTGTGAAATCGCGGAGAAGCTGGTGCAGGTACTTGAAGCCTACGATGCGGATTATGAAGTGACGGTGGCGGATGATGCGAGGCAGCGCTGGTTGCGTGGTCACTTGGATTTACGCAAACTTGCGATGTTGCTGTTCAGTGTCAGTGATGCTTGCAGTCGTTCCGATCTTCTCAATTTGGAAGAGGGTTCCATTGAGCTGGCGCACCCGGAGGCGGGGGCGGAAGCTTTGCAGCGTATAGTTTCGGTCTGCCGCACTTTGGGGGTTCAAGTGCAATTTAACGAGCAGGCGATTCGTTCGGAGCCGCTGAGTATCTCAGTGGATACGCGGGCCTCGGGCTCGGATATCGACTGGTTTCAGTTGCACCCCTCGATTCGTTGCGGCGACCGCACGATCAAGCCTGAGGAGTGGCAAAAACTGATTTTGGGGCAGCTCTTGATTGAGGATAAAGACGGTAGCCTGATCATGCCTCAGATCGAAGGTGGCGAGGGCGGCCTTGAAATGTTGGCGGAGCTCTTGCGCCCGCAGCGCCAGAAGCCGGATGGCACGAAAGCGGAGGCCGACGATACCTTGCAAGTCTCGCGTCTCGAGATGCTGGATTGGATCATGTTGCGCAAGCATGGCGTGCATGTGACTTTGCCTGAAGAAGCTGAGAATTTATTTTCGAGTTTATCGCAGTTTAATGGCGTGGGTGATTTTGTGAAGCCGACCACATTGAACGCTGACTTGCGCCCTTACCAGGAAGAGGGCTGCGCGTGGATCGATTTCCTTTATCATCATCGCTTTGGCGCTTGCTTGGCTGATGATATGGGACTCGGCAAAACCGTGCAGACGATCGGCTTCCTTGCGCGTTATTTCGAGCAGAACCCAAATCTGACACGTGCCAGTGTCTTGATTGTGCTGCCACCCAGCTTGGTCTTTAACTGGCAGGAGGAATTTGTTCGCTTCGCTCCTAGTCTGAAAGTGGTGGATTGTTTACGCAAATCAGCCTGGCATGATGCCTTGCGGGAGGCGCAGGTGATCTTGACGACCTATGACCGAGTGCGGCTGGATCTAGAGGCAATGGAGGGAACTCGTTTTGAAATTGTGGTCTTCGATGAGGCGCACAACCTCAAGAATGTGTCGGCGGCTCGCACTAAAGCGGCGGCGCATATCAATCGTCGTTTTACGCTTTGCTTGACGGGGACTCCAGTGGAGAATAACGCGTCCGAGTTTTATTCTGTGATGTCGGCCGCGGTGCCAGGTATTTTTGGTACTTTAAAGGCCTTTAAAGAATACTTCCGGGAAGCACCCGATCGTATTTTGGGGCGCTCTCGTCCGTTTATCCTGCGTCGCACAAAAGATAAAATTCTTAAGGACTTGCCGAAGAAGGAGGAACATGAGCTGTTCCTCGAAATGTCGCCGATGCAAAAAGAGATCTATACCCGCACGGTGGCAGAGGTCAAAGCAGAGGTGGCGGAGGCATACGAAGACCGTCCTGAGCAGCAAGCGGGCATCGTGGCACTGGCTGCGATCCTGCGTCTGCGTCAAGTTTGTGTAAGTCCGGAGTTGCTGGGGAAGCACATGCCCGAGCATGCGCCTAAGTTCAGTTACATGGCTGACAAGCTCGAGGAGCTACAAGCTGAAGGGCATGGCGCACTCATCTTCAGTCAATTCATTGGCGGGCTGGATCAGATGGAAGCCATTGCCAAAGAGCGTGGGATCGACTATTTACGCATGGACGGGCGCACGCCTGTATCAAAGCGCAAAGAGATCGTGCGCTCTTTCCAAAGCGGAAACGGTCCGGCATTTTTCTTTATCAGTCTCAAGACTGGGGGCGTCGGCTTGAATTTGACGCGTGCCAACTACGTATTCCATCTTGATCCGTGGTGGAACCCGGCCGTTGAGAATCAAGCCAGCGACCGTGCGCACCGTATCGGGCAGACGCGTTCAGTTTTTGTGCAGCGTTTGATTATGCAGCACAGCATCGAGGCACGTATGTTGGAGCTCAAGGCTCGTAAGGCTGAGTTGTTTAAGCAGTTGGTCGAAGAGCCAGGCGCTAAGGCCGCTAAGGCTGGCCTGAATCGTGATGACTTTGATTACTTGCTCAATGGCTAAGGCACTTCGGATCCGCTGCGACCAAGTTACATCGAATTCATCATTCGATGTCGGACGTTGAGCGTTCGAAGTTCTTCAGCACCTCGGCGAAGGGCACTTCGGCGCAGCGTCCGAACAGTGGTTTGCCGCGCAGGCCGCGCACGGCGGACACCGCAGGCGAGTTGAGTCCGCAGAGGAATCGGGCTTGCTGGCGTGGGCGGCCCAAGGCTGCGGGATGCGCTTTTATCAGTTCATCAAATCCCGTCAGATCGCAGCTGTTCATGCTCGGGCTCTGCCTTGCTGGCAGCTCGTCGGGAGCGTCGCCTTGGCAGATGCTGCAGTGCCCGCAGTCTTGGATCTGCTCTCCAAAATATTCGAGTAGGTTTGCGGTTAGGCAGCGATCCCCTTGGGCGTAGTCGAGCATGCGGTGGATGCGTTCGATCTCCATATGCTCGTGGGTTTCAAAGCTGGCCGCCATCTCCGCGCTGAGGGCATCGATGTCGGGTGTATCCGCAAGGAGTTCAAAGCGCTGTCGGTAGCCGGCCAGTTGCAGCTGGGCGAGGTCTTTGTGCTCCATACTTTCCAGCGCCCGCAGAATGACGCCGCGGTCCTGTCCGGTGTGGGCCATGGCCTTGTCCATGTCTAGAGTGACCCATTTCTTGGCTTTGCTGCAGCAGCTAAAGACTTTCTTCAAAAAGGCGGCTTGGTTGGCGGGGTATTGGGCGAGTAACCGCTTGCTGTCTACTTTGGGGGCGAAACGTATGCTGCCATAGTAGTGTCCGACAGAGCGAATGATGCCCGCCAATTCCAAGCGGGTGAGCAAGGTGCTGACTACTAGCTGGCGCATGTCGAAGCGGCGCGAGAGGTCGGTGAGTGCGATGTCGATCTCGTTGCCGCCAGTTAGTAATTCGTCGAGTAGTCCGCGCAGACTGGTGCTGTCGGGCGTGTCGCCATAGACGAAGTTTTCCAAAGTGGTGGCGTCGTCGGGGCAGGCGAAGAGCTCGCAGACTGAGGGCTGTCCATCGCGTCCGGCGCGGCCGATCTCCTGCATGTAGCTTTCGTAGCCTTTAGCCATGTGGTAGTGGTAAATATAGCGGATGTCGGACTTGTCGATACCCATGCCGAAGGCGATGGTGGCGCAAATGATGGGTGTGCGGCCTTGCATGAAGGCCTCTTGGGTGGCGACGCGTTTTTCCGCAGTCATGCCTGCGTGGTAGGCGGCCGCGTTGAAGCCGGCTTGTTGCAAGTGCTCGGCGACTTCTTCGGCGTGGCGCTGTAGGCTGACGTATACGATGGTCGCGCCCGCAGGGCGTTGCTTGAGGCGCTCCAGTAAAAGTGCGGGGCGTTCGGCGTCGTGGCAGGCGGTGACTCGCAGCTCTAGGTTGGCACGGTAAAATCCGGTGTTGGTGATGTCGGCGGGCGCAATGTCAAAGGCGCTCGCCATGTCGCTGGCGACTTGCGGTGTGGCGGTGGCGGTGAGTGCCAGCACCCGCTCGACTTTGAGTGCGCGTGCGGCGTCGGCCAGTTTTAGGTAGTCGGGGCGGAAGTTGTGGCCCCAAGAGGATATACAGTGGGCCTCGTCGACGGCGAGTAAGCTAATCTTCTGACCGCGAATCAGGTTGAGGAAGCGTTCGTTACTGAGGCGCTCAGGTGCGACGAAGAGTAGTTTGACTGTGCCGCTGCGTATGTCGTCGGTCACGCGGCGGTAGTCGGCCTCATCCAGGCTGGAGTCCAAACGCTCGGCTTGGATGCCTTTGGCGCGCAGGCTGTCGATTTGATCTTTCATCAGCGCCAATAAGGGCGAGATCACGAGTGTCAGCCCCGGCAGCAGTAGCGAGGGCAGTTGGTAGCACAGACTCTTGCCCGAGCCGGTGGGGAAGATCGCACCAGCGCTGCGCCCGTCGAGTAGACATTCAATCACGGTCTGCTGACCGGGGCGAAAGGCGTCGAAGCCGAAGCGTTCTTTGAGTAGGGTGAGTGGGGTGTTGGAATGGGGCATGGGGCTTTGATTTATGTTTCGCTTTCACGCTGCACCCAGGCTTGTGCTTCTGTAAGTGTCGCAAATATCTGGGTGCTCCAGGGAGACTTGCCTTCGATGTAGCGATCGTAGGTGTTGGATAAGGTTTCTCCATCCTGACTATTGGTGACTACTGCGATTTTGACACGTGGGTTGCTGCGGGCAGCCGCCATGTCGAGGTGCGCGACTTTGCGCATGTGGCTTTCTGTGGCTTCGACACGTTCGACGGCTGTGAGATCTACTATCTGAAAGCGAATGTCGTCAAAGCGTTCATCTCCAAAGAGTTCAAAGTTAGAGTTGAGCAGATCTTCTCCTGTTAAGACGCCTGAATAGGTCCAAGTGATGCAGTTTTTCTGCCATGTGATTGTGTAAGCCATTAAAATTAGGAGAGGGTGGAAATACTTGTGGTGGTTTTTAGTTTTGTAATTTTTGAGTGTTGGTAATGATTTATCAAATCATTACTTAGCATTTTCCGAACCTTATTGTAGCTTCATGACGTTTTGCACGCTCATTCAACATTTAGCCAGTAATGCCATCCAGGGCATTCAGGTAGCCGCTGAATACATTAAAAATTATGTAGATTACCAGTATCGCGATGATGGCTAACACTAGGCTGGGGTAGAGGATCGAGGCGAGTGTCATTGTACGATTGGCACGTTCTTGATATTGGCGTCCTGCGTTGAGTAGATTGCTTTCGAGTTGTCCGCTTTGGGCGCCGGTGCTGTAGAAGGCCTTAAAGTCAGCTGGGAAGCATTTAAACCGGTGTAGCTCTATGGATGGGTCTTGCCCGGCTGCAAAGCAGGGCTCTAGTTGAGCGATTGCTTGGTTGTAGCGCGGGTCGTTAACTAATTTGGCCGAGAGGCGCCAAGCGCTGGGCGCGGGAATGCCAGCGGCAAGAAAGGTGCCTAGTGCGTAGGCTAGATCCGCCATGGCTTGCTGTTGGCTATAAGCGCGCAGGACGGGAAGCGTGCGCAAGATGCGGGGCAGTAGGGGGCTGTCGCTGCGGACGAGATAAAGGATGGCTGCGATCAGTAGCCAGATTGGTAGAATGAAAACTGTGCTTTCGAGCAGGTAGCGGCCGAGGCTCCATTCGAGCCCGTGTTCGTAATCGATCATGCGCGCGATGGGCAGCAATAGGGCGGTGATATGTATCACGATCAAGGGGTAAATACTCCCTAGCAGCAGTTTCATCTGGGTGGCTCCGATACTGGCGTGGCGATCAGATAAGTTGCTTAATGTGCGGGCTAGGCTGCCTGTTTCCATGCCTGCTAAGAGGAACTGGCGATCTGCCCGTGGTAACCACTGAGGTGCGCGGGCCAGCACCTCGCAAGGGGGATCGCCGGCCTCTAGTTGATCGGCCATTGCATCGCGTCCGGGTTGCGGTAAGCCTTGGCTCAGGCGTAGTGCATCGCTGAGAGGCACGCCAGCCTCTAGTTGCTGGCCTAGTTGCGCATACCAATTGGAGAGATTTTTGTGCGAAGCCATAGGTGTAAGCAATGTGGATTCATTCTCTGATGGCGATAGGTAAAATTCAGCTTTGATCCTTGTCGTAAATACGCTTCATTCGTGGGCAGGAGAGAATGAATATCATAGATGAGAACAAAAAGGTGAAGACGTGAGTCGTCTGTGGAAGCTTCTGGCAGTGCTTGCGGTGCTGTACGTCTTAATGTTTGGCATGAGTTTTCTTGCGGATCCATTAGGTCAAGTGCCTGTTTTGGATGCGCGTGAAAACGTCGCTTGGGCTGCTGTGATACGTGAGGGGGCCTTACCTGCGGAGCCGATCTATCGCGCATTGCTCTATCCTTGGGTCTTGGCGCAGTTGCCAGCTGCGAGCTTGCCGGCGGGGGCGACTTGTTTGGGCGTGTTCATGCATTTGGTCAGCGCGGCTTTGGTGGGCTTGATTGCTTTGCGCCTCTGGCGAGCCGAATCAGCAGCGTGGGCCTCGGCGCTGCTCTTTGCGATCTATCCAGTCGCTTTGTATTTTGCAGGGCAAGTCCTCGACATTACTTTTTCCATTAGTTTCTTTCTGGGTGCAGTTTATCTGCTGTTGCGTAGTATGGAGTCGGCCTCGCTTCGCACGCACTTGCTACTAGGCCTGGCCGCGGGACTGCTGGGCGGAGTGGCTGTGCTGGCACGGCCTAACTTTTTGCCCGCAGTGCTTTGTTTTCCGTGTTTTGTGCTGCTTGTGCAAGCACGCCCCTGGCGTGCGGCGCTTGCAGTGTCTGCTGGCATCTTATGTGCCTTATGCGCGCAAGGCTTAGTGAATCAACAGCTGTCGGGGCAATTCCGTCTGTTGCCATGGCAGGGCGCGTATAATCTCTTCGCCGCCAATCGGGAGGGGGCGAATGGTAAATACTACATGCAGCGCGTCACTTTCGATGCAGTGCCCGCAGGCGCGAATACGACGCGCATGGAGTCCGAGCATTTCTATCGTGAGGCATTCGGAGCGGATGCGGATTTGGAGGTGGATGCGATGAATGCATATTGGCGCGAACAATTGCGCGAGTCCGTCGCCGCAGATCCGTGGCGATGGCTGGGGCTCATGGCGCGCAAGGGCTTCTATGTCTTTAATAATTGGGAGCAGTATAACAATCTGAGCTATCATTATCATCAGGCACGTTGGCCTTTGTTGGCTTGGAATCCTTTGGGCTGGGGAGTGCTCTTGTTACTCGCAGGGGCAGGGCTCTGTTTCGGTTACTGGAATTCCGATCGAGCTGCTTTCTGGGGAATCACTATACTCGGGCTGGCATATGCCGCAGGGCTGTTGCTCTTTTTTGTCAGTGCGCGTTTTCGCTTGCCGCTGGTCCCTCTGCTCTGCGTGGCCGCGGGGGGCTGTGTCTTTTGGCGTAGGCCGCAAGGCTCGCGCGAATGGAGCCTGGCGACTATACTGCTGTTATGCCTGGGAGGCTTGACTTTTGGTAACTGGTTTGATGCCAGAGACCGTGCGCCTTTTATCCAAGACGAAGTGCTGCTCGCGAAAGCCAATAGCGAGCTTGGAGATGATTTGCAGGCTTTAGCGCTATCGCGCTCCGTCTTGGCGCGTGAGCCTATGCGCGCAGAGGCGCAAGGCCTCGAGTTGACGAGTCTCTTTAACCTGTGGTTACTTCAGCGTGAGCCGGTTTATTGGCAGGATTTAGCCTCCGCGCTTGAGAGGATTCAGTCCAGCGATGCGGCTGTTGAATTTATTCGTGGCGTGTTCTTGTGGCGCGAGGCTCAGCCTCAGCAGGCCATTGCGATCTGGCAGGCCGCGGTTCGAGACTTCGGCGCGAAGGCACGCTCCAGTGCGGATGCACTTCAAGCTGTGGAAGCTGAGCCCCCGGAAGCAGGGCGTTCTCAAATCATTGAGCAGTTGCGGCAGATTTTAGGCGTCTGATCTTAGCCTTCTAGCTTGCTATTTTTCTTATTTAGAATAATTCTAAATTAAGTATGAGTAAAGTAAGCCCACATTCCAAAGCAATCGGAGTCTCGGTCGATTCCAAGCCTGATGGTGGACTGGAATTGAGCAAAGCGACTTGCCTGACTGCGCCTAAACTTTGGCGCTGGCGCGAATTGTCGATGCGTGGGGAGGCTGCGGCCGAGGAAGAGGATTGGCGAACTCTGGCCATGCTGGCCGGCGCCTGTGCCATCTTGGGGCTTACGGCTTGGGGCATGGATACTGCGGACGTGGCTCCTGCCTGGCTGCCTATGGGGCTGTATCTCGCTGCGATGCTGGCGGGTGGTTGGGACGCCTTTCAGGATGCGCGGGAGGGACTGCCCAAGGGGGAGCTGGATATACACTTTCTAATGTTGGCCGTGGCGGTCGGTGCGGCCTGCATCGGTGCGTGGGCGGAAGGGGCATTGTTGCTATTTCTCTTTTCGTTTTCGGGGGCCTTGGAGCATTTTGCGCTGTACCGCACGCGCCGTGAGATAAACAGTCTATTCGATGCGGCTCCTAAGACGGCCTTGCGAGTGGATGCCTCGGGGAGCGAGCATCAGATACCGGTGTCTCAGGTGCAGGTCGGCCATATACTGTCGGTCAAGCCCGGCGGGCTATTTCCGGTAGATGCCGAAGTGATCGAAGGGAAAACTGCTGCCGACGAGTCCAATCTCACAGGTGAGGCGAACCCAGTCGCGAAGCTCCAAGGTGATCCTGTGTTTAGTGGCACACTCAATCTGTGGGGCGCGGTGCACGTTCGAGCGACGAAGCTCGCGGGGGAGAGTGCTTTGCAGAAAGTGATTCGACTGATTCAAGAAGCGCAGCATTTAAAAGCGCCCAGTCAGCGCTTCACTGACCGCTTTGGCACGGGGTATACTGTTGGGATTTTGGGGCTCACTGCGCTGATGTTTTTCGTCTGGTGGCTCGGCTTTGGCATTCCCGCTTTCACTAATACCGAGCTTGGCTTTTCGGCCTTTTACCGCGCCATGACTTTGCTGGTGGTCGCTAGCCCTTGCGCCTTAGTCATTTCGATTCCTTCGGCGATTCTTGCTTCCATCGCATGGGGCGCCCGGCATGGCGTGCTTTTCCGCGGCGGGGCGGCGATCGAAAAGTTGGCAGAGGTGAATCTAGTGGCATTGGATAAAACAGGCACGCTGACCACGGGCGAAATGGAAGTGGATTGTATCGAAAGTTTCCCTCCTGGACGCGAAGATGAGGCATTGGAGCTGGCCTATTCACTGGAGAGTCACGGTTCGCACCCGATCGGACGTGCGATTCAAAAATACGCCAAAGCACAAGGGGCTCACCAAAGGAAAATCGACGACTTCGAAGCCATGAGCGGTCAAGGCGTGCAGGGCCGGGCAGGCGATGCGCTCTGTGTGCTGGGGCGACGCGAACTGCTGGAGGCTGGCCCCTTGGCTGAGTGGATCCAGTCCGTGCCGGAGCCGTCTCAGGAGTTTGTTGAAAACTGGATTTTTGAGGGCGACCTGATCGCTCGCATCTTATTACGCGATCAAATACGGCTTGAATCCGCGGCCACCCTTGAGGCCTTGCGCGGGTTAGGTGTGCGCACTGTGATGCTGACTGGTGACCGCCGCGCGGCGGCTGAATCTGTCGGGAGCCAGATTGGTATCGACGAGATACGAGCCGCTCTCAGCCCGGAAGGAAAAGTGTCTGTCATTCGGGAGTACACCGAAGCTGGATACAAGGTCGCGATGGTTGGTGATGGCGTCAATGATGCGCCCTGTTTGGCGGCCGCCTATGTCTCGGTCGCCATGGGAGCCCGCGGCAGTGATGCGGCGCTGGAGCAGAGCGAGGTGGTTCTTATGAAAGATCGCATCGAGAATTTTCTAGCAGCGGTCTCTTTGAGTAATCGAGCCCGCGCCATCATTCGTCAAAACCTCGCGATCGCCCTCGGCACCGTCATCCTAATGGCCGGCGCTGCGATCCTAGGTTGGATTCCACTCAGCATCGGAGTCTTCGCTCACGAAGGCAGCACCGTCGTCGTCTGCCTCAACAGCCTGCGGCTGCTCTTTAAATCAAACAAAGAATAAGTCCAAAAAGAACAGGCAGATCACGCACACGCTGATTCCAAACTTGAGAGCAAAGGCTAAGATGCCGCCCACCACGGTGCCGATGCCCGCTTTGCCCCCGTCACGAAAACTGCGGCCCGCGGCCAGTTCGCCAATCACCGCACCCAGGATCGGACCCACGATTAGCCAGAAGAGCGGGGGAGGGATGAAGAAGCCCACGAAGGCTCCCACAAAAGCGCCGACCGCGCCTTTCCAAGTCGCGCCAAATCGTCGCGCGCCCCAGACGCCCATCACGAAGTCTGCCAGCTGCCCGAGTAGTGTCAGCACGCCGCCTAGGATCACGATCTTCCAAGTCACCGAGTCTTCCGCACCCATCCAGAGGCGGTGCACGATCACACCCAGCCATACGATGAGAGCGCCTGGCACCACTGGTAATAATGAGCCCGCTAAGCCGAGCATGAATATGAGCACGCTGACTCCCAGCGCGGTGTACTCGATTGCTGTCATATCAAATTATTAAATCAGTCGCGGATCAAAAGCGAAGTGTTCCGCAGCGCCGATCTTTATTTGATTAAATATGGATGTAGAGGGCAAATTTCTCTGCTTATGCGGATGGGAACATGGAGCGAGTGCTATTCGCATAGCGCACCAGTGCCAACATTACTGGCACCTCGACCAGAACGCCAACGATGGTGACCAATACAGCCGGTGAGGACGCACCAAAGAGTGTAATCGCAACTGCAACGGACAGCTCGAAAAAATTAGACGCTCCGATCATACCAGCGGGTGCGGCGATATCGTGACTCAAGCGTAGCTTACGGCAGGTACAATACGACAGGAAGAAAATCAGGCAGGTCTGAATGATTAAGGGAATCGCAATCAACGCGATATGGAAAGGATTGCTCAAGATTACATCACCTTGAAAAGAAAAGATCAGTATCAGGGTAAGCAGTAAGCCTCCAATTGTGACGTTATTAAACTTGGGGATGAAAGCATCGTTAAAGTAATCTGCACCCTTAGTTTTGATCATATAATTTCTGGTAAGAACGCCACCAACCAATGGGATGACCACAAAGAGAAAGACCGAGAGCAAGAGAGTATCCCAAGGGATGGTGATCCCCCCCACACCCAGCAAAAGCGCCACAATGGGGGTGAAGGCGATCAGAATGATCAGGTCATTCGTAGCCACTTGCACCACGGTGTAGGCCGCGTTGCCCTTGGTCAAATGACTCCATACAAACACCATCGCAGTACAGGGAGCCGCTCCGAGTAGCACCGCGCCAGCGAGGTATTGCTTTGCGAGATCGGCGGGAATGAAAGCCTTGAAGACGACATAAAAGAAGAAAGCCGAAATGGCGAACATACTAAAAGGCTTGATCAGCCAGTTCATCACCCAAGTCACGTAAAGCCCCTTGGGATTTCGCCTCACATTTTTGACGCTGGAAAAATCAACTTTCATCATCATTGGGTAGATCATTAGCCAAATTAACACAGCGATGGGAATGGATACATTCGCATATTCCAACTGCCCTAAGGCAGCGGGAATTGCTGGCAAAAACTTACCGATTAAGACACCCGTCACCATGCAAAGGATGACCCAAAGGGTTAAGTTCTTTTCAAAAAAACTAATTCCTGATTCTTGATTCTCTTTTTTCATTTCTTGTATCCAATTAATTGCTTCAAATTATTAGCACCACTTAGCTCCTCGGGGCACCAGGGGGAGATTACCGTGCGCTTGGAGTGTTGCTCCAGCACCTCGTTAAGGTACAGCAACTCGTCCTTACTTTTAGCACATAGCACGGGGTCTTGCGTTCCAGAATATGCGAAACTACGATTCATAATCCATCCAAAGGGCTCGATGTCAGCGCGGCGCAAATCATCCTGCAAAGCAGAGGCCTCGTGCGTGGGGGTGGCTTCCGGCAGCGCGACAATCAGCACTTTGGTAAAGTTGGGGTCCCGCACACACGGCAATAGTGTTTTGACTGCCTCTGGTAATTCGCCAGCGGATTTAGCAACTTCCCGATGATAAGACTGCGTGGCGTCTAGAAGTAAGAGCGTGTGCCCGGTCGGCGCTGTATCCAGCACGACGATACTCTGCCCGCCCTTGGCGACGGTTTGTGCAAACGCGGTAAATACGGCAATCTCTTCAATACAAGGCGAGCGCATCTCCTCTTCGAGTAGTGCCATCTCGTCGTCGGACAAAACACCACGGTTTTTCGTCAACACCTCATCGACATAGCGACTGGTTTCCAACTTAGGGTCGATTCTCTCAACTGTCAGGTTGTCGATGTCATTACCCACAGTTTCAGCTACGTGTGCAGCAGGATCAGTGGTGGATAAAATCACATTATTGCCGCGACGCGCTAACTCCGCGGCAATCGCAGCCGCCATTACAGTCTTTCCTACGCCGCCTTTGCCCATCGTCATGATCACGCCTTTGCCCCCTTGTTCTAGCTCTTCGATATACCTTTCCCAATCACAGCTGCGCGCAGCTACCTCATCCAGTTCGGCCATCGAACAAAGATTGTCTGCTAATTCTGGCTGAATCGCGTCTTCGGCAAAAATGCTTTCAATCGCTTTGAGCCCCATGATACCCGCAGGACGAAAAGGCACCGTAGTTGATGGCAATGCTTGCAAGCGTTCTGGCATTGCGGCGATGGCAGCACTCGACTTGGCAGCAAAGGCCGCAGCGATCGCATCCTGCGAGGGGGATGTAAAGAGCCCGTTAATGATCAAATGTTGATTGCTGAGCCCCAGTTCGCCCAGTTCCAGGCTAGCCCGTGCAGCCTCAGCCAAGGTCATCGATTCCGCCCGCGAGACTAAGGTCAATAAAGTGCGGACCGGGTCCTTCAGGGCTCCGACGACTTGCTCAAACATCTCACGTTGCTCAGCTAAGCCAGCCACCGGACCGAGACAAGAGCTGCCATTCTCATTAGATACGATAAAATCGTTCCACGCCGATGGCAGATTCAACAGGCGCAGCGTGTGTCCCGTGGGAGCCGTATCAAGCACCACGTGCTCAAAGTCCTGCCCGACCCCGCCCTCGCTCAAAAGTTTGGAAAACTCGTTAAAGCCCGCAATTTCGACCGTGCAAGCCCCCGAAAGTTGCTCCTCCATTTGGGTGATGGCCGCCTCCGGTAAGACGCCACGATAAGGCCCAACCATCCGCTCGCGATACTCATTGGCGGCCACGATCGGATCGATGTTCAAGGCAAACAAGCCAGGCGCATTATGAATCGCGGTCGGCGAGGAAGCCAGCGGAGTTTCCAGCACTTCATCCAAGTTCGAAGCTGGATCCGTGCTAATGAGTAAGACCCGCTTTCCCTGCTTCGCCAATCCGAGCGCAGAAGCGCAGGCCATCGAGGTCTTGCCGACACCTCCCTTACCCGTAAAAAAGACATAGCGCGGCAGACTTTTGATAAAATTTTTCATTAGCAGCAGCCTCCATCCGCGCAGCAAGCACTGTCATTCTGCGGCGCAGCAAACGAAGTAAATTCCATCGATACTTTTATGTTCAAAGCTTTGAACAATTCCTCCTTCGACGGATGACGTCCCTTTACCCACAGCTCGTCATTGATAAAGATAAAAGGCAGCTCCTCCATCCCACCTTCGCCAAGCATGGCCTTGACCGTTTCATTGCTAGCAAATGCCTGTGGCTCCTGCCCTAGATTATAACGCTCCACGCGTATGCCATATTGCTTAGAGATAATCGACAGTGCCGACGCAAATTGAGCCAAGACGGGGTCCACACTCGGTCCGCAGACTCCGGAAGAACAACACATCGCCGGATCGTATATTTTCAAAACCATTTCAGTGGCTTTCTGAGAATAAGATGCATCCCCCAGTTCGTTTTCTACATTTTTCATAAAGCTTCTTCCTTTCTCTTTTTTTGGTCCCGGCATAGGTCTTGAACCGTGCACGAGACAATCTCCTCCAAAACCAGTCGATCTGCCTGAATCTCCTCAGCATCGGCCAAGGCCGAATCGAGCCATGCCCGCAAATGCACGGGAAAATCCTTAGCGAGCGCATAATACACCCAGCGCCCTTCTTTGCGACTTTGCACCAAGCCAGCGCTCTGGAGCACCGCCATGTGTCGCGACACCGTCGGTGTCGCCAGGCGCAACAATTCCACTACCTGACAGCCGCACAGCTCTTCATGGCGCGAGAGAGCTGCGATCACGCGCACCCGGCTCTCATCTGCCAGTGCCTTTGTCATATTCATTAAATCATTCATAGCTTTATTAGTTTGTTAGTTAGCAAAATATAAAACTATGAGTGCGCGAACCTTGCTTGTAGTCAAATGCTTTTTGAAAAAACTCAGTCGGCTTGATCCTTCGAATCGCCCGCGCAGCACTCTGCCTGAAGGAAATGAATGAGCTCCTGTAAGTGCTGGTAATCTGGGCTGCAAACAATCGTGCGGCTTTGTTTTACTTGATGAATTAAACCAACTCTTCCCATGCGAGCTAAATGATGCGAGAGGGTGGAGGCCGGAATATTCAAGGCCTTTTGAATATCGCCCACCAAGGCACCTGAGTGTCCCGCTTTGACTAAGTATCGATAGATCGCTAAGCGGTGTATGTTGCCCAATTCCGCTAAGCTCTCGGCGGCTGCCTTATCTGTAATCATATTCTCAATTCGTTATATTTCGAAAAACATGGAAATGTTGTGGACAAATGTCAAAGGAGCAATTTATAACTATATTTCGACAATACTAGAAATATAAAATTCATGACAGAGCAATTACAGGATACATTGAGCATGTTTGCCTTTTTGGCGATCGAGCTCTCGATTTTATTCATAGGGATCAGTCTGTTGGTAGGAGCCTTGCAGCGCCATATTCCGCCAGCGAAGATTGAAGTTTTACTGAGTGCTGGACGTGGGCGCAGCTATTTACTTGCGGCTGCGCTGGGGGCGATGACGCCTTTTTGCAGCTGTTCGACGATCCCCATGCTGAAAGGCCTGATCCGAGCCCGTGCGGGATTTGGGCCCATGATGGTATTTCTTTTTGCATCCCCGTTGCTCAATCCGATCATTGTCGTCCTGCTGGCGGCGACTTTTGGGCTTCAACTGACAATGATTTATACCTTGGCCGCACTCTTAGTCTCCTTGGTGGCGGGTTACTTGTTGCAAGTTTTCGGCTTTGAGCGGACCATACGCAGTGATGTCCTGCACGCATCCGACCGCAGCTCGCATTCAACGCAGGGAGATGACCTGCTCGTGTTCCAGCCTGTCGTGGGGGGCTGCTGTGAAAGTCCGGTGTCGATCCGCACGGAGAGCGCTTGCTGTGGCGAGGATGCCGGGAAGGCTCAGGTCACGGCAAAAGGACGCTATCATGGGCTCTGGCGTGAGGCCTGGTCTGACTTTGTTGAAGTCTTACCCTATCTGCTCCTCGGTATCGGTATTGGTAGTGTCATTTATGGCTATATGCCAGCCGCCTTTTTGGAACAAGTAGCCGGCGAGGATAATCCATTTGCGATTCCTATCGCGGCTGTTATCGGAGTGCCACTCTACATCCGGGCCGAAGCAGTGATTCCACTGGCGGCAGCCTTAATGAGCAAAGGTGTCGGCGCAGGGACCGTGTTGGCTTTGATTATTGGTAGTGCGGGGGCCAGTTTGACTGAATTGATCCTGCTACGCTCACTCTTTACCGCTAGACTTCTGCTTGTCTTTGTTGTCGTCATTTTTGCAATGGCGATGCTCGCAGGTTACACAACTTACTTACTGCACTAGTTCCACTTCACCAAGCGGTGGAATTTGCGTTTGCCATTTCTGGCAAGGCGCGCACATTCGCGGGCTTCGTTATGACAGATAAGACCGCCAATCCCGACAATTCGCACGATTTATACGCCGTGCGCCTGCAAAAGCTTGAGAATCTCTGCAAAGAGGATCGCAACCCCTTTGCCGCTAACTGCGCGCAAAGCCATACATCTGAGGAGGCGATTAAACTCTATAAAGAAGGCGTCGCCGATGAGGAACAGCCCAAAGTCGCCGTGGCCGGACGCATCGTCGTCTTCCGCGTGATGGGCAAGGCCAGCTTTATTAAAATCCAAGACCGCGACGGTCAGATCCAGGCCTACGTCACCCGCGACGAATTGCCAGAAGGGGAGTATAACACCTATTTCAAAAAGCTCGATCTTGGCGACATTATCGGCATCGCAGGCCGACTTTTTAAAACCAAGACCGGCGAGATCACCGTCCGTGCCGAAAGCTACACCCTCGTCTCCAAGTCCCTGCGCCCACTTCCCGAGAAATGGGCCGGTCTCACGGACGACGATAAAATCTATCGTCAGCGCTACCTCGATCTGATTGTCAACCAAGACTCACGTCAACGCTTCCGTCACCGCGCCAAAATTATTCAGGAAATGCGCAAGTATCTCTGGGAGCGCGATTTCACCGAAGTCGAGACCCCCATGCTGCAGTCCGTCGCCGGCGGTGCGGCCGCACGTCCATTCATCACCCATTCCAACGCCCTCGATTGCGACTTCTATATGCGCATTGCGCTCGAGCTCTACCTCAAGCGCATGCTCGTCGCAGGCGAAGACCGCGTCTTCGAGATCGGCCGCGTCTTCCGCAACGAAGGCCTCTCCCGACGCCACAACCCAGAGTTCACCATGTTGGAACTCTATCAGGCCTACACCGACTTCCGCGGCATGATGGAGCTCACACAAGGGCTCATCCAACACGTCGCTAAGACCGTGATCGGCAGCCTCGAAATTGCCCGTCCCGATGGCACCGTCATCAACCTCGACGGCGAATGGCGCGAAGCCAAATATAAGGACCTCATCATCGAAGCCACCGGCGACGCCGACTGGTTCAGCCACAGCCGTGAGGACAAGCTCGAAAAAGCCCGCGCCCTCAATATCGAGGTCGATGGCGAGCTCGAAGACTACGAGATCACCAACAACGTCTTTGAAAAGCTCATTGAGCCCACGCTGATACAGCCCACCTTTGTGACGCACATTCCCAAGGAGCTTTGCCCCTTGGCCAAGATCACGCAAGACGACGACACCACCATCGACGTCTTCGAGCTCTGCATCAACGGACAAGAGATCGCGCCCGCATACTCCGAGCAGAACGATCCCATCATCCAGCGCAAAATGTTCGAGGCCCAGGTCGGGGAAGAAGTGCAAGACATGGACACCGACTTCCTCACCGCGCTCGAGCACGGCATGCCCCCCGCAGGTGGCATGGGCCTAGGAATCGACCGTCTCATCATCCTTCTAACAGGCGCTGAGAGCATTCGCGACACCATCCTTTTCCCAAGTTTAAAGCCTCTCAAACAAGAGGCAGAAAAATAATTAAAAAATTCTCACGAAACTATTGACAAGGGGCAAAATCATTCCCTTTATACGCGCTTTCCAACGAGCCGAGAGGCTCTGAAGAAACAGTTTTATTGCTCGGTAGCTCAGCGGTAGAGCAGGTGACTGTTAATCACTTGGTCGCTGGTTCGATCCCAGCCCGAGCAGCCATTTCGTTTTTTTAGCGAACTACTTTCAAAAGTAGTTAACTGGCTCTTATAAGCCCCTGTTTATCAGGGGCTTATTTTATTTATGGGTGGTTAACCACTTCGTCGTTGGTTCGATTTTTGCCTTTTTATATGCCCTGTTAATGCTGAAATAGCTGGAGGCTGTCATAAAGTGGTTAACTGGCTTCTAGCTGAGAATACCCGATGGAGTTTGGTATTTATTAGTCTTCTTTTCTTGTCAGTTTCGCGAGTGCTTTGCCGAGTTCCTTTAGTGTCGGGTTCATTGAAGCGAGCCGCTGATTCCAGCAAACACAGAGCTCTTGCGCCAAAGGCTTTAGACTTGCGAGTTCAGCCATCTTGAACGACTCGGCCGGTAGCCCTTCGCTGGCGATTGTCGGGAGTATGGCCGCAACAGGGATTGAGGTTAGAGTTTTAGCCATCATCGGGAACGAGCTGCAGCTTACGCTCTTTCTTACGAGGATAGCATGCTTGCTGGGAAGCTCTGAGATAAACTTTTGATAGCGTCCTTCGCCTTCCATGATTGCCAAGGGGAAGCTGGAGAAGAGTTGGGCTTCATCCGATGGATCGATTTTGGAGTGGGAGGGATAAAAAAATGCAAACTTTAGCGCCCCCAATGGGAGGCTCGTCAAATTTGAGGTGACCGCACTTTTTCGTATGATTCCAAAATCGATCTCTCCTTTATTGATTCCATCTATGATATCGGCGGTTCTTAAGTTCTTAAAGATGACGTCTGCTTTCTCAAACGACTCCTTTATTTCATTTAGTTTAGGTATCAGCTTCCACTGAATAATGCTTTCGCCAGCTCCGATAGTGTAGCTACCGAGCTCGCCGGAACAGCGCTCATGAAAGTCTTCTAATGCAGAGAAATACTCGGAAACTAGGGTATGGAGCTCCTTGCCCGTATTTGAAAGAGTCACTGTTCTGCCTTTGCGGTGGAACAGCTCTGTGCCAAAAAACTGCTCAAGATCCTTAATTTGACGGCTATATTGTGTTTGCCGGTTGGGATCGCCTTCGGCTGCCTGAGTGAAGCTTTCTGTTTCGGCGACACGGCAGAAGCTATTGAGTCGATCTAGGGAAAGTCCGGATTTTGAAAATAGAGCTCGATGCATGACTCTATAGTCATGAATTGTTCAGCTTAGTCCATTTTAAAAAATATCAGATTTCTGTATGATGCACCGAATTAAAGATGTGGATGCATAGAAATCAGAAAAATTTTACAATACCGGGATGGAAGAGCTTCCATGTGTTGGATAATGCTGCCAATTTCCCAATCATGCAATCGCATAACTTTGAGTTTCTACGTAAGTATCACCCCGAACTGGCCGACTTGGCAGGTTTTGCGGAGAGCTACTCGTTCACTGATCCAGTCAGTGCACTCGTTAAACTACGCACCTACGCAGAGTATTTGGTCAAAGCGCTCTTTGCGCATCATCGATTGGAGCTTAATTTTCAGAGTAACCTGATTGATTTGCTCACGGACGATTCTTTTCGCTCCATCACTCCGTCTGTCGTTCAGGACAAGCTGCATCTCTTACGTATCAAGGGCAACAAAGCGGCTCATGGCACATTGCCTAAGGAGGAGGAAGCCTACGTTCCTGACTGTGTTCAAGAGGCCTTCGACCTCGGTCGTTGGTTTATTCTTTCCACCAAAGGAGCCCCTGCCATCGAATCGGCTAGATGGAAACCACTCACTCAGGAGGCTTCAGATCCGACGGCGCAGTTGAAAACTCAGAATAAGGCACAGCTAAAGAAGCTCGCTGAGCAGGAAGCGCTTATGGCGAAGTTGCTGGCGGATCTTGAAGCCGCACGGGCCAAGGCGGAGACGACTGGTAAATCCGAAACGGAAACATTCGAATTGCTCAAACAGGCGCAGCAAGCCGCCAGCACGCTCGATTTCAGCGAAGAAGAGACCCGCTTTAAACTTATTGATGCTCAATTGGCAGCAGTCGGCTGGGAAGTCGGGGCGCGCGGTCAAAACACCGCCGCGGTTGAACAAGAGCGTAAGGTTAGCCATCAACCGACCAGCAGTGGTGTCGGATATATCGACTACGTGTTGAAAGATTCGAACTCGGGCAAAATTCTGGCAGTGGTCGAAGCGAAAAAGACCGCGGAGGATGCGGAAAAGGGCAAGATTCAGGCGAAATACTACGCCGACGGAGTTGAAAAGGAATCAGGGCACCGTCCAATCATTTTCTACACCAACGGCTATGAAATCTACATCTGGAACGATGCTAAGGGCGAGCCGCCTCGTTCTCTTTTTGGTTTCTATTCCCGCGATAGTCTCGAATACGAACTCTATCAAATTGCCAATCGTGAAACTGTGCTAGGCGCTCTCAATCCGAAAGAGGCGATCGTCGACCGTCTTTACCAAATCGAGGCAATCAAACGTGTCGCTGAGCACTTCGATGCCCGTCGCCGCAAAGCACTCTTGATCCAAGCGACTGGCACTGGCAAGACACGTGTCGCAATTGCGCTGTCTGAAGTCATGGTGCGTGCGAATTGGGCCAAACGCGTGCTCTTCCTCTGCGATCGTCGTGAATTGCGTAAGCAGGCCAAGGACGCCTTCGAAGAGCACATGCCCGGCGAGCCTCGCGTCTATGTCAACAGCAAGTCTGGCAACGATCAGAAGCAGCGTATCTATCTCGCCACTTATCCAGCGATGATGAAGTGTTTCCAGAATTTCGACGTTGGCTTCTTTGACCTAGTGATCGCCGACGAGTCGCACCGCAGCATTTACAATCGCTACCGCGATCTCTTCCGCTATTTCGATGCCTACCAGGTGGGGCTCACTGCCACACCGCTTAAGTTCATCTTTCGTAATACGTACAAACTCTTCGAATGCGAAAATGGAGACCCCACTTTCAATTACGAATACGAAGACGCGATTGAGCACAACCCGCCATATCTCTGTCCGTTCAAGGTGGTCAAGCACACCACCAAGTTCCTGCGCGAGGGCATCAAATACAAGCAGCTTAACAAAGCACAACAGGAGCAAATGGACGAACAGGTCGCCGATTCGGAACTAGTCGACTACGATAAAGAGCAAGTCAGCCGTCAGGTGTTCAACCGCGACACCGATCGCGCCATTATTCGTAATTTGATGGAAAACGGCCTACGTGGCCCCGACGGCACCCGTGTCGGTAAAACCATCGTCTTCGCCCGTAATCACAAACACGCCAAGCAACTGGTTGCAGTCTTCGATGAGTGCTACCCGCAATACGGGGGCGACTTCTGTCTGCGTATCGACAACTACGAGCCCCGTGCCGAGCAACTGATCGACGATTTTAAAACCACCGACGGCAGTAAAAACCTCACCATCGCCGTCTCGGTCGACATGCTCGACACCGGCATCGACGTGCCTTCACTCGTCAATCTGGTCTTTGCAAAACCGGTCAAATCCTACGCCAAGTTCTGGCAGATGATCGGCCGTGGCACGCGCCTGTGCAAAGAACTCTTCGGTCCGGGCAAGGACAAGACTGAGTTCTTGATCTTCGACCACTGGGGGAATTTCGAATATTTTGACGAACTGGTCAAAGAAGAGGAGCCCTCACAAGCTAAGAGCCTACCACAGCAACTCTTTGAAGCTCGTATTGCGCTCGGCGAGACCGCTCTGAAACAGCAAGATTTGCTAGCGCTCAAAACCGCCGCAGCTCTGATCGCTGCCGACATTGCCGCGCTCCCCAGCGACAGCCTCTCAGTGCGTGAAAACATTAAGACCGTCAAGGCCATGCAAAAAGATGGAGTAATCGAGGCCTTTGAGGCACACACCATCGCCACGCTCAAACGTGACCTGGCACCACTCATGCAGTGGCGCGACATCCGCAGTAAAGAAGCCGCTCTGCAATTTGATCTGCTCATCGCCAAGCTGGAAATAGCACGCTTGGAAAAATCAGCCACCGCCGACGACCTTAGCGACACCGTGATTGAGCAAGCCGCACAACTACCGATCAACCTCAAACAGGTTGCGGAAAAGCTGCCAACCATTCAACAGGCCAAAGACCTGACGTATCATGCCACGGCCGGCACCAAAGAATTGGAGCACCTGCGCACTGAACTGCGCGGTATCATGAAGTACCGGAAGAAGGATACCAGCAATCCCGTCGAACCACTCTTCCTAGACGTCGCCGAAGATCAAGGTGCCTACAACAGCAGCGAGCACAAAGTTAAGATGCAGGGGCTCGACCTCGCTGCCTACCGCAGCCGTGTCGAATCGGTGCTCAAAGAATTGTTCGATGCCAGTGAAGCCCTGCGTAAAATCAAAGCCGGACAAGCGCTGGCCTCCGATGAGCTCGACGAACTCGTTAACGAAGTGCTGATCTACGATCCCAATCTAAATCTCGAAGACCTGTTGGTTCACTATCCCAACAAGGCCAAGAGCCTCGCGCTCGCCATCCGCCAAATCATTGGAATGGACGCCGAAGCGGTCGACGCGCACTTCAAGCAGTTCGTGCAAAAGTATCCCACGCTCAACGCCAACCAGATTCGCTTCTTAGAAATGCTCAAAACGCACATCAGCCGCTACGGCAGCATCGAGCTCGAAACTCTCTGGGAAAGCCCCTTCACTAGCATCGACAGCCAAGGCGTCGAAGGCGTCTTCAAAGAAGACGACCAAGTCAACGCACTGCTGGATCTCCTTAAAGACTTAAACAACACCGCCGCTTAATCTAAAATGCCAGAATCCCAACACATCGAATACAAGCAATTGTGGCGCGACGAGTATCTGAAATGGATCTCTGGCTTTGCCAATGCCGAAGGCGGCCTGCTGGTAATTGGACGTGACGATTCGGGGGCGGTTGTCGGAATTAAGGATGCCAAAAAGCTACTAGAGGACATCCCCAACAAAGTGCGCGATCTACTAGGCATTCTGGTGGCAGTCAACTTACGCAGCGAGGGAAAGCTGGACACTCTCGAAATTGTGGTCGAGCCTTACTCAAACCCGATCAGCCACAAGGGGAAATACTACCTGCGCAGCGGCAGCACCTTGCAGGAACTCAAGGGGGCAGCCCTCGACCGATTTATCCTGCGTGCGCAGGGCAAAACCTGGGATGGCGTGCCGGTGCCCCATGTCGGGCTAGCCGATCTCTCCACTGCGGTAATCGCCAGTTTTCGGAAGCTGGCGACCGCCAGCGGTCGTCTGGAGCGTAAGCTCTTGGACGAGCCCGACCCCACCCTGATCGAAAAGCTTAAACTGACGGAGGGGGACTACCTCAAGCGTGCGGCGGTTTTACTATTCCACGAAGACCCGGAACGCTTCGTCACCGGGGCATTTGTCAAAATCGGATTTTTCCGTTCAGAGACAGACCTCGTTTACCATGACGAGATCCACGGCGATCTGTTTACGCAGACAGCCCAGACGGTTGACCTGATACGCACCAAATACCTAAAAGCGGCCATCCACTATGAAGGCCTGCAACGCATCGAGACGTTTCCGATTCCCTACGAAGCACTCCGCGAGGCCGTCCTTAACGCACTCATTCATCGGGACTACAGCACCACCGCACCGATCCAGATCAAAGTCTTTGCGGACCACCTAAGGTTATGGAACCCTGCCGTACTGCCCGATGGATGGGATCTCGCCAAACTCCTCGGTGATCACGCCTCCCATCCATTCAATCCGGATATTGCCAACGCCTTTTTCCGAGCCGGTGAAATCGAGTCATGGGGGCGCGGCATCCAGCGAATCTTGGAAGCCTGCCGCGCAGGCGGCGCACCCGAACCAGTAATTAGGCTCTCAGGCTACGATCTTTGGACTGAATTCCCCTTCTCCTCGGAATATTTGAAAGCGATCGGTGAAGATTCGGTGGAAAAGGTGGGGAAAACTTCGGTAGAAACTTCGGTAGAAACTTCGGTAGAAATTCTAAATTTATTATCAGCTCACCCGCGCATGACCTTATCGGAAGTCTCAGTAAAAATTGGTCGTTCAGTCAGAGCGATCGAGATGGCAGCAGCTAAACTGGCCAAACAAGGCAAATTACGCCGTATCGGCCCTAAAAAAGGCGGCCACTGGGAGGTTTTAAAATAAATCATGAACGAACAACCTCTTTAAAACTCCCCGCTCTCCGCGCCCTCTGCGGTTCAAAAAATTAACGTCCATTTACGTAAATTAACGGTTCAAAACCAATATTCAATGCAATCTCTCAAATCTAAAATCGACGCCCTCTGGCTGGACTTCCACTCCGGCGGTATCAGCAATCCGATCACCGTCATCGAGCAAATCTCTTACTTGATGTTCCTGCGTCTGCTCGACCTCAATGAGGCCCGCCAAGAGAGCCGCGCCCAGCGCCTCGGCAAAGACTACAAGGGACTCTACGGCCCCGAGCAACAAGACCTGCGCTGGCAGAACTTTAAACAACTCGGCGGCGATAAAATGCTGACGCGCGTGCGCGATCAGGTCTTTCCCTTCATGCGCAAGGAAGTCGCCGAACATTCCGCTCTCGGCAAATATTTAGCCGATGCCAATTGCCTGATTCCCACTGGCAACTTGCTGGTCAAAGCGGTCAACGCCATCAGCGAGCTCCCACTCGAAAAGGGCGACACTAAGGGCGACCTCTACGAATACCTGCTCTCCAAGCTGCAAACCGCTGGTATCGCCGGGCAGTTTCGCACCCCGCGCCATATCATCCGCGCCATGGTCGAGATCCTTGCGCCCAAGCCGACCGACACCATTTGCGACCCTGCGTGCGGCACCGCCGGTTTCTTGGTTGGGGTGATGGACTACCTCAAGCAAACACACTCCACACCCGAGCTGATCGAGACCGACGCCGACGGCGACAAGCACTACCCGGGCGATCAACTAGAGCCGCACCGCGAACATATTCAAAACAGCATGTTCTACGGCTTCGATTTCGATAGCACCATGCTCCGCATCGCTGCCATGAATTTACTGCTGCACGATGTGCAGTCGCGCACCTTGAGCGATCAGGACACCCTCGTTTCCAGCTTTAGCGAGCGCATGCCGCAGATAGCCAACAATCACTTCGATGTCATCCTCGCCAATCCCCCCTTCAAAGGCAGCATCGATGGCGAGAGCACCGATGCCAGCCTCAAGAGCAAGGTGAAGACTAAAAAGACAGAGCTGCTCTTCTTAGTGCTAATGCTCCGCATGCTCAAAATGGGCGGACGCTGCGCCGTGATCGTGCCCGATGGCGTGCTCTTCGGCTCCAGTGGAGCCCACGTTGGCGTGCGCAAAATGATCGTCGACGACAACCAACTCGAAGCCGTCATCTCACTCCCGTCCGGAGTCTTCAAACCCTACGCCGGAGTCTCTACCGCCATCCTCGTCTTTACTAAAGGCGGCCGCACCGACGACGTCTGGTTCTACGACCTATTAGCCGACGGCTACTCGCTCGACGACAAGCGGACACCTGCGGTGAATGATGAATTACGAATTAAGAATGAAGAATTCATGCAAGCCAATCAGGGGCAACCCCTGCCAGAGTATCACAGTAAGAATAACCTAGCTGACTTACTGTATCAGTGGAAAAAATTTCAAACTTCATCCCTCAAACTTCAAACTTCAGACAGTTCGCGTAGCGAACAGTCGTTCACCGTGCCCGTCGCGGAACTGCGCGACAACAAATACGATCTCTCCATTAACCGCTACAAAGAGGTTGTGTATGAAGAAGCTGAATACGAAGCGCCGAAAGTCATCCTCAGTCAGCTCAAGAACTTGGAGCAGGATATTCTCAATGACATTGAGACCTTGGAAGGGATGATTCGATGATTTCAAAAGAAAATTTCACTGATGATTTCCCTCTATTTAATTTAAAGGAAGTTGCAGAGTTCCTCGATGGGAAGCGCCGCCCCGTAAAAGAGAGCGAGCGAACAGCAGGAAACTACGCCTACTATGGAGCAAACGGAAAACAAGGGACGATCAATGACTTTATTTTCGATGAGCCAACCATTTTATTGGCAGAAGACGGAGGGCACTTTTGGAATCCAGATCGAGGCGTAGCATATAAAGTTGAAGGGAAGTATTGGGTTAACAACCACGCACATGTCCTTCAGCCGAAAGACGGAATCTGCATCAACTATCTTTGCAGAGTCTTAGAAAATTACGATTTACGCCAATATGTAACAGGAACTACTCGCGGAAAGTTAACAAAAGGTTCCGCTGAGCAAATCCAAATCCCACTCCCAATGAAGAACGGGAAGCCGGATTTATTGGAGCAGCAGCGGATCGCGGGGATACTGGATCAGGCGGATGCCATCCGCCGCAAACGCCAGCAAGCCCTCCAACTCACCGACGACTTCCTCCGCGCCACCTTCCTCGACCTTTTCGGCGACCCCGTCACTAATCCCAAGGGCTGGGAAGAATGCACTGTAGGAGATGAAACGGATTGTATTGTGCCGGGGCGCGACAAGCCGAAGTCGTTCACAGGTTCAACTCCGTGGGTCACTACGGCAGATCTAAATCACCTAGGCATTACATCTAAGTCGTCAAAAAAAATGGGCTTGAGTAAATCGGAAATCTTGGAAGTCCGTGCGCGAGTAATTCCTGAGAAGAGCGTATTGATCAGTTGCGTTGGTGATTTAGGAATTTCTTCACTAGCGGGATGCGATCAAGTGATTAACCAACAATTACATAGTTTTCAATGTGGGCAAAAGCTCCTTCCTGAATTCTTGATGTATTGCCTGCCATTTAGAAAAGAATGGATGCTTCAACGAGCGACCAAAACAACTTTGCCGTATCTCAATAAAACAAACTGTAATAGCATCCCGATAGTCCTACCACCACGTCCAA
Source organism: Puniceicoccaceae bacterium (assembly GCA_002729725.1). GTDB lineage: Bacteria > Verrucomicrobiota > Verrucomicrobiia > Opitutales > Coraliomargaritaceae > Thalassobacterium > Thalassobacterium maritimum. Next base: position 41,978 of record PBYS01000070.1, read on the forward strand.
AACAAGAGGCCTTCGCAAAAGTGTATAATCAAGTCATGCTAAACAAAGCTCCCATGATTACGCAACAAACTGCAAGTGAACACCTATTCGCCTCCCTCCAACAACGCGCCTTCAAAGGAGAACTTTAAAATGAAAGAGCCTGAAACTCCATCGCCCGAGGACTTTGAGAAATTCCAAGCGCTCATGCGAGAGATGGTTCCTGTTCCATCAGGTCATTTAATAAGTAATCTGCGACAAGATCATCAGACTCTCGCAAGTTGGCTGCGCGAATTTAAACCTACTTCAGCAGCGCGGTTAATTGCCTCATTGGAAACAATGCCGAGTTTGGCCGAAAACAATATCAGGATCCAAGTCCTGCAGAACATGGCCTTGCTGTGTTGCAAAGGTAATAAAATCGCAAAGCCAAATGACCTTCGGCAATGGACTTCTCAAATGGGGTCGTCGCCGTGGGCACCTCAGGAATATCCATCCGAAGATGTTTTCGTAGGATACGTGTGCACAACTGAAGGTGGATTTCGGGTTTATCCAGGCACTTTTTCAAACTCTGATTTCATCCTTGAGCGGTTATTGAACTTTCTCTCTGAAAAAGTCAATTTTCCCGGATTTAAGGAATGCTGTGAATCAGTAATAGCCCTCCTTCGAATTTCAGATTCGATTGCAGACGAACTAAATCAAGACCGATACATTACCAGCGAAAGCGTAGCGGGTGGCCCCATCGAATTGCCGTCCGATGCCGTTATATGCGCACACTCTCGGGCGGTGACGTTCTCGCATGAGCGTCTTTCGAGTCTTGGGATTAATACTACAACACTCGCGGCATTTGTTTTTGACCGCAGTAAACATCAAGATTTCGAATCTAATCCTGTGGTGGGGGCGCCGTCAGAACGCTTCCCTCTACATAAAGAGGAAGATAGTCTTTTCGTCGCGGAACCGTCTTGTCTCTGCCGTGCTGCGGCTGCATTTATTCTCGAAGTAGTTCCTGCCTTAGGGGGCTGGGCCGATACGTTTTTCGGAAAGGAAAACGCGGAGTTTTTCGTAAACGATGTGCTCCCACGGCTTGGTGTGCGGGCGCTGGGAGGAATAAGCCTACCGAAAAGTCCAGAATGTCTGCCACCATTATTCCCATACGTCGGTCAGTTTGATTTGGGTAAACCGATTCTGGCCTTCACATGGAGTTCGGTTTTGTCGACAGGAGAACATCTTGAAACAATTGAGGATATGAGTAAGGAGCAGGTCGATGCATTGACTCAATACATCGAAGATTGCTGTCGAGCATGCGAAAAAGTAGAGGATTTCAACGGCGGGCTCGTCCTTTGGGGATTATCGGGTGTAGGTCGCCCAGTTGTCTTTGCTCTAAAGAGCATTCCAACACGCTGGCACTTCTTCTCTTGCGGCCTGGCAGATTGGCAAACTCTTTCATTTGATCACGAATTTAGCGCAAGAAGGCTATGGTATTTGGGGTGTCAAGAGGACAATCTGGAGCAAGCTAACGTCAAAATTGCCAACACTGCTGGATTTTTAAATCTCTACGCCTTCTGGAAAGACCAAGACTTCATTTTGCATCGCCGAGAGATGGATCCCAAAAATCCTCACAACATGCTAATGATTGAAGGGAGCTTTTCAAAAGGTCTCAATGTTGAGCTAAAATCAACCAATGATCGTCACTGCCAAAAAATGCCTGAAGGAGATGGGTGGCACATCGTTCAACGAAAAGCCGTTGGTCTAAATCCAGATTTGAGTTCAAATATTTTCTATGCTGACCACGATGCCGTCAGTAGCGGAATTTTGAGTGGTTGTGCGGAGTGGCAAGGGCATGTTTGGTGGGTCACAGCCAGAGAGCGTCCAAAGAATCCAGAAGTAAGGAATTTATATTACCGCTTATGGGATTGTATTTCTAATTGGATTGAACGGATCCTGCCTGCTGTATTCGAAAAATCGGCATGGGGTGTCGAGCGTTTCAATCTTGAATTACTGTTTGTGGCTATTGATGGGTGGAAACTGGAGAATGTATCTCAGTTGACGGACGAGCAAACTGAATTGAACTATCAGTTAGACAGGAGTCACGCGGTTGCTCGACTCAGTATATCTGAAGGTTTCCTAGGAAAGTTTCATCGGGCAGACAATATTGCGGAACGGGAAATTGTTTCGACGATCATTCGAGCTGCGGCAGACATGGCGGATATAAGTCTCGGACCTGAAGAAGAGGTAGAACTTGTCACACAGATCGTGAAAAACGATAAAACACGTTTCTTCCACGTTATTTCATCTGACAACCTTGAATCAATTGTTAGTGATCCCGGAGATGCTGACCCAGAATTTATTCCACGAGAAGAGCTCGGCAGATTGCGAGTTGGGCTTGCTTTTCTGGTGGATGACAAACTACCCAAGCGAATTACAGATCCTAGTAAGGCTCAAAAAACTCTGGATACGATCGTCCGGAAACTGCAAGAAGATCTTACAGCTAAGCTCAAGCAGTATGATACATTGTCAGTCGTTTCTCGGTCGTTCTCTCAGCTGGATGATTTTTCACGTGATCGTTCGCGTTGGAGTTTATCGACCAGAGCCCTTTTGGCTCTGGATGATGGAGCAGATTGGCTGAAGGAACGAATTCGAACAGAGAGTGGAAAACATGCCACTTCTGAAGTCGCAAATAGAGCGCTGATCGAGACGGCCGTATACTCACACGAACCAAACGCAAAAGAGTCTATCTCTCAAACGGAACATGCCTCGCTTTTAGCTCAAATTTTTCTAATGATTGAAATTGCAAACCATCGAGACTCAATTGTTAGCGGGTTCGTTCAGGCTAGTCTAGAAATCAATCCGAATGGGATTGTGGATTATCAAGAGGACTTTCAAGAAGAAGTTTTTGCTCCCTACATCACCTCGCGAATCGATGATGGGATCCAGCATGACGCGGATTCATACGAAACCCACTTTCAGAATGCTGAAGAACCTTCTAAAACTTCCGGCGAGCGGAGTAAGGAGGTTTTGAGTTTTGAAAAGGCGTTCGAGGCAGAGTTTGGTTTTAGCTACGACACAATTTTGGATGTTCGAGACTTTTTCACCAAACAGGCAGTTAAGACAAAAACTGCTGGTGGGACTCTTGGTATTCGCGAGTTGCGATACCTCCTAGAAGAGCATATAGGCCTGAAGGCCAAGCAGGCAGATTCATTCGTTGCACGTTTTGTTTTACCAATCAGGCCAAGCTGGAATGCAGAGTTCCCCAAAGGTTGCGACGGGAACGATGTCCTTCCTTGGCGATATTTCAGAGGTCTTTCGGTGTTGCTGCGTCCATTTGTTGAGGTCGAGCGTTCCCCACAACAATTTGCGATATCGGCTACACACCTTCACCGATGGGTTCGATATTTGACTCGCAATATTTGGGAGGGGAATCTTCCAGAGAAGCTCTTTCAATCTAAAGAAATGAGCAGTTACTTTGGCAGCGTAGCTGACAAGAAGGGGAAAGCGTTTACGAGAGAGGTTGCTAGCAAAATCCAGAAATTGCTGCCTAATCAAAAAACTGAGATCAAGCTTACTGAGCTTGGAGCTCCAAAGAGCCCTGACCTCGGTGACTTTGACGTTCTGGCATGGGATCATGACACTGGAAAGATATTTTTAATTGAGTGCAAGCGACTAAAGCCCTCGCTCACAGTGCGTCAGGTGATTCAAAAACTTGAGGAATTCCGGGGGAATATGAAAAAGAAGGATTACCTTGCTAAGCACAAACGCAGATGTGCGTGGATAAAAGATCATCCTGAAGCGATTTCTAAGATGACAGGCATTGATGAATCCAGAATAAATTGGGTGCCGCTGCTCGTCACCAGTGACCGAGTTCCGATGGCATTTATTGACGGCATCGACTACCCCAAAAGTCAGGTATTGGCATTTCAAGATTTAGAGCAGCATATCAAATCACTAGTAAGCCTCGTGAATTAAGAAATCTCACCATGTCCATTACCAAAATCACCATCGAAAACTTCAAAGGCATCGCTGACCGCGTTGAGGTCGATCTCAAGCCAATCACTGTCTTGCAGCCGACACTTTTCAAACGTAAATTAAGCGCGATTTAAGCGATCAACGAGACTCCCTCACGCAACCACCCACATTATGAGCGACGCCATATTCTTATCCGATTTCACTGAAAACGTCGAAATTGAAGCTAAGCTGGCTCAAGGGCGCGACGGCCAAGGCGCGCTCCCTAAAAGCTTTTGGGATACCTATTCGGCCTTTGCAAATACACACGGGGGCACGGTCTTTCTGGGAGTCGGCGAGCGGGAGGGAGATTTCTTTGCAGATGGCATTGCGCGGCCAGATAAGGTTGAAGAGACCCTTTGGAGTTTACTGAATGATCGCACCAAGGTCAGCCATAACCTTCTAGGAACTGAGCATGTGCAAACGCACAAATTGCAAAGCGACCGCAGTATTCTTATCATCACCGTGCCCCGGGCAAGTCGTCAACAACGGCCTGTCTATATCGGCAGTTCCCCCATGGAAGGCAGCTATAAGCGCCGACGCTCGGGTGACTATCGCTGCGGCCGCGAAGAGGTGGAGCGCATGCTGGCCGAGCGCATTGAGGACTCTCGCGATCAACGGGCACTCGAGCATTACGGACTTGAGGATCTAAACTTAGAGACGCTCACCGCCTATAGGCAGCGTTTGGCGAATCTGAAGCCTGATCACCCATACAATGATTTAGGGAATGAGGCCTTCTTACTTCGCACGAAGGGAATGATTCACAATCGCGAGACAGGCAAAAGCTCTTTAAGTCTAGCGGGCTTATTGATGTTTGGGCAAGGGCATGTGATTACCGAGAATTGCCCACACTACTTTCTCGATTATCGAGAGCTGCCCGTCAGCGGTTCGAAAACAGAGTGGGTGGATCGTCTCACCGCCGACGGCACATGGAGCGGGAACCTTTACGATTTCTACCGAATGGTCATTACCCGACTCTTCCGCGACTTGAAACTGCCTCTGGCTTTCCAGAAAGATGAACGCGATGATGATACTCCGCTCCACAAAGCTCTGCGTGAAGCGCTGGTCAATACACTGATCCACGCCGACTACTCTGAACGTTCATCAATCATGGTCGTCAAAGCGCCGGACTACTTTGGGTTCCGAAACCCCGGACACATGCGTATCTCGATCGAAGATGCACTGCTTGGCGGCAAAAGTGATTCGCGTAATCGTGGATTACAGCTGATGTTCAGCCTCGTAGGCCTCGGCGAACAAGCAGGATCAGGCATCCCTCGCATTGTGAAACGCTGGGATGAGCTCGCCTATCGACAACCCGAACTCTGGGAATCAGACCAGCCAGATTCCACACTCATGCGTCTACGTATGACCAGTTTATTACCACATGAAGCAGTTGAAGCGCTTCAAGGTGCTTATGGGGCCACCTACGATGCGCTGACAAAGAATGAGCAACTCGCACTCGTCACCGCATTTGTCGAAGGATTCGTCACGAATCAGCGACTCCAGCAAGTCACGCGATTACACAGTGTCGACATCACCGCGTTGCTCAAAAGTATTGTAGATAAAGGACTTTTGCTTTCCGCAGGTGCCGGTCGTGCCACGACCTACACACTCTACGGCTTTGAAACCGTCGATCTCGCCGAGCCTTATTTGACCAGTAACGAACTGAGCATCAATGTGGCCACCTCAGCCGCTAATGTGGCCACCTCGGATGCTAATGTGGCTACCTCACTCGAAGAACTCGTCAAGCAGCGCGCGGATGAACTTCCCATCACCAGTATCATCGATATACCAGCGCAAGACAGCTCCACTGCACTGACTTATGAGCAATGGGCGCAACTATGGGAACGCACACGCGCCGAGCGCGAGCGCGGAGGTCGCATGAAGCCAGAAACGCGCCGTGCATTCATTTTAGAGCTTTGCGTCAATAAATTCATCAATAAGCAAGAACTCGCCTTGCTCTTTGGTATGTCTCCCAAAGGTCTCAAAGACCGCTTCTTAACGCCACTGTATAAAGAGGGCCTGTTAGGGCACCGCTATCCGCATACACCGAATCACGAGCAGCAAGCGTATCGTTCGACTCCGAAGTCTTAGCTTGCACATTTAATTTTCTAGACAGAAGCCATGGCTATTACCCGCATCACCATCGAAAACTTCAAAGGCATCGCCGACCGCGTTGAGGTCGACCTCAAGCCGATCACCGTGCTCTTCGGAGCCAACAGCGCCGGCAAGAGCACGCTCCTCCAAGCGATGCTCTATCTGCGCGAACTGCTAGAGCGCCGCAACGCCGACGCGGACAGACTGCAAGCCAGCGGTAGTTCCATCGACCTCGGCGGCTTTTATCAGCTTGTTCACGGTCACGATCTAGACCGTGAAGTTAAAATTGGAGTGACTGTAGCAGTGAGCTCAGATGGTTTTCCTGTTATTCCGGTAATGGAAATGTATAGCTTTGATTCGGAACGATCACGTGACTTTGCAGATAATGGAATTACGACCGCTAGCACAATTGAGATTGAAGTGACTGTTGGCTGGAGCAAATTACAGCAAGCTCCTGAAATTCGATCTTATGCGGTCAGCTTAGATGGCATCCTCTTTGCAAAACTTGAAGCAGAATCTGCTCAACAATGCTTTCTGGTGAAATGCGACTCTGAGCATCCAACGCTCAATAGTGAATTTAGCCTCAGCTATGACCAAGATGAACCACCTGCTGAATGTATGGCGCTCTTTGATTATTTAAATGAGAAGAATACGACGCGAGAAGAGCTTGTCGCTGGAAGTGAATGCAAAGTTCCCGTTTATAGCCGTTCCGTTATTCCAGAATGGGGCAAACCGATTTTACCGCCATTTGGAGGCTCGGTATTTTGGGAACCAAAGTTAGGAGAGGATGGCTTCGAGGAATATCAAAACTACGCACAGGCCCAGTTTATTTTAAGCCATATTTTAGTTGGAGGTGGGGAAGCGGTGCTCGATGAACTTAGGCGCATTCGCTATGTTGGCCCACTGCGCTCGATACCGGATCGTAATTTCACTGGCATGCGATCGCCGAAAGAAGAACGCTGGTCCGACGGTATGGCAGCGTGGGACAGTCTCTATAAATCGGCAATGATGTCTGACGGGAACGCACTTGTAATGGAAACAAGTGGGTGGCTGAACGATTCTGAAAAGTTAAACATGGGCTACAACTTGGAGAGCCGTGCATTTTATGAGGTCGAGGATGAGAGCTACGCGATGTATTTGCTGCACAGCCTCGCCGCGAATCCTGAAGACGATGACATCGCAGAGCGCATGAATCATATCATCAAAGATATTGAAGACAGTCCGCGCACGGTGCGTCTGAACCTCCGTGATTTATCCTCAGGCACCATTGTGGCACCTTGCGATATCGGCGTCGGGGTATCTCAAGTCATACCAGTCGTGGTCGCATCGATTGATTTGAGTGCGAATACCGTGGCGATTGAGCAACCCGAACTCCACCTCCACCCTGCGGTGCAAGCAAGACTTGGTGACCTCTTTCTCGAAGCGGCAACCGATGGAGGCGAAAAGCGTTTCATTTTAGAAACCCACAGTGAGCACTTGATGCTCCGCTTCCTACGCCGTATCCGCGAATGCGGTGAGGATGATAAAGAGAATTTCCCGAGCTTCCTAGACGATGTTAGCCCAGAGGACGTTTCAGTTTACTACATTCAATCAAGCGATCACCAAACCAAGATGACTCCACTCCGGATCTCCAAGGACGGCGACTTCCTCGATCGCTGGCCGAATGGATTCTTTGAAGAGCGAGGAGAGGAACTTTTTTGATGTATCAGGAATACGCTATCGATCCGACGAGCATTTGCGGCAGCTTTGACCGTTTTAAGCTGTTCTGGAATGGTCTCGGCTATAATGAAGGGCGTTTGCTTAGCCGATTTCCCAGTAGCTGGGAGAAGAAGGTTGTGAAAAGTCGTGCTTATCGGGAGCTGCCTGATGGTTTGCGCAAAAAAGCCATCGAAGAGTCCCTCGCAAAAGAAGCAAAAATCAAGAGGCGAAGCATTCTCTCCGGTCGGGATTTCAACTCGAATGCAGATTCTTGGCTAGAAGAGGCCGAAAGAGCACACGCGTCTTTACCTTTCTATAGTATCATTTCAGAGGAAAACCCACGCTCACATAAAGACGTCGCGTGTTTTGATGATATAGGTGAACCTGGTGACTGCTGGGAAATACCCAAACCTTGGCAGGTAGCACGCTACCATAAAGATATGGCTCGGGCAGCAGCCCCACTACTCAGAAGCAGTCGAGAGATTCTCTTGATCGAGCCGTATTTTGATTTCAAGGATCGATTCACTCGTCCGCTAAAAAGCTTTTTGACCGAGTTGGCTCCCTACAGTACGGCAATCAAAAGAATCGAAGTGCATTTGAAACACTGGGACAACGAAAGTAACGATGAGCTCTTTGTCGAAGCATTTAAACAGAGAGCGGCTGAGAGCCCCCGGCACTTTGTCCCAGACGAAAATGGAGATGCGATTTTGGAGAAACTCGAGTTCATCATTTGGGAGAGCCCGGATTCTAACCGAATGCATCCACGTTATATTCTCACTGAGATAGCGGGCCTAGGGTTTGAAAATGGGCTGGATGAGTCCGACAACGGTGGCGGCATTACCGATATTTCCATCATCGCTGGCACGTCGCTAGAGGCGCGCTGGGATGAATTTCAAGCAACGACATCGATACGAAGATTGATCAGTCGAATACACGCTCGGGATTTGACTTAGTTGATTCTGTTTAATGTTGTTCTGCAGGAATAGTAGTAGCTGATACATGACTCCTGGGTCATGTATTGTGTATTTGGGGTGATTGTAAAGTTTTCATGAATCGAGTAAGGTGAAGCCACTGAATCGAACGTTAACCAAAATACAATGACTGCAAAAATTACCTTCTTTCCTCTCGGCAATGCCGACACCTCACTTATCCGTCTGGCGGACGATCAGCTGGTTTTGTTGGATTATGCCAATAAGCGTGATCCCAACAATCAATACGATGCTCGCTGCGACCTTCCCGTTGAATTGCGCAAGGAGATGGATGATGCGGATCAAGAGGATTTTTCCGTCGTCTGTTTTACGCACCTGGACGATGACCATGTTTGTGGTTCGAGTGATTTCTTTTGGCTAGAGCACGCTGCCAAATATCAAGAGGAAGGTCGACCTAAGATCGATGAATTGTGGGTGCCTGCGGCTGCGATCACAGAAACTGGTGTTGAAGATTCTGCTTGGGCAATCCGTCAGGAGGCCCGCCATCGTTTGAAGAATGGCTCCGGCATCAAAGTTTTTTCACGCCCAGCAGCTTTGGAGTCTTTTCTCAAAGAGAATGGGCTCACATTGGAATCCCGTGCGCATTGCATCGTGGATGCTGGGACGACGATCCCAGGCTTTAGTTTGGATGGCTCTGAGCAGGTAGAGTTCTTTGTGCATTGTCCATTTGCATGGCGCAGCGATGAACGAGGCCTTGAAGACCGCAACCAAGATGCGGTTGTGCTGCAGGCCACATTTATGGCAGGTGGTTCAGAAACCTATGCGCTACTCGGTTCCGACGTGGACTGTGATACCATCGGAGAGATCGTTAAAACGAGTCGCAGTCATGACAACGAGGACCGGTTGCTTTGGGATATTTTACACCTTTTCCATCATTGTTCCTACAAGTCGGTGGGGCCCGAGCGTGGTGTGGATGAAACGGAGCCGACGGAGGAAGTGGCTTGGCTCATCGAGGAGCAAAGTCGTGATGGAGCGATCATCATTTGCCCAAGTAAGCCAATCCCCATCAAAGGTTCAGAAAGACGCGGGACGGGGTCAGTCCAAGAATTCATAAATAAATGTTGACCGTGTTTACCCGTGGAGTATGTGTATTGCTTTATGGCACGTAAGTTGAGGATCGAATATGCGGGGGCGTATTATCACGTGATCAATCGCGGGAACTACCGCTCGTGGATTTTCGAGACGGCTGGTGCGCGTGTCAGTTTTTTGGAGTGCCTGAAGCAGGTGTGCGAGTCGCAGGGGTGGCGTCTGCACGCATGGTGCCTGATGGGAAATCATTATCATTTGCTGGTCGAGACGCCGGAGCCAAACCTGGTGTGGGGGATGAAGTGGTTGCAATCGACTTTCGCGAACCGTTTCAACCGTTTTCGCAAGGCGAACGGCCATGTGTTCCAGGGGCGCTACAAGGCGCTATTGCTGGACGGGGATGCGGTGGGGCCGGTTTGCCACTACATCCACCTGAACCCGGCACGGGCGGGAATCGTCGAGCCGGGTGCGTTGCAGGCCTACGAAGACAGCAGCTTCCATCAGCTGTGGCACCCCCGGCGTCGCTGGGCGTTCGTCGATTATGGGAGTTGCCTGGAGTCGGCGGGTGGATTGGCGGACAAGCCGAAGGGGCGTGCGCTTTACCGGGACTATTTGTGCCAGTTGTGCATGGATGATTCGGAGCAACGCCGTCTCGGGTTCGATGAAATGTGCAGCGGATGGGCGAAAGGGACGAAGGAGTTCAAAAAGGCGGTTCTGGCCGATCAGAAGGATGCGGTCACCCGTAAGGCTGTGGAAGCGGAGGCGTCCGAAACCAGGGAACCGAGGTGGGAGGCGGGCCTGTCGAAAGCCCTGGAATTGCTGGATCGTGGCGAAAGTGATTTGTCGGACTCGCGCAAGGGTGCCGAATGGAAAGTGGCGGCGGCGCGGTGGTTGCGCGAACGCTATCTGGCTCCGCACCGTTGGATTGCCGCGCGGCTGAACATGGGCGGGGCCGGTTCGGTACAGACGCTTGTCAGCCGCCATCGTCGCGAATCGAAAAACCAGAATTCTTCTTGGGAGACGTTGAATAGTTATGAAATCTTGGACTGACCCCATCTCGTTTCTGACCCCATCTCGTTTCTGACCCCATCTCGTTTCTCTCGGGTATCAAAGCTTCAATAAAGAAATATGGTTCTAATTTGAGAGTGTTGACTTTAGAAGCAAATGTTTCCGACCCAGTCGCGCCAACAGGAACAAGTATCATTGCTGCGGTAGATTATGAGATGTCTGTTTTGCTCTGTAAATCCGATGGAGACTGGATTAAGGCTGCGAGAGGTAATCATGATTCCTTTCCATCATACTTGTTTTTTGAAGGCTCTAACCTTCTTTCGTCGCACGATGCTAGCTCAAATACTCCGTTAGGGCTTATTGGACCAGGTAATGATATAAAGTGGGGATGGACAAAATTTTAACTAAGCTAATTGCATCGATGTGCTGTCTTTTCGCTGTCTCATGTGTCTCTCGCGTGGAAACTGTTGAGCACCATGTTCCAAAAGGATACGAAGGTTGGATATTGATTTTATTTGAAGGAAAGCCAGAGCAGAGAAAGATGGATGACCCTGATTTGGTGTATTTTTATGATGAAGCAGGCATTGCAATAGAACCGAACAGAATCACATACGATTGGAGGAAAGATAAGTTCTATTACATTGCGAAAGAGGGAGATGGAATTCCTGTGGAAGGTGAAATTGAGACTAGTGGTTCTCGGTATTACAGAGAGCTAAATAACACTTACTATTTTATCTCTGGATGGGTTGGAAAGAAGCCTTCTAGTGGGCGCGCTGAGCATTTAAATGCGGCCATTTTAAGGGCAGAGGGCAACGAGACGGAGTCAGGCCAAGAAACCATAAATCCTAATCCTTGACCGTTGCTCAATGGGAACCGATGGGGACTGAAAAAGATGTCATGTCGTTATGTTTGCAATTTACCCAACACAGCAACGGAGACTGAAAAGGGGGCGGCCCAATGTTTCATGATTTTAGCCGCCTCTCCTCGGGTCAACGCCGCAACGGGCAACAGGCCTCCACTCGCCTCGCGGCTCTTCACAGGCAAATCGACCGTCCCGCCGCCGCCCCGCCTCTGGTCACCCCCTGGTTTTGTAGGTTTAGACGTTCTCCCCGCCCTAGGGATCTTATGCCTAGTTTTCCCTTTATCGCCTCACTCGCACTGTTCCAGTGCTCAAACAGTGAGGCGGGGAAGAACTAGACATAAGATACCTAGGGCTGTCGTCCAGCAAGTCAGCAGGGGGCTCCCGACGGCGGGGCGGTGGCGGGACTAGCGCGTCTACGTTCGAAGCCGC
>PBYS01000071.1 GCA_002729725.1 Puniceicoccaceae bacterium
AATCTTCTTCCGCATAGTCGTTGTTCACGACAACCAGACGCCCATGGTTGGTGTAGCAATCCTTGAAGTGGCAGCTCCATTCGCCGGGGGGGCCGAGTTCTTTCGGTAAATCAAAGAGAAACGTGGTCTCCAGGGTCTGGACGTTCAGCTCAAAGAGTTCGCCCTCCATGCCGAGCATATAGACCATGTTTTCCGGATCCTGGAGGTGGGTTGCAGTGCCGCAGAGACGGACATCAATCAGGCTCTCAACGGTGCGAACATTGTGTTCGGTGTCGATCACATGAGGCCCGATGATCAACTGGTTTGATGGCGCGTGGCTGAAACGGTTTGCGTAAGTGCCATCGACGGCCTTTGGATGGACGGTCATTTGAAAGTCGGAATCAATGACACGGAGTCCCGTGCCGGTGCCCGTGCTGGCACGGTGGGAACTGTAGTTCAACACGTAGAGTTTGTCTTGCCATGGCATGAGGCAACCAATGCCAATTTCACTGCGTGGATGACCGAAGTCGGCGACTTGAGCTAAAGACGGAACGACGCCGGAGAAGTTGTGAGGAATCTCTGTTTTCATGAGTCAACACGATGGCGGGGCGTATACACCTTGAAAAGTCTACCAAAATGATAACAGTATCATTTATGGTTGAAACATCGAATCAGCCGACGCGGTCCGGGCGTCGTGTAACTTTGGATGACGTCGCTGCCGAGGCGGGCGTCAGCCGTATTACTGTTTCGCGGGTGGTGAGGCAAAGCAAACTGGTGAAGGCGTCCACGGCGGCGAAGGTGATGGCGGCTATCGATGCTCTGGGCTACAGGCCGGATCCGATGCTTTCGGCGCTTTCCGCCTACCGGAGTGCGGGGGCGGCCCTAAAGGACGGGGGCACTCTCATCTTCCTTGATTGCGATGGCACGGAGTATAGCCGGGCAGTGTTCCAGGGTGCGTCGGCGGAATCCCAGCGTCTGGGCTATCGGATCGAATCGCAGCGCATGCCGTCGACCTTGAAAGAGCAGAGCCATCTCAGCCGGGTCTATTATCATCGGGGGGTGCGTGGACTTTTATTGGGTCCGTCCTATCATGAGGTGGATTTCAGCGCTTGGGATATGGATGCCTTTTCCAGTGTGTCCCTGGGGGCCTTGACCCATCAGCCTGCGATGAATTCGGTGGCCATGGATTATTTCCAAGGGGCGCACCGAGCTTGTCGGATTTTGAAGGCGAGGGGCTGTCGACGTATTGGTTTCGCTGTAGGGGATGCGTTCGAGACGCGCACGGGGAACCGTTGGCTGGGGGGCTATTTAGCGGGAATTGGTCGGCAGACGCCGCTTGTGTATCCAGGGGAATGGTCCTCGCCGGAGCGATTCAAGCAATGGCGCTTAAAAGCTAAAGTGGATGGGGTGATGACCATTCACCCAGAATTGCTTTCGGGTTGGGGACGCAGGAAGGACCGGTTTATTTTTTTGAATGATTACCTTTTGGAATTAAATCCCTCGTTCAAATCGCTGACCTACCTCTCCCTGGACCGCGGGGCCATCGGTGCGGAAGGAGTGCGCATCCTGCATCATGATTTAATGCGTCAGCAATACGGTATTCCGGATGCACCCAAGCTGTCGATGTTGCAGGGGCATTGGTTGAATTTGTAGATTTCTTAGAGAAGCTCAGAGTTTTGCCTGGCGACTGGATTGGCGGTATTCGGTCGGGGGCACGCCGGTCTCCCTTTTGAATAGATAGCTCATATAGTTGTAGGTCGAGTAGCCGCAGGCTTCGGCAATTTCCTGCATCGTCATGTCGGTGTCCGCTAAGAGCCGGCGAGCCTTGCTGATCCGTAAACGTGTGACTTCGGCCATGGGGGAGCGCCCGAGCTGTTTTCGGAATTTTTGTTCCAGTAGGCGTCGGGACATGGGGACATGCGCCAGGATGTCATCCATTGTGATCGCTTGGTATGCATAATCCCTGATAAATTGAAGCGCTTGAATGAGCTGTTTATCACGAATCGCCAAAGTGTCGGTGGAAAGTTGGCTCGATATTTTGGTCGGAGGGAAGAGCACTCGATGCTCTTTCAGCGGCAGCCCTTGAAACAGCCGGTCCAGCATTTCGGCCGCTGTCCATCCGATCTGATAACTGGGCGTTTGAATACAGGAGAGGGAAGGGTGGCTGGCTTTGTCCAGAGGCTTGTTGGTATCGGTTCCGAGCACTGCGACGTCGTGTGGAACGAGAATGTTCTTCCGGTTGCAGGCATCAATAATCTCCCGTCCGGCATCATTGCCCCAGGAGACAATGGCGATTGGTTTGGGTAGCTGGATGAGCCAGTCCTGCAGTTTTTTGGTGCGTATGTCCAGGTTCCGCCGATCCTCGTAGTTATAGGGCAGGTCAAAGCTGAGGCATGTCTGCTTATGGGCGGCTAGTTCCGCTTTGAAATATGTATAGTAGTCGTTGACGACCTGGTGCTTCAGCGGTCCGACGTAAGCGAAGTTTTGAAACCCGCGGTTCAAGTAGTATTGGCAGGCTATTGCCGCGGAGGCCTTGTAGTCGGTGGTGACGCAGGGAAAGTTGGACCGGGGGAGCTGAATCGCAGAAATATTGATGACCGGTAGCTTGGTGTCGTTCAACCACTGCACGATCTTAGGGTCCGATGCACGGGCAATGATACCATCGCCGTCCCAGCCTGGAGGCGGAAGTCTGGACTCCATCGTGCCGCTGGATTCGACCTGCAGGTGCCAGGGCGTGTGTTGATCGACAAAGTCGATCACGCCTTCGATGAGGTTCCGTCCCCAAGTGGTCGCTGTGTCGACGATGAGCGCGACATTCGGGGTCTCTGCTTTTCCGGGGGATTTCATGGGTTGTCTGCTTGCCTGGGAGACGGAGGTCTTTGACTGCTTGTGCGCAATTACATACATTAAATGCTTCATTGCGTATAGACCGCAATTTTTTTTCTGCTAAAATCTGTCACGATCAAGAAATCCCAAAGCACTGGTGACCATTGATCATTGAATTCAATCCACCCAAAAACCACCCCAGTGAAAATACGTCTTATGAAAAAATCAGATATCAAATCATTCCTGTTTCCCGTCATCCTGGCTGCCCTGATCGGGCCCTTGTCCGCGAATGCTGTCAGTCTTCCGTATTCCAATGACTTTTCTTCGGATGTGGATGACTTTACTGCAGCGACGAGCGGTAACTATAAGATGCTGGATGGCGCGTATCGATATGACGACGGCTATGGAGGTGCGTCTCGAGTGGCATTGCTCGACATTCCCGAGATCGGAGGCACCATAACTGATTTTACGATGAGTACCACTTTGAGTGCTACGGATGTCGATGGGGACGGATCATTCGGATTCGCGTTGTTTAGTGAGAATGTAATCACCACTACTGAGAATATTATCGCTGACTGGTCGCCAAACAACTTGCTTCGCATTCATAACGCTTATGGTAGCGGTGAGGATTTGGAAACACTGACCACCACGGATGTCACCTTCGCTGATGATGCAGAATACACCTTGACCGCTACTGGCCATATCTCCGGAACGAGCCTGGATCTGACACTTGATATCTCAGACGGAAGCGACACGGAAAGTATCTCCGTCTCCGGGATTGATGTGTCGACATATCTGAGTAATCCGTATTTCGGGTATCGCACGTATTCTCCTGCCGCGCACGAGTTGATTGTCGATTACGACAACCTGAGCATCATTCCCGAGCCTTCCACTGCAGCTGCTTTATTGGGCGGTTTGTCTTTGGGCATGGTGCTGTTGCGTCGCCGGAAAAACGCTTAGTAGGGATCGTGTCAGCTGACTCATTCGGCGAGTCCCGGCACAGCCTTCGGATTGTCTTGCTCGGCCGGTTTACATTTCTATGCAGGCAGCTTACATGTCTAAACCCCTTTATCCATCTTATGAAAAAACAGTTCTCTTTTCTCTTTCTTGCCGCCCTGGTTGCAGCTCCCTTTGTCTCCGCGCAACAAGCGCACATCTCGTCAGAGGGTATTCTCACCGCAGGCAATACTTCCTGGCGCACCTTGTTTATGGATAAGCAATGGCGTGCCATTACCCAGGACCGGCACTTTGTAGTCGAGACGGCTGCCGATCAAAATTATAAGGGAGTCTTCCAGCTTTCTTCCGGCGAGTATCTTTTCGATTATGATATTAGCTTCACGCCGACTGCCGGCGGTTATGCCATCGACAGTCATGTTTCGAATACAGACACGATCCAAGTGAACATACTGGCTTATCAAGGGACGCTGACTGTTGAGGATTTTGCCGGTAAAACGATTCAATTGGACGGGGAGCCGGTTGTGCTTCCGGAGCTGTATGCCGGTCAATCCAATCTAATCATGCGCTATGCCAATACGGTGACGATTCCCAGCAGTGCCGGGCCGCTGGTGTTCAAGGGCGAGTTTGATGTCATGATCATTGATGCGCGTGAATACAATGACCCCAAATACTTCGTTCGCTTGATGTATAAACCACATAAAGGGACGATTCAGAACAGTGCTTTTAAGGCAAAGCTCACGATCGGACAGTAATGCCTGATCCGGGATACTCCGGCATTTGCCTCGATTCGTAGGTGAAATGAGGATACACGTTCAGAGGCCGCACACGCGAAGTCGCTCCACACGGGGTGGCTTTGCGCTGGTGATTGCGTTGAGCCTGATGGCTTTTGTCCTCTTGCTGCTGCTCGGCATGGTTGCGCTGACTCAAGTGGAAACGCAGACCGCGTCGTCGACGCTTCGAATGAATGAGGCCCGCGCAAACGCGATTCTGGGGTTGCAGGTGGGACTGGGGGAGCTTCAGCGCCTGTCCGGCCCGGACACACGTGTGACCGCCCGCGCTGAAATCTTAGGCTTGGATGATTCCAGTCCCTACCGCTATTGGACCGGTGTTTGGGATAGCCGGGACGCGGATCCGGATACTGCGCGCATGGACCACAGCGCGCGTCGCGCCTACGATCCATCGGATCGAAAGACCGGCGTCGCTTGGTTGGTCTCCGGACTGGATGGGGAGCGGCCGGAAGAAATCGATCCGGAACTGATAAAAATTCCGGCCGATCAACAGGTCGAGCTCATGTCCGGTGACAGTGACGAGAATATCCCCGAGGTGATTGCGGGGAAGCAGACCATCGCAAACGCGCCGACTCAGAATTCGGGCAGCTATGCCTGGTGGGTCGGAGACGAGGGAGTGAAGGCGCGGATCAATTTACGCGATCCGCTGCAACGCGGGCAAGCGGCCTTTGAGGATCTGGTGGGTGTCGGTTTCTCTTTCGGGAACGATGCGGAGAAGCGGCAACTGCTTTCGGCCTCATTGGCGCAGAAACATGGTGTCGAGCATGTGGATGCGCTGAGTCAGGCGCTGCAGGACGATACGGTTCGGGATGCACTTTCGCGTATTATCTCCGACGAATCGCTCGAAACCTTGCTTGAGTCGAGCGGGGTTGTGGACGACGTGCCCTATGCAGCCATTCGCCATGATCTGACGACCAACTCACGGGGCTTGTTGACGGATGTGCGCAAGGGAGGCTTTAAGAAGGACCTGACCTTAGCTTTTAATGATGCGGATGTCTTCGAGCAATATTTCGGGATGCGGCCATCGCCGGCCTCGGTTTCCCCGAATAGTCTGCAGCCGTTGTATGCGCAGTCTTACAACTTCTCGGGAATCGAGGACCATTTCTATCTGACACCGGAAATTGCGGCGGTCAATGATCCGTCCACGAGTGTTGAATCGCTTTGGGGCAACCTATATGGTGTCGGGCCGAATTGGGGCACTTTATTTCACTTTTATCATCTCTACGAATTGCCGGGGATCTCGGCGGGCGGGATTCCGCCCATCGCGCCATGGCCTTATGCGGACCGCCGCTCTCCGGTCCGCTTGTCCAGCTACCCGCCTTACAGCAATTTCCAGGATCCTAACTTCGAATGGGAGCAGGATGGACAGCATTTTAATAACCCGATTGGTCCCGTGCTGGAGCGGATCAAGTTTATCGTCCGGGTGGGGGCGGTCGAGAGCACCGATGCGGACACGGGTGAAACCCGATACAAATTGCGCTTTTACATGCAACCGCTGGTCGGATTGTGGAATCCTTATAACATCAAATTGACGCAGGCATTCAGCAATTACTACCGTTATCGTATCGATTGTGAAGCCGCGCCGGAATTTGTCATTTCCGGCACCTATGCGGACGGCACCGAGTTTACCGAGACCGTCAATTTGGCCAGAGGCTACGGGCATAGTGATTATCAGGGGACCGAAGGTTTCTGGTCGTTGCTGTTTCCGGATGATGTCGATCTGGAGCCTGGAGAGATCCGTTTGTTTTCCACGACCAGCTCCGGAAGCAGCGAAATTGAAGTCATCGGCAGCGGTCTCGATTACGGATGGGAGGAGTCCGAAGGCTTCTATGTCGATTGGCCATACGATCCCCTGGCGGATGGTAATATCTATAATGACGATGATCCGGCGTATTTGTCCAACGCGGAGGTGACGATTCACAGTGTGACCTTCAAGGATCGAACGGACAGTTCGTCTTCCAGCAATTATGCGGGCGCTTTCTTCGTCCTGAAGCATACCCTTCCCGGCAATGATGCCGATACAGGGCATTTTCAGCGTATTGGTGCGATCTGGAAAGACTCCTTATACAATGGAGGGACCAACGAGCCCGGTGGGGTGACTGACGGCACCATTGCCCCTTTTCAACCAACTTCGGTTTTGGGCGGGAATTATCAGGATATCGGGGCATGGTTATTTCATTTGCGTACCACTCAGGAAGACACGCAGGGGATCCGTAATGTGGTGGACTCCAATCTACGATCCTTGGCCGGTTCCGCCCGATGGGATGGCCCTGAGTTGTTTGCCATGGCTCCCTTTGCGGCTTCAGAAGATCA
Organism: Puniceicoccaceae bacterium; assembly: GCA_002729725.1. Classification (GTDB taxonomy): domain Bacteria; phylum Verrucomicrobiota; class Verrucomicrobiia; order Opitutales; family Coraliomargaritaceae; genus Thalassobacterium; species Thalassobacterium maritimum. Next base: position 6,864 of record PBYS01000071.1, read on the forward strand.
TGGTTATTTGGCCCCGGGGTCTGCCGTCGCCCCTGTTTTTGGAGAATACGAGCCCCGTTTTACCGGGATCAACGGAGCCTCGATTGATTATTACGGTGAGGGCATATCCAATATTGCCCTGTTCGATGTGCCGCGTGCGCCTCTGGTTTCGGTCGGGCAGTTCCAGCATGCGCATCTGGCTCGTTACAGCTTTGAACCCACCTATCTGGTGGGGAATTCCTATGCCAATCCGCGGGTGCCGTTGGATGCAGTCGTCCGCATGGATTTCGATGGTCAGTCGGACGTGAACCTTTTCGATACCGCCTATTTGGTCAATGACGCGATTTTTGATGAATATTTCTTTTCGACCTTCGATCCTGGCTCAAGCGATGCGGATCTGCTCGATTTGAGGCAACACGCGAAGCAGCTCTACAATACCCGGTATCAGTTGGTGATGCCCTTCGACTCCGACTTGGAGGGTATGCTCGACAGCGAAGAAAAAGTGGATGCCTGGGGCGGCCGATTCATGGTCGAGGGGGCATTTAATGTGAATTCGACGTCCGTCAACGCATGGAAGGCGGTCTTGGGCAGTATGGATCAGCCCTTCCTTCGGACAGAACTTGACGGAGCGTTGACCGAGGAAGTGCCGGACGGCGTCTATGTTTCACGCATGAGTCTCCCTATTTTCGACTCCCACTATATGGGGGATACGACCTTGCGTGAATTATTTCAGGGAGCCCGCAAGCTGTCGAACGACGAGTTGCAGGCCCTGGCCGAGGCGATCGTCGAGGAGGTTCGGGTGCGTGGGCCATTCCTGTCGATGGCTGATTTCGTGAACCGCCGACTGGAGGGAAGTCGTGCGCAGCAGCAACGGGGCGCCTTGCAGGCCGCTTTGGATCGAACTATAAATCAAAATATTGCCCAATCCTTAACTGGCGAGCCTGCGGATTTGACCGGCTCGGAGTATTCCGACGCGTTTCAGACGAGCGGGGCTTGGACTGACCGGCAGGCGGCGGGGGCGCCCGGCTACACCCAGCAGGGAGACTTGCTGCAGGTTCTGGCACCTGTTCTCTCGGTGCGGTCGGACACCTTTGTCATACGTTCCTATGGTAGTGTGGAGTCGCTCACCGGTGAAAGCACCGAGGTGTGGTGTGAGGCCGTTGTCCAGCGTGTGCCGGATATGGTTGGCACGGGCAATGACATGAGCGACCTGTCCGTGGCTGAGATGGGACGTGAGGCCAGGGATTTAAGCAATGAGTTCAATCAGGAGTTTGGTCGTTCTTACCGTATCGTCGGGTTCCGTTGGCTGAACAAAGATGAGATTTAGTTCCTATGTTATGAAGCGCCTGTCCTGTATTTTTTGTGTCTGTTTGCTGTCGCTTGTGCCTCTTTCCGGGGAAGTGCTCCCAGACCTTGTGCAGGTCGAAATCACGACACTGGCGTGGCAGAAGCCTGTCTCGGAATTGTATTTTTTGAATGACGGCGCAATTCAGGAAATAAAGGCCTATACCGGTGGGTTTAGTATGCCGTTTGCCTACAAGGGCCCCGTCACCCTACAGCTTTACGCGGATCGCTCGGTTTTTTCGCTGGAGCCAGCCGAACGGCCTCAGCCAGTCGCCGTCGCTCAGCTTCCTTCCGGAATCAAAGAGGCCATGCTCGTTTTTATTCCAAGCGGAGCCGGTCAATACAAAGTGATGGTTTGGGATGCCTCCTTAGATGGTTTTCCCGCCCAGAGTTACCGAGTGTATAACCTATCGTCGACACGTGTGGCCTTTGCGATCGGGGATACACCCAAGGTGTATACGATCGAGCCCCGCGCGATGCAGTTGGTGCGACAAGCTGGATTGATCCAGGACCGGCAAATGGTGAAGGTACAAATTGCCCAGGATGCGCAAGGGGGGATGAGCTTGGCTTATCGTTCTTTGTGGAGTGTGGGGGCGGACACTCGTTCGACCGTTTTTATTTTACCGAGGTCGGAAGGTCGAAAAGGTGTGAAGATTCTGAAGTATACCCAACGTGGCATTGATTGAGTCGGATCCGCTTCTAAATCAATTCGTCATGTTGGAGGGAACGTTTTATAGCTGTAAACTCAAACGAATCCAGACGCTATTATTCAAGTCGCCTGCTTAGGAGAGCCAGACGGATTTAGAAAACTGTGATCTTCTATTTTTCAGGAAGCCTTACATTACTGCTGCCGGTATCCTGTTAAATTATAGAATGGTTGAGGACAAGTTACACTGTGGGTATTTTCCTCGTGGTCATCCAACGGCCCGGGAAATGTAATACGTGAGGGAATTCTGGGATGCCGTATTCGTTGGTGTTGAGTTGGCTTGAAATGAGGTCAACTGCTTTGGCGGCAACCTTATCATAGCATTGGTTGATTCCTTGAGCATATTCTTGGTCCGGTTCCAGATAAAGGCTCGCTACAGGTATCTGGAATGTATCTTCTACTCTACGAATAATACTCTCACCGATGAAATTGCGTGAATTGATGATGAGGCCATCCACTTGTAATCGTTTGATTTCGCGACTTAACTCAACGAATTGCTCAAAGCGACGTGTGAATAAGTATTTTCTTGGATCGTCTTGAGGAGCGTGGCTTAGGAATGCAGCTTGATAGCTGCGTCGACAGCGTTCATTCACTTCCATATCAATGATTGTGGCTGGGCGTTGAGAACCCATTTGCCTCAATTGATGTATACACTCAATCATGCCTCCATAGTGATCATGGGCGGCGCGGTGAAACTCTGGCGTCCACTTTGCGCTGCCAATAATTGCGACTGCGAAGTGGCTCATATCAGCATTGATGACAATAGAATCCTGCTTTCTCGGGGCGGAAAATATAACACCGTTGATTCCACGGGCGTCGATGATTTTACAAATGCGCTCAATGCTCATTCCCTTATCAGAAAGCCAGAATTCCAATAGTGTGTAGCCTAGCTGATTGGCCCGAGTGCGGGCCCCTTCAATCAAATGAGCTAAGAAGGGGGTTGTCTGGCATTCTTCTTTATTTGAATCCATCCATACGAAAGCCAGTGGCTCCACGCCTCCTCTGGATTGCGCTTGGCGAATGTGGGACATTAATCCGGAAACTCTTGCATTCGGACGATATCCCATGCTGCGAGCTAGGTCCTGGACGCGCTGGCAAGTGTCTCGTGAGACTTGCGGGCTGTTTCGTAAAGCATAAGACACTGTGGAGACTGCCAGGCCTGCTTTTGCCGCAATTTGTTTAATGGTAATCGGTGGCTTTTCAGTCATATTCTGAACGATTTCAGATGAACCGGAATTGCCTTGGATGTCAATTGGGTATGGTATGAATGCCATGAAAAATTACCTCACTCCATATTCGAACGCGGGCTCCGCATTTTCTCTCAATGGCAAAGTGGCACTGGCTGCTTTTTCTCTGACTGCTTTCTGTTTCACTCATTCAAGTCATGCCGAAACGGTTGTCGGTACATTTGCAGACGCATATGTTAAAGATGGCGCATCGGCAGGTAGTAATACGGGGAGTAGTAATGTTCTTGAGCTTGCCGCTCGCGGTGTTGGGAATAACCGCAAAATTTACCAAAGCTATGATCTGGGAAGTTTGACGGAGACCGCATTTGACGGGTCGTTTTTGAGCCTTTCAGTTCAATCGGTAGCAGGCACGGTATCTGCCTTAAATGAGGATGATAATATCTCGATCAGTATCTATGGGATCGTGGACAGCACACCCGGCTTCACCGAGGAGAGCATTACCTGGAGTAATGCGCCTAAAAACGATACTAGTAGTTGGACTTCGTTTGTAGAAATTGGAACTAATGTAACTGCTCTTGGCACGATTACAATTGATGCAACGGCGGCAGGGGATGGAACACTGCTGGTTCTTCAAACGGAAGAGTTGGAGAATTACTTAAGTTGGGCGACTGGAAATCTTGGTGACTATTATGGAACCGGAGCGACTGCTGCTGCCGGAAATATTGCGACGATCATGATCGGCATGACGGCGATTGATACGCCCAACGATCCGCTTTTCCGCTTTTATTCATCGGAAGGTGCTCTGGCTGCTGACAATGCGGCATACGCACCATCGCTTACAGTGATTCCGGAAACCAGTACTGCAAATTATGTCTTTGGGCTGCTGGGAACCGGTAGCTTGGCGCTCTGGATTCGTCGACGTCCACGAAAGTAGGCTTAGCTCACTTCGAATCCAGTTTTTGGAGCCCCTACGGGGCATGTGTGTCCCCTTGATCGGGGGCATGGTCTCTCCCTCTATGCCCATTTTAAGGGCTTCCAGCTTCTCTGATGAAGCTATATTGTTAATCGTACTGTCTTTACTATGTTTTATTTTCGGGTAACCGGTTTGTTTTTGGCGAGCCTCTTCGTTTCTACCTTGAGCGCATGCGCGCAATCGAATCCTTCTGAAGTCAGGGAGGTTGACAATGCCTCCTCAAAAATGCTTTGGGCGCATTTCGTGACTTGGCCAGTGGATGCGATTGAAAAATTTGATGATCCGACGACAACATGGCCTCGATACAGTGATCGCACTCTCCTCGGTGAAACTGTTGGCACCCGCCAGGGGTTGACTGTCGCTAATTGCAAGCGGCAAATCGAAGCGGCTCGAAAGTATGGGATTGATGGTTTTGCCGTTGATATCCCCAACTCAAAGCATTATGTTTCTTCTATGCGTCGTGTGTACGAAGCAGCTGAAGGGACGAACTTCAAGGTCGCCTTATGTGTCGACGGCTGGAATCGCGGCGAGCGAAGCGTTGAACAATCTGTTCGGGATTTGGTTCGATTTTTTGAAGCTTATGGCACCCATCCAAACAATTACTATATTGATGGGAAACCGGTTATTTACATCTACAAGACACAAGTCTCGCTTGAGACGAGCCGCCAAATTGTTGAAGGTCTCAAAGCCGAGGGATTTGAAGCTTACTGGTTGGTGCAGCCACAGCGCGAGACTGCTGGCTTTTGGGAAAGTGACCGAAATCTGGATGCGCATCTGGAAGTATTCAACGGTCTATATGACTTTGGATTAAATGGGTATAGTCAGGAGCAAATGACCCTGCGCTTACAAAATGGTCGTCGAGCGATAAAGAGAAATGAAAGTAGCGGTCTATTGGTTGCCGGAATCACGCCCGGCTATGCAGGGGCGCACAACGCCTACTACCGTCCAGCGTATGGAACGGGGACCATGCGTGACAATTGGCGTGCTGCAATTGATGCGGACGCAGACTGGGTCTGTATCACGACCTGGAATGATTACACAGAGAGCACTCAATTTGAACCTGCGGTATGGGGTCGTGATATTCGCCTAGTTATTAATCAAGCCTACATGCGTGAATGGCGGGGGCTTCCTGCGGAAGAGTCTTCAGCTGAGGTCGTTCTTTCTTACAAGCCATTTGTTCGTCTAGGCGATCAATGGACGGTTGAGGTTTTGAATTTGGGATACGAATCGGAGAATGCACGTTGCTTTGTGAAATTGACTGATTTGCAGGGGCAGCCGATTGAATCATTTGAGCCGGTGGAGCTAGTTGCCGGCAATCTCTCCGCTGAGATCCTTCGTGTGAACTTCCCGGGGGTAGAGACGCCTTATGATTTCCAGGTCTGGTCTGCCGTCGTGGAGGGCAGTCAGTTGCCACAGGACGAGGATTGGCAACCGCTTTTCCCTGTTTCGGTGAATGTTGGGGTGATGCCGGAGATGAAGACTCTCCAATTACGGAGTGAACATTGGAAGGGACGGATACACATAGAGATGCAGCCTGATAATGCTGAAGCGAGCATTGTCGTGTCCTTGCCCGATAGTTGGGAGCGAGGTGGGCAGATTGAATTGATTCGCAATGATATGGTAGTTGCGCGAAAACCTTTCACTGAGGGATTGGATCAATGTTCCTTTAGTTTGGAAGAGGCGCGTTCAAACCGTGCTGAAGACCTTTACACTCTAAGATATAGTTTTCCTGACAACTCGTATGGCATATCGCCGTCATTCCAACTGAATACTCCTGATTCGGATATGGTGACGACGCCAGTGTTGTGGCGCGATGGTGATTTTGACGAAACATGGGAGGGCTTTCCTCCGGTCAGTCGCATTGAAGAAATGAGTGTGCCGAAGGGGCGAATTTATCACTTTCAATTCCAAATGGATGGGCTTCGTGATGAGCGGTTGTACAGTAGAGGAACGTGGCCAGTTGTTGCGGTCGCTGGAGGCACCCATTGGGGGCGCTTTAAAGCTGCTTCCCAGCCAAAACAGTCGCGACTGTCTGCTTCGGAAGAGGGAATCCATGCCATGGCTTTTGATGGAGTGAATGACCGGGTGGTGCTGCAAGCCCGCTCCTTGCCGCAGGATGTAATGACTGTAGAGGTTTGCTTCCGTCCTGAGATTCAGTATGCAGAGTCCTACTTACTCTCGGATGCGAGTCGAGCCTTGGATTTGGGAATCACGGCGGATGGAAAGCTCTTTGCCGAACGAGCAGGTGTACGGGTGATAAGTCCAGTTGCTCTGGACTACGACATATGGCATCATGCCGTTGTGAGTTATGATGGGAGGATGTTGCGGTTAAGCTTGAATGGTGAAGTTTTGGCTGAGCGGCCCGTCTCTTCGACGATACGTCCGATTAACTCAGTCCTGGCAGTCGGATGTAGGAACAAGGAGGGGCTTAATTACAGTGCGTATTTTAAAGGGGCAATTTCCGGTGTTGCGGCTGCGGCAAGAGTCTTGTCAGCTGATGCGTATCAATTAAATGTATTTATGGAGCCTAGGCATGAACGTTGATTCAATCAGGCAAATGCCTCATGGGATTCTGGTTGCGGATCTGCATTTGGCTCCGGATGAAAATCAGGATATGTGGACTCTGAACCTGGAACTTCCCGAGTTCACGGATGCACTCTACTATGCGCCCTTTCAAAAGCATGCAATCAATCCTGATTTAGATCTTTGGCCTGAAGCCTACAATCAGTGTCACCCTCTGCCTGTGTCTCCTAGTGACATACATGACCTAAAGCGTGGAGGTATGTTTCTTCTATTGCGGTTAACTTCCGGTTCATTCGTGGCAATTTTGCCAATCGTCTCGACTGAGGTCATGACGTGGTTGCAAGGCACAGATTCAGGGCTGGCTCTGGCGGCGAGTCACTTTGGTCACATGGAACTGAACGTTACGGCTCCACTTTTAGCGGTTGCGGAAAATACCTGTCCCTACGCGGCGGTCCGGGATGTGTGGGGTGCCGCACGTAAACAGCTGGATTCATTTCATCTGCGCGAAGAGAAAGCATTGCCTGAGGTCTTCCGGTATTTGGGATGGTGCACCTGGGAGCAATACCGGGACGATATTTCAGAATCCCTGATTCTTGAGGCGATCGATTCGATTGAGCGCGAGGATTTGCCGATTCGATGGGTACTAATTGATGACGGGCACCTACAAATCTCCGGCGCTTTTACCTCAATAACAGCTGACGGTGGGGCTGAAGCCCCTGATGATGCCCAGGATCGAAAATTGGCTGGCTTTCAACCTGACTTGAATAAGTTTCCGCATGGTTGGGAGCGTATACAAAATCGCATACGACAGTCCAAAAAAATAAAGTGGTCCGGAATTTGGTTAAACTTCAATGGCTATTGGGGAGGGATCGCTTCAGAGAATAACCTTGGGGCGATCAACCAGCATCTCTGTGCGATCTCTGAGGTAACGAAGTTGCCAAAGAGTACCGCTGAGGATGCGGGAGCTTTTTATGATGCGTGGATTCGGCAACAAGCTGAGAGCGGTTTCAATTTCATCAAAGTCGATAATGAGTCCCAAAACGTCCCGCTCTATCGTGGGTCTTCCTCCAATGCAGTACGTGCAGCGAATGTGAATCATCAAGCCCTGGAAGATGCAGTTGAAAAGCACTTGGATGGTATGATCAACTGTATGGCGCATAGTAATCTTTGTGCATTTAATGCAAGGTTCAGCCAAGTGACACGTTGCAGTGAAGATTATGCCAAAGAAGATTTATGGAGAGCGAAGCATCACCTGCATAATTCTTTTGGGAACATGCTCTGGATGGGGCAGACGATCTGGGGGGATCATGACATGTTTCATTCCTCAGATCCTGTCGCAGGGGCGGTCATGGCTCGCAGCAAGGCAATCTCCGGAGGACCTGTTTACCTTTCGGATGCCTCCGGTGATTTCGATCCCGAGCTTGTCCGCCCACTTTGTTTGAGTTCAGGCAGAATACTCATGCCGCTCGCGCCTGCGGTGCCAGTGCCAAGTTCATTGTTTGTAGACCCTTATGAAGCCGACGCGGCTTTTTGTGTGATTGCACCTTTGGTAGACCAGTGTGCGGTGTGGGCCGCCTATAATCTGACTTCGCCGGAAAAAAGTGTCTCTGCCGTGCTGCGTATGGAAGATTACAGTGCGGCCGGAGCGTTGATCGATGAAAACTGGGAGGCACCCGCTGAAGGGCTCATTGTTTGGGATGAGGTGTCCCAAACCTGTGCCCGAATGCTTGCGGCGGATCCAGAAGGGCTCTCTTTTTCTCTGAAGACCTTCAGCGATATATTTTTGCTGCTGTCACCAGTGTTCCATGGATGGGCAGTCATCGGACTTCGAAACAAATATCTGGCCCCTCAAGCGTGCCACGTTCATTCCAGAGGTCACGAATACCTGGAGCTGAGTTGCGAAGATGCGGGTAAGCTGCTTATTTGGAAACAGGCTGATTCTGTTGCGTGCGAGGAGGGAGAAGTGGTGCCTGTCGGTGAGCACCTCTGGGAAATTCAACTACGCAAGCCTGAATCGAGAGTGACATTAAGGTTATAGATTCTTAAATAGTGGTATGAAAATAAGAAGGCGTGGATTTACTCTGATAGAGCTCTTAGCTGTAATTGCAGTTATTGGCATTCTTGTTGGGATTCTCATTTCAGTGATTGGACGAAGTCGTCGTGCTGCTGACAATGTTAAATGTGCCAGTAATTTACGTCAATTAGCCAGTGCTGTGCTTCTATATACGCAGGATCATAATAACCAATTTCCGGCATCGGCACCAACGCCGCTTGCTGTCAGTATTGAAGATTATGTTGCTTCGGGAAAACGTGGCGATGGGACCTATGATCCAGGTGGTGTCTTTATCTGTCCTGCCCGTTTAGACATGATTGGTCATAGTAAAAGCTGTCTCTACGGAGTAAATTATTATATTTATGGGGATAAGCATGGTCAGTCAGTTAGAGAGCCGCTGGTTCGGTTTTCACAAGTGGATGAGCCTCCTCGAACGATATTAATGGGGGATTGTCATTTATATGGAAAATCTGCCTACAAGACCATTCAGTCGGAGAATCTGCCGGGGATTAGCCGTGGGGGAGACTTCGGCCCCTCAGGGGTTAGCGTGCATGGTAACGGAGCCGCTAATATATGCTTTATGGATGGGCATGTAGAAACTTTCGAAGATGTGTCCGTTCTAGCTCAGGCGAAGTACAGAAACAAGGGCCCGGAAGATTTATGGAGCCCGCGTAAGTCGAATTAAGTCCTCAATATGCGCCCTAATATCATAGTTTTTTTTACCGACCAACAACGCTGGGATACCTTGGGCTTAAATGGAAACCCTTTGGATTTGACCCCTAATTTTGACCGACTGTCTCGAACGGGGAGCTTCTTTAAAAATGCGGTGACCTGCCAGCCAGTGTGTGGACCCGCGAGAAGTTGTTTGCAAACCGGACTATATGCTTCGCAAACCGGTGTCTGGTGCAATGGCATTGCCATGGATTCCGAAGCGCAAACATTGGCAAAATGTTTTAGGCAAGGGGGCTATCGGACCGGCTATATCGGTAAATGGCATTTGGCCGGAAAAGATGAGCCAGCAGGACCTGTGCGTCCAGAGTTGCGAGGAGGGTATGAGGATTGGCTGGCGGCTGAGATTGTGGAAGCCACCAGTGGGCCCTATTCGAGTGTTTTATGGAATGAGTCGGAGAAGCCGGTTACTTTGCCTGGTTATCGAGTTGACGCGCATGTCGATGCTGCGATTCGTTATTTAGCCAAACGTGCGGAGGATCCGGAGCAGCCCTTTTTTCTTTGTTTGTCTCTCTTGGAACCACACCAGCAAAATTCCACGGATAGCTATCCGGCGCCACATGGCTATGCGGAACGCTTCAAAGGACGTTGGTGCCCGCCGGATTTAGATGCTTTGGATGGAAATGCGGGGGAGCATCTCGCTGGATATTGCGGTATGGTCTATAAGGTGGACGAAGCCTTGGGACGAATGATGGATGCTCTCTATAGCCTGGAGTTATCTGAAAACACAATCGTGGCCTTTATCAGCGATCATGGTTGCCATTTTAAAACACGAAATCACGAGTACAAAAGAACTCCTCATGAGAGTTCAGTTCGGATTCCTTTATCCCTTTGGGGGCATGTATTCGATGGTGGCGGCGAATTTTCGGAAGCCGCCAGCTTGGTAGATTTGGCGCCAACCTTGTTGGATGCAGCTGAGTTGCCAATCCCCTCCTGTATGGCTGGACGCTCGCTATTGGATTTGGTTCGAGGGGAGAGTGCATGGTCAGAGGATTCATACATACAATTTGGTGATTATGGTTTCCCCTGTGGGCATGCCTTGAGGACGCATCGATGGAAGTATGCCGTTTCGACGAACGAGCCTCGAACTGAGTTTTCCGACTCTGACGAATATGTAGAAAGTCATTTATACAACTTGGAAGATGATCCCTATGAGTTGTATAATTTAGTGAAAAGTCAGGAACACGTAGAGCTGCGAGCTATGTTAAGGAAGCGGCTACTGGAGCGAATGGCCGCTATGGGTTCAAGAGGATCGATCTCTCCAAGCTATCCTATTTCGTCGTGTGATCGATGAAAAACTGGGCCGTCGCATTGACGATGAAATCGAGGCCGGGCTGAATCGCTTGACCGTTCGCACCGCGAAAGCCATGATCGGCATTTTCAATGACGATGAGTTCAGAGTCTACACCGAGTGTTTCGGCTTTTTTCTGAAAGCGGTAGGCGTGTTCAATGTTCACAACTGAATCCTGATCGCCATGCAGCATGAGGACGGGGGGATCCTCCTTCGTCAAATGGGCGAGTGGGCTGATCTCGATAAAGGCGACTGGGTCGATCTCGACCTTACGTCCTATGCGCCGGCTCAAGTCGCGTAGCTTGTGATTGAACTCCACGGATATCGCTTCGTAATGAAGCATGTCGGTTGGTGGATAAAAGGCGGCGGCTGCTCGGAATTGGATCGGTGCTTGCGCAGGCACCGCACCGGGGAAGGTGGTTTCGGGGGCTGTGGCGCAGAGGAGTGATAGATGGCCCCCCGCAGAGCCGCCCCAGACGAAGACATTTGCGGGATCGATCTTCAGTTTTTCGGCATGATTGAAGATGTAGCGGATGGCGTCCATGCAGTCCACGACGCAGGTCCGCATGTAGCGGTCCTCATCTGCTTTGACCAAGCGATATTCGACGGAAATTCCAAGGAATCCGGCGTCGGACAAATTTTCAAAGACCTGCGCTTGAGTGCCCCCCAGTGATTTGCTCCCTCCGGTCCAGCCGCCGCCGTGCAGATAGATATGGGTGGGATAGGGGCCTTCGCCTGCAGCCGGATAATAGAGATCCAATACATTGCGGGCGCTTGTCGCTTTATAGGCGACGTCTTTTTCGCTTGGAACGGGCTTTGCCCAAGATACGGTTTGCGCGCAGAGTGTTGCGGCGAGGAGGAGTCCTGTTACTTGTCGTAGGTTCATAGAATTAAAGCTTCATCATGAATTCGTAGGCTTCCTCATTGGCCCCGGGTAGGTTTTCGTGACCACAGTCCGGATAGAGCAGGTAGGCCTTTTTAGAGGAAATCGCATTGAAGGCGGCGAATTGAGTGGAGGGTGGGCAGATGTTGTCTAGTTGAGTGATCGCCATCAAAACCTCCCCTTCAATCCGTGCAGAAAGGTGGCTGACGTCGATGTAGCCCAGCTTTTCAAAGATGGCCGCTTCCCGCTTATGCAGGGGATCGAAGCGACGGAAATAATCCCGTAGGCCCACGTAGGCATTCTGATCCAAATCCATGTCCCAGACGCGCTTGTAGTCACTGAGAAAGGGAAACTGGGAATATACCTGCTTGATGCGCGGTTCCAGTGCGCCGCAAGCCAGAGCCAGTGCGCCGCCCTGGCTGCCGCCGTTGGCTCCGACGCGGTCGGCATCGACGCTGTCCAGATTCATCACGATTCGAGCGAGTAGGGCCGTGTCCAGAAAGACGTTTCGATAGTAGAGTTTTTCCGGGGCATCATCGAGTCCTTTGATGATGTGACCGTGGAGGGTGTTGCCCTTGGTGGAGATGGTATCTTCCGAGAGGCCGCCCTGGCCGCGGCAATCGAGGCCGGCCACGGTAAAGCCTGCGGCCACGTAGGGGAGCATTTCGACCCAGCTGGGAGATGAGCCGGAATAGCCATGGAAGAACAGGAGTGCGGGACCGGGTTGTTCGGCAGGCTCCTTGGGGGTGGCGATGCGAGCATGGACCCGTGCGCCGCCGGTTCCGGTGAAATGCATCGAACGACAGGTGGCGAACGGTGCCTTGAAGTCGACCGGGGTGAAATTGACCTTTACTTCCAGTGCATCCAGCTCTTGGAGGCCCTTATCCCAGAAGTCATCAAAGTCGGCGGGCTTGGGGGTGGAGGTCGTGTATTTGACGAGTTCGTCGAGTGGTTTATCTAAGACAGGCATCGTTGTATTCGGTGAGATTTAAGGAATTAGAATACACTATTAACGAAGTCTGGAACTCATTTTGCCATCATTTTATTCGCGAAAGGCAGTCAGTAGATCGCTCAAAGCGCCTCTTTAGTTTTTCTGATCGTGCGGGGCGACCGGCCGAATTGCTGCCGGATGACCTTGTTGAAATGCTGGAGGTCGGGGTAGCCGACTTCGGAGGCGATGACTTTGATGGGGAGGTCCGAGTAGGTGAGGAGTTCTCTGGCGCGATCGGTGCGGAGGCGGCGCAGCCAGATGGAGGGGGACTCCCTCGTGTGTTCTTTGAGGATTCGGATGAGTTGGTTGTGGGAGATTTGACAGCGTCGGGCCAGGCTTGGAATGGTCAGTGGTTGGGCCATTTCCTGCATGACAATCTGGGTGGCCGTTTCGATGATACGATCATGCCTGGGGTAACTATCCGCATGCTCAAAAATATCCTGAATCCCCAGAAGGACATCCCAAAGTCGTAGATCCACACGTTGAGGCGCGTTGTGCTTGAGCGGGATGGCGTTGCTCAGGAGGTTTTTCAGTTGAGGCAATCTTGTGTCGTTTTGAAGGCAGGCTGAGGATGATGCCTCTTTGGAGTCGATCTGTGGAATGGAGAAATGACAGTAGAGGTGTTCGGAAGGCCCTTCATAGTGGAAAGTGATGGGCATGCCCGGAGGGACGATGGAGACCGCGCCCGGCTGAAGCTTGTAGCTTTGATCCCCGCAATCGATTTGCCCCCTGTATTCATAAAAGTGGAGTGACCAGTAGTCGGGCAGTCGATACGTCTCTTGCTTGACTTGCTGTCCGTGGACAGCCCATGCCAGCTGTTTCACTTTCGGGGGGGAGGTTAGACGCTGTGGCCATTTCATATGTGGTGAATATTTACCACTAATTGTTGTGAGTCGACAACTCTTTCGCCTTTCGCTGTAGCCATCCTCCATTCAGGCTTTCTGCATGAAAACTCCATTACGTTTCCGTCAAGTACACCTGGATTTCCACACATCCGGTTCGATTCAAGAGATCGGCAGCCGTTTTGATAAACAGGCCTTTCAAGATACGCTGAAGCAGGCAGCTGTAAACAGTGTCAGTACCTTTGCGACCTGTCACCATGGGTGGAGTTATTACAATACCAAGGTCGGTCAGCGACATCCCGGATTATCCTTTGATTTGCTGCGTGCACAGTTTGAAGCCTGTAAGGAAGTCGATATTAATGTGCCGATCTACCTGACGGCGGGTGTGCATAATTTGGCGGCGGAAGAGCACCCCGAATGGCGCGAGGTCGGGCCGGATGGGCGCTATGTGGGATGGGCGCCGTCCAACCTGGATGCGGGCTTCCAGACGATGAGCTTTCATTCGCCCTATCTGGATTACCTTTGTGAGCAGATTCGTGAAGTCATGGCCTTGTTTCCTGAAGCGGATGGCATCTTTCTGGATATTATCAACCAGGGGGAAGATTGCTCGGTTTTCGCATTGCAGCACATGCAGGCGAAAGGACTGGATCCGCTGAAGCCGGAGGATCGTCTGCAAAGCCGTTTGGACGGGCTGATGAAATACTACGAGCGGGTGACCGATACGGTGCGTTCCATCGATCCGAACATGCCGATTTTTCACAACAGTGGACATGTGACGCCGGGTTATCGCGACATCCTGAAATTTTTCAGTCATCTCGAATTAGAGAGCTTACCGACGGGTGGTTGGGGCTACGATCACTTTCCGATGTCTGCCAAGTATGTGCACAAGCTGGACATGGAATACTTGGGTATGACGGGTAAGTTTCATACCACTTGGGGCGAGTTCGGCGGCTACAAGCATCCGAATGCACTGCGCTACGAATGTAGTGCAATGCTAGCCTATGGCGCGAAGTGCAGCGTGGGCGATCAATTGCATCCGATCGGTCAGTTGGATGAGAGTACCTATGGAATCATAGGTGAGGCTTACCGAGAAGTTGCGGATAAAGAAGTTTTTGTCGCTGGTGCGCGAAATGTCGCGGACGTGGGGTTGCTGTTGAGTGGCTCGATTCGTGGGGCGGAGAGCTTTTTGAAGAATACTCGTGAGTCGGCTTCGGATACAGGTGCGGGTCGCATGCTGCTGGAAGCGCATGTGCTCTTCGATGTGCTCGATGCGGCTATGGATTTTGCGCCCTACAAATTGCTGGTTTTGCCCGACGATGTGGAAGTGAACTCCGAGTTGGAAGCCAAGTTGAAGGCCTATGTCGACGACGGCGGGAAGCTCTTTTTGACAGGGGATAGCGGTATCGATTCCGAGGGTGGCATGCTGTTCGACGTCGGCGGTGTAGTAGGGGAGATCTCCGAGTATTCGCCCGATTATGTTTTGCCGAATCCGGAACTACGTGCGGACTTCGTTAATAACCCAGTGGTGATGTATGGCAAGAGCCGTCGTCTGAAAGTGACGGATGGCGAATCGCTGGGGGATATTTTCGACCCGTATTTCAACCGGCAATGGGATCATTTTTGCAGTCATCAACACGCGCCCAATCAACCGGAAGCTTCCGGCTATAGCTGCGGTGTTCGCAAGGATAACATCCTCTATCTGGCGCATCCGATCTTTACGATCTACCGTTCCTATGGTCAAGTAGCCCTACGCCAGTATTTTGAAAAAGCCTTGGCTCATTTGTTGGCGGAAGATCGCTCTGTTGTAGTGTTGGGCTTGCCGTCGACTGGACGCGTTTCGCTGATGCAACAGACGTCGGAGAACCGCTACGTCCTGCATCTGCTCTACGCTAACACCATCAACCGCGGTGGTGCGGCCGATTTGCACGGAGGCAATGCATCCGGAATGCAGCAGTCGTATGAGGTGATTGAGGATCTACTACCCTTGCACGGTTTGCCCGTCGAGTTGAAGCTGGACGCCAAGGTGGCATCCGTCCGTTTAGAGCCGACGGGTGAAGCGATCGAATTCGATCAAAATGACGAATGCTTGAATTTTCGAGTGCCGCAGCTGCTCTGCCACCAAATGGTCGTTCTGGAAGTGGTCTAGCATTCCGGATCTAGGTATTCGAAACCGTTTTCCTTCGGATCTTGCTGCCTTATCCTTGCCGTATCTTTGGCCTGCGGGGTCGAGCACATGTTCAAGTCGGAGCGTATCAGAATAGCCAGGACATCTGGGAAAATATCCCAGGTGCCGATTTCGGGTGGGATAGTGATAAAGGCCTGATTCCGGGGCGTGAGAATGATCGCACGGTTGCTTTAAGTGCGGGGAGAGTTCAAGAAGGATCGTAGCTGAAACTGTAAAGTTTTTGTCGATCAACTAGTTGATTGGAGTGACGCCCTTTTTAAGGATGATGTTACCGTATTTAGCCGTTTCTCCGGTCATGACTACGGCAAAGGCAGCTTCGGCACGGTCGTAGAACGCGAAGCGGTCGATGCGTTCGGTGGCGGGAGCATTCGGTGCGTGCTTTTCGATCGCGGCGCGGTAGGATGTCTCGACTGCAGGGTCGAGAGTGTCGCCTTCGACGGCGGCCATCATAATGAGCGGGCTGTCGACGTAGGCGTCGAGCTCGAAGAGCGGCAGGATGGCGTCGAGCAGATCCGGGATGCGTAGGCCGTCGGCACGGATGACATGATCGTTAAAGCTTTCAGCAGGAAATTGCGCGTCGGCGAGGATGATTTCGTCGCCATGTCCCATACGGGCGAGCGTAGCCAGTAACTCTGGAGAGAGGAGGGGGGAGATGCCTTTAAGCATGGTTTGATACAGTTAGATCGAAGTCTGGGCGGGTGTAGAAGCAAAAAGCTCCCGTGCGGCAAGAGCAACACGGGAGCTTCGAAAACGCTTATTTGTAGAGTGGGCCGTAGGCGGCACAGGCGCGGAAGTCGGCTCCCTCCAGTCCGGCGGTGCCAAAGGCGCGCCATGCGCTCGGACGGAAGACGCGCTCTTCCTCGACGTTGTGCATATAGACCGGTATGCGGAGCATGGACGCGAGGGTGATGTAGAGGTGGCCAACGTGGCCGGCCGTCATCACACAGTGGTTGGCCCCCCAGTTGTTCATGACTTCGTAAGTGGAGCGGAAGGCACCTTCACCATTGAGACGTGGCGCAAACCAAGTGGTCGGCCAGGTGGGGTTGGTGCGCTGGTCGAGTGCGTCGTGCACCTTTTCCGGCAGGTCGACGGTCCAGCCCTCGGCAATTTGCAGGCAGGGGCCGAGCTCGCCCGCGAGGTTGAGACGGATCATGGTCGCCTGCATGCCCCCCTTGGTGCGGTAGCGTGTGCTCATACCACCGCCCGGGAAGTATTCCGTAATGGAGGGGTGCCAGGTGGTGTTCTTGAGGCTGGCGCTCATCTCCTCGTCGGTGATCTCCCAGAAGGGCTTCATGGTCGGATTGCCTTCGGCATCCTTCTGATCGCCGGTGCCGTCGAGTGCGGCCGGGCCGGAGTTGATGAGGTGGAGTAGTCCGTCTTCAGCGGCGCCTTCGAGCTGGTAGCCGCCAGAGACGCGAGCCACCGCGTCGGGACTCCAGTAGGTGCGGAGGTCCGCGAAGATCTGCGCACTATTGGTCAGGAGCTGACCGAAGAGCATGCCGGCACCGTTGAGGGCGTCGTTCTCCGTGGCGACGATGTAGGGCGGGCGCTTGCCGTTCCAATCGAAGGAGGTGTTGAGGATGGCCTCCATGAAGTCACCGTTCGGGAAGTGGTCGGTCCATTGGCGTTGACCCTGAAAACCGGCGGCGATGGCGTAGTGCCCCTGGGCTTGTTCGCCGTACCCGGCTTCCGCCAGCTTGTCGTTGCCGACCATGAGGTCGCGGGCGATGAGCGCCATTTTGACGGAGTCTTCCCATTCGCTGTCGAGTTGTTCGCGGCTGCGCTTGGTGTCGTCGCTGTTATAGTCGTCACCTTCCGGGCAGTTTTCCTTCACCCAAGTGAGAGCTTTTTCGAACTCAGTCGGGTCAAAGGTGCCCTTGCTCATACGGCCGGCAAACTCTGTCATGTCAATGGCCTCGACCCGCATGCCGAAGTACTTCTCCCAAAGAGAAGGGGCGACTACGGAACCAGCGATGCCCATGGAAGTGCCGCCCATGGAGAGGTAGGCCTTGCCGCGCATGTAAGCGACGGCGAGTCCGGCACGGGCGAAATTGAGCAGCTTCTCCACCACGTCTTCCGGCATGGTTTCGTCGCCCGCTTCCTGCACATCTTTGCCGTAAATGCCGAAGGCCGGGATGCCCTTTTGGGTGTGGCCGGCGAGTACGGCTGCCAAGTAAACCGCGCCGGGGCGCTCGGTGCCGTTAAAGCCCCAGACCGCTTTCGGGCGGTGCGGGTCCATGTCCATGGTCTCGGAACCGTAGCACCAGCAGGGCGTCACCGTCACGCTCAGGCCGACGCCTTCGCGCTGGAATTTGTCTTCGCAGGCGGCGGCTTCGCGCACGCCACCGATGTTACTGTCGGCAATTACGCACTCGACCGGACTGCCGTCTAGGTTGCGCAACTCCGAGGTGAACAGATCGGCGACACGTTGGGCCATCGCCATGGTCTGGTCCTCTAGGGACTCGCGCACGCCGCCGAGGCGCCCGTCAATGGTCGGGCGAATGCCGATTTTGGGGAAGGGGAATGGGTGTTTGTTCATAATTTCCTGGGGACGATCGAAGGTTTTTTAGCTTCAGACATACGCTGTGGGCAGCATTCAGGGCGAAAGCTAGATTCTGCCTCAAAAGACAGTTGAACGCCAGTGCAATTTCTGACTCAGTATGGATATTATTGAACTGTTAGAATCGCATGCCGGAGTTTCCCCTAGAATTGTCACCACAGATTACGAAAGCTCGCTATGCGAACCTGCCCAGGGGGGATTCGCTGATTCCCGGGGGGATCTTTATGCTGGGGTTTGAAGCGTGTGCGCCGGATTACAGAATTGAACGCAATGGCTTTCCGTTCTGGACTCTTGAATTTATCGCTGACGGGCATGGGTTCTATGACGAAGGAAGCGTTCAGCGACGCTTGCGTCATGGCTCGGTGTTTACCTATGGACCTCATGTGGCGCAGCACTTCGGGAATGAGCGGGAGCGGCCTTTTCGAAAGTATTTCATGGTTTGTGGCGGCGATAGCTTTCCCCCTGTCTGGCGTGAGTCCGGCCTCGAGCCCGGGCGCTTGATCCAGCTCGGCAACGCGGCACCGATTGTATCGATTTTTGACCAAATGCTGGATGAAGGCACGCAGAGTGACGCCCAAACGCTCAATGTGATCGCTGGCTTGGAGCAGGTGTTGCTGAGTTTGATGGCGCGACACCGGGGCACAGTGCGTGGGGATAAGTCGGGCTCGCGCAAGGTCTATGATTTGGCGATGGACATTTTGCAGCGCGACTACCGGAGCCTCTACTCACTGGCGGATCTGGCGAAACGCACCGGCTACAGTGGCGAATATTTATGCCGGATCTTTCGCAAATACCATGGAGAGTCGCCCTATCAGGTGCTCTTGCACCGCAAGATGAGTGCCGCTTGGTTGCTCCTTCGTGATGGACAGTTACAGGTCGGGGCGGTGGCCCGCGAACTGGGCTATGAAGACCAGCTGCACTTTTCCAGGGTCTTTCGCAAAGTTATGGGCTGCGCGCCGAGCTCTGTGCACAGGCGTTAGGGCGCATGGCGGTCCGCCAAGGAGTAAAGAAGAATTGTTGGAAAATCGACTCGGAGGAGTCCTTTGATTACGCGCTGGCGATTTGATTTTGTTTCCATTTGCCTGGCCCTGTCTGCTACAAAAGTTGAAGGCCCTGCCCGAGGATGCGCCCATATACTCAGGTTAGGGGGTGGTGATCGCATATTCGATGCCGAGTGCTTCGGCGATTTCGACCAAGGTGTCCGCGTGATGGCCGATGCCGAGTGCGAAGTGGTGAGTGGGGCCTTCGGCGCACCAGCGTTTGAGGAAGCTGCGTACGTTGGGCTTGAAGACGCCGTGGGTGTTGGTGTTGCCAGTCGGTGGGATGGGGCGATCGGCGGATTCACCCTCGGCGATGATGAATTTGAATTTGCCTTCGACGGTCTGGCCGATGCTGAGCATGGAGAGATTGATTGAGAACGCAGCATTGTCTATTTGAATGCGATTCTGATGCTTAAGGATTGTTTAATATAAATAAACAATGCCCCTAGCATATTTATAGCTCCAATGTATTCAATACGGACTTGATCGAGGCTTGGATCACTTTCTGCTTTTATATACCCGCTGCGGGGATTGCGCCGCTTGAGCTCGTCTCTCGATCGTATCGAGCGAGCGCTCGGCTGATTGCTGGAAGAGCGCATCGAAATCCGTTTTTAGATTCATAGTATCTAATATGATTAAATGTATCAGCTGTTCACCAAGACCAGAGCTAAAGGCTAACAGTCTCGAAGCTTTGGTAGAACTCCATACTGTCTGCGAGCGGCAGGATGCCGTCTGATGTCGATGCCATGCTGTGTGCATTGTTCAGCGATGAATTGACCGTCTAAATCCTGTCCGATGCTACCGGCTGCTTTGAGGGAAAATCCGGATTTGAGCTTCGCTAAGTTGATGAGCAGGTTAAGCGGGGCCCCTCCCGGGCTGACCACTTCCTCGAATATGCGTGAGCTGGCACGTTCACTTGGATAATGTCGGACGACTTTATGGTAGTCGGCGACAAATGTGCCGACGGCGAGCAGCTTGAGCCTTATGCCGTTTTACTCTTGGTCAGCATGTTCAGGATGCAGACCCAGAGGCTAATTGCGATGATGGAGATGGCTAATTGTAGGTCCGTAGGAAAGCTGTAAATGATTGCCGACATCAGCCCGAAGGTGATAAAGAGGAAGGCAAAGCTTAGTGTATTCTGCATGGTCCAGCGCCTAGTGGTCCCGGAGAGGATCGTGATACTCTCTGAGAGCAGGCCGATGCAGAGGCCGGAAGCTACGATAGCAAACGAGATTCCCATGTTTTGCTTCAGGACGCTGACTTGATTGAAAAATGCACCAACTGCCGGGATCGCATTGTATGCCCATGCCAGCAGCGCCATCATTATTAGCGTAAAGATGGCTGGAGTGATGTTTTGCTTTGCGGCGAGAGTGCCTTTGTGGAGGCTGAGAATGACGCTGTCGTCAAAGCTTGTAGTGTCCGGACGCAGCGCATGCGAGGCCTCGGCATGCTGTTGAGGCACTTGATTCCGAGAGCGGTAGTGTCGGCGGTAGGCGGCAGGAGTTGCTCCAGACGCTTGCAGTAAGGTTTCGAATGGGAGCTTGCTAGTGTGAGTCATCATAGTCGTATCAAACTTGTATTTGCTGCGACATGAGCACACTAGAAGCCAATCAAAACAAAAGTGGCTAAAATGTATAATCTATGCATTTTAGCCACATAATTGACTCTATGGCGAATTTTAGCGGCAGTGTTTTTAATTAAAGTTTGATCCATACGAGGATCGAAGCGATCGCGACCATCGCGGCGAAGGTCATTTGCAACTTTTCAAATCGCATTGCAACTCGTCGGTAGCGTTTAATTTTTTGGAACAGGTTCTCAACTTTATGCCGCTCTTTGTAAATGTCCTTGTCGAACTCGGGGACTTTCACACGGTTCTTTCTGTAGGCTATGACGGCGGTGGCACCTTGTTGCATGACACAACTTCGGATATCATCGCTGTCGTAGCCTGCATCCATTAGGCACTTCTGCTGCGGGCGAATAAATTTGTCGACCAGCGCTCTGGCTTGTGTGCAGTCGTGGCGCCCCGCCCCAGTGAGTATGAAGCCTAGCGGGTATCCCAGTGCGTCGCAGGCCATATGTATCTTAGTAGACAAACCGCCTTTGCTTCTTCCCATAGCCTGTTGGAAGTTCGCCTCCTTTACACGCGAGGCGTCCTGATGCACACGGACGCCGGAGCTGTCGATCATCAGGTATTCTTCGTCGGCCAACTCACTTCGAAAATATGCGAGCAGATGAGCCCATAGACCGAGATCCGTCCACCTTGGGAATCTTGAGTAAACCGATTCCCAAGGTGGGAAGCTCTTGGGGAGATCCCGCCATGGTGCCCCTGTTCGGAGTATCCAAAGCATCGCCTCCAGCATTTCACGGTCGTTTTTCGGCTTGGGCCCCCGGCGCTGGATCCCTGCTAGCGTACTGCGGAAATCATTAATTTTTTTAGGCCTGACCAGGCCTCGGCATCTAGGTGTATTCGATCTTGTTGCATGACAGCCGCTAATGCTGCTCCCAGGGGCTGAATATACAAGAGTAAAGATCATTAAAATTGCGTTATGCTTGTCGATCTAATTAAAAACACTGCTTAGTCGTTGGAACAGGTTTTCGACTTTGTGTCTTTCTTTATAGAGATGCTTGTCATACTCAATCTTGGATGCTCTTGTCGGGTTTGGCGGTATGACGGCGGTGCCCGAGCTTTGCACAATAAACTCACGAATGGCATCGCTGTCATATCCGCCATCGAGCAAGCAGGCACTGGGCTGGTTGAGCCATTTGCGAAGCACTCCAATCGCCTGCGGG